>CAYJGU010000010.1:0-70215 GCA_964369925.1 uncultured Bacteroides sp. | reverse complement strand
GTATAAAAAAAGCTGCAATAGCAACGTGGAGGGTAACAAAAAAAGCCGCCATAGCCACAGGTAAAGCCATAGCAAAGGCGAGCGTATTTACTGCCAAGTGGGTAAAAAAAGCTGCCATAGCCACAGGTAAAGCCAT
The DNA here is from genome assembly GCA_964369925.1 of uncultured Bacteroides sp. GTDB lineage: Bacteria > Bacillota > Clostridia > Oscillospirales > Ruminococcaceae > Ruthenibacterium. The sequence goes on along the minus strand of CAYJGU010000010.1, from coordinate 70,079 downwards.
AGCAAAGGCAAGCGTATTTACTGCCAAGTGGGTAAAAATAGCCGCCATAGCCACAGGCAAAGGCATAGCAATAGCAAGTATTACACTTCTAAAAGGTATAAAAATTGCTGGCGTTGCTACAGCAGGTGCAATAGCAACAGTGTGTAAAGCTATTGTAAGTTTTACGGCTACAACGTTTAAAAGTATATCAAATGCAATAAACACTTCTATTACAAAATCTAGGCAAAACGCGCAAATAAAAGCTCAAGAAAAAGAAAGAACAAAGCAGATATTGCAAAATGCTCAAGTTTTAAAAGATGGTACGCCTATCATAGTAAAACCGAGGCCGGGTCAATCATCGTTTAAGAATATATTTGCAAATATAACAGATAACATTTTATCGTTTTTTACAAAACGTAAATTTAAAACAGCACGTAATACAGTTTATATTGTTGCAGGTGTTGCAATTGTTGTAAGCGCAGTATTAATAACATTTATTCAACTTACTCAGCAACAACAAATGCCTGTTTCAAGTACAACAAACCTTACAAAGCTTACAGCAGGGGCAAAACCCGAACAAACAGTGCAACTTAGAATTGGACCGAGCGATGCTGATTTATGGTCACTTATATTTGTAAGTGAAGATAGCAAATTACCGAGAGACTATAGCGAAAGCGTAACATACGTAACAGGGCCAACATCGGCACAACAGTGTGACGAGCGTGTTTTAGAACCGCTTGAACAACTTTTTGATGCGGCAGAGGCGGCAGGCCAACCGTTGTACTTTAGAAGCGGATACAGAAGCTATGAAGAGCAAGAATATTTGTTCGAGATAATGTATCAAGACTACCTTGCAAGTGGTATGACAGAGCAGGAGGCGTTTGAGGCTACAAAAAAATTGAGAAACGAGGCCGGCACATCTGAACACGAAACAGGACTTGCAATAGACGTTGTACCTCTATCAACACCGACGGCATCGTTAATACCCGAACTTGATGAAACGAGTGAAATACAGTGGCTACACGAAAACTGTGCGCAATATGGTTTTGTTATTAGATACCCTGAAGACAAAACACATATTACAGGCATTAGTTATGAGCCTTGGCATTTGCGTTATGTAGGTGTTGAAGATGCAATAAAAATGACAGAAAATGAGCTAACACTTGAAGAATATTTAGGTTACTATTAATATTAAAAAAAGTATATATAGCAAATTACAATAAAAGTATATTGCTAAAGGAGAAAACAATGGAACGTAAAAAACTGGCAAGCGGCGTGCACTTAACTAATTTTAAAGCAGATAAATTTAAAAGGTGCCGAGTAGCATTACATTTAATATGGCCGTCCGAGAGGCAAACTGCAACGGCTCAGGCACTGTTACCATTTTTAATGGAACGCGGTCACGCACTATGCCCGGATTTTACACAATTATCAAAAGAGCTTGCGAAACTTTATGGTGCATCGCTTTCTGTAGATATATCTACATTTGGTGCTAATAAAATTTTAAGCATTGCGGTATCGGGCATAAAAGATATTTATGCCTTAGAAAATGAAAAGCTTAGCGAGCAGTATGCGCAAACTGCATTAAATGTTGCATTTAACCCGCATTTTGTAAATGGACAGTTTGATGAAAATAATGTTGCGATTGAAAAAGAACAACTAAAAGAACTTTTACAAAGTGAAATAAACGATAAACGTGCATACTGCGTAAGGCAAGCAAGGAGAAAATTTTACGGTAATGCACCAGAGGGCATAGAGCGCAACGGATATTTGGAAGAAGTGGACTCTTTAACACCGCAAATAGTTACACAAGCTTGGATTGATGTTATAAAAAGTGCAAATATTGAAGTTATTGTACTGGGCGCCAATGCAAATGATGTTGAAAACAGTGTTATTAAAGCGCTTGAAAAAATAGACAGAAACGTTAAAGAAGTAGCGCCTGCAAATGCAATGCAAAAATGTGAAACACAAAACTATGAAGAGCCGGTAAATACAGTGCAAGGTAAATTGTGCTTAATATATACAATGCAAAAAAGTATAAGTGGATACGATGCAATAGTGCTTCGTATTGCATGTGCACTTTTAGGTGGAACAGCAACAAGTAGGCTATTTGTAAATGTGCGAGAAAAACGAAGCCTTTGTTATTATTGTGCAGCATATGCCGATGCCAGAAACGGCACGCTTTTTATTGATAGCGGTATAGACCATGATAAGGCAAAAGATGCAAAAAGTGCAATAATTGAAGAGTTTGAAAGTTTATGCAAAGGCCCTGTTACACAAAAAGAGCTTGATGATACTAAGCGATATGTGTGCGATAGGTTAAAAAGTATGGAAGATTTGCTAGATGGCGTTGAGGGATGGTATTTCTCTCAAATACTAAGGCAAGAAAACATGACACCTGAGGAAATGATACAAAAAATAATGCAAGTTACAGCACAGCAAGTTACAGATATTTTAAGCGAATTTTCGCTGTCTACGTCTTATTTAATTACAAAGGGGGAAGAAAATGAGTAAGCAAACATTACCTGCGGCAAAAGCTGTACAATTTGAAAGTGCAGTGCTTGAAAATGGCCTTACGGTTTATGTTCATACTAAGGCTGATTATGCTACTTCCCATGCAATTTTTGGCACAAAATTTGGCAGTGTAAACCGTTTATTTAATATAAATGGAAAGCAAACACAGCTACCGGCAGGCATAGCACATTTTTTAGAGCACAAAATGTTTGAGAGCGAACAAGGCGATGCATTTGAATTATATGCAAAAACAGGTGCATCGGCAAATGCATACACAAGCTTTGATAAGACATGCTATATTTTTACAGCAAGTAGTAAAATTGATGAAAATTTAGATATATTGTTGTCTTTTGTTTCAAGCCCGTACTTTACCGATAAAACAGTGAAAAAAGAACAGGGAATTATAGGCCAAGAGATTAAAATGTACGACGACGCGGTGCATTGGCAACTTTTAGTAGGTGCACTACGTTGTATGTATAAAAACCACTTTATAAAAGATGACATTGCAGGTACAACACAAAGCATTGCCGAAATTACACCTGAAATGCTTTATATGTGTACAGATGCTTTTTATAACCCTGAAAACATGGTGCTTGCCATTGCGGGCAACGTAACTATCGATCAAGTTAAAAATGCTTGTGAAAGGGCGAATATTAAGCCTAAAAACATAACTGTAAGCGAAGTAGAAGTTAGCGAGCCATTAGAAATTGTGCAAAAAGAGCTTGTTATGAACATGGCGGTAAGCAAAACACAAATGTGTATTGCATTTAAAGAGACACCACCACCAAAAAACAGCCAAGAGGTTTTAAAGTGTGAGCTTATTTGCGATATGATTACAGAAGTAATATGCGGAAATATGACACCGCTTTATCGTAAATTATATGATGAAAATTTAGTTTCGCCTGGTTTTTCGGGAGACTATTTATGTGTAGATGGCGCACTTTGCTTTTTATTTTCGGGCGAGAGCAATGAACCTGACAAGGTTAAGAATTTGCTTATAGATGAGATAGACCGCATGAGAAAACAAGGTGTAGATAAAGAGCTTTTTACCCTGTGTAAAAACTTAATGTATGGAGAAATGGTTTGCGACCTTGAAAATGTGGACGATATAGCAACAGGTCTTGCAAACATTTACTATAGAGGCTATACAAGAGCAGATGCTTTTGAAATTTTAGCAAGTTTAACAGTTAAAGATATTAACGATGCTTTGCAAAATTTATTACATGAGCAAAACAGTGTTACTGTTAAAATTTGTAAAAAATAAATTATTTTAGGGGAAGTATAATGATAAGTAATGTGCAGTTTCCGGGACTGGGAATAGAACTTGAAGTAAACAGAATTGCTTTTAGTGTTTTTGGCATAGATGTATATTGGTACGGAATATTAATTGCCGTTGGTTTAATGCTTGGTTTTATATTTGCAACTTGGCAAAGCCGCAATTTTGGTATAGACGACGATAAATTAATAGATGTAATATTTGTATGTGCAATTGCAGGTATAGTAGGTGCAAGGGCATTTTACGTTATATTTGCGCCATTTGAATTTGAGAGCATTTGGCAAATGATTGATATGAGAGATGGCGGGCTTGCAATTTACGGCGCTGTTATTGCGGCGTTTATAACAGCAATATTTATGTGTAAATGGCGCAAAGTTCCGCTTTTACCGGCACTAGACATTGCCTCGATGGGCTTTTTAATAGGCCAAAGTGTGGGTAGATGGGGAAACTTTATTAACCAAGAAGCATTTGGTACAAATACCAATTTGCCTTGGGGTATGATTAGCGAAAACACAACAAGGTATCTTGAATATACGCAGCAAACACTTGCAGATGTAGGTGTTACAGTAGACCCTAATATGCCTGTTCACCCAACGTTTTTATACGAATCTTTATGGTGTGCGCTTGGTTTTGTACTACTGTTTTTATATATTAAAAAGCGTAAATTTAACGGAGAAATTACACTGCTTTATATAATATGGTACGGCGCAGAGCGAGCTATTGTTGAGGGGCTTAGAACCGACAGCTTAAACACTGTTTTTGGAATAAGAATAAGCCAGGCAATAGCAATTGTATCTTGTTTGGTTGCGATGGCAATATGGGTTACAATGCGTAAAAAGTTTAAAGGAAAACCACTTTATGTAAGCTACGATTTTAAAGTTTATCCAAAGCAAAACAAATCGCCCGCTGTTAACCTAACATGGAAAGCAAGCGACAAGATGCCAACAAACGAAGAGATTTTAAATGTTTATAAATGGACAAGTTTGCCTGTGGGAATTTGGCACGTAGACGAAGAAAAGTAAAAATAATTATACATTTTAGTGCGTTAACCGTTGCCCTAATTTTTGAAAGGGGTATTTAAATACTTATGTTACCGCTATATTGCGGAAGAACGGAGATTAAATATGGCAAACTTAATAAGTGGTAAAATACTGGCTCAACAAGTTAAAGACAAAGTTTTGTTACAGGTAAATGAACTTAAAAAAAATGGTGTAACACCTAAATTAAGCGTAATTATTGTTGGAGAAAACCCTGCAAGTAAAACTTATGTTGCAGGCAAAGCAAAAGATTGTGAACAGTGCGGTATAAGCTCGAGCGTAATAGAAATGCCAGAGAGCACCACGCAGCAAGAATTACTTAAAAAAGTTAACGAGTGCAATAATGATAATAATGTACATGGGTTACTAGTGCAATTGCCACTGCCAAAGCACATAGATGAAAAGGCGGTAATAAATGCAATAGACCCAAATAAAGATGTAGACGGTTTTACACCTATTAATGTTGGTAAAATGGTAATAGGCGAGGAGTGTTTTTTGCCATGTACGCCTGCAGGTTGTATAGAGATGCTAAAAAGTACGGGTATAGATATTCAAGGTAAAAATGCTGTTGTTATTGGAAGAAGTAATATTGTAGGAAAACCTGTTTCGCTTTTATTGTGCGCACAAAATGCAACAGTAACAATTTGCCACAGTAAAACAAAAAATTTAAATGAAGTTTGTGCAAATGCCGATATACTTGTAGCCGCAATAGGTAAAGCAAAATTTGTTACAGCCGACATGGTAAAACAGGGAGCGACAGTAATTGACGTTGGAATTAACAGAGATGAAAACGGTAAACTTTGCGGAGACGTTGACTTTGAAAATGTTAGTGTAAAGGCTGGTTACATTACACCAGTACCCGGCGGTGTTGGTTTAATGACAAGGGCTATGTTAATGCAAAACACTGTAATTGCAGCACAAAACAGTATAAATAATTAGTAAATAAAAAAAGAAAACATTGCCAATGTAATTTTTGGCAATGTTTTTTTTATGCATTTATAGCAGAAAAAGCCACATACTCTCTTTAAAGGGAGAGGGTACAAATGGCATCTTTTCACCAAAAAGTAGAAATATGCGGAGTAAATACCGCAAAATTGCCCGTGTTAAAAGAGAGCGAAAAAATACAGCTTATTAAAATGGCGCAAGCGGGCAACGCAAAAGCAAGGCACGATATGATATACGGTAATTTAAGATTAGTGTTAAGTGTGGTGCAAAAATTTGCATCTAGAGGCGAAAACATGGACGACTTGTTTCAAGTTGGGTGTATAGGCCTTATGAAGGCTATAGACAACTTTAACCTTGATTTAGGCCTTAGGTTTAGCACATATGGACAGCCAATGATTGTAGGAGAAATAAGGCGCTTTTTGCGAGATAACAACTCGGTTAGGGTTAGCCGCTCTGTAAGAGATATTGCCTACAAGGCAATGCAAGCTAGAGAACAACTGCAAAAAAGCCTAGGAAGAGAACCTACAATATCCGAGATATCAAACAGCATAAATATACCTGAAAATAGTGTTACAATAGCAATGGAATCTGTATCGGAGCCTATTTCGCTTTATGACCCTGTGTACAACGACACAGGTACAGATAGCCTGTGTTTAATGGATCAAGTTGGGGAAACAGGAGGCGAAGAAAATTGGATATCTGGCATGCAACTTAGAGAAACAGTAAGGAAACTAAGCGAAAGAGAAAAAAAGATAATGGCACTAAGGTATTTTGCAGGTAAAACACAAGTAGAAGTAGCAAACGAAATAGGTATAAGCCAAGCACAGGTAAGTAGGCTTGAAAAAAATGCACTAGACAGAATAAAAAAGCAAATATAAATTGTTTATAAAATAAGCAATAAGTAAAAACAGGAATTACCGATTGTGTTTCGGCAATTCCTGTTTTTTTATTATAATTTAATTTTTAAATAGCTTATTAAATATAGGTTTTGCAATTTCCATTACTAACAGCGGTGCAACAGCTAATATAATTACAACAACTAAATTAAGTGCAGGTAGCATTGTTATTTTAAATACTTCGGCTAAAAATGGTACTGTATACATAATAACTTGCAGTAATATGCCACCGCCAAGTGCCATTATTAAATATTTGTTGTTTTTTATACCTGTTTTAAATAGGCTATAGTCGCTTTTTAGGTTAAATGCATGAAATAATTGACCTAAAGCTAGTGTTAAAAATGCCATTGTTTGTGCAATGCCTGTGCCTGTTTGCGGTAGTAAATAAAGCCCCATTATATAAGCTAAAAGTGTTAAACCAGATATCATTACACCCATAAACAGTATTTTTATAATAAAAGGCTTAGTAAAAAATCCTTGCGTTGCGGGCATTGGCTTTCTTTTCATTATATCTTTTTCAACAGGCTCTACACCAAGGGCAAGGGCCGGTAAACTATCGGTTATTAAATTTACCCATAAAATTTGTGTTGGCAAAAGCGGTGTTCCTATACCTGCGAGCATTGCTATAAATATTGTTAGTACTTCGCCAAGGTTGCTGCTTAGTAAAAAAGATATACACTTTTTAATGTTTTGATATATAGTTCTGCCCTCTTCTATTGCGGCAGGTATTGTGGCAAAATTATCGTCTGTTAAAATCATATCTGCGGCGCTTTTGCTAACTTCTGTGCCTGTTATACCCATAGCACAACCTATATCGGCAGCCTTAAGTGCAGGTGCATCGTTTACACCGTCGCCTGTCATTGCAACCACTTGGTTTTGGCTTTTCCAAGCTTTAACTATGCGTATTTTATGAGATGGCGACACCCTGGCATATACCCTGTAATTTTGAATATTTGCACATAACTGTTCATCACTTAATTCGTCTAGCTGTGTGCCTGTAATTACTTTATGTGAGCTTTCGTGTAAAATACCAATTTTTTTTGCAATGGCACTTGCTGTATCACTGTGGTCACCTGTTATCATAACAGGTACAATTCCCGCTTGCTTACAAACTTCAACAGCGTGTGCCGCCTCTTGTCTAGGTGGGTCTATCATACCAATAAGGCCAACAAATGTTAAATTACACTCAAGGTTTTCGCTAGTAACAACTTTAGGCATTTCGCTAAGCTGTCTTACTGCTACTGCAAGCACACGTAGTGCACTATCGGCCATTTTTTTATTAGCTTCCATTATGCTTTGTGTATCAGCGTTATCACAAAGTGCAATAAGTGCATCAGGTGCGCCTTTTGTAACGCTAAATATACTATCGCCGCTTTTATGCACTGTTGTCATTAATTTTCTGTCAGAGTCAAACGGTATTTCGGCAATGCGCTCATTTTTTTTCTCAAGATCATCTTTATTAAAACCAAGCTCGTACAATGCCGCAACCATACCTGTTTCTGTTGGGTCTCCTATATGCTTTAAAGTGCCGTCTTCACCCGGTTGTACAGTTGCATCGGTACAAAGTACTGCATAGTCAAGAACTTTTTTGGCAAGGTCTTTATCGTGCGTAAGGGCAAATTGCTTGCCATTTGTATATATGTCTGTAACTGTCATTTGGTTAAGTGTAAGTGTGCCGGTTTTATCGCTACATACAACAGATGCACTTCCAAGTGTTTCAACTGCAGGTAATTTGCGTATTATAGCGTTGCGCTTAACTAATCGCTGTACACCCATTGCAAGAACTATTGTTACAATAGCAGGTAAACCCTCGGGCACTGCCGCAACGGCAAGTGTTACCGCAGTTAAAAATATTTCGGTAAATGGTGTGTTATTTAACATGCCAAGGCCAAAAATTGCCGCACATATAGCTATTGCCATAAATCCAAGGTATGTGCCAATTTGTGCAAGGCGTTTTTGCAGTGGTGTCATTTCCTCTTTTTCGGCAGATAATGCCCCTGCAATTTTGCCATTTTCGGTGTTCATACCCGTAGCTGTAACAACAGCTGTAGCCCTACCATACGTTGCAACTGTGCCCGAATAAATCATGTTTTTTCTATCGCCTAGGGGAATGTTTTCGGTTTCTATTATATTGCTGTGCTTTTCTACAGGTAAACTTTCGCCTGTAAGCGCACTCTCTACAACTTTTAAGTTACCGCAATCTATTATTCTGGCATCTGCAGGTATTAAATCGCCTGCATCAATGTTAATAATATCGCCAACAACAACGTTTTCGCTTGGTATAATGTTTATTTTTCCGTCTCGTAGCACTTTTGCGTTTGGCGCACTCATTTTTTTAAGTGCAGCTAAAGACTTCTCGGCTTTACTCTCTTGCACTACGCCCATAACGGCGTTTAAAACAACTACCGATAAAATAACTATACTGTCTACTGCATGGCCACTTACAATATAAGAAATTATTGCAGCAATAATTAGTATTATTATCATAAAATCTTTAAATTGAGAAAAGAATTTTACAATAATTCCCGGTGGTTTTTTCTCTATAAGTGCGTTTTTACCGTCTTTTTCAAGCAATTGTTTTGCATAGCTTTCGCTTATGCCTGTTTCTTCGTTCGAATTTAGATTATTTAGCAAATGTTTAATGCTGATACTGTGCATAAAATAACTCCTGTTAACTTAATATATTTAATTGCATTTTTAATACATTAATATATTATATCACTCATTAAAAAAAATACCATAAAAAAATAAAAAAAAGAGCAGAATTTTCTGCTCTTTAATAAGTATAGTTTTATACAAGTTATTTATTGTCGGGTTGATTGTTTGAAGCCGACGGATTTTGATAAGGTTGTTGAGGTTGCTGAGGTTGTTGGTACGGCTGTTGTGGTTGTTGATAAGGTTGTTGAGGCTGTTGTTGATATTGTTGTTGATAATTTGGTTGTTGGTATTGTTGATAATGCTGTTGTGGATTTGCGTATTGTTGAACAATTCCAAAAGCTTTTTCAACAAAACCTTTGCCCGGCAATCCCATATCTTGGCCTTTGCCAATTTTGCCCATACCCAAAAATATAACAAGAATAAGCAATACTAGCCAAATAATAAAGTCTATTGCAGAGAAAACAGTACCTATAAATGGTATAGTTGTAAGTGGTATCATTATTGCATCAATTAAGCTCCAATAAATTTGGAAAATTAAAACATGTAGTACCTGTTTTGTACACCATTCATTTTTTTCTACCGCAATTGCAAAGCCTGTAATTAAGGCCGTAATAGTTAAATTGCCAACAAGTATGCTCCACAAACCGAGCATAGGGTATACCCATAAAAAAATGCCAAGTTTACCTTTTTGCATAGTATATTCCTCCAAAAATAAATTAATAATAAAATAATACAATATAACGAGCTAAAAATCAACAATTTATTAAATATATATGTAACAAATATGTTAAAAATTATAAAATAAAATATGTAAATATTTTTATGCCATTACTTTAATTGATTTTGAAAAGTGAATGTGATATTATTTGATTATATATACATTTTTTATGGAAATTATGAGGTGCTCGATTTATGACTTCTTTAAACATACTATACAAAACGCTAGAGCAATTAAAAAGCAGTATAAATGATAGTAATATACAAAACAATAGCGAGTGCTTTGTAAGAATTAATGCTTCTTGTAATAACACAAATTTGTGTAATGAAATTGCAAAAAATATTAAAAACATGTTGCCAAAAGCAGTAATTTCGGGGCAAAGCGTTAGCGGAATTGTGTATAACGGAAAAATTTTTGAAGATGAAATACTTATTACATTTACACAGCTTGAGAACTCGCAAATTAAAACAAAGATGATAGAGTTAAACGAAAAAGAGTCAAGCGAGGTTGTAAAAGAACTTAGTTTATTTGAAGATGAAGATAAAAAGGCAATTGCATTTTTATTTTTTTCTTCGTTTTATTTGCATATTGGCGATGTTGTTAAAATGCTTGCACAAAAATATCCTAATGTAACATTTGTGGGCGGTAATGTTGCAAATATTGACAAAAACAATAAAACAACAAATTTTATTTTTAACGATGAAAAAATGCTTGAAAGCGGGGTTATTGTAACATACGTGTGCACAGATAGAGTGTTAACGTATGCAAATACTGTAATAGGACACGAACCCATAGGAAAAACTTACGAAATAACAAATGCACAAAATGAATATATTGTTGAAATAGAAAATAAGCCGGCATCACAATGGTATTACGAAAAACTAAATATAAATAACGATATTGCTACAAGTAAAGATATAGCAGATGAGTACACAAGTAACCTATTATCATATCCAATAGTTTTAGATGATAATGATGGTGCAAGCAGATTTGTGCGAAGTTCAAAAACATCTGGCAAACTAAAGCTTTTTAACAGTAATGCAGAAAATGGACAGAAATTTAGAATTGGATATTTAAGCCCGCTTAAAAGTGCTGAAGAATGGCAAAATGTTTACCATGATGTACAAAATATACCTGTGGAAGATGTATATTGTTATTCTTGTATAATGCGGAAAAACATATTAAATAACTTGTCTAAGTGGGAAATGAATAATTTTACTAAGGCAAATATTTGTGGTGCTTTTTTACATGGAGAAATAGGCCAAAGAAATTCTCACAGCAATTTTTTCGAAGGTTCTTGTAGCTTTTTTACAATTGCAGACAAGCAAAGCTATATTAAACTTGATTATGAGACTTTTAACAATGTTGCAAACCTACAAGAGGTTTCTGATACTATTATTAAACAATTAAATGAAGAAAACACTTTAAATAGTTCCGAAAAAAGCGACAAAACCCATTTGGTGGGTGAAATAATAAAAAGCGACACAGAAATAAAAAGCAAAATGCTTGCCGATGATTATTTGCATTTGCCAAATATGGTAAAATATTTTGAAAATCAAACAAAAAATAGATGCAAAAAGCTATGTCTTATTAATGTTGCTGTAAATAAAAGCAAACAAAATAAAAGTAATATTGAACAGTTAAAAATTATAACAAAAAAAGTGCTTAATTTAACTAAAAGCATTGCAGAAAAGCATAAATTAAGTATGGATAATAAATTATATAAATACGAATTTTCTACGTTTTTCTTTACGGGCGACAATAGCGTTAAAGAAGCGCTTTTTGTTGATACAACTCAAGAAATTTATAAAGAGTTAAGTGAATTTATGCAAAGCGAAAATGAAAACGAAAATTATGATATAAACATTGTAGTAACCCTTTCAGGCGCATACATAACACAGCTTTACGACGAAGCAATAACAAACAGCTTGGGAGAAGAAAGTGTAAGTTTTAGCGTTTATAACGATGATGAAGACGCAAATACCTTGAAACAAGAATTTAAAACTGTTGCTGCAATTAATTATGCAATTAAACATAACAATGTTATACCATATTTTCAGGGAATATATGATAATCGAAAAAATCGATTTTATTGCTATGAAGCATTAATGCGAATGCAAGATAAAGATGGTTCGATATTATTGCCAAAAGATTTTATAGAAATTTCTAAAAAATATAATTTATATGCGCAATTAAGCATTAGCATGGTATTAAAAATATTAACAATATTTGAAAACAGAAAAGAGATAATTAGTATAAATATTTCTGCAATTGATGTAGAATCACAAGAATTTTGCAGTAAATTATTTGAAAAATTAGATGCAATGGAAAGCACGAATCATTTTATTTTTGAAATTGTTGAAACTGAGAAATTTGAAAACTATGATGTTTTAAAGGAATTTATACATAAAGTTCGCAGTTATGGTGTAAAAATTGCAATAGACGATTTTGGCTCGGGGTACTCTAATTTTATAGAAATAGGTAATTTACATATAGATTTTATAAAAATAGACGGTACACTGATAACGTTGCTGGGTACAGACTCAAGATATGAGCAAATATTACAGAGTATACAGCTTTTAAGCACTAAATTAGATGTGCAGCTTATTGCCGAATATGTGGAAACGGCCACAACTCAAAAAAATGTAGTTAAAAACGGTGTAAGGTTTTCTCAAGGCTACTTTTTCTCTAAACCAATGTCAATAGAAGAGCTGGATATAGTGTCTAGGGACAACCCAATTGAAACACAGGACGATAAAAACACACAAGATGAAGAGATAAGAAAAGTGTTGAGAGAGAGCAAGGGAGCAAAAAATAAAAGCCGGCTTGTTTTTATTGGTGGAGCTGTTGTAACACTTTTAGTAGCAATTGCAATTGTTTTGTTTGCAACATTTAACAGGAAGGTAGTACAAGATATTAACGATGCTTTTCTTGTTGAAATTGCTACAAATATGTCCGATAAAGTTTCAAGCGTTATGGAAGACTCCTCCATACTACTTGTTGCAATAAAAGAATTAACTACCTCGGATTCTTATGAAAAAGATGAAATATTACAAGAGCTAAAAATGATTGATGGGTCTACAAATTTTGATGAAATTTACCTACACTATAATGGTGATGCAATTATTGACTGCCGGGGCAATGAACTTAATATAAATGTACAAGACGTTGACTTAAGCACAAATGACGGAGAAGTTATTATATTGCCTCCTATGACAGATGATATTACAAATGAAGAGTTTTTTTTAACAGCTACTACAATTTATGAAAACAATATAAAAATTGGTAATTTGTATGGCAAGTATAATCTTAATGAATTTTCTGAGCTACTTGACATAAAGAATTTTGGTGGAGAAGCATTTTTTCATTTATGCGAGGTAGACGGCCAACCACTTATTTTAAGCGGAAATAGCGATAACCTTTTTAAAGGTGGAGATATGTATACATTTATAGGCTCGTTGGACATTAAAAACGGGCATACGGCACAATCTTTAGAGCAAGATATGCAAAAAGGCGGCACAAGTTTATTAAAGTATGAAGTAAGTGGTGAAGAGCGGTCGGCTGTAATGGTTAGCGTGCCAAATACACCGTGGGTTATAGTAAGTATAGTGCAAAACGAAGTTACAGTTGGTATGATTAAATCTATTCAAGATGCTACAGTGGTGTTTACATATGTGCTTGTATTTATATTTATTGTTTACTTTACAAGCATGAATTTTATTACAAAAAACATACAAAAAGATTTAATAAAAGCACTTGAAAACAGCAAACTACTTACGAATAGTTTACAAACAAGTATTGAGACAGACACGTTGACAAGAACTTACTCCAGAGCTACAATTACCGAAAAAATAACAGATGAAATAAATAAGGCAAAACAATTTAATTTAGTACATGCTATGCTTATTTTAGACGTTGATAACTTTAAAGCAATTAATGATACGTATGGACACCAAACGGGTGATGTTTATTTGCAAGAGCTTGTAAGTGCTGTAAAAAGCAGTTTAAGGGCAGGAGATATTATTGGGCGACTTGGCGGCGATGAATTTGCTGTAATGCTTTGTAATGTAAATAGTAAAGAGAATGCAAACAATGCTCTTGAAAGAATTTTTGATAAAGTAAAAAATATTTCTATCGAGGGGGCATCTCTTGATAATGTAGGCCTAAGCGCAGGCGTTGTAATGGTACCAGAGCAGGGAAATACGTATGAGGTTTTAAGTGCTAAAGCCGATAAAGCACTATATAAAGCTAAAAACGCAGGTAAAAATAGATGGGAAATACACGAAGAATAGTTTAAGGTAATAAAAAAAACACACAGGCTAAAAAGCCTGTGTGTTTTTTTATTTATTAATATTTTTAAAACTTAAAATCGCCCATAAGTGTTTGTAATAAGCTTGCCTGAGAAGAAAGCTGCTCACTTGCCGCTGCACTTTCTTCGCTGGTAGCTGAATTTGTATGAACTATAGAAGAAATTTGCTCAATATCGCCTGTAGTTAGCTCAATACTTTCGCTTTGTTGTTTGCAAGATGTCGAAATATCGTTTATTACGCTAATCATACTATTAACTTTTTGTGCTAAGTCTTCAAAAGAATCACTTGTTTTATTTGCAATATCAACACCGCTGTTTACAATGTTAACACTTTGTTCTATTAACTGAGTTGTGTTTTGTGCAGCCTCAGCACTTCTTTGGGCTAGGTTTCTAACTTCATCGGCAACAACGGCAAACCCACTACCTGCACTACCTGCACGTGCCGCCTCAACAGCCGCGTTAAGTGCAAGAATATTAGTTTGGAAAGCAATATCATCTATAACTTTAATTATGTTTGCAATATTTTGAGATGTGCCTGAAATGTCTTGCATTGCCTGTTTCATTAGCGCCATATCGCTTAGTGTAATTTCTGTTACTTCCTCAGACTGTGTTGCCAGTTTTGTTGCTTTTTGTGCGTTTTCAAAGTTTAACTTAACATTACCGGATATATCTGTAATTGAAGCTGAAAGTTTTTCTATGCCCGAACTTTGTTCCATAGCGCCGTTTGCAAGCCTTTGTGCTCCCTGAGATACTTGATCGGAACCGGCCGATATTTGATTAGAAGAAACGGCTACTTGATTTAAAACATTGCTTACAGATGATACCATTTCATCTATAGATACACAAAGTTCTTGCCAATCTTGCTTGTAAATGGATGGGTTTTTAACGCGTACGCTCCAATTTCCGTTTGCCATGCTTCCAAGCATACCAATCATGTCTTTATTAATTTGTGTAAGGTTATCTTGCATTTCCAAAAACGAATCGGCAAGCTGGCCAATTTCATCGTTACTTGTTTTTACAAGGCTAAAATGCAAATCTCCATTTGCAGTGCTTTGTGCAGCTTTAACAACATTTTTTAAACGATTTGTAATGTGCTTTTTAACATAAATATTGCTGAACAGTAAAGCAATTATTAAAACTACAATAGTAATAGCAAAAATTATAAGTCCGTTAGCAATAAAAGTTGGAAGAATTTCGCCTACAGATACACCTGCGAAAAGCACACCAATTATTTCGCCTGAAGAATTTTTAAAAGGAATATAAGATGCAATATGGTCTTCACCCAATATTGAAGTTCTGCCGTTGTAAACTTTGCCCTCGCCTAACACAATACTGGCAATTGAAGAATCTAGCGAAGTACCGACTACGCGTTCACCATCAATTTCTATTGTTGTATATACTCTCACATCATTGTTAAATATGGTAAACTCCATGTCAAGAGAGTCTTTTAAAGCATCTAAAACTCCGGTTAAGTCCTGCTCTGTTAAGTTGTCTATACCAATAAGAGCTTCTGCTAATAAATCAGTGCCGTTTTCTGCTTGCCCTTCATATATTTCAAACATTAAATCTTGTGTTTGAAAATAATTAGTTACAAGCAAAACACCTGTAACAACTATTACTACAATGGCAAGTAAAAACATAATTCTAGTTGCTAATGAAAAAAATCTTTTCTGATCAACTTTTTTATTCACAATTAAATCTCCTATTATTAAAATGTTTGTTAAATTAAATAGTATATTCTAATAATATAACAATTTTGTATAAAAGTAAATATATTCGCACATAAATATTATGTAAAATAAATGCAATATTAAAAAATATAGTGATTTATCATTATTTACAAAATACAAACATAAAGGGCGTTAATATGCAAGATGATTTAATAAAAAAATACAGGCTGGGTGATTTGCTAATTCACAAGGGTGTTATTTCGCAAAATCAGTTAAAGCAAGCGTTGGATTTACAAAAAAAAATGCACAAGTGGCTGGGGGATTGCTTAATTGAATTAGGCATGGTTACTGATGACGATATTGCAAGTGTGCTTGAATTGCAGCTAAACATACCAAGAATAAATTTGCGAGGCATACGTATACATCCCGATATAATGAAACTTGTTAGCGGTACAATACTGCGCAAGCACAATGTACTGCCAATTGAATATAGCAAAGACAACCCAAATGTATTAATACTTGCAATGTCTAACCCGCTTGATATGACAGCGCAAGACGACATTGCTATAATTACAAACAAAATTGTAGAACCACGAATAGCAACTGTAGGCGAAATTAATGCAGTGCTTGATAAGCACTTTGGCACAGGTGAGGCAATGTCGGCGGCAGAGCAGTATGTTAAAGAGCGGCAAGAACAATTACAGCAAATGCAAAGCGAACAAAATGAAGAAAATGCAGAGCTTGAAAATGCACCCATAGTTCAACTGGTGCGCTCTATAATAGAGCAAGCTGTGCGCAAACGCGCAAGCGATATACACTTTGATGCACTTGAAAAACAAGTGCGAATACGATATAGGGTAGATGGTGTTTTAAGCGAAAAGATGCTTTACGATATAAATTTATTACCCGCACTTACAACGCGCGTAAAAATAATGGGTAAAATGGATATATCTGAAAAAAGAAAGCCGCAAGACGGCAGGTTTAGTTTAAATATAGACAGGGCAGACTATGATGTGCGTGTTGCAATTATTCCAACAGCATATGGAGAAAAAATAGTAATGCGTATATCATCGTCTACAGGCGTGTTAAGAGATAAATCTCAACTTGGCATGCAGCAATACGAGATGGAACTTTTTGAGCATATATTGCGCAAGCCCAGCGGTATGATACTTGTGACAGGCCCAACAGGAAGTGGTAAAAGCACAACGCTTTATGCCGCAATAACGCAGTTAAATAAAGAGCAAAGCAATATTATTACCATAGAAGACCCGATAGAGGCAAATATAACAGGTGTAAACCAAGTGCAGGTAAATAATAAGGCCGAGCTAACATTTGCAAATTCGTTGCGCAGCATACTAAGGCAAGACCCAGACATAATTATGGTAGGTGAAATACGCGATAAAGAAACTGCTTCCATTGCGGTACAAGCCAGTATTACAGGCCACTTAGTAGTAAGCACACTTCACACAAATTCTTCGGCCGCAACTATTACCAGACTAATGGAAATGGGCGTTAAACCTTATCTTTTAGCAGATTCTTTAGTGGGAATAATAGCACAAAGGCTTGTGCGGCGGCTGTGCACAACTTGCAAAAAGCAAAGAACTGCAACACAGCAAGAAAAACTTGTTATGGGCATAGAGCAAAGCAAGCAAGTAGACATTTATAGTGCTGTTGGATGCCCATTATGCAACAACACAGGCTATTACGACAGAATTGGTGTTTACGAAATAATGGAAATGACGCCATTAATTAGAAAAGAAATAATTGCCCATGCTTCTACAGAGACAATAAAAGAAATAGCAGTTAAAAATGGTATGAAAACTTTATTTGCCAGTGCTGTTGCACTTGTTTTAAATGGATTAACAACTTACGAAGAAATAATAAAAATTTCGTATGAAACATAAAAAACTGCACATTTTAACTTGTAGTGATATATTTTTCTCTAGTAATAAGTGCAGGTAATAATTTAAAAAGCAGGCCATATTTATGACAACTTTACAGGATTATTTAACAAAGGCAATAAAGCTTAATGCATCCGACTTGCACATAAGTGCAGGCATACCGCCAATAGCTAGAATTAACGGAGAATTAGTGCCATTATTGCAAACAAACACTACTGCTTTGGCAACACACGAGCTTGCAAAAAGCATAACTACCCAAAGCGAACTTGAAATGCTAGAGCAAAATAAAGAAATAGATTTTGCATATGAAATAAATGGTATAGGTCGATTTAGAATAAATATATTTATGCAAAAAGGCACATATGCAATATCGGCACGTGTGTTAAATACACATATACCAACACCAAACGAGTTGCTATTACCAAAAAGTGTTATAAACATGTGTAACAAAAAAAGGGGCCTTGTGCTTGTAACCGGTGTAACAGGTAGCGGTAAAAGCACAACTTTAGCAAGCCTTATAAACCAAATTAACCAAACACAAAAAAAGCACATAATTACACTTGAAGACCCCATTGAATATGTTCATGAACATAATAAAAGTATTGTTAATCAAAGAGAACTGAAAAAAGATACCAACAGTTTTGCAAATGCTTTGAGAGCGGCTTTAAGGCAAGATCCGGATGTGATTTTTGTTGGTGAAATGCGAGACCTTGAGACTATTGCAATTGCCATAACAGCGGCAGAGACAGGACACCTTGTGTTTTCAACTCTTCATACAATGGGTGCATCAAGTACAGTAGAAAGAATAGTAGACGTATTTGAAGTACATCAGCAGCAACAAATACGCACACAACTTGCACAAGTGCTTGAATGTGTTGTATCTCAACAATTGGTGCCTACAGCAAATTTAAAGGGACGAATTGCCGCATTTGAAGTTATGGTTGCCAATAGCGCAATACGCAGTTATATACGAGAGGCAAAAACACATTTAATACCATCGGCTATGCAAACGGGTGCAATTTTAGGCATGAAAACAATGGACGATGCCTTGTTTGATTTATATTTAAGTGGAGATATTACGCCAAATACCGCAATAGAGCATGCTCAAAACGGCGCAGAGCTTATAAAGCGCATAAACAATTAAACTGCAAAATATAAAAAAGTTATATTTGTTAGGAGGGGTTATAGTGCTTAATTTTTCTTATAGTGCTGTAGACAATAAGGGAAAAAACAAAAAAGGCCTAATACAGGCCGAGGATATTAAGCATGCTTTTGCCCAGCTAAAAGAGCAAGGTGTAACAATAGTTAATATAAAACAAGCCGCAAGTTTTAACCAAAATTTAAACATAGCACTTTTTAATAAAAAACCAAAACCAAGAGAACTGGCAGTTTTTTGCAGGCAATTTGTAAGCATACAAACAGCAGGGGTTCCTGTTATATCTGCACTGGAAATGCTTGCACAGCAAACAGAAAACAATTTGCTTAAAGGTGCAATTGAACAGTGCAGGGTAGATATAGGCTCGGGCATGTCGCTTTCGCAGGCAATGAACGAGCACGAAAGTGTTTTTCCAAAATTGCTTGTTACTATGGTGGCGGCGGGTGAGGCCTCGGGTAGTTTAGACATATCTTTTACAAGAATGGCTATTCAATTTGAAAAAGATGCAAAATTGCAAGCGCTTATTAAAAGAACATCGGCATACCCTACTGTGGTGTTTTTTGTAGCCATTGTAATAGTAATAATGTTGTTAACTTTTGTAGTACCTAGCTTTGAAGAAATATTACTGGATTTAAATGTAGATATGCCTGCGTTTTCAAGTGCGGTTATTGGTGCTGGAAAGTTTATGCAAAAAAATTGGCTTTTTGTAACGGCTGCAATTATTGCAATAATAATAGGTATTTACAGGTTTAGCATTACAAATTACGGTAAAAATGTAATTAGCGAATTACAGCTTAAAATACCATTAGTAAACAAACTAACAGTTAAAACAGCAAGCGCAAGAATGTGCAGAACACTTGCGACGCTAATGTCGGCAGGCGTACCTTTAATACAGGCTATAGATATTTCTGCAAATGTTATGACAAACGTTAAGTTTAAGCAGTGCTTATTAAATGCAAAAGAGCAAGTGGCAATAGGTAGGCCGCTGTCAGAACCGCTGTTCGACACACACTTATTTCCTAATATGGTGTGCCAAATGATGAAAATAGGAGAACAAGCGGGTGACGTTGAGGGAATGCTAACAAAACTTGCCGATTATTACGACGAAGAAGTACAAGATACAACGGCAACTGTACTTGCTGCACTTGAACCACTAATAATTGTGTTTTTAGCGGCAATAATAATAACAATAGTTTTAGCTGTAATGCTACCAATGACATCTATTTACGAGGGACTGGATAATTTATAAAAGAAAGGATTAATAAAATGGAACAATATTTATACTTGAAAAAACGTGAAAAAGAGGACAAAGGTTTTACACTTGTAGAGCTTATTATAGTTGTTGCAATTATAGCGGTACTTGCCGCTGTTTTAGCACCGCAATATTTGCGATACGTAGAGAGATCACGTCAATCGAACGACTTGCAAGTTGCAACATCAATAATGCGTGCGGCTACTGTTGCGGTGTCCGACCCAATGGTTGGAGCGCCAAGCAGCCAAACATACACAATTACTTGGGACACATCTGCAGACGACGTAACATTTACAGTGGCAGATTCTGCCGGAAATACCGATGGTGTAGCGCAGGAAATTAGAGACTCTATTGCAGAAGTTATGGGCTGGGTAAACGTTGCGGGAGAATTTAATGGAGCCGCTGTAAATGACGCCGGAAGTGAAGCGGGAAATGCACAAAGCTTTGTGTTTACACTTAATGTATCTACAGGCAATATAACAATAAGCCAAACAGATAGCAACCGTTGGCAGGATGAAATAGGTGTTGAGGCTTAAATTAAAAATATACCGCTTTAATTGTAATTTAAATATGTTTGTAAAGTTTAAAAAGCTATAAGCTATTAGTAAAAATAAAAGGGTGATATAAGTGGAAAAGTATGTTCTGAGCATTCAAATAAACGACATAATAACAAAAATTTGCTTGCTTGAAAAACAAAAGGATACAATTGAAGTTATAAATTCAATTCGCTTTGAGACACCTGAAAACGCTTATTTGGATGGTGGAGTTTTACAAATAGACGAGCTTGCTAACGCAATTTCGCAGCAGATTTCAATAAACAATTTAAACAAAACTCAAAATGTAATATTTGTGCTGTCGTCGTCTAAAATAGTTAGCAGAAAAGTGACACTTCCGCCTGTAAAGCAAAAGCAAATTAAAGATATAATAAACTCTAATGCAGAAGATTATTTTCCGATAGATTTGAGCAATTATGCCATAACATATACTGTAATAGATAAAAAACCAGAAAAAAATACAGGCCATAGTGTAATAGTAACAGCGGTGCCAAAACAGTTATTGTTAAGTTATACAAACCTGGCAAATACCGCTAAGCTCAACGTTCAATCGTTTAATTTTGAAATGAATACACAGTATAGACTATTTGAAAAACTATCAGTTAAAGGTACAACAATGTATGTAAGCATTGGTATGTTGCAAAGCCTTGCAACATTTATGAAAGGCAGCGAAATGCTATTGCAAAGAGCTATACCATTTGGTATAAGCGAAATATTAAACGAAGTTATGCTGTATTCTAACATGGGCAAAGATAAAATTTTGCAAGTTATAAACATGAGTAGCAATGAAAAATGGATGAATGAAAATATTACTAAGCAGCAGTTTGAAAACAGTGTTAAGCGATTAGTTAGTGTTATAACTAAAAGTGCTGACTTTTTTAAAACATCGTTTAAGCACGCCGATATTGAGCGAGTAATATTAATTGACGACGGAGCGCAAATTGCAGGTATAAAAAATGAAGTTGCAAAGGCACTTAAAATAAAAGTTTATTTGTTAAGCGAAGTAGTGGGTGTAGAAAAAACAATTAGTAGCGACAGTTTAACGTATTTTGCAACTTGCTGTGCAAGCCTTTTGGGCAATAACAATTTCACGTATGGAAACAATGGTTTGGCAAAGCAAAAAAAGCCGAAAAACAGCGTTATACAAAAACATTTTAGCAAAATATTTTTTGCTTGCTCTATAGTAATAGGTGTTTTAATAACTGCATCATCACTAATACCGTTGTACAATAAAAACCAGCAACTTTTAGTGGCTAACCAAAAATTAGAAGAAATGGAATATGTGCAAAACATATACGATTTGTATTTAGAAAACGAAAATATAAAAACCAATATTGAAACTATAGAGAGCATTGCCTTAAATAACAATGCAAATTTAAAAGCTTTTTTTGAAGAAATAGAACAAAAAATGCCGACGAATTTAAGCTTGTTAAGTGCTGTGTGCGATAACTTTGGCGTTACAATAAATGTGCAAACAACTACTATGCAAGAGGCGGCAAAAGTACTGGAACAGTTGAGGAATTTTGACAGTATAGTAGAAATTTCTACAAGCAGCATTACACAGGCAGAAAACTCAAACGGAGTAAACACCGTAAGTTTTTCTGTGGTGTGTGCGTATGCAACAGCACAGTATAACACAAGCATACAGCAAAATGAAACAACAGAGCAAAACGAAACTATTAAAAGTACAGATGACATACCTTAAAAAGGAGGCGGCACAATAAATGTTTAAAAATGCAAAACAAAATAAAAATTTAATAATTATTTTGCTGGGCATAATAATAGTTGCAACTGTGCTTTTTACTGTTTATTTGCCGTCTCAAAATAACATACATCAAATAACTGTACAACTTGCAAATGTTTCATCGCAAATAAATATGCTTGAAAGTCACATAGAAAATATTGATAGATACGAGAAAACAACACAAGAAAATATACAGTATATAAACGATACTTTAGCTTATTATCCACCCTATATTGTGCAAGAGGATATTATAATGTGGCTTGTAGATTTTGAAAATAAAAGCGGCGCACAAATTGATACACTTAATTTTTCTTTGCCTACAGAGCTTTTAAGTTTTAATGCATATGTAAATACACAGCAAGGGCAAGTAAAAACAACAATGAAGGCAAATAGCATAGCAGCTTCTTTTAGCGGTTCTTATGCGTACAGTGAGCTAAAAAATTCGCTCGATTTAATATATTCGTCAAGTAACCGCACAAGTGTAGATTCTGTAAGTATATCTTACAATGCAACAACAGCACAGTTAACGGTTAATTATAATATTTTAAAATATTATATTGAATACCCAGAGGCAGGTTATGACGACACTTTAATTTACGATGTGCAAACAGGTGTTGAAAATCCTTTTAGGTCGTCAAACACATAGTGCAAAAGCATTAATTTATTAATGCAACATTAAACGGAGCATAAAATATGAAAAAAACACTAATTTCAAATAGTGGGTTTAGCCTTGTAGAAGTGTTAATTAGCATAACAGTACTGTGCATTATAACAATTCCAATAGCATCGGTGTTTTTTTCATCGGCTAGGCTTGTAAATAATAGTTCTACAACTTATAATGCAACAATTACAGCAAAAAATATTATAAACGAGCTGCAAATAACAAAGTTAAACGACTGGTTTTTAAATGAACAAAATATTAAATTAAACATAGGTGCGCAAAATAATGAAATTTTAGGCAAAGTTGTTAGCCCGGTTAACAATAATGGTTATAACGAGTATGTAAGTACAGGCGGCACTTTTAACCAGTACAGTGACATACATTATATTGAGTTTAAAGGGTTAAACACACACAGCGAAATTTTAAATGCTGTTATTACGCTAGACAGCGGTGAAGAAAACCAAATATACGAAGAAATTAACAGCACACAAATTTTTAATAATGCGCAAGCTAATTACATTGCCGCACAAACAAGGCAACCCACGCAAGACCCTGATAGTATTTCACGCAGGGCATTTATATTAAAGTGCGCACAAGTAGGCTATGAAATTATAAGTGAGGAAGCATTTTTAAGCAGAGTAAGTGTAGATAGAACAATTACACTTGATATAGAGCAAAGTGATGATAAGCAAAACATGAATGCCACATTACTTTATACGTACAGTTTTGTGTTTCCCACACCAACAGCCAGCGAAAAAATAGATACAAGTGTTGTGGGAACGCAGTATATATGGCCTGAAAATTTGCAAGATAATAAAATATTTTTAACTCCTGAAAGCGGTGTAAATTTACCACAAAATAATGGTGAAAAGTATCCAAATTTATTTGTGGTTTTTTATCCTTTTTATGCAAACAAAGACGAAATAATAATTAATAACAAAAATAACTTGCCCATTGAAATTACACTTGCAAAACAAAGGGATGAACTTTTAAGCGATAGCGAGCTTGCAATGAATGAAATAAAATACAATGCAGCAGTAATTGTAAACGAAACAAACACACAAATAATGCAAGCAACAATAAAAACAAACATAAACAGTAATTTATCAAATACGTCATCTATTAGTTTGCCAGTTTTATTTTTGTTTAATAGTAAAAGTTTTGCACCGCAAAACTTAGTGCAAAAAACAGCCGAAGATAGAATTTACACCGTGATAATAGAACTTTTTAATGCAGATGAAAATGGCAACAGCATTTATAGTAAAGGGCCTATTTATACTGTAAAAACAACTAATTTACAGTAATAAATTATAAAATAATATAGTGTATTTTAAATTAATGCAATAAGGAGATAAATGTGCACAGCATTA
Organism: uncultured Bacteroides sp.; assembly: GCA_964369925.1. Lineage (GTDB taxonomy): Bacteria > Bacillota > Clostridia > Oscillospirales > Ruminococcaceae > Ruthenibacterium. Next base: position 45,439 of record CAYJGU010000010.1, on the reverse strand, counting down.
TAAAAAGAATTATATATAGTTTAAAATGTAAAAAAGGTGCAAGTTTGGTAAGTGTGCTTGTTACCATGTTCTTCTTAACATACATGGGTGCTACAATTCTTTATATTAGTTATACGGGAGCATTAATAAAAAACACGCACGATTATAATGTTAAAAACATATACACAGCAAGCGAATTAACAGATTATATAAAAGCCGGTTTTCAAAATGTCGTTTCAAACTCTGTTTATACAGTTTACGAAAATACATTAAAAAATTATGAAAACTCTTCAAATTTATTTAGCGAGCAAACTATTAAAAATATTTTAAGCTATACCACAAATAATAAAAGGCTTGCAATGGCAACAGGTACAGGTGCAAGCGGTAATATTGAATATATATTTAATGTAGCGGTGCTAGCAGAATTTTTAGTGCAAGCAGGTGTTGTTGAAAGCGAAATTTATATTGAAGGATATTCGGACATTGCCTTAAAAAACGCACCTATACAATTAAGTGGAGATTATAAAAACATACCTGATTTTATGTTAAATTTTATTAAAAATGCAGGTACTGTTAGCTATACACAAACGCAAGTGGTGTTTGAAAATATTACGCTAACGTATACAAACCCAAATACACATATGACAACAAGAATAAAAACAGATATAGCCATAAATGCGCCAAATTATTTTGAAAATGCACAGCAAAATATAAATATACAGTTTTTGCCTATTACAAATTATGCCGTTATAGCAGTAAATAATTTAAAAATTAACGGCAATTTAAACATGGATAGCATATATGCCAACAGTATTAGTTTACCTGTAAACTCACAAACAAACATTAATGGCGCATTAATAACACCCACGCAGCTAATAATACCCGAGAGCCACAGCTTAAGTTTAAATGAAAACAGTGAAATTTGGGCGCAGTTAATACAACTTGAGGGCAATGCAAAACTTGAAACCATGCAAAACAGCAATGTATATATTGCAAACGATTTAACGCTAAATAAGCCAAATAGTTTTGTTGAAATACGTGGAAGTTTATTTGGATTTGGCAACAGCACTACAAATGCAAACGAAAGTAGTGCCATAGTAATTAACGCCGAAAATACAGTGTTGAATTTATATTCTGCACAGCGCCTTATGCTTGCGGGAAATGGCTTTATTATGCCGCCGCTATCAACTTTAAGTCAAAGCGAAATATTAACAGGAGAATCTATTTGGGTAGCAGCAATGCAAAGCGCATATTTGGCACCCGTAGAAATTTTACCAGCACCTATTACAACTAACCCATATATTATACAAAACGGATTGCCATTGCCTAATTTAAGCGAAGTAAACACAATATTGCAAGTGATAAACGGCAAATCGTTGCAACAATATAAAGCAAACGTAACACAGCTAATTTACCCTGTAACAGGCGAAAACAATAGCGCAATTTACTATTATTTAAACTTTGATAGCCCGGAAAATGCAAGTGAATATTTTAAAGATTACTTTGAAATAAATAAACAGCAAGTTGCCGATTATTTAAATTTATACACAAATTTAAGCGAGTATAACGGATATATGCAAACAAGGGGAAATGTTATTTTGAAGAGCGAGGAGGGCACATATACAATTCCGGAAATTAACTCCGTTAATACCACTTCTGCACAATATATGCAAAACACATACACAAACATATGCAAAACACTTTCTAATTTAGAAAGTACGGTGCAAAACCCATATGAATTTATTATAAACACAGCGGCTTTAAACGAATTTATAAGCGGCAATGTATCTAGCGGTAATGTGTACGAGTTTACCGATGAAAACGGTAAAGTAACTGCAATAGTAACAAACATGCCTTTTACTTTAAACAGTGGAATGTATAGCGAGTTAGATATAATAATTTGCACAAAAGATATTAGCATTAACACAGATTTTGACGGAATAATACTTGGTGCAAATGACATTACACTAGGTGCTGCCACTAATGTTTTGGCAAATAAAAGTGGAGTGCAAAGTGCATTAAACTCAAAGTTTAACAATAAGGTATTGTTGCAAGATTTACTAACAAGCGAGGGGCAAAATATTATGGTAACCAGTGAAAAACCAAACGCTGACACAAAAGTTACAGACAATGTAAAATATGAAAATTACAGTATAAATGCATAAGTTGCGCTAAGGGGGAAACAAGGTGAAAAACAAAAAAGCATTTACACTGGTAGAATTAATTATAGTTGTTGCTATTATAACAATATCGTCTGCGGTTTTAGCTACGGGCTTTTCTTATGTGTCAAATTCTTCAACAAATAACAGTATAAATAAAGTTTCGTCAATTCTTAGTTATACACGTGTTAACACAATTAGCGGCAAACCAAACGTTTACCTAGAAATTACAAAACAAAATAATATTTATACAGCAACTGTTTATGCAAATTCACAACCCATTAATACAGAAAAAATAGGAGAAAACATAACAGTTTTGCACCAAAATTTAAATGGAGATACTATTACAGTAGATGAAAATGAAAAACTATATATTAAGTACGATTTAACGGGTGCAATAAATAGCGAAGTTGATATAGTGTCTATTACAGTAAAAAATGCAAACAAATCGGCGAGAATAAATATAACACCGGCAACAGGTTACCACGAAATTGCTTAAAAGGGAGCGTTAATTTATGACAAACAACAAAGGGTTTACGCTTATTGAAGTTGTTGTTGCAATAGCTTTGTCATCTGTTGTGCTTTTAAGCGTTACTGTAATAACAGTAACATCTCAAAGAACATATACATCCTTGTATAACACTGTAAATTTGCAATATAACACTCAAATATTAAATAGTCAATTAGAGCAAACTATTATAAATTGTAACGGTGTTATTTATTATAATAAAGATACATTAGATTTATGTGTGGTTAATTTTAATAAAGATGGTACAAATACTTTGCACAGTTATAAAGTAAGCAATGCGGCAATGTATTACTTTACAATGCAAAGCACACCCTTAACTACAAGCGAAAATTATAGCGAATTTTTAAATAACTCTGCCGAAAATGGCGGAAAAATGTCTGAAGATATAGACAGCTTTGAAGTTTTGTCTCAACATGAAGGACAAAGTACAGATAAAATACAATTAAACATAACATTTAAGAATACACAAAAACAGTTAGGTATAAATTTAAGCATAGCACTTAAAAATGAGCCGTATTTTACAGATGATAAAGAAGACTTGCTAATTTTTTTAACAAAGTAATATTATTTAAAACAGCATATAACATGCATTTAGGTTTGTAAATATTTATTGCATTAACAAATATGCACAAGCTAAATATATTATATAGAGAAAAAGCATAAATACAGTTGCAAATTACACTAAAATATGTTAACATTCTATTTGTTAATATTTAAAACACCACGACGAAGAGAGTACACACATTTTACCACTTTACAGAGAAGGGTTTGGCTGCGCTGAAAAAACCCAAGTGAGATTGTGGGGAAGTTCACTTTACCAGTGGCCTGTGCCAAAGAGTTATCCGGTAGTGCAGGACGTTTGCCACGTTACGGCAATAAGTGTCCATATTTTTGCATTATTGTATTATATGGGAATACGGGTGGTACCGCGGAGTAATTTCAGCTTCGTCCCTATTTTTATAGGGGCGGGGCTTTTGTGTTTTATAATAATTTTAAAAACGGCAGAATGGAGATAAATATGCAACAAATAATTAACGAGTTAAAGCAAAGTGCACAAAATCAGTTAAATACAGTAAAAAACACACAGGAACTGTCAAGCTTTTGGCAAGAATACCTTAGCAAAAACGGTAAAGTAACACAGCTTATGAAGGAATTGCGCAATGTTGATAAAGAACAAAGACCGCTTATGGGTAAGCTTATTAACGAGCTAAAACAAGACATTGAGCAGTGCTATGAAAACACAGCACAAAATATACAACAGGCCGAAATGAGAGCTAAAAACGAAAAAGAGGCAATAGATATTACTATGCCTGCAAAAATTAAAAAAAGTGGCGCATTGCACCCTATTACACTTGTAAAAAACGAAATAGCAGATGCATTTACAAGCATGGGATTTTTTATATACGAGGGGCCTGAAATTGAAAGTGACGATTATAACTTTACCAGGCTAAATGTGCCTAAAGATCACCCTGCAAGAGATATGCAAGATACATTTTATTTATCACCCGATTTGCTTTTGCGCACACATACGTCTCCTGGGCAAATACGTACAATGGACGAGCACAAGCCGCCAATAAAAGTTCTTGTTCCGGGCAGGGTTTTTCGCAGCGATAGCGACGCAACGCACAGCCCTATGTTTCACCAAATGGAAGGACTTGTAATAGATAAAGGTATAAATTTATGCGATTTGCAAGGTATGCTTAACAGTTTTGTTAAAGCACTTTTTGGAGACGAAACACTTACAAGATTGCGCCCATCTTACTTTCCATTTACAGAACCAAGCGTAGAAGTAGATGTTAGTTGTTTTGTATGCAAGGGAAGCGGTTGCTCGCTTTGTAAACAAACGGGCTGGATAGAAGTTTTAGGCGGTGGTGTTGTTAACCGTAAAGTAATTGCAAACTGCAATATAAACCCCGATGAATATTCAGGTATTGCATTTGGTATAGGTATAGAGCGTATTGCTATGCTTAAATATGGTATAAACCACATGGGGCTGCTTTTTGAAAATGATATTAGATTTTTAAAACAATTTAGTGAGTAAAGGAAGAAAGATATGAAAATAGCATTTAGTTGGCTAAAAGAATTTGTAGACATAAATATTACACCGCAAGAGCTTGAGGAAAAATTGTTCTCGTGCGGTTTTGAAGTTGAAGAAATAAAATATTTAGCGCAAGATATTGACAGAGTAGTTGCTGGCAAAATTACAAGCATAAAAAAACAAGAGGGCACAAGCCATTTAAACCTTTGTGTTTTAGATTGCGGACAATACGGTAAAGATATACAAATTACAACAGGCGCACAAAATGTATACGAGGGCGCTATGGTTTGTACAGCACTGGACGGAGCTACACTTCCCGGCGGAATAAAAATAAAGGCGAAAGAATTACAGGGAATAAAGTCTAACGGTATGCTTTGCAGTGGTGCAGAACTTGGCATAAACGATGACTGGTATGATGGCGCAGACGTAGATGGCATTTTAATACTTGACGACAGCACAAAACCAGGTGACAATATTTGCGACATAGTAGGTCTAAACGATTATATTTTCGATATATCTATTACGGCAAACAGGCCCGATTGCCAAAGTGTGCTTGGCATGGCTAGAGAAGTTTCGGCTTTGCTAAACACACCACTTAAAATGCCCGATACATCGTATACTTGCACAAGCGATGAGGACAACAGCATAAGTGTAGTAGTAGAAGATGAAACATTGTGCCCAAGGTATATGGCGCATTATGTAAAAAATATTCGTCCATCAAAATCTCCTTTATGGCTTCGTCGCCATTTAGCACTTGCGGGCTTGCGCAGCATTAATAATGTGGTAGATATTACAAACCATTCACTTATAGAGATAGGCCAGCCAATGCATGCGTTTGACCTTAGCAAAATTGCCGACAGAAAAATAATTGTGAGAAGAGCAAATAATGGCGAGAGTATTACTACACTTGATGAAAAAGAATTTAATTTAACAAACGACAATCTTGTTATTTGCGACGCAAAAGGCCCTGTTGCTATAGCGGGTGTTATGGGTGGTTTGCATAGCGGTATTGCCGATGACTCTAAAGAACTTTTATTTGAATGTGCAACATTTGCACGTGATAGCGTAAGAAAAACTTCGCGCGCATTGGGTCAAAGCAGTGATTCTTCGCTGAGATATGAAAAGGGTGTAGACGCTTACAGCACAGGCCTTGCAATTAAAAGGGCTTTGCACTTAATACAAAAGTTAGATTGCGGCGATGTTACAAAAACAAGTTTTGACTGCGCAGTTAGTAATATTAATAGCACAAAAACGCTTAATATAACACCACAGCAAATATATGCAGTGCTTGGTATTACAGTGCCAAAACAATGCATGATAGACATACTTAGCCGTTTAAACTTTGAGGTTAAAACAGATGGTGATAACTGGACTGTTCAAGTGCCAAGATACCGTGAAGATATACACGATTTTCCTGATATTGCAGAGGAAATTATTAGAGAATACGGCTACGAGCACATTGTGCCTACATTTTTGCAAAGCGCGGCAGTTACAAGCGGCGGGTTAAATAGCGCACAAAAAATGCAAGTTAAAGTAAAACAGTTTTTAGCCGGTCAAGGTTTTTACGAAATAAACACGCTTGCATTTTACTCTAAAGCAGAACTTGATATGATGAATATAGCTGAAAATGACGAGAGAAGAAAAGCTATACGCCTTTTAAACCCAATAACAGAGCACTTGAGCATTATGAGAACAACACTTGCCCCAAGCATGCTAAATATAATTGTAGATAACATAAAAAAAGACAACACACAAGGTAGACTGTTTGAAATAAGCAATGTTTATTTGCCAAAAGAATTACCTTTGACGCAACAACCAAAAGAGAGTTTACAAATTTGCATGGGTGTTTTTGGCAAAGAAGAGGACTTTTACACATTAAAGGGTGCTGTTCAAGAACTGTTTGTTAACTTTGGTGTAAACTTTGAATACGAAAAGGGCGGCGATGATTATTTGCACCCGGGAATATCGGCGCAAATTATGCACGACGGTAAAGTTATAGGTGTGTTTGGAAAGCTTGCAAACGAAGTATCGGCAAAGTTAGATTTGCCTAAAGACCGTAAGTTTGCAAGTAATATTTACATTGCACATATAAACTATGAGCAATTTGTAAAAGCAGTGCCAAGCGGTAAAAAATATGTACCAATTAGCAACTTTGCACCTATTAAACGAGACCTTGCCCTAGTTTGCGATGAGGCAGTTACTTGCAAAGAAATACAAGACGTTATATACGCTGCAAATAAAATGGTAAAAGATGCTGCGCTTTTTGATGTTTACAGAAGTGAAGAAATGGGAACAGACAAAAAAAGCATGGCATTTGCCATAACATTAAGCGATAATGGTGAAATAGACCAAGACACAAGCGAGAGAATTTTTAATAAAATAATTAACGACTTAAAGTATAAATTAAATATTAATATACGATAAGTATAATTAGTGAACGAAAAGTCACAATTAACACTTGTTATTTTACAGTATTAAAAACTTAAAAAAAGTGCAAGTTTAAAATAGCAATTTTAAATGTAAAATTAGCATAACAAGGCGGATAAAAGTGGAAAATATGAACGAAATAATTGCACAAAATATATTAAATGTAAAAGACAAAATTAAAAAAGCTTGCGAAGAGTGTGGCAGGAATGAAAATGAAGTTACACTTATGGCCGTAAGCAAAACACAGCCTGTAAGCAAGTTACAGGCTGTGTTAGGTGCAAACTTAACGCTATTTGGTGAAAACAGAGTGCAAGAATTTAAAGAGAAAGCAAGTTTTTTTGCTCAAAATAACGTGGAGTGTCATTTAATTGGTGCATTGCAAAAAAATAAAGTAAAGTATTTACCTTTGCTTACAAATTTTATACAAAGCGCAAGCAGCGAACAATTATGCAGTGAAATTGAAAAGCAGTATACAAAGGCCGGCAAAACAGTAAGTGTGCTAATTCAAGTTAACATTGCAAACGAGGCAACAAAAAGTGGCGTATTAAAGCAAGATGTTTTAAGCCTTGTAACAAATGTGTGTGCTAATATGCCACACATTAAACTTAAAGGGTTAATGTGCATACCGCCACCACTGCAAAACGGCAAAAGTGGCCTTGAAAAAAACTTTGGTGAAATGAAATACTTATTTGATGATCTAAAGAGTAGGAATATACAAAACAGTGAATTTTCGGTACTTAGTATGGGTATGTCGGACGATTATGACATAGCTGTAAAGTACGGAAGTACACTTGTTAGGGTTGGCAGTGCTATATTTGGTGCAAGAAATTACAATATATAGCATAAGCATGTAGTATAAATTAAATAGCTATTAAAAAATGGGGTGAAAAATTGACAAACCTATTAATACGTTTATTTGTGCCAAACTATAAAGACGTGCAAAATATACAGGTAAGGGCAAGTTATGCAATGCTTGCCGGAGTTATAGCAATAGTTTGTAATTTTTTGCTAAGTGCAATAAAGTTTTTTGCAGGATTTATAACGGGTAGTATTTCTATAACGGCAGATGCAGTAAATAATATGTTTGATGCGGGTGTTGGTATAACAACGGCAATAGGCTTTAAACTTGCAAGGCGCCCTGCAGATAAAGAACACCCATATGGCCATGCCAGATATGAATATTTAACGGGCCTTTTTATTGCAGTTATAATAATTGTTGTAGGGTTTGAACTTTTGCAAACATCGGTACAAAAAATAATGCAGCCCACTAAGGTTTCTATAAATATTGTTGCAATTATAATTTTGACTGTTTCGGCTATTGTTAAGCTTTTGCTTATGTTATTTTATAAAAAGCTAAACATTAAGTTGGATTCTCAGGCTATACAGGCAGCTAAAATTGATTGCCGCAACGATTTTTTAAGCACCTGTGCAATTATAATTAGTGCAATTATAATTAAATTTACAAACTTTAATATAGATGGCTATGTAGGTGTAATTATTAGCGGTGTAATTTTATATAGCGGAATACGTATGATTAAAAATGCAGCCGATCCTCTTATTGGTACAGCGCCAAGCAAAGAACTAATAAGCAGCATTAATGATAAAATATTGTCGTACAACAATATTTTAGGAGTGCACGATTTAATATTGCACGACTATGGCCCGGGGAGAAGATTTGGCAGCGTACACGTTGAAATTGATTGTGAAATGAATACGCTGCAAGCGCATAATGTAGTAGATGAGATAGAAAAAGCTTGCATGCAGCAGTTTAATATAATTATGGTTATTCATCAGGACCCTATAAGTTTAAACGATGAAATTAAAAATAAATATTACGTTATAGTTAGTGAAAAAATTAAAAAAATATCTCAGCTCCTTGAAATTCATGACTTTAGAGCAAAAAGTGAAAACAAAATTGTAAAACTAAGTTTTGATGTAAATGTTCCATACGATTTTGATATGAGTGACGATGAAATAAAAGCGAAAATAAAAACTGTACAAAATGAATATGTTGAAGTAGAAACACTGACACTAGACAGAATTTAATAAGAATTGAAGAGGGGACAAATGGAATTTAATATTAGTAAAAATATGGCAGATATGAAACCATCTGTAATTAGAGAAATTTTAAAGCAAATGAGCGATCCGACACTTATAAGTTTTGCAGGTGGCAACCCGGCTCCCGATACTTTTCCGACGCAAAAAATAATTGAGTTTTCTGATGATATTTTAAAAAATGAAGCAGGAAGTGTTTTACAGTATTCGGTGAGCGAGGGAACAGGAAAATTTAGGCAGACCATTAAAAATTTTGCAAACAGAAGAAAACAAGAGCAACTTGTGCGCGAATTTGACGATATACTTGTGCTTTCGGGTTCGCAACAGGCGTTAAATTTTACTGCGAAAATACTGTGCAACGCAGGCGATACGGTGGCGGTAGAAAGCCCTGCTTTTTTAGGTGCATACAATGCATTTTATTCTTTTGGTGCAAAGCTTGCCGCTGTGCCTATGCAAACAGATGGTGTAAATATATCAGAGCTTGAAAAAGTATTTTCATCGCAAAACAAACCTAAGTTTTTTTATTGTGTTCCTAATTTTCAAAACCCTACAGGATATACAACAAGCCTGGAAAAGCGCAAAGCAATTTACGATTTAGCAGTTAAGTACAACGTTCCTATTTTAGAAGACGACCCATACGGAGAACTTCGCTTTAGTGGTGAGCGAATACAAAGCATAAAAAGTTTTGACGAAAAAGGCATAGTAATATATACATCAAGTTTTTCTAAAATAATGTGCCCGGGCATACGCCTTGCTTATTTGGTATGCGAGAAATCGCTTTTTAAACATATGGTAATTGCAAAGCAAGTAGACGATGTGCATACAAACGTATGGAGCCAGGCTTTGTGTGAAAAAATACTTACACAAACAGATATGGACGAACATTTAAACAGTATAAAACAAGTATACGGACAAAAGGCCGAAAAAATGTTTGAACAGCTTGAGCAAAAATGCCCCGAAATAACATTTACAAAGCCCACCGGCGGAATATTTATTTGGGCGCAACTTCCACAAAATGTAAACGCAAGCGAATTTGCAAAAAAATGCCTTTTAAACAAATTGGCCGTAATACCTGGCAGTGCATTTGCCGCAAACGAGCAAGGTGTGGGCAACAATATAAGGCTTAATTTTAGCACACCAAGTTTTGAACAAATTGAAAAAGGCTGCGCTATTATGAGTTCAGCTCTTGATGAAATGATGTAGCATATTACTAATTGAATATTTAATTTAAAAAAACTCTTTCCATGCTTAACAAACAGCGTGGAAAGAGTTTTAATTTTTATATATTTTTTTTTGCAAAAAGGAAAATGAAATATTATTCAACAGTAACCGATTTTGCAAGGTTTCTTGGTTTATCTACATCGCAGCCTTTTAGGCAAGATGTATGGTAAGCTAATAGTTGCAAAGGAATTATTGCAAGCATTGGGGCAAATAAGTGGTGTTTGCAGTCTACATCAATTCTTAGTTCATACGAGTCCTCAGGTATATCCATGCCTTTAAGTGTTACAACTGTAATTTTGCCACCACGTGCTTTAACTTCTTTCATGTTGCTAATTGTTTTAGGTGCAAGGCGCTTGTCGGTAACAAGTGCAATAATAGGTGTTTGCTCTGTTATTAGAGATATTGTGCCATGTTTTAGCTCGCCCGCAGCATATGCCTCGCAGTGAATGTACGAAATTTCTTTTAGTTTTAGCGCTCCCTCAAGTGAAAGCACAGAGTCTTGGCCACGGCCAATATAAAACATACTGCTTGCATCTAAATATGTTTTAGATATATCAAGGCACTGTTCGTTTAAGCTAAAAGTTGTTTCAACTTCGCTTACAGTTTCCAAAAGTTGTTTTGTTAATGTTTGTGCTTCGTCTTTAGTAATTTTACCTCGTGCAAAAGCTGCTTTAATTGCAAGTAAATAAAATGTGCCCATTTGAACAGAAAATCCTTTTGTGCTGGCAACGGCAATTTCAGGGCCTGCATGTGTGTAAATAACGTAATCGGCCTCTAGTGCAATTGCGCTACCTGCAACGTTAACCAAAGCAAGTGTTAGCACGTTGTTTTGCTTTGCAAGTTTTAATGCGGCTAAAGTATCTGCTGTCTCTCCCGATTGCGATACGAACACTGCAAGATCTCTTTTGCCAAATATAGGAGGTGTGTATCTAAATTCAGATGCAATACAAGTTGAAACATTAATTTTAGCTAGCCTTCCTAATACTTGTGCGCCAATTGAACCGGCATAACAAGCTGTTCCACAAGCAATAATATGTATAAAATCAAACTTGTCAAAAAAGTCATCGCTTATTTTATCAGATGTAAAGTCTGGCATAAAGTCTTTAGACACTCTAGGTTTTAGTGTTCTTTCAAGTGCAGATGGTTGCTCGTAAATTTCTTTAAGCATAAAATGCTCAAAACCACCCTTTTCAGCTTGCTCAAAAGATAAATTGCTTACAATAATTTCTTTTTTCACTTCTTTGCCATCAAGTGTGTAAAATTTTTCTTCGTTCTTATCGCTTAAATGTGCAATTTCAAGGGGTTCTATTGTATAGTACCTATTTGTAAATTCAAGAACAGCAGGCATATCAGAGGCGAAAAACAATCCGTCGTCTGATTTTGTAACAACAAGTGGGCTGTCTTTTCTAATTGCAAATAGCTCGCCTTGTAAATTTTGAAACATAATTGCAAAAGCATATGCTCCGTCAATCATTTCAACAGCGCTTTTTATTGCTTTAATAGGGTCGTTATCATAAAAAAAGTCTAAAAGTTTCGCTGCTATTTCAGTATCTGTTTCAGAAACAAAATCATAACCTTTACCGGTTAAAAAATTGCGAATTTCTAAATAATTTTCAATAATGCCGTTATGCACAAGTGTTAATTTAGGCGTTGTATGAGGGTGTGCATTTGCGTCAGAAGGTACACCATGAGTGGCCCATCTTGTATGCCCAATTCCACAAGTTGCGTCTTCTTCTTTACCTTTAACAATCGCTTCAAGGTTTGCAATTCTTCCCTTTGTTTTGTAAGTTGTTATTTTTCCTTCGCTGTTAAAAACCGACAATCCCGCAGAGTCATACCCTCTATACTCAAGTCTGCGCAAACCGGAAAGTATTTTTTCTTTTGCACCGTTAGTGCCTGTATATCCCACTATTCCGCACATAATTTTAAGTCTCCGTTTCGTAAAAAAAATTATATTAATAAATAAATAAATATTTAATGTTTAAAAATAAAATACTCTAAAATAATACCATAAAAACATATGTTTAGTCAAATTTTTATATAAATATTTACGGGCAAAACAATTGTTTATTATAATAGTGTGTAAAAATGGCATAATAAGTAATAAGTTTTATTAAACTTATTGCGCTGTGCTGTAATAAATTATATTGAAACCAATTTTTAAATATGTTACAATTATATTGCATAAAAACGATAAATATAAATAAAAATGATAAGCGGGTAAACATATGGGAAATTTAATAGACTTTTCACTATCTCAACTAATTCCGGCAACAATATTAATATCTATTTTTGCAGTAATATTAATAATATGGAATTTCATTGTTATACCGTTAAGTTTAAAAGTGACTAAAAAAACAGGAGCACACTGGATAAGTGTATTTATAAAATCGTTTAAAAAGCCTGTAAATTTTATACTAATATTTAGTGCTGTTGTTTTTTCTTTGCGCTCACTTACATTTACCGAAATTTTTAAAAGTGCTTTAATTTTTACTGTATACCGTGTTTTGCTTATTTATTGTATAGCATGGGGACTTGTTAAGGCTAAAGGAATTGTAAGGTTGTTGCTTTCTGTAAAGGGGGACACACATAAAAACGAAACAATAATTTTGTTTGTTACGCGAATTTATGTTGTTGTTATAGTTGTATTCGCCTTTTTAATGGCACTAAGCGATTTAAGTTTTGATGTGACTGGTATTTTAACAGGACTTGGGCTTGGTAGCCTTACAATTGCACTTGCAGCACAAGACGTTGCAAGCAACTTTTTTGGTGGTTTTATTATTATATTAGAGCGCCCATTTGAAGTGGGTGACTGGATTACAGCCGATATTATAGAGGGCAGTGTAGAAGATATAACATTTAGAAGCACAAAAATACGCACTATAGATGGTTCTCTTACAGTTGTGCCAAATAACAAATTGGCTAGCGGAGCACTTACTAACTGGACAAAGCTTGAACATCGCTTGTTGAGATTTAATTTGGGCTTAACATATAACACACCTAAACATACTGTAAATAGTGTTGCAAAAGACATTGAAGAAATGCTAAAAACGCACGACGATGTTGAAGTAGACACAATTGAAGTAGTGCTTAGTGAATTTGCCCAAAGCAGCATAGATATAATGATTACCATGTATATTAAGCATATAGAAATAAAAGCTTACAGGGTAGCGGTAAGCGATATAAATTATAAAATTATGGATATAATGGAAAGAAATAATGCATCATTTGCTTTCCCATCGCAAAGTTTATATTTTGAAAACGCACTTTCAGTAGAGCAAAAAAGTAACACTTAATATATAAAAAGACATATAAAATCGGCGTGTTCGTTTTGAACACGCCGATTTTATTGCTAACATATACAAAATTGTTTTTTATTGTAAATAATAAAACAATTTAGAAAAACATATATAATAAAAAGTTTATAAATATTTAACTTTTTTTAATGTGTAGGGGGGTACAATATGTTATATGCAATTTGTATTACGGTTGCAGCGGGTTTAAGTACGGCACTTGGCGGTGCGTGTGTGCTTTTGTTTAAAAGGCCCAGCGAAAAAATATTAGCGTTTTCTTTAGGTTTTGCAAGCGGCGTTATGATAACGGTGTCACTGTCGGATATGTTGCCGCACGTAACCGAAAGTTATAGCGAACATATGAGCGATTTAAATGCCGCTATAGCTTGTACGAGCCTTTGTGCACTAGGCATGTTTATTGCGTTTTTACTTGCAAAACTTGTGCCAAATGTTAGGCCTGTAGGTATGTTTGATGAAAAAAAGGCGAGGGCAATGAAAAGCGCAATTATTACAACACTGGCGCTTGTTGCACACAATTTACCCGAGGGTATATTAACGCTTTTTACTAATATAAACGACCCGGATTTTGGCACAAGTTTGGCGCTTGCCGTTGCAATGCATAACATACCAGAGGGTATTGCAATTGCTGTACCGATTTTTTATGCAACAAACAGCAGGGCAAAAGGCTTTATATACGCTTTTGCATCTGGTGTTGCAGAGCCTGTAGGTGCGCTACTTGCATTTGGGTTACTGGCAAATTATTTGTCACCTTTGTTTTTAAACGGCATAATTGCAAGTGTTGCGGGTATTATGCTTTATGTTTCATTTCAAGAACTGTTATACGAGGCTTTTTCGTACAATGAAAAGACGCTGGCAACGTTTGGAGTATGCATTGGTATAATTACAATGCATATTGGAATTTACCTTGTATAATATATTGAAATATAGTACAATAAATATATGTTGCCTAAAATAATTTTAAAGGGGAGAATGAGCGTGGGTAAAAAAGCATTTTGTGTTGTTATTATTATTGCAACTTTGTTTACCGGCTGCTCAAATGTAATGGGTTCTGGCTCTGTTGAAGAGTTGTTGCGTGCACCACAACCAACAGAATTATTACTTGAAATAAAAAGCTCGCTTGTTGAATTTAAGCGAGAGAGTATACAGCTTAAGTACCCCAGGGGAAACAAAGAGCTTTCGCCTATACTTCTTTATGATTTAGACAGCGATATGCAAGAAGAGGCAATTGTGATTTACACAAGCGAGAGTGGTGGGCAAAACGTATACTTTTCGGTGCTTGAGTATAGCCAAGACGAAGGCTGGAATGTTGTTAACGAGGTGGAGGGACTTTCTAGCGAGGTAATGGACTTTGAGGTTGTAAACCTTGCTCAAGATGGTACGCACGTTATAGTAGGTTATGCAAACGCAACACTGGTAGATAAATATTTTTGTGTATACAACTATAATAACAACACTGTTAATAAGCAAATAGAAACAGCATATACAAACTACATGGTGGAAGATGTAAATGATGACTCAGTAAACGATATAATATTAATTTCGAGTGGTGAAGAAGAGGGCGCACTTATAGCGCAATGGATAGTTTTAAAAGAAGACGAAGTTGGTATGCAAGCACACCAAACTTTTGCACTGGATAAAAGGTTTGTAAGTTGCACCGACGTGCACTATGTAAATTCTTACGGAACACACGGAATAGTTATAGAAGGACAATTTGCAAATGGTTGGCTTGCAAACGAGGTATTTAAATACGAGCAAGACATAACAAGCTTTATTAACTGGCCAAGCGGAGAAATTGATGTAGTGCTTACAAGCTTAAGAAATGTAGACGGGTTGAAAGCCGGCATTATAGATGACAACAACACGCTAAGAGTGCCGACAAATGTAACTAGAATTGCAACTGTTAACAACCACAACAGGTTTAACTATGTTTTGTGGCAAGACTATTTGGGAGAAATAATTTCTCCTATTGTTGAAAACGAAGACGAAAGCGAAGATGAAGGTGAAGATGAAGGTGAATCTCAAATTTTAGAAGTACACCCGCTTGACGAAGTAGTTGATAGAATTGTACAGCCTGTTACGCCTCGTTTTGGTATATACGACTCGCAATACAATTACTTTTTAAGGTTGCCAAATAATTGGACAGGCGAACTTTTAGTTACAGATAAACTAAACAGTGATGATTGGGTTATTAACCAAAGAGATAGCGGACGGGTGCTAGTAGAAATAAAAGTTACACAAGAAACAACAGGACTTACAAGTTACGAAAAAATAGCATCACTTAGTGGTGGTAATGTGTATGTTAAATATTCAAGCATTTGCAGCGATTACGAAAAACAATTGATAAGCACGGGAATAGCCGTGTTGCAATAATAAATTTACAAGGAGCCGAGCATGAAAAAAGTTATTGTAGTTGAAGACGAAGCAGCAATACGCGAGGTAATAGCTTTAAATTTACGCATGGCAGGATACGATGTAACAGAAGCGGCAAACGCAGAGCAAGCTTGTAGTGTGTTTGATGAGACATACGACATTGCAATTTTAGATATTATGCTACCTAAAATGAACGGCTTTTCACTTTGTGAAAATATGAGAGGTCAATCGGCCGGTATAGGTATAATTATGCTAAGTGCAAAAGCCCTTGAGGAAGACAAAATTAAAGGGCTTTCTATTGGCGCGGATGATTATATGACAAAGCCGTTTAGCATAAGCGAGCTACTTGCAAGGGTAGATGCATTATGGCGAAGGGTTAAAAATATACATGCCGTAAAGCAAAATCAACCTGTTCAAGACGATGAAAATATTAACAGCGGTATTTTTAACCTTAATAAACGAAGCCGAATACTTTATAAAAATAATGACCCCATAGATTTAACTCAAGTAGAATTTCAAATAATGGAGTTGTTTTTAACAAATCCCGGCGTTGCACTTGTAAGGGAAAAAATATTAGAGGGCGTTTGGGGTGAACACTATTTTGGAGATGTAAAAATAGTAGATGTAAACATAAGACGCCTAAGAATGAAAATAGAAGAAGAGCCAAGTAGCCCAAAATACATACTTACTGTTTGGGGTTATGGTTACAGATGGAATACGCAGTAAAAATATAAATTAAAACAAGTAAAACAATTTAAAGGGAGGCAAACTGCTTGAAGAGTATTACAAGACAATGGGTGCAAGGCAGCTTGCTTATTACATTAATTGTTTTGGCAATTGCCGAGGGAATATTTATATTTTTTACAATAAGTAGCAATTACGACAGTGTGCACAATGCTTTACAAACGAGATGCGAAACGCTTATTGCACAGCTTAACGCAAGTGATAGCGATAACCCCGTAAACAGGGATATTATTTTAAGAAGAATGATAGAGCAATTTACAGAGAAAGATAAGTTTGAGTTATCGCTTTTAAATGCTAACGGAGAAATATTAGTTACGAGCTCTGGGTATGTGCACAGCAAAAGCCAAACACCGTACGAAGACTATATGCAGGCACTGCAAACAAACGACATTGGCGCAAGTATTTACAATAATGACACAGGCGAAAAAGTTATGTCGCTTACTATGTTGTTGCAAAATACAGCAGAATTTTCAGCTGTAAGAATGTCTACAAGTTTAACGCTGGTAGATGAGAGCATTATTACACTTGTACTTTTTAGCCTTGCAATTGCAGCTTTAGTGCTTTTGTTCAGCTTTTGGAGCGGTATGTTTTTTATTCGCGGCATAGTAAGGCCAATTGGAGATATTGAAAACACAGCAAGTAAAATTGCAAAGGGCAATTTTAATATAAGGGTAGACACACCAAATAAAACAAGTGAAATGTCGCGACTTGCACTTACAATAAACAACATGGCACAAGAACTTGAAATTACCGAAAAAATGAAAAACGATTTTATTTCATCTGTATCTCACGAACTCAGAACACCTTTGACATCTATAAAGGGTTGGGGCGAAACACTTTTAAGCCATAAAGATGATAAGAGCGAATCTTATGAGCGAGGATTAAAGGTAATTTGTTCGGAAACAGACAGGCTTTACGACATGGTTGAAGAACTGCTTGACTTTTCAAGGCTTCAAAACGGAATAGTGCTAAATTGTAATATGTTAGACTTAGTTGCGGAAGTTACCGACAGTATTTTAACAGTTGAACAGCGTGTTTTAAACGAGGGAATGAGCATTTTATACGAAGAACCTTTGGAGCCAATACCTGTGTATGCAGATGATTCAAGGTTGCGCCAAGTATTTATAAATATATTGGATAACGCCATAAAATACTCTTATAAAGGCGGTGTAATAACTGTTACACTTGCAAACGATGATAGCAAGGCATATATTAGCGTAAGAGATGAGGGTATGGGAATAACTCCCGATGACCTTGAATATGTTAAAACAAAATTTTACAAGGGCAAAGGTGCGCGAAGGGGCAATGGAATAGGCCTTGCTGTAGTAGAAGAAATAATGAGTGCACACAGCGGTAGTATAGATATTGATAGTGAGTATAAAAAAGGTACGGTAGTAACACTTTGTTTGCCACTTTATAATAAAAAAAGCAAAGAAACATACACTTAATTTTGAAAGGATAAATAAATACATGCGTGATAGCAAAAACACAAATAGTTCTTGTTCATTTAAAACAAGCGTGGGGGGCCAGGCGTTAATGGAGGGCATAATGATGAGAGGCCCTGAAAAAGTAGCGCTTGCTGTAAGAAAGCCTAACGGCGAAATATATACAGAAATTAAAAATGTGAAAATTAGGCCGTGGAGAAACTGGGTGTTTATTCGCGGTATACTAA
The DNA here is from genome assembly GCA_964369925.1 of uncultured Bacteroides sp. Classification (GTDB taxonomy): domain Bacteria; phylum Bacillota; class Clostridia; order Oscillospirales; family Ruminococcaceae; genus Ruthenibacterium. The sequence continues at coordinate 26,931 of CAYJGU010000010.1, read as the reverse complement.
ATTTTTTAGATACAATGATAGATGGATATAACTATTTAATGAAAAGCGCTGAGGTATCTACAGACGAAGAGGAAATGCAACAAAGCGAAAGTAAGTTTGACAAGTGGATAAATGAAAAATTTGGCGATAAGGGTATGCAGTTTATGATGGCTATTGCAGCTGTTTTGGGCGGTAGTTTAGCGCTGGTTTTATTTATGATATTACCTACACTTATTGTTAGTTTTGTAGAGCTATTTGTAAATTTAGGTTCGTTTAAAACACTGGCAGAGGGTATATTTAAATTAATTATACTTGTGGCTTATATGGCTCTTGTAAGCAAAGTTCCCGATATAGCCCGTGTGTTTGGATACCATGGTGCCGAGCACAAAACTATATCTTGCTACGAGGCAGGCGAAGAGTTAACAGTAGAAAATATACGCAAATATTCGCGTTTTCACCCAAGGTGCGGCACTAGTTTTATTTTAATTGTTATAGTAATAAGCATATTTGTGGCAAGTACTTTGCCATGGGGTAATACGTTTGTGCGCATAGCACTAAAAATAGCACTGTTGCCGCTTGTTGTTGGCATTAGCTACGAAATTATAAAACTGTGTGGAAAATATGATAACGCGCTTACAAGAGTGGTATCTGCGCCGGGGCAATGGCTACAAAATATAACAACAAACGAGCCGGATGATAAAATGATAGAGTGTGCAATTGCTGCAATTACACCGGTTTTACCGGAAAATAAAAAAGACGGTGAATGGTAATAATTTTTTATGCAAGCTTACAATAAAAGTAATAATTTTAATTTAAACAGTGAAACAAATTTACAAAACGCATACATGCAAATTGTAAATTTGTTTAAAGAAAGCCAAATAGAAGATGCTGTTTTTGAGGCAAATTATTTAGTAAACCATGTAACAGGAAAAGACAGACGCATTTTTGCACAGGAGAAATTAAGTGCACAACAGGCCGAAAAATTAACACAGCTTGCACAAAAAAGAAGCCTGAGATATCCGCTACAATATTTGATAGGTGAATGGGAATTTTTAGATTTTACATTGAAAATAGGCGAGGGTGTACTTATACCAAGGCAAGATACTCAAACAGTGTGCGAACAGGCAATTTGTTGTGCAAAATACTTGCTTAGTAAAAAAAGCAAAGAACAACAAAGCTTAGAAAGTATGGTTAGTGTTGTAGATTTATGCTCGGGCAGTGGCGCAATTGCAATAGGCGTTGCAAAAAATGTAAAGCAGGCAAACGTAACTGCGGTAGAGTTGTACGATGATGCGTATAAATATCTTGTGCAAAATGTTGAAAATTTGGCGCCGAAAATAAATACGGTGCAAGGCAACGTGTTTAACTGGCAAAATACGTTAAGCAATAACAGCATAGATATTTTGGTTTGCAATCCTCCTTATATAACAAAAAGCGAAATGAACAATGCACAACCAGAGCTAAATTACGAGCCAATTACGGCGCTTATGGCCGAAAACGAAGGACTTTTATTTTATGAACACATAGCAAAAGAATATAAAAGTAAAATTAAAAGCGGTGGGTTTTTAATATTTGAAATTGGAAGTACACAGGCTCAAAGTGTAAAAAATATATTAATTGAAAACGCATATACTGAAATTGAAGTTATAAAAGACGATTTTACACTTGATAGATGTATAAAAGCAATTGCAAAATAGGCAAATATATTGTAAAATTACGTTGTATATAATTTATAGTAGTTTTAATGCATTTAAATAGTTAATAATTATTAAATATAAATAAACAAGCCGTTTATACTCGCAAATAACGGCGGAACGGAGTTTAAAATGGCAGAAAAGAAAAAAGATTTACCCACACCGGAAAAAAAGACAGGTGAAGGAAAAAAAAGTGCACTAGATACAGCACTGTCGCAAATTGAAAAGCAATTTGGCAAAGGTGCCGTTATGAAATTAGGACAGCGAGTTACAATGAACGTAGAGGCTATATCAACGGGGAGCTTGTCGTTAGATTTGGCACTTGGCATAGGCGGGCTTCCAAGAGGACGTGTTGTGGAAATATATGGGCCTGAATCTTCGGGTAAAACAACACTTGCGCTGCATTGTATAGCAGAGGCGCAAAAAGCAGGCGGTGAAGTAGCTTTTGTAGACGTAGAACATGCACTTGACCCTGTATATGCAAAGGCGCTTGGGGTAGATATTGACAGCCTACTAGTTAGCCAACCAGACACAGGCGAGCAGGCAATGGAAATTTGCGAAGCACTTGTGCGAAGCGGAGCACTTGATGCTATTGTAATAGACTCTGTGGCTGCTATGGTGCCAAGGGCTGAAATTGACGGCGAAATGGGTGATTCTCACGTTGGTTTGCAAGCAAGGCTAATGAGCCAGGCTTTGCGTAAATTAACAGGTGTTATTGGCAAAACCGGAACAGTTGCTATTTTTATAAATCAGCTTAGAGAAAAAGTTGGTGTTATGTACGGAAACCCAGAGGTTACAACGGGTGGACGCGCACTTAAATATTACTCTTCTGTGCGTATAGACGTAAGGCGTATTGAGGGGCTAAAAGACTCGGCCGGTGCGTTTATAGGAAACAGAACAAGGGCTAAAGTAGTTAAAAATAAAGTTGCGCCTCCATTTAAAGAGGCAGAGTTTGACATAATGTTTGGACAAGGCATTTCAAAAACAGGTGAGCTGCTAGACCTTGCTGTTAAGCTTGGTTATATACAAAAAAGTGGCGCATGGTTTAGCTACGGCCAAACAAGGCTTGGCCAAGGAAGAGATAATACAAAAGTATTTTTAGATGATAATGCAGAACTTTATGCAGAACTTGAGCAAAAAGTAAGGCAAAATGCAGCCGAGCTTTATGCGCTTAAAAAGGGCGAAGTAAAAGTTAGAAATGATATTGTAGAGGAAACTGCCGAAGCTACAAGTGGCGAACAAGAAAAAGAAATTTCAGCTGCACCGGCAAAGGCTGCAGGGCGTAAAAAACCTGCAAGTATAGATATTATGGTTGAAGATGAATAAAAGCGATATTACACTGCAACAGGCAACAGACAAAGCGTTAAATTTTTTAGCGGCTCGAATGCACTCTAAAAAAGAGCTTTATACAAAGCTATGCCGTAATTTTAGCAGCGATGTTGCCCAATGCGTTGTAGAGGATATGGTGAGAATAGGTTATGTAAACGATGAACAATTTGCAGCGTTGCGCATTAAAAAATTGTTATCTAAGCAAAAATCTATTGCCGAAATAAAGGCTGACCTTTATGCCAAAGGTATTTGCAGCGATATAATTAATAGTGAGTTACAAAATATTTCGAACTATGATGAAGCACAAGAGTGTGTTGCACTTATAAGAAAGAAATACATGACGAAAATGTTAAACGGCGAACACCAAAAAGTTATGGCGGCAATGGCAAGAAGAGGCTTTAGCTATAACAGCGCAAAAAATGCTATTATGCAAGTTGATGAAGAAATTTAGCAAAACTTGCAACTTATAAAACAGTAAAGCATAAAGCCTTTACACATAGATATAGTATAAAATGAAAAAGTGTGCAAAGGCACACAGCACTGAAACGGAGAATTAATGAACATATATTTTATATCGCTTGGTTGCCCAAAAAACCAAGCAGACGCTGATGTAATGTGTCATACACTTATGTCGGCAGGGCATAGCACCACAGCACAAATAGAAATGGCCGACGTAATTATTATAAATACCTGTGGATTTATAGAAAGTGCAAAACAAGAGGCAATTGAAAACATTTTATTTGCATGTGAAGAAAAAAAGCAAAATAAAAAATTAAAAGTTGTTGTAACCGGATGTCTTGCACAGAGGTACAGCGAGGAAATAGCAAAAGATATACCGCAAGTAGATGCAGTTATTACGCTTGGTGCAAATAAAAATATTTGCCAAATTTTAAGCGATATACAAAGCAAAAATGATCAAGATGATACAGTTATTGCCATGGCGGATAAGCACGAATTTGAACTTGGTGGGAAAAGGGTTATATCTACACCAAAACATTACGCATATTTAAAAATAGCCGAAGGATGTAATAATAATTGCCATTACTGCGCAATACCGTACATTAGGGGTAAGCTGCGCAGCAGAACAATGCAAGATGTTTTGCAAGAGGCAAAGTTTTTGGCAGATGAGGGCGTTAAAGAAATTATTTTAGTGGCACAAGATGTTACTGCTTTTGGTGAGGATAGAGGCAAAGCCGAAATATGCGAGTTGCTTGATGAATTGAACAAGATAGAGGGCATAGAGTGGATACGTTTGCTTTACGCATACCCGGAAAGGGTTACAAAGCAATTTGTGCAAACAATGGCAAAAAACAGCAAGGTTTTGCACTATATAGATATGCCAATTCAGCACATAAACGATGAAGTGCTAAAAAGTATGAACAGAAAAGGCACAAAGCAAGATGTTATAAATGCACTTAGCCTTTTGCGCAGTGAAATGCCCGATATTGCAATAAGAACTACACTTATTACTGGGTACCCTGGTGAGAGCGAAGATATGTTTTTAGAGCTTTGTGAATTTGTTAAGCAGTTTAAGTTTGACAGATTAGGTTGTTTTGCATATAGCGAAGAAGAGGGAACACCGGCTGCAAAATTTGAACAAATGCCGGAGGAAATAAGGCAAAAACGCGCTGAAATAATTATGGATTTGCAAACGAGAATAATGACAGAGCTTCAAAGTAAAAAAATAGGGCAAGAATTAACTGTAATGTGCGACGCATATGATGAAGAAAATGGACTTTATTTATGCCGCACTTATGCCGATGCACCGGAAATAGACGCAGTTGTTTGCGTTAAAAGCGATGAAGAAATTTTAAATGGCAGTTTTTTTAATGTTACGGTTAATGATAGCGATGAGTACGATTTATATGCAAGCATTAATTAGTAATTTAAAAATAAAAAAGTTAAATTGTGAGGTTAATTTATGAATTTACCCAATAAACTTACGTTATTACGTATTATTCTTGTGCCGTTTTTTATGTTTTGTGCCTCGCAATACTATAGTGCGGGTTATATGCTTGCGGCATGTCTAATATTTTCGGCTGCAAGCTTTACCGATTTTTTAGACGGGCATATTGCCAGAAAATATAATCTTGTAACAAATTTTGGTAAGTTTGCCGACCCTTTAGCAGATAAACTACTAACAACAGTTGCGTTTATATACATGATGCAAATGAACGCATGCGACCCAATAGTACTTGTAATAATAATTGCAAGAGAATTTGCCGTATCGGGGCTTAGAATGGTGGCGGCAAGCAGTAAAGAAAAAGCAGTAATAGCCGCCAATATATGGGGCAAAGTAAAAACAGTGTCGCAAATGCTTACAATAATTTTGTTTTATCTATGGATGGCATACGACTGCTTTGCATCAACAGGGCAAAACAGTATGTACACATCTCAACTAGTAGGGTATATATTATGTTGGGTAGTTGCACTAATTACAGCTATTTCGGGTGTTGTTTATATTTTAGACAATAAGAAGTTTTTGAAAATTTCAGAATAAATTATAAAAATATATAAAACCGCAATTTCTGTTTTTAAGAAATTGCGGTTTTTATGTATTAAAATATTGGAAAAATATTAGTTTTATGTTATAATATATACGTTATTGCAAAAAAATAACTAAACATTGTTAATATTACAGTGTAGGAGGATTTATTAATGGCAAAATCCGTATTTACAAATAAAACATTACTAGTTACGGGCGGTACGGGCTCGTTTGGCAACGCTGTGTTGCAACGTTTTTTAAAAACAGACATTGGTGAAATTAGAATTTTTTCAAGAGATGAAAAAAAGCAAGACGATATGCGTCATGAGTTTCAGGTAAAATATCCTGAAATTGCAGGCAAACTTAAATTTTATATAGGCGATGTGCGCAACATAGACTCGCTAAAAGATGCTGTAAGAGGTGTAGATTATATTTTTCATGCGGCAGCACTTAAACAAGTGCCCAGTTGCGAGTTTTTTCCTATGGAAGCAGTGCAAACAAATGTAATAGGAACAGAGAATGTTTTAACTGCAGCAATAGATGCAAAAGTTAAAAAAATTGTATGCCTTTCTACAGATAAAGCGGCATATCCAATAAATGCAATGGGTATTAGCAAAGCGATGATGGAAAAAGTTATTTGTGCCAAAGCCAGAAACGTGGATGCAAGCGAAACAACAATTTGCTGCACAAGATACGGAAATGTAATGTGTAGCAGAGGCAGTGTTATACCACTTTTTATAGACCAAATACGTGCAGGTAACCCACTTACTATAACAGACCCTGATATGACAAGGTTTTTAATGAACCTTGAAGAGGCAGTAGATCTTGTACTATTTGCATTTGAACATGCAAACCCGGGAGATTTATTTATACAAAAAGCACCAGCTTGCACAATTGAAGATTTAGCAAAAGGTGTGCAAAAACTGTTTGGCAATACGGGAATAAAAATTATTGGTACACGTCATGGCGAAAAACTTTACGAGACGCTTATGACAAGAGAAGAAAACTTAAAAGCAACAGATATGGGTGACTACTATAGAGTTGCAGCTGATGCCAGAGATTTAAATTATAATAAATACTTTAAACATGGCAACGTGATGACACAGGCTGAGGAGTCTTACACAAGCCATAACACACATAGGCTTGATATAGACGGTGTTGTAAACAAACTACTTACAAACGATTATGTAAACAGGGAGCTTAAAAAAAATGAACAGTAAAAGTGGTTCTATTTTAATAACCGGTGCAAAAGGTTTTGTGGGTAAAAATTTATCAGCGCAACTTAAAAATTGTGGATACACCGATATTATGTTGTACGATATAGATACACCAAATCAAAAACTTTACGAATATGCACAGCGCGCTGAGTTTGTGTTTCACCTTGCGGGAGTTAACAGGCCAAAAGATAACAGCGAATTTTACACCGGCAACGCAGATTTGACAAGTACACTGCTTAACACATTAAAGCAGTGCAACAACAGTGCGCCTGTATTATTAACAAGCAGTATACAAGCTTTGCTAAATAACGACTACGGAAAAAGCAAATTACTTGCCGAGCAAATTATGTTAGATTACGCAAAAAATACAAACACAGATGTGCTTATATTTAGAATGCCCGGAGTTTTTGGAAAATGGTGCAGGCCGTCTTACAACAGCGTTGTGGCTACATTTTGCCATAATGTGGCAAATAACATGCCTATAGAAGTGCGAGATGAAAGCTATGAATTTCCACTTGTTTATATTGATGATGTTGTTAAATGTTTTATAAACGCAATGGAAAATGGTGCTGTGAAAAATGGTGATACGGGTTTGTGCGAACTTGATTGTGAAGTTTATACTGTTAGTTTGGGCAGGCTTGCTACACTTATTAAAGAATTTAAAAATAGCAGAGAAACTTTAAGTTTACCAAATGTTGGCGATGAATTTACAGAAAAGTTATATGCTACTTATCTTTCTTATTTACCAGAATCGCAGTTTAATTATACTGTTAAAATGAACGTTGACGATAGGGGAAGTTTTACCGAGCTTTTTAAAACAAACCAAAATGGGCAGGTGAGCGTTAATATAATAAAACCGGGTATTGTTAAGGGAAACCACTGGCACAATACAAAAAACGAAAAATTTGTTATTGTAAAGGGCAGTGGCGTAGTGCGCTTTAGAAAAATAGACGAGAGCGAAGTTATTGAATATTTCTCGAGTGGAGAAAAAATAGAAATTATTGATATACCGACGGGATATACACACAATATTGAAAATACAGGCGATGAGGACATGGCGGTTGTTATGTGGGCAAGCGAGGTTTTTGATGCTGATAATCCTGACACTTACTTTGAGAAAGTGTAACATATATATACAAAAAAGGCAGTTTAATTGCGTGTATTGCACAAACCAATTTATAAGAAACCTAATATAAAAAAAACACAAAAAGCATAGGGGAGAATATATGCAAAAGCTAAAAGTTATGACAATAGTGGGAACAAGACCCGAGATAATTAGGTTAAGCGAAGTTATAAAGTGCTGTGATAAGTATTTTGAACACATACTTGTACACACGGGCCAAAATTACGACTATACTTTAAACGGTATTTTTTTTGAAGATTTGCAGTTGAGAGAGCCTGACTACTACCTTGAAAGTGTGGGAACGGATTTAGGCCAAACCATGGGCAATATTATTGCAAAAAGCTATGAGCTTATACAAAAAATTAAGCCCGAGGCAGTACTTTTACTTGGAGATACAAATAGTGCACTAAGTGCAATAAGTGCAAAAAGGTTAAAAGTGCCTATATTCCACATGGAAGCCGGCAACAGATGCTGGGACTGGAATGTAAGCGAAATGATAAACCGAAAAATAGTTGACCATATTAGTGATATAAACTTACCATATACCGAACATAGCCGAAGATATTTGATAAATGAGGGTATAGACGGCAAAACTATATTTGTAACGGGTAGCCCAATGAGAGAAGTTTTGGCGGCCCACAGCGATGAAATTGAAAAGAGCGACGTATTAGAGCGTTTAAATTTAACAAAAAGGCAATATATATTGCTTAGTGCCCACAGAGAAGAAAATATTGATAACGAAGAAAATTTTATGAGCCTAATGGGTGCTGTAAATTCTATAGCCGAAAAATACAAAATGCCGGTTATATATTCTTGCCACCCACGCAGCAAAAAGCATATAGAGGCAAGAAACTTTAAGTTTGATGAGCGTGTTGTTAGTATGCAGCCATTTGGATTTTTAGATTATAACAAACTTCAAAAAAATGCTTACTGTGTGTTAAGCGACAGTGGAACGCTTAGTGAAGAGAGTGCAATGCTAAACTTTCCGGCAGTACTAATTCGCACATCTACCGAAAGGCCAGAAGTGCTTGACAAGGGTAGTGTAGTTGTAGGAGGTATTAGCGGTAAGGACGTAGAGCAATCTATGCAACTTGCCGTTAGCATGTACGATGCAGGCGAACCATACGTTATGGCTCAAGATTATGCCGACACAAACGTATCGGTAAAGGTAGTTAAGGTAATACAAAGCTATGCAAAAATTGTAAATAAAACAGTTTGGCTTAAATAGCTTTATTATAAACACATTTTAAAATATGTAAACTTAAATTTGAGAGGGTGTAGTTTTTGCGTATACTTGTAATTAGCCAACACTATTGGCCCGAAAACTTTAGAATTACAGACATATGCAAAGGGTTTACTGAAAAAAACATTGATGTAGATGTATTGTGCGGACTGCCAAATTACCCAAAAGGCGAGTGGTTTAGCGGGTATTCGCTTAGCGGCCCTAAACATGAATACCATGAGGGAACACAAATTTTTAGGTGTAATGAAATTAGGCGAAAGGGAAATACAAATTTAAGAATTTTTTTAAATTATGTATCTTATCCGTTTTTTGCAACATTTAGCCTTTTTAAACTTAGAAAATATAAGTATGATGCTGTATTTTGTTACAATACAAGCCCTGTAATAATGATGTTTCCGGCAATAGTTTACAGTAAAATAAAAAAAGTGCCACTAACAACTTATGTGCTGGATTTATGGCCCGACAATTTATACACCACACTTGATGTTAAAAACAAAATATTACGCAGTATAGCTAAAAATGTGTCGCATTGGTTTTACAGGCGATGTGACAAGTTAATAAGCTTGTCACCTAGTATGCTTAAAAAAGTGCAAAAAATTGCACCAAAGGCACAGCACGGTGTAATTTGCCAACACTGCGAGGATTTGTATTTTGAAACAGCCGATACTACAGAACTGAAAAAACGTTTTAGCGGCAAATTTAATGTATTATTTGCGGGAAATATAAGTCCGGCACAAAACGTAGATTTGCTTTTACAATGTGCAATAATGCTAAAAAAAGACAACAAAAGCAATGTGCATTTTATTATTGTGGGCGATGGAATGAGTAAAGCAAAGCTGGAAAGCGATATAATAAAAGCAGATGTACAGCAATATTTTACGTTTGAGGGCCAAAAACCGGTAGAGAAAATGCCCGAATATTTTGGAGCTTGTGATGTGCTATTTGCAGCTTATAGTGCCGATAAAGCACTTGAAATTGCTGTGCCGGCAAAACTTGCAAGTTACTTTGCGGCAGGTAAAGCATGTGTTGTTGCTATTAAAGGCGAGGGCGCAAGTGCGGTGGTTAATTCAAACGGTGGCCTTGTAAGTGCCCCGGGAGATGTTGTGGCACTTTACAACAATATATTAAAACTTGCCGATATGCCAAAGCAAGAGCTTGATAAGATGGGCGAGAGCGCAAGAATTTATTGCGAAAATAATTTTAAAAGAGATTTGATATTACATAAGCTAGAGCAGTTTATATTTAGCTAACTAAAAATATACAGCTACTAATGTTTGCAAAAAATTGTAGCAAGTAAAAATGGTAAATAAATTATAACCAAATTGCAAAAGCAAAGGAGCAAAGTGTGAGAGTACTTGTAATAATACCTTGTTATAACGAAGAAAAAAACTTAATACGAGTAGTAAACCGCTTAAAACAAGCAGCACCAGAGGTCGATTACTTAATAGTGAACGATTGCTCTACAGACAATAGCGCACTTATATGTCATCAAAACGAGTTTAATTATATTTCGCTACCTATAAATTTAGGAATAGGCGGTGGCGTGCAAAGCGGTTATTTGTATGCTGTTGAAAATAATTACGATATTACTGTTCAAATGGACGGCGACGGCCAGCACGACCCGCAGTATTTAACCAATATAGTTACACCTGTTAAAAACGGTGAGTTTGACATGTGTATTGGCAGTAGGTTTATAACTAAGCAGGGATTTCAAACAAGCTTTATGCGTCGCTTTGGAATTAATATTCTTAGCTTTATTATAAGAATATTATCCGGTGCAAAAATTAAAGATACAACAAGCGGATTTAGAGCATGTAATAAAGAGCTTACACAGTATTTTTCTTTGCACTATGCGCAAGACTACCCAGAACCCGAAGCTATAATGGCAGCCGTGCTTGGAGGCTTTAGCGTAGGGGAAAAAAGCGTTGTAATGCAAGAGCGAACAGAGGGCGTTTCATCTATTAGCCCTATAAAATCGGTTTATTATATGATAAAGGTTACGCTGGCGCTAATAGTTTTTAGAATAACACAGGGCAAACAGCGAAAAAAGCAATAAAGTAAAGGAATGAGTTTGTTTATGAATATAGATAGCATAGCACCCGTTACTCGTATTATATTAATAGCAAGTGCCTTTATATATTTGTTTTTAATTTTGTACTTGCTAAAAAAGCAAAAATTAACCATAAGATATGCCATTATTTGGCTTTTTTCGGCATTTGCATTTATTGTTTTTGCAATAGTACCGTATACAGTTTTTGTTTTACGAGACATTTTAAGAATGGAAATGCCGGTAAATGTAGTATTTGTAATTGTGTTTTGTTTTGTTCTGCTGTTACTTTTAAGTTTATCAAGTGTAATTAGCAGTTTTTCAGACAAAATGAAACAAATGGCGCAAAAACAAGCTTTGCTTGAAAAAAGAGTGCGTGAACTTGAACAAGAACTAAACAATAAGAAATAGATAATTTAAATTTATTAATATAACAAAAAATTTATTAGGGGTATTTATAATGAGTTTTGTTTCGTTTGCATACATAGCGTTTTTAGCATTAGCGGCTTTGCTATACTACGTTATGCCAAAAGTTACGCGGCCTTTTTGGCTACTGGCGTGTAGCATATTGTTTTATTTGTACGACGCTGCCAACGCATATTTTATAGTAATTTTAATGGCGGTTTCATTAATTACATATATTTCGGGGCTAGTTGTACATAATTTAAATGAAAGTAAAAAGGCCATTCGAATTGCGGTACTTGCAATTAGTTTTGTATTGTGTTTTGGCATACTTGTTTATTATAAATATTCATCGTTTTTATTTGGAACAGCTTTTAGTATAGCGGTTCCGCTTGGCATTAGTTATTTTACATTTTCATCTACAGGTTATTTAATAGACATTTACAGGGGAAAAATAAAGGCAGAAAAGAACTTTTTGTACTATGCACTTTTTGTAACGTTTTTTCCAAATATAGTAGCCGGCCCAATAGAGCGTGCAGGAAATATGATATCCCAATTTAAAAAACCGATAACTTTTGATTATGCCAGCGTATCGGGTGGAGCGTTTAGAATACTTTGGGGTATGTTTAAAAAGCTTGTTATTGCAAATGCATTACTAGGAATTGTAAAGCCTGTTTTTGCAAATATGGAAAACTATACAGGAGCAATGCTGGTAGTTGCAGCATTAATATTTGCATATCAACTTTATATAGATTTTTCGGCGCTTACAGATATTGCAATTGGCAGCGGTGCTGTTTTTGGCCTAACTATTACCGAAAACTTTAAACGTCCGCTGGCAGCTGCAAGTTATACCGATTTATGGCGTCGCTGGCATATAAGTTTATCTACATGGTTTAGAGATTACTTATACTTTCCACTTGGCGGCAGTAAAAAAGGTAAGCTACGCGCAAATTTAAATCAACTTATAGTGTTTACAGTTAGTGGTTTATGGCATGGCGCCTCGGTGGGGTATTTAATATGGGGCGCACTAAATGGCGTGTTTTTAATAGTTGGCAAAGAAACGTTGCACCTTAGAAATAAAATACATAAATATAACCCTTTGTACTTTTTTAAACCAGTAAAATTATTTTTACAAGCGTGTATAACATATGCGCTTTTTGCAAGTGCACTTGTATTTTTCTGCGCAGAGCTATACTCACCAAACGGCTGGCTTAACGGTATGTATTTATATACAAATATGTTTAGTGGTTGGGGCGGTTTATTTAATGGAGACATTTTAGCAACTATAGCAACTTTTGGAATTGAGGGCGCTAAAATGTGGGTGCTTTTAATAAGTATTTTTGCAATAGAGGGTTTTGAATACTTGCAAATACCAACAAACGAACTTATACGCAAAATGCCTGTATTTTTACGTGTTCCGCTTTATTATGCAATGTGCGTAACAATATTTTTTTACGGAGAATTTGGTGTATCGGGGTTTGTGTATCAAACATATTAAATACGAGGGAGAAAGCGCAAGTTTGGCGCTGTAAAATAAAATGCAAGTTAAACAAATAGCTATTACAATATTAAGCAGAGTGTTTTCGGCTTTAAAATTTATATTTTGTGGGTGTATATTGTTAACAGTGCCACTTTTTACATACTACTATAGCTTTGTAGTAGATTGCTCGGGTTATTTTCAAGGAGACCTTGAAATGAGAAGTGTTGTTGATATGATACTTAGCGGTGAAGATATTATAGGATATGAGCAGCTTAATGCCAGAGAGCGTGATATTATACAAATATTGGTGTCAGACATGGAACCGCAACCGGACACAATAGCACTTGGGTCTAGCCGTATTTTGCAGCTTACACAAGAGATATCTCATAGCGACAGCTTTTTTAACTTTGGCGTTACAGGTGGTGACGTTGCCGATGTTATGGGCATATTTTACTTGTTTGATAAGCTAGATAAAATGCCCGAAACTGTTATAATTGGTTTAGATCCGTGGCATTTAAGAACCGGTAGTATGGATGCGCGAAGCGATAAAGAACTATACTTTGAGCTTTTAAATGAAAAACTTGGCTATAATGTTATTTACGAGAGTGAAGATGACAGTGCGGCATTTGAGGCGCTTTATTCACCGCAATATTTTCAGGATAACATAACGTTTACACTTAGAGATGAGAGCGGTGTTGCTGGGCCACAGGTTGTAGAGGGCGATTTGTACGACCAAACAACAGAGGTAAAAGTAAGTGATGGTAGTTTGCTTTACGATGTGAACTTTAGAAACCGAACAGCGGATGAACAGTTATTAGATGCAATATATCAAATTGAGAATTTACTTTATATGACAGGTTATCCGGAAATGGATACAGAACTTTTGGAGCAATTTGACAGATTTTTTGAGTATGCTACACAACTTGGTGTAGAGATTAAAATTGTATTATCGCCTTACCACCCGGCTACTTACGACGGTGTAGTGGCGCTTAATGCACAAGACCCAACACAATTTGGAGGTTTTTTACAAACAGAACCTGCAATAAGACAGCTTGCCGAAAAACATGGTATTGCGGTATATGGCTCTTACAACCCAAGCGCAATAGAGGGTGTAACGGCAGACAATTTTTACGATGGCTTGCACTGTGACAGCGATGCGCTAGACAAAGCACTATGGGGATACACTACTCCTGACGGATCGTATTTACAAGCAGAGCAGAAAGAAGAAGAACAATAGCAGGAAAAACATATTTTTATATGTTAGCATAAATTTAAGCAGACAAAAACGGAGAAAAAACAATGTATACTGAAGAACTTAGAAGTTGCCCAAATTGTTTATCTACACTAAACGGCAACGAAAATAAATGCCCAAATTGCAGCTGTGATTTAAAGGCATTTAGAAACGCAAATTCGGCGGGGCACACATTTAACAACCAACAAAATATGCAAAACGAACAACAACAAAATTATAACTATACACAAAATTATAATACGGCACAGCAAAATAATAATTACTATGCGCAAAACCAAGGCTATGTGCAAAGCCCGGTTAATAATTCAAATTTTGGTTTTAACACACAGCAAAACAAACCTAAAAAAAACACAGGTGTAGTTTTATTTCTATTAATTGCATTCATAGGTGTTGCATCATTTGTTATATTTAATGCAGCTTCGTCTATAACTGGTGAAGCTGATTTTAGCATAAATGAAATTATTTTGGAAGAGTCATCACCTAATTTTGTTTATGAGATAGAATTCCCGCCGGGAACAATTTATACTAAAGATATGACATATGAAGATGTGAAAGCTCATTACGATAATGCAAGCACAACATTTATTAATAGGCAAGACTGGTTAGACTTACAACAAGAATTTACGCGAGCACCCGATAAGGAAGGTGAGCGTCAATATTATTATTTAGCACAAAGTGGACAACTTGCTAGGGCAATACAAACAAACGAAGTAGAAGCATATTTTAAATACGATGAGTCGTTCGATATTTACTCTCACGATGAGGCTAGTGTTAATATATTTGCACTATTAAATGATGGAGCAGAAGAAGATGACCTTAATATAAACATTAGACTTACAGATTACTACGAAGTGCAAAATATATATGAATACATAATTGAGCATGCTATATGGTATGATGATTATACGTATGAGTTTGCTGAAATTATTGATTTTGGCAATGGATTATTAGGCTATAGCTTATATGAAATTTCAGATTATACGCATACATATAGCATTTATGTGCCTGTAGCTGTTGAAAACTCTTCGTATTTAGATGTAGTTGAAATACATGTTGATTGCTCGAATTACTCTTATGTTGACGATGAATTTACAAAAATATATAATTACGATAAACTAATAAAATATTTGCCACAGTACTTTTACATAGAAAATTTAAGTGCTCCATCTCAACCGGTTACAGAACAGCAAGATGTTGAGCAGCAAGATATGGTAAGTAGTGATTTGCAACCAAATGAAGAAATTATACAAGAAGCACAAGAAGTTATTACAGGCGATAGAGAACGATTGGAAAGTTAAATATATACTTTAATAAAAACCCCCATAAAAGCAATTATGCTTTTATGGGGGTTTAGTTATTTTATATAAAATTAATCTACAAAATATTTAATGCGAGAGGCATCAAACCTGTCTATAAAGCTATTCGCATCGTCATTTTGAGGATAGCCAACTGCTATTACACAAAATGGCATTAAATTTTCAGTTAAATTAAACATGTCTTGTATAAATTTCATTTTTTCACCGTCAGGTGCTGTGCCAAACCAAACTGTACCTAGCCCAAGCTCTGTAGCTTCTAACATTATGTTTTGTGTGCATGCACCAAGGTCTTGTTCCCACATTTGCGGTACTTTCATTCTTTCTTTATTACCTAGCACAACTATACCTACATTTGCGCCTGCAAGGCAAGATGAATAAGGGCTAAATGTTGATAGTTTTTTTAGGCGTTCTTCGCCTTTTATAACACAAAACTCCCAAGGTTGGCAGTTAGCTGCCGACGGTGCTTGCATAGCTGCACGCATTATTTTGTCTATTTTTTCTTCTTCTATTTGCTTTTTATCAAAACTTCTAACACTTCTTCTTGTAAATATCGAATTCATAAAATATCTCCCCAAACTTTTAATTTTAAACAGCATTAATTATTTTTGTAAAGTTAATTAATTACAACGAAAAATACATAATACCATATTATTATTGTATCATTATATTTTTAATAGTCAATTAAATAAAGAGCTAAAATTAATACTATATCAATGTTTAAAATAATAGCACAAAAAAGTAAATTGTTTTTAGTTAAAAATAACAATTGACATTATATATATATTTGTTTTATACTTATATTGTATTTCAGCTAAACGTTTAGCTAAATTAAGAAAATCGAGAACATTTTGTTTAAGGTTTTTATTATTTGCCCATGAAGTAATCGTTTAGCCAATTTAAAATGTAAAAGTAGTTTTGTTAATATAAGCTATTGCTTTTAAATTACATATTTATAGGTGTAATGTTAAAGTAAACGTTTATCTATTAACAATTTTGGAGTTGAGAAATGAACAAACCTACAACACTACAAGATATAGCAAAATTAACAGGAATAAGCATAGTTTCGGTACATAAAGCGCTAAGGGGAAAAAGTGGCGTAAGCGAGCAAACAAGGCGCGCAGTATGTAATGCGGCACAAAGCTTAAATTATAAAACAAACGAGGCTGCCAGTATATTGGGTAGGGGCGAGCGAAATGTGCTTGTAATTATTCCAAACGAAACACACTCAGACAGCTATTTTTACAGGGATATGTGGCTTGCAATACGTCAGGCAACAAAAGAACTTGCCGGGTTTAAAATTAATGTAAAAACTTTAGCATGCGATTTAACAAAATCTGCACAAATAGCAGCACTTGAAGAGGCAGAAAAGGCAAATAGCGCAAATGCTGTAGTTGTAGTTAACTGCTATGAAGATGAGAATATTACCGTATTAATTAATAAATTACATATAAAAGGAGTTCCGGTTGTAACAGTTAATTCAGACAATTCTTTTTCTCAAAGGCTTTGCAGTGTAAGTGCACCAAACAAAAGGGCAGGGCAACTTGCAGCAGAACTTATGGCGTGTGGTATTAAAAGCGAAAAATCAAAAATATTGCTGTTTGGTCAATTTGATGAATCGGTTACACATAGAGAGAACGCACAAGGTTTTGTGCAAAGGCTTAGAATATTAAACAGCAATGTAGAAATAGAACATATACCACTTAATATGCAAAGTGAAAGTGATAACCAAAAAGAAGCTTTAAAGGCAATTGAGAAGGCCAACAAAGATATACCAATATGCGGTGCTTATGCAATAAACGCAAGGGGAACTATTAGTATGTGCAAAGCAGTAAAAATGGCAAATATTAAAGCTTGCATTATAGGCAGCGATGTTTTTAAAGAACTTATACCTTATTTTGAAGACGGCACACTTGTTGCAACTATTTGGAAAGACCCGTATGAGCAAATGAAAAAAGCGCTTGAAATACTTAAAAATTGGTTTACAACACAAAGTGCTACGTGTGAAAGTGTGAGAATAGGTGTTGTAATGCAAAGTAACTTGTGCGACTATTTACTAAAAAATAATTAAAATTTAAAATACAAAAAACAGGAGATAACAATGAAACCATTTTTAAACGAAGATTTTCTACTAGAAAGTGAAACAGCAAAATATCTATATCACAATCATGCGTCAAAAATGCCAATTATCGACTATCACTGCCACATTAACCCGGAGGAAATTGCAAACGATAGACGATACGACAACATTACACAGGTATGGCTTGGTGGAGACCATTATAAATGGCGTGCTATGCGTTGTAACGGTGTTGCTGAAAAAGACATTACAGGAAGCAAAGACACAGACCCTTACAACACATTTGAAAAATGGGCAAGCACATTGCCACAGGCAATAGGTAACCCGTTATATCATTGGACATACCTAGAACTAAAAAAATATTTTGGCATAACAAAACAATTAAATAGCAAAACAAGCAAAGAAATTTTTGACGAGTGCAATAAACGCTTAAAGGACGAAGATATGAGCGTTAGAGGCCTTATTAAACAAAGTAATGTAAAAGTTATTGGAACTACAGATGATCCGATAGACGACTTGAAATGGCACAAGCAAATTGCAAACGACAGCACTTGTGAGGTTAAAGTTGTGCCATCTTACAGGCCAGACAAAGCAATGAACATTGATAAAGACGGCTTTGTAGATTACATAAATAAACTTGGAGAAATTGTAGGCAAGCAGCTTAATACAGTTGAAGACGTTTGCGAGGCGCTTAACACACGTATAGATTACTTTAATGATCATGGCAGTTGCATTAGCGACCATGCACTAGATTATTGCATATACGAGGAAAGAACACCACAAGAGTTAAATGCAATTTTTAAAAAGGCAATGGAGGGTAATAGCGTTACCCAAAGTGAGGCAGAGGCATATAAAACAGCAATACTTGTTAGTCTTGCAAAAAAATACAGGCAGCTTAGCTGGGTAATGCAAATACATTTTGGTTGTATAAGAAATAATAATACTAAAATGTACAATCAACTTGGCCCGGATACAGGTTTTGATGCTGTATCTAACGAGCATGGAGCAGATGCGCTTGCAAAAATGCTTGATGCTTTTAACAACAACGGTATACCTAAAATGGTACTTTACAGCCTAAACCAATACGACAACGAAGCAATTGCAACTATTGCAGGTTGTTTTCAGGCAGATGCACAGTGCCCTGGCCAAATACAACTTGGCAGCGCATGGTGGTTTAACGATACAAAAACAGGAATGGAAAAACAACTTACAGACCTTGCAAACCTTGGCGTACTTGGCAACTTTGTTGGCATGCTAACAGATTCCCGCAGCTTTTTAAGCTATACAAGGCACGAGTATTTCCGCCGTATTTTGTGCAACTGGGTTGGCAAACTTGCCGAAAATGGTGAGTACTACAACGATTTAGAGACAATGGGAAAAATTGTAGAGGATATTAGCTACTACAATACGCTTAAGTTTTTTGGGTTTGATAAATAAAGTATAAATAAAAATTATATATTAAGAAAGAGGAAAATTATGAAAAAACTGACATATAACACACTTAGCGAAATAGGTAATAGTGAATTTGTGTTGCAAAACGGTAAAGAAACAGTGTTACAATTTGGAGAGGGCAACTTTTTAAGAGCTTTTGTAGATTACTTTTTTGATATTGCAAACGAAAAATGCAACTTAGACAACAAAGTTGTAGTTGTTCAACCTATTGCACAGGGACTTGCCGAAATGGTAAATGCGCAAGAAGGACTTTACACACATTATTTGCGTGGGTTTGAAAATGGAGAAAAAGTTAACTCAAAACGCTTAATTAGTACTATTTCACGCTGCATTAATTGCTATGAAGATTACGATGCATATTTAAAATGCGCACAAAACCCAGATTTAAGATACATTGTTTCTAACACAACAGAGGCGGGTATTGTTTACGATGAAACATGCAAATTTGACGATGCACCTGCTGCAAGTTTCCCTGCAAAACTTACAAGATTAATGTACGAGAGATTTAAATATTTTGGAACACAAGCTAAAAAAGGCTTTGTAATATTATCTTGTGAGCTTATAGATAACAACGGCGCAGAGCTTAAAAAGTGCGTTGAGCAACACATAGAAAACTGGGGACTTGAGCAAGAATTTAAAGCATGGGTGAGCGAAGAAAACCTATTTTGCTCTACACTTGTAGATAGAATTGTTACAGGATATCCTCGCACAGAGGCAGATGAGCTTAACAAAGAGAACGGATACGAAGATAATTTACTTGTTACATCGGAAGTATTTGCGCTTTGGGTTATAGAAGGACCAAAATGGCTTGAAGAGGAATTACCATTTAAAAAGGCCGGCTTACCTGTTATAGTTGCAGAAGACCACACACCGTACAAAAAACGTAAAGTTAGAATATTAAACGGTGCGCATACATCTATGATAATGGCAGCATACCTAAGCGGTAAAAGCATTGTTAGAGAATGCATGGAAGACAGCGTAATTAAAGGTTTTATGAACAAAACAATAGACGATGAAATTATACCTACAATTGAAATGCCAAAACAAGAATTACAAGAGTTTGCAAGTGCTGTAGAAGAAAGATTTAACAACCCATTTATCGATCACTCACTACTTGCTATATCGTTAAACAGCACAAGCAAATGGAGAGCAAGGGTAATGCCAAGCTTTAAAGGATACATACAAAAATTTGGCAAATTACCAGCATGCACAACACTAAGCCTTGCATCGCTAATTGCATTTTTTAAGGCAGAAACAGGCAAAAATGCTAAAGACGATGAATGGATTATGGATTTTTATACAGCAAACAAAAATGCCGATAACAAAACTCTTGCAAATTTAGTGCTTACAAACGAAAAAATGTGGGGCGAAGACCTTACAAAAATTGATGGACTTGAAGAGTGCATTGCACAAATGTTAAACGACATAGATGCAAACGGCATGTACAAAGAAATGGAAAAAGCACTTAATAAGGCATAAGTTTTAAATTGCCAATTTGCTAACGTATTTAATTGATAGTAAAGCTAAATAATTATTTGCAATTAAAAACTTTGCAATACACTTTTAGCATAAAAGTAGGAGAATTTTAATGGAAAAACTAATACGCATTAACGAGGTAGACACCGTTGCGGTTGCACTTCAAGACGTAAAAAAAGGCGATACTTATAGTGGGGTAGTTGCTGCGCAAGACATACCTCAAGGACATAAAATGGCGCTATGCGGCATAAAAAAAGGCGATAGCATTGTAAAGTATGGTTTTCCTATAGGCCATGCTACAAACGATATTTTGCCTGGGGAACATGTACATGTACACAACGTTAAAACTAACTTGTCTGAGGATGCAGAATATAAGTATAACCCGAAAAAAATAGACTTTAAAATGCAACAGCCACAAACGTTTAATGGATTTAAACGCAAAGATGGCAATGCAGGCGTTAGAAACGAAATATGGATATTGCCAACAGTTGGATGTGTTAACGGTGTTGTGCAAAAGTTGTGCTCAGACAATGCACACCTTGTAAAGGGCAGTATAGATGGCCTTTATTCGTTCCCTCATCCGTTTGGCTGCAGCCAAATGGGCGATGACCATGCACAAACTAGAAGATTGCTTGCAAGTTTGGCAAAACACCCTAATGCCGGTGGCGTACTTGTAGTAAGCCTTGGCTGTGAGAATTTAACTCATGAGCAATTTTTAGAAGAACTTGGCGAATACGATAAAGACAGAATAAAATTTATGGTATGCCAAGACGTAGATGATGAATACGAACAAGGTGCAAAATTGCTAGAAGAAATTGCAAAGTATGCAGGAGAATTTAAGCGCGAACCTATTGATGTATCTTCGCTTATTATAGGCATGAAATGCGGTGGGTCCGATGGACTTTCGGGTGTTAGTGCAAACCCTGTTGTAGGATCTTTCAGTGATATATTGTGCTCTCAAGGTGGAAGCACAATATTAACCGAGGTGCCAGAGATGTTTGGTGCCGAAGACATGATAATGGAAAGATGTGAAAGCAAAGAAGTTTTTGACAAAACTGTTAAAATGGTGCAAGACTTTAAAGATTATTTTACAGCTCATAACCAAGTAGTATACGAAAATCCATCGCCGGGAAACAAGCAAGGCGGAATAACAACACTTGAAGACAAGAGTTGTGGATGCGTACAAAAGGGTGGTAATGCGCCTGTAGTAGACGTAGTAGACTATGGGTGTAGAATTACTAAAAAGGGCTTAAACTTGTTAAGCGGCCCTGGCAACGATTTGGTGTCGGCAACAGCGCTAACGGCAAGTGGTGCACAAATTATACTATTTACAACAGGTAGGGGAACACCGTTTGGAGCTCCTGCACCCACATTAAAAATTAGTACAAACTCTCAGCTTGCACAGCGCAAACAAGGTTGGATAGACTTTGATACTGGCAGTGTTGCTAGGGGAGAAAAAATAAGCGACGTTGCACAAAAACTATTTGACAAAGTTATTAGTACAGCAAATGGAGAGCAAACAAACAGCGAAAAATATGGCTTTAGAGAAATATCTATTTTTAAAGGCGGCGTAGTATTATAAATTAGTTTAAATTATATACTGTTTGTAATATATAAGCTAAATAATACAAAAAAGGCAGACCGATAAGGTCTGCCTTTTTTATAATATTTATTTAATTGATTTTAATAGTGATATTGAGCAAAACCGACGAACGATGCAGGTATTATACTTATTTAACATCAAAAATTAAATCGTTAATAGCCTTTACAATGTCATCACAGCTAAATCTTGCAACGCCTAAAGAATCAAGCATCACATCTGTTTCTGTCGAAGTGGCATCGATATATTTAAACTCAGCTTTTTTTAATGCGTCGTCAAAAACTTTTGTATCAGAAGGTGAGTTATTGCTTTTTGTTTTTTCTTTTTGCAATATAGTAAGTGTTGCACTAACTGCTTGCTGTTTTGTAAAGCTAGCACCTGCAGCTTCTGTTTTAAATTCTTCTAAATATGGTAAGTTATTCATTATAAAAACCTCTCTGTTTATTAATTTTTGTTTTACATTGTTTAACTAAAAACGTTTTATTTATCTTTGTTTTTTTGCATAAATTTGTATTCGGTACCGTTAAAAATGCGTTGTAAATTTTTGCGATGTAAAAATATTACAAACAAACACATTAAAATTGAGCCGAAAAGTGCAAACCCACTTGTTTGAGACAATATGCTGTAATATACAAATGTAAATATAGGATAAGCGATTGCACCACACACACTGCCAACAGATACCATTTTTGTAGCAAAAAAAGATATGCCGAAAACAATTATTAGCGGAGCTATTAATAAAGGATTAATTGAAATAATTGCACCGGCTGATACGAGTATAGCTTTACCGCCACGAAACTTAAAAAATATAGGATATACATGGCCTAAAAGGGCGCAAATTGCACTTAAATGTATTGCATAAATAATATAATTTGGTGCTAAATAATAAAAAATAAGCCTGCTGGCTAGCACAGCAATAACACCTTTAGACATATCTCCAAGCAGCGTTATAACAGCAGCCTTTTTACCAAAAGTTCTAAGCATATTTGTCATTCCCGCATTACCCGAGCCAAAACTGCGTATGTCTTGCTTATAAATTAGCTTAGAAAATACTATAGCAAAATTAACGCTGCCAAGTAAATAAGAAAAAACACAACATGCTGCAAAAACAATAAAAATACCTAATGAACTTAAACTTGTCATAACTATCTCCAATTTGTTTTAATTATGGCTTTTCGCCTCTTTCACGTATTATCATACGCACAGGTGTGCCACTTAAATTAAATGTTTCTCTAATTTGATTTTCTAAGTAGCGCCTATATGAAAAATGGAACAATTGCTTTGAGTTACAAAAACACACAAATGTTGGCGGCCTTGTAGACGCCTGTGTAATATAGTATATTTTTAAACGCTTGCCTTTATCACTTGGGGGCTGAACTCTTGCCGTTGCCCTAGCAAGTACATCGTTTAACATGCCTGTTGTTATTCTCATTGCATTTTGGTTGTCTACGCTTTTTATAAGTGCAAAAAGGCTGTTAACACGCTGGCCTGTTTTAGCACTAATAAACATTATTGGTGCATAAGACATAAAGCTAAAATCATTTTCAAGTATTTTTTTCTGCCTATCCATTGTTTTATCGTCTTTTTCAACAGCGTCCCACTTATTAACAACTATTATGCAAGCTTTCCCTTGTTCATGTGCAAAGCCTGCAACCTTACTGTCTTGCTCTGTAAATCCAGAAGTGGCGTCTATCATTATTAGGCAAACTTTTGCTCTCTCTACAGCTGCAAGGCTGCGTAAAACACTGTATCGTTCTACGCCTTCATCTACTTTACCGCGTTTTCTCATGCCAGCAGTGTCTATAAAAGTAAATTTACCGTACTCATTTTCTACATCGCTGTCAACAGCATCGCGCGTTGTGCCGGCTTCATCTGCTACAATCATGCGGTCTTCTTTTAATATATAATTTATAAGGCTGCTTTTGCCTACATTTGGTCGGCCAATAACAGCAACACTTATACGCTCGTCATCATCTGGGTTTTCTTGTGCAAATTTTAGGTTTTCGCACACTTTGTCAAGCATGTCGCCTGTGCCGTGGCCATGTACAGAAGAAACAGCAAAAGGATCTCCAAGGCCTAGTGAGTAAAATTCATACAATTCGTTTGGTGGATTGCCCAAACTATCTATTTTATTAACAGCAAGTACAATAGGTTTATTACTTTTTAAAAGCATAACAGCAATTTCACTGTCTTGTGCGGTTACTCCGCTCTTTATATCTGTTACAAAAATAATTACCTGTGCTGTTTCTATGGCAAGTTTTGCTTGGTTGCGCATATGCACAAGCATACTGTCGTTAACATTAGGTTCTATACCGCCTGTATCAACAAGTAAAAATTCATTATTTTGCCATTCGCAATCTCCGTAAAGTCTGTCTCTTGTAACACCCGGGGTGTCCTCTACAATTGCAAGTCTTCGGCCAATAAGTTTATTAAATAAAGTCGATTTGCCAACATTTGGCCTACCTACTATTGCCACTATGGGTTTTGGCATAATTGCCTCCGTTCTAAGTGAGTGTTTATTGTTTATGTTGTGTTTAAATGTATTTGTTGGCACATTTGGCTGTTGCCACGTAAGCCAAAAAAATAGTATATTGTTTGCAGTAAATTTTATGCTGCTATGCCGTGGTGGCATAAATTTAAAATATTAATAAGTTTCAATTTCTTTATTAAGCAGTACACAAAGCGCATCTGCACCGTTTTGAGGTAATATTTTAATGTCTACACAAAGCTTTTTACCAATTTCATTTGCGCTTATGTCGTCAAGCAATAAGTCGTTTTCATCTCGCAATATGTTCTCAGGTAACAATAGCGTTTTACTTTGCAGTTTACCGCTAAGCTGTTCAATTATATCTTGGCCCGTTAAAAGGCCTGTTACGTTAACATTGCCACCAAAAAAAATGTTTTTTACAGCATGTACAGTAATGTTTATGTTAGGAAACTTGCTTTTCATCATATCGCACAGTTCTTGTGCAAATGGTTTTGTAATTTCTCCGGTAACTAAATCGTATTGTAAACATGTGTCTAATGCTTGTTGATATTCAAGTTCGCTTACAAATTCATCGCGTACTTTTCGCCACATTCCAACACCATTTTCCAGTTGTGGATAGTCCTCATAAAAATTATAATCGGGAATTGGCTTTTTTGCAAGTATAAACCATTCATCAGAAGGATAAACAAGCCTAAACCCATATTCTTCTAAAAACAAATCACCGTACTTAAGCATTATATCAAGCTGTTTTGTAGCACTTTGCTGTGTATACGCATTTAAATAAGGTAAATGTTCTCGGTGTTTTGTAAGGCCTAATGGTACGCACGCAATACTTTGCACAGATGGAAAATACTTCCCAAGTTTTTTAAGGCTTTGTTCTAATTTATCACCGTCGTTAATATCGGGGCATAAAACAAGCTGGAAATTCATTTTTATACCCGCATTTGCAAAGTCATCTATATATTTTAAAACTGCACCGCTGTTTTTATTTTTCATCATATGTTCGCGCAATTTCGCGTCTGTTGTATGCACAGATATATTTATGGGAGAAATTTTCATCGCTATTATGCGTTCAATTTCTTTTTTAGACAAATTTGTTAAAGTTATATAATTTCCAAATAAAAAAGATAATCTTTCATCATCGTCTTTAAAGTAAAGCTCGGGGCGCATCCCCTTTGGAAGCTGGTTAATAAAACAAAAAATGCAGTTGTTTTTACAACTGTGCTTTTTGTCTATTAAATAAGTGTCAAAATTACAGCCCAGTGGTTCGTACTGCTGTTTGTTTATATTTATAGTAATATTTTCATCTTGCTTAATAAACTCAACGCAAATCTTTGTTTCCTTAGTGTAAAACTCATAATCAAAAACATCGTTAATATCGTTGCCGTTTATTTTAAGTAAAATGCATTTGTTAATGCCGTTTTTTTCGGCAATAGAATTTTTTTCGACGCCTATAACATTTACGGCCATTTTTTCCTCCGCATAAAAAGAAAAAGGGAAAGGATAAACCTTTCCCTTATCATTACATAAAGGCTTATGCCTCTTTTTTCATTACGACTACTTTGCCTTTGTAAGAGCCGCAATTGCCGCATACTTGATGCGGACGAGCATATTCGCCGCACTGTGTACATCTTGTTAGTGTGGGCGCTGTAAGTTTCCACACATTACTGCGGCGTTTATCTCTGCGCGCTTTGGAAACCTTTCTTTTAGGTACTGCCACTTTAAAGCACCTCCTCTGTGTGGATTAATCTGTTAGCAGTTGTTTAAGCGGTAACAATCTTTCGTCTATTTCTTGTTCTTGTTTGCATTTACATGGCTTTTTTTGCCCACAATTTGTGCAAATACCCATGCAATCTTCACTGCAAATTTGTATTGTTGGCACTTGTAAAACAAGCTCTTCGTATATAAACTCGTTTATGTCAAGCTTGCCGTCATTACTAAACGGTAAGTTGTTCCCATTTGCATTATCTTCGGCCCATTCGCCGTCTTTTACAAAAAATATGCATTCAAATTCACAGCTTAGTTCTAAATCATCAAGGCAACGTGCACAAAGTGTAATTAAAGTTGTTTTAACATTAACTACAAGTTTTACAGCGCTTACCTCAAACGCAGCTTCAATATTAACTAAAACCGGCTTATGCGCTGTAAACGCACCAAAATCCTCACCCGATAAATCGAGCGACAAATTTTTACTTACAGTTTTAAGCTCGCCGTTAAATATTTTGCGAAAATCTAAAAGCACATTTTCACTCCTAATAAGGTTGCTAAATTATT
>CAYJGU010000009.1:0-78083 GCA_964369925.1 uncultured Bacteroides sp. | reverse complement strand
ATTTTCATAAATAGCTAAAAGAAAATCGTCACCCACTTAATGAAGTGAGTGACGACGTGGTTGGGTTAGAAGGATTCGAACCTTCGAATGACGGAGTCAAAGTCCGTTGCCTTACCGCTTGGCGATAACCCAGTATATAAGCGGTAAGGTACTAATTTACCGCTATTTAAAAAGTGGGGTGGATAATGGGATTCGAACCCACGACATTCAGAACCACAATCTGACGCTCTAACCAGCTGAACTACATCCACCATATGGCACGCCCAAAGGGACTCGAACCCCTGACCCACTGCTTAGAAGGCAGTTGCTCTATCCACCTGAGCTATAGGCGCAAATACCTGCAACTAAACAAAGCGTTAACAACGTTGCCAAATTATTTTACTATAAATACAACAATTTGTCAAGTGGTTTTTGCAAAATACATTAATTTCTTTGTGCTTTTTTGCTATTTTATTTATTAAAGTAGCAGTATATGTAATTTCTTCGCAGTTTAGTACTTTAATTTTTAACAGTAAGCTACCCTTAGCCAACAAATTAATATTTGCTAGCTAAGGGTAGCTTGTTAATTTAAACAAAATATTTAACTCATATAAATGTTATAACTTTTGTTTACCTGTCTAGTATGTTTAAAAATTTATTTTTTTATCGGCAATATTTTTTCTTTTCCGCCCATATAAGGTTGTAGTGCTGTCGGAATATTCACACTCATATCGCTGTTTAAATTGTTTTCTAAAAAAGCTATTAACATACGTGGCGGTGCAACTACAGTATTATTTAATGTATGCGGCAAATATTTTTTTCCTTCACTTCCGCTCACTCGCATTTTCAATCTTCTTGCTTGCGCCTCTCCTAAATTCGAGCAACTTCCCACCTCAAAATACTTTTGTTGGCGAGGACTCCACGCTTCAACATCAACACTTTTTACTTTTAAGTCAGCTAAATCGCCGCTACAACATTCCAATGTGCGCACAGGTATTTCTAAACTCCTAAACATATCTACAGTGTTTTTCCACAGTATATCAAACCATTTAGGGCTTTCCTCCGGTTTACATACAACTACCATTTCTTGCTTTTCAAATTGGTGTATTCTGTAAACTCCACGCTCTTCTATACCATGTGCACCTTTTTCTTTTCTAAAGCATGGCGAATAACTAGTCATTGTTTGGGGCAAATCGCTCTCAGGTAAAATAGTATCAATGTATCGTCCAATCATCGAATGCTCGCTTGTACCTATTAAATAAAGATCTTCTCCCTCTATTTTGTACATCATAGCTTCCATTTCGGCAAAACTCATAACACCAGTAACTACACTGCTTCGTATCATATACGGCGGTATGCAATACACAAAACCGCGCTCTATCATAAAATCTCTTGCATAGCTTATTACAGCACTATGCAGCCTTGCAATATCCCCAATTAAGTAGTAAAAACCATTTCCTGCCACTCGCCTTGCACCATCAAGGTCTATACCATTAAAATTCTCCATAATTTGTGTGTGATATGGTATTTCAAAATCCGGAACTATTGGCTCTCCGTACTTTTGCACCTCTACATTTTCACTGTCATCTTTTCCAATTGGCACACTGTCATCAATAATGTTAGGTATCACCATCATTATTTTTTCTATTTTCTCGCTCAACTGTGTTTGTTGCTCTTCAAGTTGTTTTAGTGTATCAGCCTGTGCCGATACCTGTTTTTTTACATCTTCTGCTGCTTCTTTTTTACCCTGAGCCATTAATGCGCCAATGTTTTTGCTCAGCTTATTTCTATCAGCCCTTAATGTATCGGCCTGCGCAATAACTTTTCTGTACTCTATATCTAATGCCGCCACTTCATCTACAAGCGCAACTTTACTGTGCTGATACTTTTTTTCCATATTTTCTTTAACTAGTTGAGCATTTTCTCTAATCAGTTTAATGTCTATCATTTAATTACCCTCTCTATTTAAATTGCTATGCCAAAAAGCAAAACACCTAATTTACCTTTCAGCTTTATTATACTTTATATTTGCCTAGTAAATTTGCAAATGCTTTTAATTGCTCATCGCTATAAAAATCTATGGCAATGCTTCCGTTACCATTTTTGTAGCTCACCTTAACACCGGTACCCAGCACCTCTCGCAAACTTAACTCAACTTCTTTCGGCAACGAAGGTAGCTCAAAAGCATCTACCTTTTTCTTTACTTTTGGTTTATCAGAAAGCTGCTTACAAAGAGCTGCCGCCATTTTTACATTCAATTCTTTTTCTACAATTTCATCTGCCGCTTGTTGCTGTACCTTTTTATCCTCAATAGATAATATTACCTTTGCATGGCCAAAACTTAATTTGCCATTTTTAATGTAATCTATTGTTTTACCCGGCAAATTTAATATGCGCAAACTATTCGCAACTGCACTTCGGCTTTTTGCAACTTGCTTTGCAGCCATTTCTTGTGTATAGTTGCATCTTTCCATTAAGTGCTTGTATCCTAGCGCCTCTTCAACAGGGTTTAAGTCCTCACGTTGTAAGTTTTCTATTAAAGCAATTTCCATTGCCGTTTCATCATCAATTTCTTTTATAACCACAGGTACTTGTACTAGGCCCGCTTTTCGCGCTGCGCGCCATCGCCTTTCACCCGCTACAATTTTATAACCACCTTGCAGTGTAGGGCGCACAACTATTGGTTGCAATACTCCGTGCGTTTTTATGCTGTTCGAAAGCTCACTCAGCATCTCTTCATCAAATTCTTTTCTTGGTTGCTCTTTATCCGGCTCAATATCTGTAATAGAAAGCACATTTACATCTGTATTTTTTTTCGCATCGCCTATACTGCCTGTATCTTGAAACAACGAATTAAGTCCCCTACCAAGCCCACTTTTTTTAGCCATAATATTTCATTCCTCCCACTGTTGCAACGCTTTTTGTTATTTGTTAAGCGTATATGCTTAAAGCACCAAAATTTATATACAGCTTTTTGCTTACTGTGTTGTGCAAAACCCATAACTATACTTTTTAATTATGTGCTTGCTTTATTGTTATGAATAAGCTCTGCTGCAAGGTAAGCGTAAGCCTCTGCTCCCGACGACGACGAATCGTAATAATTTATTGGCATACCATAACTTGGCGCCTCCGATAATCTAACATTGCGCGGTATAGTAGTTTTATAAACTTTATTGCCAAAATATTTTTTCACTTCATCTACAACTTGCATTGTAAGGTTAAGCCTGCCGTCATACATTGTAAGCAACACACCCTCAATATCTATGTGAGGGTTAAACATGTTTTTTACATTTCTAATAGTATTAACAAGCTCGCTCAATCCCTCAAGCGCAAAAAACTCGCATTGAATTGGCACTAAAACAGTGTCACATGCACACAATCCATTAAGTGTAAGCAAATCTAACGAGGGCGGACAATCTATAAAAATATAATCGTAATATTTTATTACAGGTGTAAGGCTTTCTCTAAGTCTCGCCTCTCGCCTTTCTAGGTTAACAAGTTCTACCCCAGCACCCGAAAGCTGTATATTTGAGGGCATAAGGTCTACCCTATATTTTGTAGACAACACCGCAGTATGCGCAGGAACTTCTCCCAAAAGCATCTCGTATGTGCTGTGCTTTACCTTGCTTTTCATAACGCCAAGGTTACTTGTTGTATTTCCCTGCGGGTCCAAATCTACCACAAGCACTTTTTTACCCTGTGCCGCCACCCCAGCCGATAAGTTTACAGCCGTTGTTGTTTTACCTACTCCGCCTTTTTGGTTTGCTATTGCTATCACTTTTCCCATTTTATCACCGCTTTTAATTTATTATATTTATAGCGCATTTAATACTTTTACTTTAGCGCATATGTTTCTTAATTGTGCCTTTTAAAAGTATATCATAAATTATAACTAATTTAAAGCTTTTAATGTGTTTTTATTATAGCTTTTATTGTTTAGGCGGCACTATGTTCCACGTGGAACATAGTGCCGCCCTTTAAAATATATTTTTGCTTAAAAAACAATATAGTATGCATGTTAAATTTAAAGCCAATTTATTATATAAAACTAATTTTTTGCAAAAAAAATGTTCCATGTGGAACATTTTTAAGCTTTTTAATTTGCTTTGTACAATATTCTTTTAATTTTCTATTTGCACGCCGCTTGCACTGCAACCACCAATAGCCAAAAAAACCTTCAAATTATTTA
Organism: uncultured Bacteroides sp.; assembly: GCA_964369925.1. Lineage (GTDB taxonomy): Bacteria > Bacillota > Clostridia > Oscillospirales > Ruminococcaceae > Ruthenibacterium. Next base: position 73,915 of record CAYJGU010000009.1, on the reverse strand, counting down.
TTTAGCTGTGTGTATATACGCAACTTGTTTTTCTATTTCTTCAATTAAGTTTTGTCCGGTGTTCTTCAAAGCTTCTTCATTAACATCAATAACTTTCTTTCTTGTATCTTTAATTTTACTTATTGGCAACGTCTCACTATGCGTCGGTATTCTAACTAAATATTCAATATAATCTTTCTGTTCGCTTCTTTGTGCATGTGCAGGTATACCGCTTGCCGTCATCATCTGAATCGCTCTATTTATAGTGTTTACAAAAATTCTTACGTCTCTTACCATTACCCTGCGCTTTGGTTTTGTGTTTATTAAAATCATCTCATTTACATACTCTTCTGTTTGCTGCACATTCATTTGCTTGCTAATAATAGTGTCTATAACCTTTGTTCTTTCCTCTATAGTAGGTACCCTAAGCACAGCTCTAGCGTGTCGTTCTGTTAAAGAGTTTTCTATACACATTTTTTGTTGTGCGTGTGTTAATACTAACAGCCTTAATTTATTGGCTAATGTTGGCTGTGCCATTCCCAGCTTTTGTGCAGCTTCCTCCTGAGTGCAGTTCCACATATTTAGCAAATCTCTAATTGCTTTGGCTTGTTCAAATGGGTTAAGCTGTTCACGCTGTAAATTTTCTAATAAACTCAGTGTTGCAGTCTGTTCGTCTTCAAAGTTATATATAAGCGCAGGTATTTCTAACATTCCTGCAATTTTGCAAGCCCTAAGACGTCTTTCCCCCGCAATGAGTTGCCAGTTGTCTGTAGTTGTTTGTCTTACACTAATTGGTTGTAAAAGCCCATTTTGTAAAATACTAACTGCTAGTTTTTTTATTTCTCTCTCATCAAAAATTGTTCTTGCCTGAAAAGGCGAAGGATTAATTTTGTCTACAGGTAGCAAAATTACCTTAGCTTGTTCTTTTAGGGGTTGCTTTTTCTTAAAAAATTTTCTTACACTCATCATTGCTACACCTGCTTTTTATAGTAGTAAAACTACTAATTTAATAAACATAATATATTGTTTATGTTGCAAGTATAACACAAAAATACAATATTTTCCAGTATTTTCCATCGACACAATGTTACAAAAGCTATTTGATTTTTTGTCATTTTAAAGGATTTTTTGCAATTTTCCCTCCATTGCGTGGGTAAACGCTCGCAGTTTGCGATATTTTTTCACATACAATTATGTTGCGTTTGTCCTCATCGGGCAATGTAAAGTAATAATTTTGCTTATCGCTTGCAATATTAGCGCCAAGTTTGCTTGCCGCATTTATAGCATCTTTCATTTCTTCGCTAACATTTGCACCCTTCATAGCTATAAATTTGCCCCCAATTTTAACAAGAGGAATTGAATATTCACATAAAATATTCATAGGCGCAACAGCTCTTGCCACAGCTATGTCAAATTGCTCTCTATATTGTTTGCGTGCAGCTTCTTCTGCACGCTCTTTAACAACTTGTATGTCGCTTTTTATGCCCAGTTCATTACATGCAAATTTTAAAAAATCTACTCTTTTTGTGCGTGGTTCCATAAGTGTTACATTTAAATGTGGCTTATATAGTTTTGTTACAACTCCGGGAAATCCGGCGCCACTTCCAATATCAACCAAACTTCCGCTAACTTCATTTAAATTTGCAAACAAAAGGCTATCTAAAAAATGTTTATTTTCAATATCCTCTGGGTTAGTTATAGCAGTTAAATTAACTTTTTTGTTGTAATCTACAAGTAACGTAGCAAAATGTGCAAGCTCGTCAATTATATGGCTAACATCAATATCGTAATTTTTTGCTTTTTCCAAAAATCTATTTTTGTCAATCATCGCTACACTCCACTCGTTTTTGCCTATTCATTTTCTCTATAATAATAGCAAGGCATGCAATATCTGCAGGTGTTACGCCCGGTATTCTTGCAGCTTGAGCCAAATTAATAGGTAATATTTTGTTTAATTTTTCTCGCGCCTCTAGCCTTAAACTGTTTTGGTCGTTATAATTAATATTTTTAGGTATAATAATATTTTCCGATTTTTGCATACTTTTTATATTAGCTATTTGCCTGTTAATATAGCCCTCATATTTTATTTCAACTTCTATGCAATAAGCAATAAATGGCGTAATATCTTTAAACATTTCAACAAATTTATTAAAGTCTTCACTATCATTCATTTGTTTTTCTATCATTGTGCCAATGTCGTTAAAGCTAATTGCAGGTCTTTTTAATATGTCTGCCGCCTTTAACCCTGTTTTACACTCAGGCTCATTTTTTAATTTAAAAATCTCATTTGCAACATCAGGTTTTATAAACAAACTATTTAAAAGCGATATAGCATCATTTTTAATCTGCTTGCGCTTACAATACTCTTCATATCTCTCATCGCTAACAAGGTTTACGCTACGTCCTATTTCGCAAAGCCTGTCATCGGCATTATCTTGCCTTAAAAAAAGCCTATACTCGCTTCTACTTGTCATCATTCTGTAAGGGTCGGTTACACCTTTGGTTACAAGGTCATCTATTAAAGTGCCAATATAGCTGTTGCTACGTTTTAGCACTAACTCGCTTGTATTAAGTATGCTATTTGCAGCATTAACGCCCGCAATTAGCCCTTGTGCCGCAGCCTCTTCGTAGCCAGATGTACCATTAAACTGCCCGGCACCATAAAGCCCATTTACAATTTTTGTTTCCAGTGTAGGTTTTAAACAAGTTGGATCAATGCAATCGTACTCAATTGCATATGCCGGCCTCATAATTTCAACATTTTCTAAACCCTGTATTGTTCTATACATCGCTATTTGCACATCTTCCGGCAAACTACTGCTCATACCCTGCAAGTACATTTCGTCTGTGTCCATGCCACAAGGCTCTATAAAAAGTTGGTGCCTATTTTTATCGGCAAATCGCACAACCTTATCTTCAATGCTTGGGCAATACCTAGGACCAACACCCTCTATGTTCCCCGAAAAAAGCGGACTTCTGTGTAAATTATCTTTAATAACCTGATGTGTATTTTCGTTAGTATATGCTATGTGGCATACAGTTTTATTTTCAGGTGACTGCTTTGTTAAAAAAGAAAACGGCTGTGTTGTGTCATCGCCATGCTGACACTCAAGAACATCAAAATTAATGCTTCGTTTATTAACCCTGGCAGGTGTACCGGTTTTAAATCTTCGCAAAGGTAAATTAAGCTGCTTTAAATTATCGCTAAGTGCACATGCGGCATGCTGTCCATCGGGTCCCCCATAATAATCGGCATCGCCTACAAAAATACGCCCATTTAGGAAGGTTCCACAGGCGATAATAATTTTTTTAGTGTGGTACACCCCGTTCAAATTAGTATAAACGCCGCATACGGCATTGTTTTCTACCAATATTTGGGTAATTTCAGCTTGTTTTAAGCTTAAATTTGGCACTTTCTCCAAATATTCTTTTAAAAAAGCGTGGTATTTTCGTCTATCTGACTGAACTCGCAAACTATGAACAGCAGGACCCTTTCCAAGGTTTAACATCCTACTTTGTATACTTGTAGCGTCTGCGGCAATTCCCATAACACCACCAAGCGCATCAATTTCTCTAACAAGGTGGCCTTTCGCCGTGCCTCCCACCGATGGGTTACATGGCATGTTACCTATTGCATCTAGGCTAAGTGTAAAAAGCGCCGTGCTAACGCCAAGTTTTGCAGCTGCATGTGCAGCTTCAATACCCGCGTGGCCGGCGCCTATAACTATAACATCAAAACTTCCTAAATTATTCAATTTAAAAACACCTTTCACTAAACAAGGTCTTTGTAAAACTTTGTATTTGCTGTTGCAGTTAAAGTTTCATTCATAACCACAATTACACCGTCGTCGTCAAGTTTAAAAACAACTTCATCCGGTATGTAAACAACAGCCTCTTGTACATAACAAGTAATTGTTTTTCCATCGTCTGTAATATTATATACACCGGTATTGTGTCCCATGTACTCGTTAGAATTTTCTACATAATCAAATGTACCATCTTCAAAAAAAGTAACGTTTGGCACAAGGTCAGAACTTGGATATTCCTCTTTATTGTGTTCCATATAATAAATGCCTGTTGTAAAAACCGCATCATTATTGCTTGGCACAAAATCAGGGTAAGCATCTTCTTGTGCGTTAACTGTTGGCACAAGTGGCATTATAAAATTATTTTCAGTTAAAATAGAAAGAATAATTGCCAAATCTACAACTACAAGCAGGCAAACTACAGTTGCCAAAACATACCTAAACAAAGTTCTTCTTATATTTTTTTTAGTTTTCATATTATCTCCGTTGCTAAATTATTATATAAGTAGCATTTATATAAGCTACAAAAAATTTTATTAACTGCTTACTTGCCAACACAAAATTTAGAAAACACCTCGTTTATAATTTCATCTGTGGCATTTTCTCCCGTTAGGCTGTAAATAGCACTAAGCGCATCACTTATGCAAACACCTATTGCGTCTGTTGTAAGTCCAGCGGTTATAGCGTCAATGGCATCGGTAATTGCCTGCCTAGCCATGTTTGCCGCAGAAAACTGACGTTCATTAGCTAATAAATGTGCATCGGCGTCAAACTCATTCAGCTTTAAAATATCTACAACGGCTTGTTTTATAATGCCAAAGCTCTCGGCTGTGTTTGCACTTACCTTTATAACCGATTTAAAGCAGTCTTCAATAGGCTCTATGTTAAATTGCTGCGTTAAATCGCTTTTATTAAGTATGGCAATTGCATTTTTATTTTTACAAAGCTGTGCAAGTTCAATATCTTCCTGCGTTATTTTACGAGAAATATCAAACACCGATATTAATAAAGCTGCTCTATCTATTTGTTTATGAGTACGCTTAATTCCCTCTTTTTCAATGTCATTATCAGTTTGCCTAATTCCGGCAGTATCGCTTAAAATTAACTTAATATCGTCTAAAAGTATTTCTTGTTCTACAATATCTCTTGTTGTACCGGCAATTGGGGTAACAATAGCACGCTCAAAACCGCTAAGCAAATTTAAAAGTGTACTTTTGCCTACGTTGGGGCTTCCAACAATAGCCGCTGTAATGCCTCTTCGCATAAACTTACCGCTGTCGTAATTGTTAATAAGTTTTTCTATTTCTTTATTGGCGTTATTAAGCGTTCTTTCAATTTCGCTGTCGCTTAGTTGTGGTATATCTTCTTCAGGGTAATCTGCAAAAGCACTAATATGGCCTTGTAGCGTTAAAAGTTCAGCTTTAACGCTGTTAATTTTTTTATGTAGTGCACCGTCCATAAGTTGTGCGGCAGCACGTACCCCGGCAGTTGTTTGTGCATTTATCATATCTATAACTGCCTCGGCCTGTGTTAAAGAAATACGCCCATTTAAAAAAGCACGCTTTGTAAACTCTCCATTTTGTGCTACATGAGCACCACTTTCAATGCAGGCTCTAAGTAAACGCTCGCTAACAGCGCTGCCGCCATGACAAGAAATTTCAACTACGTCTTCACCTGTATAACTTTTTGGTGCCTTAAAACAAAGTGCAATAACATCATCGTAAATAATACCGCCATGCGTAAATTTTCCAAAAAAAGCAGAGTACCCTTTAGCTTTTTTTAGCACTGTATTTTTATTTACCGGCATAAAAACCTTATCCGCCACAGTATATGCATTACTGCCCGATATACGCACAACAGCAATGCCCCCCAAACCGGGAGGTGTTGCAATAGCGGCAATAGTGTTTTCCATTTATTTCTTTACCCCTTTAAAAACTTCAACCTCGTTTTTGCCAAACTCACATTTTACATTTCTTTCATCTCTAATAAGGCTACCGCACATGCACTGCTCTTCACCTTTTGCATCAAGCGGCATATAATACCCGCAACTAAAACACCTTATAAATAACCCTGGTTTTCTTTTAAAGTCTCCTGCTAAAAAACCGGTAGCCTTTGGGCCGTTGCCAACATAATTAAATTTATAAGCTTGTTTTAAATCTGCTTGAATTTTTTCAAGTTTTGTTTTGTCTACGTTCCAATTTTTTTGCAAAGTATCGCTCCTTTTAAATTAATGTAACAATTAATTTAGCAGTATATTTTAAATTTTAAAAAATAACACGCAATAACATATACACTGTTATTCTTCATCTTCTTGTAAACCATCATTTTCATCAATATCATCACTTAAGTCTACTTCTTCTGTTTCTTTAGCCTCAAGTTCTGCAATTTGTTGCGGTGTTAAATCCTCTGTTATATCGCCATCTTCAATTTCAGGTTTCGCTGTTTCTTCATCGTCCGAATGTTCAGTTCTTGCAACAGTAACAACTTTGTCGTCTTCGCCAAGTCGCATAACTCTAACACCACTGCCGTATCTGCTTTGTATACCAATATCAGAAACATGCATACGTATAATAATACCCGCAAAGCTTATTAAAATAATATCGTCCTCTTCATCTACTATTTTAATTGCACCAACAATGCCATTAACACCGTAGTTGCGTATACCCTTACCGCCACGCTTTTGCTTGCGATATCCCTCTATTTTTGTACGGCGTCCTTTTCCTTGCTCTGTAATTGTAAGCACAGTTGCACCTTCACGCAATACACCCGCACCTACAACTTCATCATTATTAGTAAGCCTAATTGCCCTAACACCAATGCTCATACGCCCAACAGCTCTTGCATCTCTTTCATCAAAACGTATAGCTACGCCGTTTCTTGTAGCTATCATAATTTCATTTTTGCCTGTTGTAACGCCCGAATATGCAATAGCATCGCCTTCGTTAAGCGTAATAGCGTTAATACCTGTTTTTCTAATATTGTCGTACTTACTTAAAGATGTACGCTTTATAATACCGTATTTTGTTATAAATGTAATAAAACGTTCTTCCTCGTCGCTCTCTTTAACTCTAAGCATGCTTTTAACTTTTTCACCATTTGCAAGTGGCAACAAGTTAATAATATTTACGCCTCTAGATGTACGACTTCCCTCGTAAATTTGATACCCTTTAAGCCTATAAATGCGCCCTGCATCTGTAACAAATAAAATATAATCGTGTGTGCTGGCAACAAAAAGTTCCTCTACAAAATCTTCTTCTTTACGTGTTAAACCTGTTATTCCCCTGCCGCCACGTTTTTGTGCCGTGTACGTATCGCTTGTTTGGCGCTTAATGTATCCTGCATGTGTAAGTGTAAATACACATTCCTCAACAGGTATTAGGTCTTCTATATCAACTTCGCCCGATACATGCTCAATTTGTGTGCGTCTTTCATCTCCGTATTTTTTACGTAATATCGTTAATTCATCTTCTACAATTTGAAGCACTTTTTTATCATCACTTAAAATATCGTTCCATTTATCAATTTTCTGGTTTAAATCAGAAAGTTCGTTATCTATTTTCAAAATTTCAAGCCCGGCAAGTTGTCCAAGCTGGAACGCACATATTGCAGTTGCTTGAACATCGTCAAAGTCAAACTTATTCATAACTGCAAGTTTGGCCTCTGCCCTACCGCCTTTACAAGCTCGAATAGTAGCAATTATTTCATCAACAATATCAACAGCTCTGCGCAATCCATCTAAAATATGAGCACGCTCTTGTGCTTTTTTAAGATCAAACATAGTACGACGACGAATAACTTGATTTTGAAACTCGATATACTTACTAATTATAGCGGTTAGCGGTAATATTTTAGGCACACCGTTATCTAAAGCAAGCATAATAACGCCTATAGTATCTTGCAACTGTGTAAAGCGGTAAAGTTGGTTAAGCACAACTTGAGCATTAGTTTCTCTTTTAAGCTCTATAACAATACGCATACCTTTTCTATTCGATTCATCGTTAAAATCGCTTATACCATCTATCCGTTTATCTTTAACAAGGTCTGCAATTGCCTCTAACAAACGAGTTTTATTAACCATATATGGTATTTCGGTAATAATAATATGCTGTCTTCCGTTTGGTTTATCTTCTATTTGAGCACAACCGCGAAGTAATATTTTACCACGACCTGTGGAATAAGCAGCCCTAATACCACTACGACCCATAATAATGCCACCTGTTGGAAAATCGGGTCCTTTAATAAACTCCATAAGCTCACTTAAATCAGCTTCGGGGTTATTAATTAAATGTATAGTTGCATCTATAACTTCGCATATATTGTGAGGTGGTATATTTGTAGCCATACCAACAGCTATACCTGTAGATCCATTTAACAATAAATTAGGCAATCTTGATGGTAAAACAGTAGGTTCTTGTTTACTTTCATCAAAGTTAGGTTTAAAATCAACAGTACTTTTTTCAATATCTGTCATTAAATCAACACTAACTTTGCTCATTCTTGCCTCTGTATATCTATAAGCAGCCGGTGGATCGCCATCTATAGAGCCAAAGTTACCTTGGCCATCTACAAGTGGGTACCTAAGCGAGAAATCTTGTGCTAAACGAACCATAGCATCGTAAACTGAACTATCTCCGTGTGGGTGATAACTACCAAGCACCGCACCAACAGTATCGGCACTTTTACGGTAAGCATGAGACGGATCGTTCCCTCTCTCGTGCATTGTATAAAGAATACGCCTATGTACAGGCTTAAGCCCATCCCTAACATCCGGCAAGGCGCGCTGCATTATAACCGACATAGAATAATCTATAAAAGATTGTTCCATTTGGTCTTTTATTTCTCTTACTATAAGTTGTGTACCTTTTTGTGCGTTCTCATTTATTTCAGACATTTTTTATTACCTTTTCGGTTTAAATTTTAGTTTGTGGTTTTCTTTTGCTTACTTTTCTTTTTTTTGCTGTATTATATTTTATAATATTCTTTAATTGTTTGTTTGTGGTTTTCTTTTGCTTACTTTTCTTTTTTCTAAAAGAAAAGTAAGTTATACGTCAAGGCGAGCATGAAGAGCATTTTTCTCAATAAACTCTTTTCTTGGCTCTACTTTATCACCCATTAAAATAGTAAAAGTTTCATCTGCCTTTAAAGCATCTTCAACACTAATTTGCACAATAACCCTATTATCAGGGTTCATTGTAGTTTCCCACAACTGATCCGGATTCATTTCACCAAGACCCTTATACCTATTAATTTTAGTCCCTTGTCCCATTTCTTCACTAAGCTTAGTCATTTCGGCCTCGCTATAAGCGTACTTTACTTTACCACTTTTACTAAGCTTAAAAAGCGGTGGTTGCGCAATATAAACATACCCACCATCAAGAAGCGGCCTCATATACCTAAAGAAAAACGTTAAAAGCAACGTACAAATATGACTTCCATCAACGTCGGCATCGGCCATAATAAACACTTTATGATACCTAAGTTTAGAAACATCAAATTCTTCGCCAATACCACAACCAAGTGCTAAAACAACAGGTGTAAGCTTATCATTACCATATATTTTATCTATACGCGCCTTTTCCACGTTAAGCATTTTACCCCACAAAGGTAAAATAGCCTGTATAGCACTATCTCGTCCCATTTTAGCGCTACCACCCGCAGAATCGCCCTCAACAATATATATTTCGGTTTTAGAAGGATCTCTCTCCCTACAATCGGCAAGCTTACCGGGCATACGATTACTTTCAAGTGCCGATTTTCTCCTAACAAGTTCCCTCGCCTTACGAGCAGCCTCTCTTGCACGAGCAGCCTGAGTAGCCTTATCAAAAATACTACGTGCCACTGAAGGATTTTCTTCTAAAAACTCACGTAATTTTTCATATACAATACCACTAAGCAATGTTCTAATTTCGGTATTACCAAGTTTAGCTTTCGTTTGTCCCTCAAATTGTGCCTCGGTTAACTTAACGCTAATAACGGCTGTCATACCTTCCCTAACGTCCGCACCCGATAAATTCTCATCTTTTTCTTTTAAATATCCCTTACTACGCCCAAAATCATTAAATACCCTAGTAATAGCAGTTTTAAATCCTTCTTCATGCGTACCACCATCGGGCGTATTAACATTATTTGCAAAACTAAGCAATCTTTCGTTAAAACTTGTATTATATTGCAATGCAACTTCCGCAACTGCATCATCTTGCTTACCCTTTAAATAAATAACGTCTTCATGCAAAACTTCTAATTGATTTTTAGTATGAATATACTCTACAAAACTTTTTATACCGCCCTCATAACACATACTTTCACTTTTAGGCGTTCCATCTTCGTTTGCAAATTCATCTCTTTCATCGGTAAGTGTAATTCTAACACCACCATTTAAAAAAGCTTCTTCTCTCAACCTTTTTTGTAATGTATCATAATCATAAACTGTTGTCTCTAAAAACATTTCCCTGTCGGGTTTAAATGTAACAGTAGTACCATTAGGCTCGTCTGTCTTACCAAAATCTTGAAGTGGCGTATCTTGCTCGCCCCTTTTAAAACTTTGATAATATTTATTTCCGTTTTTAACAACAATAACTTCAAGCCATTCGCTAAGTGCATTAACAACAGAAGCACCAACACCATGTAAACCACCGGCTACTTTATACCCGCTGTTTTCTCCACCAAACTTACCACCTGCATGCAACACTGTAAAAACAACAGTAAGCGCAGGTATACCAAGTTTAGGTTGTATATCAACAGGTATACCCCTACCGTTATCTGTAACTTGAATAATATTATCTTTTAAAATTTTAACTGATATATGGTCACAAAAACCAGCTAAAGCCTCATCTATTGCATTATCTACTATTTCATAAACAAGATGATGCAATCCTCTGGGACCGGTACTACCAATATACATACCGGGCCTTTTTCTAACAGCTTCAAGTCCTTCTAAAACCTGTATTTGCTCTGCACCATACTCATTATTATTAATCTCTGCCATTAAATTCTCCGTTCTGCCACAACACAACTAAAAAATTAACATCTTTATTTGTGGCTTTTAAAGATATTTTTTTATAATAAATTTAATCCTAGTTTTTTATTACTTCTCTTTTTCATAGTAGAAGCAGATAATTGACTAATATAAACGTTATTATGATTAGTTTTGCTATTTTTAGCAACAATAAAACTTTTAGGTAATTCTGTAGACACATTAACAACGCGATTTTTCTTTTCAGAATGTGCTAAAAATTGCTTTGTGTTTTTACTAATAGTACATGTATCAATATCAAAAATACCTATAATATCGCCTGTTTTAATAACTGTATTTTGTCCTAAATGTAAATACATAAATAAATCTCTTTTTTATTATATTATTTTTATGCGTTTATTAACTTACCATTTTTTATTTTACATATTTTTCCGTTTGTATTTTTAAAAAGCGAAGCATTACAAGACGTTATAACAGTTTGCTTATTTTTAATGTTATTTAAAATATAATTTTGCCTTGTATCGTCAAGTTCACTCAATACATCATCAAACAATAAAACAGGATTATTCCCCGTAATATTAAAAACTTCATTTGCCTCTGCCATTTTAAGTGCAAGTACGGCACTTCTCTGCTGGCCTTGACTTGCAAAACTTTTAGCCTCTTTATTATTAATACTAATAATTAAATCTTCTCGGTGTGGCCCTTTTGTACAAAACTTAGCGTTAATATCACTATTAATACTATCATTTAAAACTTTACTAAAACTAGAATTATCTCTGTTATAACATTGTAAAAAATTAATATCAATATTTTCATTTTCATGAGATATTTCGTTATATATTTGTTTTATAACAGGTAATAAATTTTGTACATACTCGTACCTTTTATCACTTATTAATTGACCACACTCTGCTAAGTAATCATTATAAGTAAAAATTAAATTTTTATGTTCTGCACTACCACAATACTGTTTAAGCAAAGCATTTTTTTGTGCAGTAAGGCGTGTATATTTACGCAACACCGATAAATAATTAGGATAAAGTTGACATAATGCAATATCTACAAAATTTCTTCTTGTCTCCGGCCCTGCCTTAACAAGTTTTAAATGGTTAGGTTCAAAAACAATACATATAAATTCCCCTGCAATACTACTTGCCCTAGAATAATCTACACCATTAATAAAAGCTTTTCTTAAAGTTTTAGCCGAATCATTAATATTAATTGCAATTTTAATATTTTTAAAATCTTGTTTATTTTGCGTTATATTTCCATTTACTATTGCAAAACTTTCACCTAAGCGCACTAAATTATAATCTTTAACATTTCTAAAACTTTTTGCGCCGGTAAGCATCCAAATACTCTCTAAAAAATTTGTTTTTCCTTGTCCGTTATCACCACAAATAACCGTAAGCATATCAGACAACTCAAGCTCTTCATTTATAATATTTCTAAAATTTTGCACATGTATTTTATTAACAATCAATATTAGATCACCTTTAAAATATTATCTTCTAAGCAAACAATATCTCCGCTTTTTATTTTTTTACCCCTCATTGTACAAATTTCATCATTAACAGTTACTTTTTCACTTGCAATAAAAAATTTAGCTTCTCCACCCGTAGAACAAACACCTGCAAATTTTAAAAGTGCATCTAATTTTATAAAAGGCGTTGTAATTCTAATTTCTTTCAACTTTTTATCCTGCTTTCTGCTAAATTTACTTTTATCTTCTTTGTTTGTGGTTTTCTTTTGCTTACTTTTCTTTTTTCTAAAAGAAAAGTAAGTTAGGTTTTAAATCTAACAGGAAGAACTAAGAAAAAGAACTTATTTCCCTCTTCCGGCTTAATAGCAACAGGACTTAAAGCACCATTAATTTCAAAAACTACATTTTCACATCCGGCATTCCTTAAAGCATCTAATAAATACCTGTTATTAAACCCAACTTCAACAGCATCACCTGTTATATCAGCACTAATTTCATCTACAACAGTAGCTGTAGCAGTTTTACAAGTAACAACAATATTATTTTCATCGGTAAAATTAATACGCAATGGGTTTTTAAGCCTCTCTGTAATTATAAGACTTGCCCTATCAATAACATCAATAAAACTTTTAGTATTAATAACAACTTTTGTAGTATGTTCTTTAGGTATAACATTATTATAATCTAAAAAATCACCCTCAATAAGCCTACTAATAACAGTATACTTATCATTACTAAACGTAATAAATCTCCTATTAGCACTAATTTTAATATCAGTTTCATCTTCGCTAATAAGTTTAATAAGTTCTACAAGTGTTTTTTGCGGTATTATAATATTAAGCTCTTTACTACACTCTATTTCTCTATCTAAAATAGCAAGCCTAAACCCATCAAGAGCAACAACGCGCAAGTTATTTTCACTAAAACAAAAAAGTTCTCCAGTATGCGCAGGCCTCTTATCATCTGTTGCAACCGCATATATAGATGTATTAACAAGCTCACACAACATTTCACTAGGTATAACGGCAGTATTCTCTACTTCAGGATTAGGCAGCGCAGGAAACTCGCTTGCATCTATACCAATAAGTGTATACTGTGTAATACCACCCTTAACAATAACATTATTATTCTCATCATCAACAATAATATCAATTTCATCACATATAAATTTTCTAACCATATCGGCAAAAAGCTTTGCAGGTATAACAATTTCACCGGGTTTTTTTACATTAACAGGTATAGTAGTAACAATAGCAAGCTCAAAATCATATCCGGTAAGTGTTAAATTAAACCCATCTGCCTTTAAAAGTATACCCTCTAAAACAGGTAACGCACTTTTACTTGTAACAGCTTTACACACCCCGGTAACAGCTTGATTAAGCAATGCTTTATCACAAGAAATATTCATTTAAATGCTCCTTAATTTTTAAAAATATATAATTTTACCATTATATATAAATATAAAATAGTAGTAGAAGTAGTAAGTGTTAAAATGTTTAAAAACCAATTTAAACAAGTAATACACTAAAAAAACAACAAAGCAAAAAACTTAAAAATAATATAAAAACATGTTTAAAAGTTTAAAAAACAACATTTTTAAACAAGCATGTTTAAAACTTATAAATAAAAACTAATAATTTGTTGAAAACTATGTGGATTTAATATTTTTAATTATATCCTCAATTGTTTCTTTTGCATGTTGATCATTTTTCATAAGAGCTTGAACACTGTTAATACAATAAACAACAGTAGAATGATCACGTCCACCAAATTCAGAACCTATATCTTCCATACTAAGGCCCGTTACCTCTCTAACAATATACATGCAAATTTTACGTGCACTACTTATGTTACTACGCCTAATGTTACTTTTAATTTCTGTTGGTGTTACGTTATAAGTACGCGAAACTTCCGACATAATTTTTTCTACCGTAACAGGTATAGGAAGCTGTTCACTTAAAATATCTTTTATAGCGTTTTGCGCCATACCTACACTTAAATTCATACCCTCTAATATATAAAAGGCATTCATTTTTTTAATTGCACCCTCTAATTGCCTAATATTACTTTTAAGCCTATTTGCTATATACTCAGCAACGTCATCCGGCATAGGTAAATTTAAAAGGTCTGCTTTTCGTTTAACAATTGCAACACGCATTTCAAAATTAGGCGCGCCTATATCGGCAATTAACCCCATTTCAAAACGTGTTCTTAACCTATTTTCCAGGCTTTTAATTTCTTTTGGTGCTCTATCACTTGTAAGTACAATTTGTTTGCCCGAATTATAAAGCGTGTTAAATGTATGAAAAAACTCCTCTTGAGTACTCTCTTTACCGCCAATAAATTGTATATCATCAACAAGTAAAACATCGCAAGCACGATATTTATTTTGAAATTCAAGTGTGCGCTTATCTTTAATTGCATTTATAATTTCATTTGTAAATGTTTCGCCATCTACATAAACAATGTTAAACGAAGGAAAATTCTTTTTAATTTCGCTATTTATTGCGCTAAGTAAATGTGTTTTACCAAGTCCCGAATCTCCCCAAATAAATAAAGGGTTATAAGCCCCGGATGGATTTGCAGCAACAGCTTGTGCCGCTGCGTGTGCAAATTTATTTGTGCTGCCAACTATATAGTTATAAAAAGTATAACTGTAACTACCGGCAGGTAATTTTGTCTCGTCAATTTCGTTATTCTCTACCGGTGCAATAATTTTTATATCAACATCAACACCCATAACACTGTTAAAACTATCTTTTAAAAGTGCATCAAATCGCTGCTCAATTTGTTTTTGTAAAAACTCCGAAGTCGTTTCCAATACTACAAGATTTTCCTCAAACGAAACGGGAGTTAAACTTTCAATAAAAAGTGTATATGCCGCCGATTGCATATTATCGCTGCAATAAGCCTTAACCGCCACAAAAATATCTTCAAGAGAATTCATTAAAGCAAACAACCCCTAAACAAAAAATAAAAGCAATATCTGCATATTTACAGAGATTACAATAGATAATAATACATGTGAAATTGTATAAAAAACAAATGCTGTTATTTATACAATATATACATATAATTATATCACAAATTGGGCTTTTTCGCAAGTATATAATTATATATATTAGTTGTATTATAATATAGCTAAATAAATTAAATAATTAAATAAATATGCATAACTATAATTTTACAAAAATTAAAAAACATAAAACACTGCCTAAAAGGTATTGACAAAACACAGTATTTTAAGGTATAATTTTAATTTGCTAGGCTATGACTTTTGTGTATAGCACAATTAGTAATAAAAAAACCACAAACCACTATATTTAGTGTTTACGTTTTATAACGGGAGGATAGAAAAATGAAAAGAACTTTTCAACCAAAAAAAATACATAGGGCAAAAAAACACGGTTTTTTATCGCGTTCAAAAACTTCAAACGGTCGCAAAGTATTAGCTTCTCGCAGAAGCAAAGGCAGAGCTAAATTATCGGCATAATTATGTGTTGTAAATTAGCACAAACTAAAAATTAAATTAAATGCATAAAACGGGTTGTGGAAAAGCAATTGGCAACAAAGGCGGCAAAGGTGTATGTGTATACGTTAAATATAAACATGCATTTAAAAGTGTTGCAATGCTTTAAACACAACTCTTTTTACTATAGCGTAATTTTTTAATGCAAAACTAAAAAACAATTATTTAAAGTATAATAAGCAAAAGGGGCAAAACATGCGCTACAACACACTTAAGCGCAACAGTGAATTTGCAAGAGGGTATAAACGAGGCAAAAGTTACGTACATAAACATGTTGTGGTGTACATAAATAACAACAACAAACAGGGTGTGCGTATAGGCTTTACAGCAACAAAAAAAGTGGGTAAAGCAACGGTGCGCAACAGGGCAAGAAGAGTGCTTAAACATGCATTAAACACAGCACTAACACCTCAAATTATGCAAAGAAATAATATAGACATTATATTAGTAGCACGAGGGTTAACGCCAAAAATAAAAAGCACACAAATGGCAAAAACGCTAACAGAAATTTTTAAAAATGCAAAAATTTAAAGTAATAACACAATATTAATTTTATTACATGTATAAAATTAAACAATAAAACGAAAAGACAATGTTATGGTAACAAAATTTTTAATTTTTTTAATAAATTGCTATAAAAAATATATTTCGCCTTTGCTTGGAAATAACTGTATTTTTTACCCTACATGCTCTAGCTATGCAATAAAAGCGTTGCAAATACATGGCCCTTTAAAAGGTGTAATTTTAACAGCATGGCGTATAATAAGGTGCAACCCGCTTGGCAAGGGCGGCATAGAATATGTGCCAAAAAAAGGCAAGTGGAAAAGCGACAAACAATAAAAAGCGCAAAAGCGCAATTAATAACAAATATGCCATAAAGGCAGAATGGAGAAGCAAATGTTATTTTTTGATTTTCTGGCACCGGTGCTGGGATTTATTATGGAATGGATTGTAAAATTTGTACCGGTATATGGCTGGGCACTAGTTATATTTACAGTAATTTCCAAATTAGTAATGTTACCTTTAAGTATAAAACAACAAAAAAGCATGGCTTATAACTCGGCATACAGCGGCCCAATGAAAGAAATACAAGAAAAGTATAAAGACGACAGAAACAAAATGAACGAAGAGATAATGAAATTCCAAAAAGAGCACGGAATTTCAATGACAGCAGGCTGTTTGCCTATGCTTGTTAATATGCTTGTTCTTTTTGGACTTATAGACGTACTTTATTACCCACTACAACATATTTTTAGCCAAGGTGTAGATACAATTAATAAAGCGGCGGCACATGCCGGATTTGGCACATTTAACTCCGAGGGTGCCTTTGCGCTTAACGAAGGTGTTACTGCAAACATTATGGAAAGCACTTTGCTTGCCAGAATTAACACAAACCCCGGAGAATTTGAGCAATTTTTTGGAAGTGCAGTAAACGAAATGGCTACGCTGGACTTTACATTTTTAGGTATAGATTTAACGGCATCGCCTGCATTAAGCAACCCTGTAACGTTAATTTTACCAATAATTACAGTTGCCAGCATGGTTGCAATACAAATTATAACACCAAAAATGACAGGCCAAGAAATGCCCGGAAGCATGAAATATATGCCATGGATACTTGGGGCAACTTTTGGTTGGTTCTGTTTTACAGTACCTGTTGCTTTTTCTCTTTATTATGCACTAAGCAATATTTTAATGTTTATACAATCGTACTTTTTAAGAAAAATGTACGACCCTAAAAAAATAAAAGCACAAGTAGAAGAAGACCTTGCACAAAAACGTAAAGAGAAAAAGAAAAAGAAAGAGTTTGTTATAACAAACGATAAAGGCGAAACACAAGTAAAAGCATTAACACAATCGGAGCAAGATAGGCTGCGAATGGAACGTGCAAGAGATATGGACCGTGAGAAATACGGAGAAGAATAAAAAGTACAAAATAATACATTTTTAATCTAATAAGCCGTAAAAAACATGGTATAAATAAAAAACATTAAAAACGCGGCAGTAAGGAGATAGACATGCCTGAAATTATAGTAACCGGTAAAACAGTTGATGAAGCAATTGAAAGTGCACTTGCACAATTGGGTTTAAGTGAAGAAGACGTTACAGTGGAAGTTTTAGAACTACCAAGAAAAAAACTTTTTAGAAGTGTACCTGCAAAGGTAAAAGTAATGGTAGACGGTGAGCAAAAACAAACAAGCGAAAAAGTTGAAAACAAACAAGCACCACAAAAACAACCTGTTTCAAAACCTGCTCAAAAGGCTGTACCACAAAAAAGCGAAAACAAACAAAACAAAACACAAGATCAAGAAAAAGCAACACAAAAAAGTAAACAGTACGATGAAACAGAGCAAGAATTTACACCAATTGAAATTAAAGGCAATGCAAAGCTTGAATTGGCAGTAGATTATGTTAAAGAAATAAGCGCATTAATGGGCGCCGGAAATATTAACATAAATGCCATTAAGCATATGGAAACAATAATTTTAAAAATAGACGGAGAGCAAACAGGTACACTTATAGGCCACAGAGGCGAAACAATGGAGGCTTTAAGTTATTTAACAAACCTTGTTGCTAATAAGGTAGATGACGACTATATAAAACTTGGATTAGACGTAAACAACTACCGCAAAAAAAGAGAGAACAATCTTGAAATTTTGGCAAAGCGCATAGGCTCAAAAGTGTTAAAAACAGGTAAAAGCCAAACGTTAGAGCCAATGAACCCATATGAGCGCAGAATTTTACACTCGGCAGTGGGAAAAATAAACGGTGTAAAAAGCGAAAGTATTGGCGAGGGACCAACAAGAAGAGTATGTATTTTACCTGAAAACATGAGCGTAAAGCAAAACGATAAGTACTCTAAACCGGGGCGAGGACCTAAAAGAGGGCCAAGACCGGGAGGACCAAGACAAAACAACACGCCTGCAAGAAATTTTACCGATAGACAAAATAGCACACAAGCAAAACCTGTAGCACAAAAGCGCACACAAACAGTAAACGATGGTGAAAATTTACCACTTTACGGTAAAATAGACGTGTAATAAAGAATAAAAATAAAACAGCTTTAATTTTAAACAACACAGTTTAATTTTAAGCTGTTTTTTTATTTTAAAAATTATTATATAAAAATGCAATAATTGGCAAAGCTAAGGAGTATATAAATTAAGCGCACCATACAAACAAAAAAATTAAAACAGCGCAATAAAACAAAAACAGGAGAAAAAAATGAAAAAACAAATTATAACAATACTTTTATTATTAATAGCATTAACAGTTTTTTTTGCGGCATGCACATCAAACAATGCAAGCACAGCAAACGAAGACGGAGTGATGGATGATATGACAACACAAGAGCCCGTAGCACCGCTGCCCGCTGAAGAGGGCGATGACGGCATTATGGACGACATGACAACACAAGAGCCTGTGGGTGCATTGCCACACGACAATTTACCACAAGATACACAAGATGGACAAGAAGCAATGGCAAACATGCCAGAGCAATTAACAACAAAAGTAACACCTGTGTCTACACCTAACTTTTTATCGCAAGACATGCAAAACCTTTATAATAGCGCATACCAAATGTATTTTTGCTTTACTGTGTCGGCCGGATTTAACGTAAACAGTAGCACAACATTTACAACAACCGACGGCATGACAATGTATTTAGATAATGGGTACGCAACGTACAACGATTTTGTTACCGCTCTTGAAAGCATGTTTACACAAGAATTTATACAAAGTGAGTTGTTATCGGGAATGCAATATGCGCAGGGAGATGATGGCAAACTTTATACATCGGAAGGCGCACGTGGAAGTAACATTATGTATGTAAGCAGTGAATTTACACTGGTAAGCGCCACAGATAGCGAAATTGTAATGCAACTTGTGGCAACGTATAACGAAAACGCACTTCTTGAGGGCGAGGAAGAATCTTTATACACACAAACATATGATGTAGTGCTACAAAATACTGAAAATGGTTGGAGATTTAGCCAATTTGCAATGCCAATATAGCCTTTAATAATAATATAAAATTAAAAATATAGTAAAAATGCATTGATAACAATAAAGTTTTGTATTATAATATAAATGTAAGTATATTATATAAACGAAACGGAGTAGCATAATGAACTGCATTAACAAGCTAAAATCAGCTGTATATCGTGCAAATATAGGCACAGCACACGCTGAAAGTGTATGTTCATGTTGCACAAAAACAAAATAGTAGCATAATAATGCCACACTTAACAAAAAAGTAAAGTGTGGCATTTTAATTTTAATTAAGCTTTAAGGAAGTGACGATATGCAAAAAAAAGTAGCAATATTAATGGGGTCCGACAGCGACTGGCCAATAGTAAAATCGGCGGCACAGCAATTAAAAGCGTGGCAAATACCATTTGAAGTACACGTAATGAGCGCACACCGTACACCGGAAATTGCAGCAACATTTACTAAAAATGCGGCACAAAACGGGTTTGGAGTAATAATAGCGGCAGCAGGCATGGCGGCACATCTAGCTGGTGCAGTAGCAGCAAATACTGTATTGCCTGTAATAGGTATACCGTGCAAAGGCGGCGCACAAGACGGCCTAGACGCACTGCTTAGCACAGTGCAAATGCCACCGGGAATACCTGTAGCAACAGTGGCAATAAACGGTGCAAAAAATGCAGCTGTTTTAGCAGCGCAAATACTTGCCGTTAGCGACGGGCGCATTGCAAACTTGCTTATAACTGCAAGAAAAGAAATGGCAGAGCTTATTGAAAATAAAGACAATGCACTGCAAAAAGAAGTTGAGCAACTATAAAAACAGCGCTATTTAATAATATTTTAATTAACAATAATAAATAAACAACTTTACATATTTAAAGGGAGACGAACAATGGAAAAAAAAGAACTACTATACGAAGGCAAAGCAAAAAAAGTATACGCAACAAGCGATAGCGAAGTTGTACTTGTAGATTACAAAGACGATGCAACAGCAGGAAACGGTGCAAAAAAAGGCACAATAAGGGGTAAAGGTGTTGTTAACAACCGTGTAACAAACCGCATGATGCAAATGCTTGCCGAAAAAGGCATACCAACTCATTTAGTAAAAGAAATAAGCGAAAGAGAAACACTTGTAAAAAAAGTAGAAATAGTGCCGCTTGAAGTAATTGTGCGCAATGTTGCCGCAGGTAGCCTTGCAAAAAGGCTTGGAATGGCCGAGGGTACGGTTTTAAAAAGCACTGTTTTAGAGTATTGCTATAAAGACGATGATTTGGGCGACCCAATGATAAACGAATACCATATAGCAGCAATAGAGGCCGCAACAAAGCAAGAGCTTGAAACTATATCGGATTATGCGCTAAAAATTAACACATACATGGCAGAATTTTTAAAAGACGCAGGCATAGAGCTTATAGATTTTAAACTTGAGTTTGGCAGATTGAGCGATGGAACTATAGTTTTAGCCGATGAAATCAGCCCCGACACATGTCGTTTTTGGGATAGTAAAACACATGCACACCTAGACAAAGACCTATTTCGTAGAGACCTAGGCGGTGCCGAAGAGGCATATGCCGAAGTGCTTAAAAGATTACTTGGAGAATAAAACATAACAAAAATAAGCGCTTATAAGGGGAAAAGTATGATAAAACACGCAAATTGCAACTTAACAAGCGACAAACCAAAAGAGGAATGCGGCGTTTTTGGAATATACGACAAAAGCAAAAACGTGGGAGATGTTATTGCCGCAACATACTATGGCCTATATGCTTTACAGCATAGGGGCCAAGAGAGTTGTGGCATGGCCATTAACGACATGGGCGTTATAACAAAGCACAGAGACATTGGCCTTGTAAACGAAGTGTTTACAAAAGATGTGCTTGAAAAACTTCCAAAAGGCCAAATGAGTATAGGCCATTGCAGGTATTCCACAACTGGCAGTATTTCACGCAACAACGCACAGCCGCTTGTAATACAACATATAAAGGGCAGTATGGCGCTGGCGCACAACGGCAGTGTTACAAATGCAGCCGAACTTCGTGAAGAAATTGAACTTAACGGAGGTATTTTTCATGCAACATCCGACACAGAGTCCATAGCTTATACAATTATAAAAGAGCGCTTAAATTCTAAAACTATAGAGCAGGCAATAGAGAAAGCCATGTATAGGTTAAAAGGCGCATATTGCCTTGTTGTAATGTCTCCGCGCAAAATGATAGCTGCAAGAGATCCTAACGGGTACCGCCCACTGTGCATGGGTAAATATGGCGAAAGCATTATTTTTGCTAGCGAAAGCTGTGCGTTAGACGCTATAGGTGCGCAGTTTGTAAGAGATATAGAACCCGGAGAAGTAGTTGTAGTAAGCGACGATGGAGTAAAAAGCATAAAAACACATTGTGGGCAAAAAACAAGTTTTTGTGTATTTGAATACATTTATTTTGCAAGACCAGACAGTATAATTAACGGCCAAAGTGTTCACGAAAGCCGTATAAAGGCCGGAGAATTTTTAGCAAAAAGCCATCCGGTAGATGCCGACATTGTAATTGGTGTGCCGGACTCGGGCTTAGACGCAGCGCTTGGTTACTCTAAACAAAGCGGTATACCTTACGGCATTGGCTTTTTAAAAAATAGGTATGTAGGCCGTACGTTTATTGCACCAAACCAAAAACAACGCGAAAACGACGTGCGCATAAAGCTAAACCCAATTAAAAGTGTAGTTAACGGCAAACGTGTTGTTATGATAGATGACTCGATTGTAAGGGGAACAACAAGTTTAAAAATAGTAAAACTATTAAGAGAGGCAGGAGCAAAAGAGGTGCATATGCGCCTATCAAGCCCGCCATTTAGGCACCCATGTTATTTTGGTACCGATATAGACTCGAGAGAAAATTTAATTGCGCACAACAATACAATAGATGAAATTGCAAAAAAAATTGATGTTGATTCGCTAGGTTATTTAAACGAGAGCGACCTTGTAAACCTTGCGCCAAACATGCCACACGGCATATGTAGTGCATGCTTTACAGGAGAGTACAACACACCTGTGCCAAAAGTTACACAAAAAAATAAATTCGAGCAAAAAATACAAAACGACTAATATAAAATTATTAAGCAAAACACAGCAAAGGAAGTGATTATTGTGGAGAAAAGTTTTTCTCAAAGTTATAAAGACAGCGGAGTAGACATAACGGCGGGTTACAAAGCGGTAGAGCTAATGCGAAGCCACATAGCACGCACAATGACAAGCGGAGTTATTGGTGATATAGGTGGATTTGGTGGCCTGTTTGAACTAGACATGACAGGAATTACAAAGCCCGTACTTGTTTGCGGTACCGACGGAGTTGGAACAAAACTAAAGCTGGCGTTTTTGCTTGATAAGCACGACACAGTGGGTATAGATTGCGTTGCAATGTGTGTTAACGACGTACTTGCTTGCGGCGCAAAACCACTTGTGTTTTTAGATTACATAGCATGTGGAAAGAATTATCCTGAAAAAATAGAGCAAATTGTTAAAGGTATAGCCGACGGTTGTAGCCTTGCAGGTGCTGCGCTTGTGGGCGGCGAAACAGCCGAAATGCCGGGCTTTTATCCGGAAAATGAATATGACCTGGCAGGATTTACAGTAGGCGTTGTAGAAAAAAGTAAAATTTTAGATAAATCAAAAATGAAAGACGGCGACGTTATGATTGCACTGCCCTCAAGTGGTGTACATTCTAACGGGTTTTCGCTTGTGCGCAAAGTGTTTAACATAGATAGCCAAGAAGTGCTTAACAAAACATATGAAGAACTTGGCGGAGTAACACTTGGAGAAGAACTTATAAAGCCAACTAATATATATGTAAACGAAGTACTAGAGCTGTTAAAACCGGAACACGGCATAAGCGTAAGGGCGGTAAGCCATATAACAGGCGGAGGTTTTTACGAAAACATACCAAGGGCGCTGCCTAATTATTTTACTGCAAACATAAATAAAAGCAACGTAAAAGTACATCCAATATTTAAGCTTATACAAAATGTTGGCAATATACCCGAACGTGATATGTATAATACATTTAATATGGGCGTTGGAATGATAGTAATTGTAAAAAGGCAACACGCAGAAAAAGCTATAGAAATACTAAAGAATAGTGGTTGTACAGGGGCATACCCATTGGGAGAGGTAAAAGAAACGGCAGACACAGAAAAAGGTGTTAATTTATGGTAAAAACGGCTGTGCTTGTTAGCGGCGGTGGCACAAATTTGCAGGCAATAATAAACGAAAAAGCAAAAGGAAACTTACCGTTTGCACAAATTAGCCTTGTTATAAGTACAAACCCAAACGCGTATGCGCTGGAACGTGCAAAAAATGCACCGTTTAAAATACAAACGCAAACTGTAAACAAAAAGCAATACAGCAGCGCTAAAGAATTTGATGAGGCTTTGTTAAATACATTAAAATTACACGATATACAGTTTATTGTATTGGCAGGGTTTATGAGCATATTGGGCGAGGAAATAATAAAACAATACGAAAACCGCATAATTAATGTACACCCAAGCTTAATACCAAGTTTTTGTGGGCATGGTTTTTATGGCCTAAAAGTGCACGATGCGGCACTTAAAAAAGGCGTAAAAATAACAGGTGCAACTGTGCATTATGTAAACGAAATACCCGATGACGGTGAAATAATATTACAAAAAGCTGTAGCGGTACGCAAAACCGACACGGCTAAAAGCCTACAACAACGCGTTATGCAAAAAGCCGAGTGGGTAATTTTGCCAAAGGCGCTTAACGAAATAACAAAAAAAATAGTTAAACAAAAGTAAAGTAAAAAGGAGAACAAAATGGACGTGTTAAATATATCTGCGGAACTTGCCGTAAATGCTTACCCGGGAAGAGGCATAGCCGTAGGCCTTACACCGGACGGCAAACATGCTGTTATAACATACTTTATTATGGGCCGAAGTGAGAACAGCCGCAACAGAATTTTTGAAAAAAAGGGCAATAAACTAATTACTAAACCTGCCGATATATCGAAAGTAACAGATCCATCGCTTATAATATATACACCGGTGCGCATATTTAAAAACACGCACATAGTTACAAACGGAGACCAAACCGATACAATTTACTATGGCATGAAACAAGGTAAAAGCTTTGCAAAATGCCTAAGAAAAAGAACATTCGAGCCTGATGAGCCAAACTTTACACCTAGAATTTCTTCTATTGTTAGGGTAAAAAACGGCCAACTAACGTATAAAATGAGTATACTAAAAAGAACAATACAAACTGAAGACAGTCTTCAACGCACATTTTACGAGTATGCACAGCCTATAAAAGGTGTAGCACATTTTATACATACATATAAGTGTGACGGCAACCCCATACCTAGCTTTGTGGGCGAGCCAACACCGGTGGGCACCCAAAACGATATAAAAGAGTATGCAAATACAGTGTACAACAGCCTTAACGAAGACAATAAAATAAGCTTGTTTGTGCGTTACATAAATTTAGAAACAAAACAGTTTGAAGATGTTGTTATAAATAAGTATAAAGAGGTAAAGTAATACACACGCCCGAAATTTATTTAGTAAGCGATGGCGCTTAGCTGATGTTGTCCGCTCAATGCACAAAACACCGCAATCGTCCGTTAGGTAAACGCACAAGTGAGCGCCGCTGCAACACACAAAAATGTGTATTTCAACGTCTCACACTATGTTCGTTTACAGGCCTAGCTCATGCGGTATTTATGCGCAGTGAGCTGTGATTGTTAATATTGTTGTAATTAAACTAAAATTGCTGCTAAAAAATAGTATAAAGAGGTAAAGTAATACATGAACGAATTGGAATTAAAATATGGCGTAAACCCAAATCAAAAACCTGCACGTATTTATATGGCAAACAGCGCAAGCACAAACAATTTGCCAATAACTGTGTTAAACGGCAAACCGGGTTATATAAATTTTATGGATGCATTAAACGCGTGGCAACTTGTTAAAGAGCTAAAACAAGCAACAGGTGTTGCTGCTGCGGCCTCGTTTAAACATGTAAGCCCGGCAGGTGCCGCAATAGGCTTGCCATTGTGCGAAACGTTAAAACAAGTTTATTTTACAAGCCACGTACAAGATATAAATTCCTCGCCACAGGCATGTGCATATGCAAGAGCAAGGGGTGCCGACAGAATGAGCAGCTTTGGCGATTGGATTGCCCTAAGTGATGAGTGCGATGAAAAAACAGCGCAACTAATACAGCCCGAGGTAAGCGACGGCATTATTGCCCCAAGCTATAGCGATAAAGCGTTAGAAATACTAAAACAAAAGCGCAAAGGCGCATACAACGTTGTAAAAATAGATAAAGATTATACACCGGCACAACAAGAGCGAAAAGATATTTTTGGTATAAGTTTTGAGCAAGGCCGCAACGAATTTAAAGTTACAAGTGAAACATTTAGCAATATTGTAACTAAAAACAACACGCTTACAAACGACCAAATAACAGATTTGACAGTTGCGCTTATTACATTAAAATACACACAAAGCAACAGTGTGTGTTTTGTAAAAAACGGCCAGGCAATAGGTGTAGGTGCAGGCCAGCAAAGCCGCATACATTGTACGCGCCTAGCCGGCACTAAAGCCGACATTTGGCACCTAAGGCAACACCCAAAAGTGTTACAGTTGCCGTTTTTACCAAATATACCGCGCGCAAATAAAGACAACGCAATAGATGTATATATAAGCGAAGACTGGCAAGATGTAGCGGGCGACGACGTGTGGCAACTAACATTTACAAGCAAGCCGCAGCCGCTAACAGCGCAAGAAAAGGCAGAGTACCTAAAAACAGTAACGGGTGTGGCACTCGGAAGTGATGCGTTCTTCCCGTTTGGAGACAACATTGAAAGGGCGCATAAAAGCGGAGTTACAAGTATAGTGCAGCCCGGCGGCAGCATTAGGGACGAAAACGTTATACAAACATGTAATAAATACAATATAGCAATGGCGTTTAACGGGTTAAGGCTGTTTCATCATTAAAAAATAAAATAACGCATAAAATCAAACAAAATAAAGTTTAAATAAAAATTTTTATTAAAACCCTTAACTTTTAGCAAATTTGTGCCGAAATAGTTAATGTAAGGCAAAAAGAGGCAAATATGTTTCTTAAATTGCTACTAAGCCGTAAACTGCTGTGTTAAGGCCTTACGCAAGCGTAAACGGCTAAAATAAAAAGGTAAGATGGATCTTACCTAAAAAAAAATAATAACAAAATAATTGGAGGAACTAATTATGCGTATTCAACACAATATCCCTGCGATGAACTCTTATCGCAACTACACAAACAACACATCAGCTCTAAGCAAAAACTTAGAAAAATTGTCTTCAGGTTACAAAGTTAACCGTGCAGGCGACGATGCAGCAGGTCTTGCAATTTCTGAGAAAATGCGTGCTCAAATCACAGGTCTTGACGCAGCTCAAAAGAATGCTAAAGACGGTGTTAGCCTAGTTCAAACAGCTGAGGGTGCACTAACAGAAGTACACGATATGCTAAACCGTATGGTTTACCTAGCAACACAATCTGCTAACGGCACATATGACGATACAATTGACCGTGCAGCTTTGAACGAAGAAGTTACACAACTTAACGCTGAGATTGACAGAATTGCTGAAACAGCAAACTTCAACGGCACAAAATTGCTTGACGGCACTTTTTCAGGCACATTTCAAATTGGCGACACCAACGAAGCTAACAACCAATTGACTGTTACTATCAGCAAGATGGACTCTGCAACAATTGGCAGCAGTATCGACATTAGCGATCTATCAGGCGCACAAAATGCTATCACAGCGCTAAAAGGCGACCTAGCAACAGGCGGCACAAACAAAGGCGCTATCAACCTTGTATCTGAAGCTCGTGCAAAACTTGGTGCTGTTCAAAACCGTTTAGAGCACACAATTAACAACTTAGGCGTAATGGAAGAGAACATCCAAGACGCTGAAAGCACAATTCGTGATACAGACGTTGCAGAAGAAATGATGGATTACACAAAGAACAACATCCTAATTCAATCTGCACAAGCTATGCTTGCTCAAGCAAACATGATGCCTCAAGGCGTTCTACAATTGCTACAATAAGTTTAACTTATGCAATAATAAAGGCCAAAGTAAAGGCGGGCATATGCCCGCCTTTATTTTTTTATTTAATTTTTAATAAAGTTGCAGCTAAAGCACTGCACTGTGTTAATTAATTAAAATATGTGCTAAAATAAAGGCAATAAAAAACTAAGCTTTTTAAAAAGCTTAGTTTTTTTTGTTACCAAGTAAATTTATTTGTTATTAACGCTACTAGTTCCCTTTTCAAGCAAATAAGTAGCCTCTAAATCGGCCAAATGCAACTTAACGGCAATAGGATATTCGTCGTAGGCGTTGCTAATTGCAAAGCTTCCGCCTTTAACACTTTCGTCAAAACCACCCATGTGCCAGCGTATTGCAATAGCTTCTGCCGGCTTTAGGCGTAAAAAACGCTCTATTAAAAAAACGCTCTTTTCGCCATGTCCAAAAGGAAACCTATCGGCAACCATATAACTAGGAACCTTTTCCCATGCTCCGGTTTGCTCATTTTTAACATTTCTAAATGTTTGTTTATAAAAATTAGCTTTGCACAAATCGTGTAAAAGGCTAACTATGGCAAAACTTTCTCTGTTATCGCCATCTTCAAAATGGCGGCTCATTAAAACGTTATAAACATTTACGCTGTGCATAACAAGGCCGCTCTCGCATGCACCATGAAACCTTGTAGATGCAGGAGCGGTGAAAAAATCTGTTGTGGCTAACCACTCAAGTAGCGCGCTTGCCCCATCCCTTTTTATATCTGTTTCAAAAGCTGTAATAAATTCTTGCTTATAATTCACAATATCACTCCTTGTAATTTAACTAATTTAAAAATAAAAACGCCAACACATGGTACCACAGGCAAAAGCCATAGGTAAAGTTGGCGCAACTTAAACATGTGCCTTACATTAATAAGGCAACAAGCCTACATAATAAACAAAAAAATTAAACTAGGTTTCAATTTCCGATAAAATATCCTTTAAAATAGTTATTTCATCGTGCGATAAACTAATACCTTTACCCATTTTACTTCCATCAGGAGACCAATCTCTAATGTCGTACTTTGGTTCGCGGTCGTTCCAGCTAACCATATTAAGTTGGCGCTCCCAACCATTTGGGTTTTGAGATAACACTGCAATCCGCTCTGTTATTTCATATTTAAACTCTGCCATAACAATATCCATCCTTTATGCAAAAAAGCATATTAGTTTGTAAAAAAAATTAATACTTCTATAAAAATAATTGTACTTTAAATATGAACAAAATGCAAGTGAAAATGACAAATAACAACGATAAAACCTACTTTTAGTTTACATTGCACTGTAAAATATAGTATAATATGTAATATGTTACAAACAGGTAAAACAATGCAAAAATATAGCTTAAATAAAATATGCAGCTACCTGCATAGGAGATACTTATTTTGAAAAATATTATGCAATGCCAAACAAACGATATAACGTATACTTTAGAGAGAAAAAGTGTAAAAAACATAAATTTACGCATAAGAAAAGACGGCAGTGTTTATGTAAGTGCCCCAAAAAGATGCGCATTAAAGCATATACAAGAATTTATAAAGCAAAAAGAAGAATGGATAATAAAAACACAGCAAAAAGTAAAAAAAGCGGCAGAAATAAACAAATTGCCATGTATATATACAAAACAGCAGGCAATGCAAATATTTGAACCAATAAGCTTGCAATGTTATGAAGCGTTAAAACACGAATTAAAACACGACAAACCGCCAACACTAAAAATAAGAGACATGAAAACATGTTGGGGCGTGTGCAGGCCTTTAAGTAACCAAATAACGTTAAATTTACGCCTTGCGCAAAAACCAATACAAGCCATACAGTACGTTATAATGCACGAGTACGCGCACTTTTTTGTAAACGGCCACGGAAAAAACTTTTGGGCTACCCTGCAAAAATATATGCCCGACTATAAACAAAGAAAATTGCTATTAAAGGTAAACGAAAATATAATAAGTAACATTAACAAAAACGAGCAAAGTGAAAGCGCAATATAAACTTAAAATAACTTGTTATGTTTAACTGTCAATAAAATAAGCATAAGCATATTATAATAAAAGGAGAAAACTCCAATGGATAATAAATATAAACGACTGGTTAGCAACACGGCACTTTTTGCCGTAAGCCAGTTTTCATCTCGCCTTTTGTTTTTTATAATGACACCCCTTTTTAGCTACTGGTTTGAAACACAAGAGCTAAATGGTATAAGAGATTTGCTAAACCAATTTGCAAACTTTAGTATACCGCTTGTAAGTTTGGGCATATCTAATGCGGTAATACGCTTTGGGTTAGATAAAACCGAAAACAAAAGCCAAATATATACAAATGGTATAATAGCTGTGTTTATGGGTTTTACGTTGCTTGTGGCGGTTTCTCCGCTTTTGGCAATGGTGCAATGGTATACAGATTACATAGTATTACTATGTGTATATGTGCTTATAAGCTGTTTGCGCACATTAAATTGTCAGTTTGTACGTGCAAAGCAGTATACAAAACTTTATGCGGTAGATGGCATAATAACAACGGTAATAACGTGTATATTTTACGTTGTATTTTTGCGCAATTTAAACATGGGTCCAACGGGTTATTTAATTGCAATTATTTTATCCGACGGTATATCTATATTATTTTTGTTTTTCATGGCAAAGCTTTGGAAATACATTAACTTTAAAATAAATATAAGCCTGTTAAAGCAAATGTTAAAATATTCGTTGCCATTAGTGCCGGCTAGTATATTTTGGTGGGTAACAAGTGCAAGCAGCCAAATGTTTATAGCGGCAATGCTGCCAAATGGTGCGGCACAAACAGCAATTTTTGCAAGTGCAATGCGCCTGCCAACAATACTTACAATTGTTAGCACTGTTTTTACCGAAGCATGGCAAATTAGCGCATTTACAGACGGTGCTAAGCAAAAAAGCGAAGAGTTTTTTACAAAAGTGTTTAGTGCGTATCAAGGCGTTATGTTTTTGTGCGCCGGCGGCATAATTTTACTGTCGCAGCCGTACATGATGCTTTTTAGGCAAGACTATTTTTCGGCATGGCTTTATATACCGTTTTTGGCAATAGCAACTGTGTTTTCGTCGCTATCTAACTTTGTAAACAGCGTGTACATGTTAAAAAAACGCAGTGGCCTTTCGCTTATAACAATGGCTGTTGGTGCAGGTGTAAATGTAGTTTTAAACATAGTGTGTATACCAATTTTTGGCATAGGCGGTGCTGTAATTGCAACGTTTGCAAGCTACTTAGTGGTGTTTATTTTAAGGGTAATAACATCGTATAAACTAATACGCATAGGCTACAAACCATTAAAGTTATGTGTTAACTGTGCTGTGTTAATACTTCAATCGGTGTTAATGCTTGCAAATATGCCGCTGTGGATATTGTGGAGCATACTTCTTTGCGTATTTTTGCTTGTGCTTAATATGAGAGAAATTTTGTTATCTATAATGCAAATACTAAAAAGAAAAAAACCAAACTAACAAAGTAATTATAAACATATAAAAAGGCCAACTGCAAAAGAGTTAACCTCAAAGCAGTTGGCCAATATTTTTTACTATTCGTCAAGCTTAAGCACGGCTGTAAATGCCTCGCTAGGCACCTGCACACTTCCAAGTTGACGCATTTTCTTTTTGCCTTCTTTTTGTTTTTCAAGCAATTTTTTCTTTCTTGTAATGTCGCCGCCATAACATTTTGCAAGCACGTCTTTTCGCATTGCTTTTATTGTTTCCCTTGCTATAACTTTTCCGCCTATAGCTGCCTGAATTGGCACTTCAAACATTTGGCGCGGTATGTGCTCTTTAAGTTTTTCGGCAAGGCGGCGCCCTTTTGCATATGCGCTGTCGGCGTGTACTATCATGCTAAGTGCGTCTACCATATCGCCGTTAAGCAATATATCTAGCTTAATAAGTTTGCTTTGCCTAAAGCCCTTCATCTCGTAGTCGTAACTGGCGTATCCCCTGCTGCGGCTTTTTATTGCATCAAAAAAGTCGTACACAATTTCTCCAAGCGGTAACTCGTAGTGTAAATCTACTCGCGTCTCATCAAGATACTTCATATCTTTTAATATACCGCGCCTTGCTTGGCAAAGCTCCATTAAACTTCCGGTGTAATCTGTTGGTGTAAATATATGCGCGTCTACATACGGCTCTTCCGCTGTGCTAATTTGCGCAGGGTCGGGGTAATTTGTTGGGTTTTCTATTAAAACAACACTTCCGTCGTTAAGTGTAATGCGATACTCAACGCTTGGTGCTGTTGTTATCAAGTCAAGGTCAAATTCACGCTCTAAGCGCTCTATAATTATTTCAAGGTGTAGCAGGCCTAAAAATCCGCATCTAAAACCAAAGCCAAGCGCAATACTTGTTTCGGGCTCGTAACTTAGCGATGCATCGTTAAGTTGCAATTTTTCAAGCGCATCTTTTAAATCGGGGTACTTTGCGCCGTCGGCAGGATAAATACCGCAAAAAACCATAGGAACTACTTGCCTATAACCTGTCATAGCATTTTTTGTTGGGTTTTCTTTTGTGGTTACAGTATCGCCAACTCGTGTGTTTTCCAAAGTTTTAATGCTTGCGGTAAAATAACCAACTTCGCCCGCGTTTAACTCTTGTTTTTCTGTCAAGGAAATTGCGCCCATATGGCCAACTTCAACGGGTGTAAATTCTGCACCTGTTTGCATTAAAGTAACTGTTTGGCCAACTTTTAAACTGCCCTCAAATACACGCACATAAACAATAACACCTTTATAAGCGTCATAAACTGCATCAAAAATAAGTGCCTTAAGCGGTGCGTTTTCATCTCCTTTTGGTGGCGGTATGTCTCTTACAACGGCCTCTAGCACTTGCTTTATTCCAACGCCTGTTTTTGCCGACACTCGTGGTGCCTCTAGGCAAGGTATGCCAATAACGTCTTCAACTTCAGCTGCTACACGCTCCGGTTCTGCGCTTGGCAAGTCTATTTTATTTAATATAGGCACAAGTTCTAAGTCGTGTTCCAAAGCCAAATAAGTGTTTGCAAGTGTTTGCGCCTCTACACCTTGGCTGGCATCTACTACTAAAATAGCTCCCTCGCATGCCGCAAGGCTTCGGCTAACCTCGTAGTTAAAGTCCACGTGGCCTGGGGTATCTATAAGGTTAAAAGTATATGTGTTGCCATCATCTGCTTTGTATTGTAGCGTTACGGCGCGTGCCTTAATTGTAATTCCTCGCTCACGCTCTAAGTCCATATTATCTAAAAGCTGTTCTTCCATGCGTCGCTCGTCAACTGCTTGTGTACTTTCTAAAATTCTATCTGCCAAAGTACTTTTGCCGTGGTCTATATGTGCAATAATGCAAAAATTTCTAATAAATTCACTTGCCAAAATATAAGCCTCCGTAATAAATTTGTGCTTGCAAGCATGTATTTGCACGTAAATGCAATTAAAGTGCAAGCAAACTTAAGTAAATTAAATTATAACACAATTAAATGTACTATGGCAAATAAAAAATATGCATTTTTTCTTGACAATACACCACAAAACAAAGTAAAATTTAAATACAATAAAAAATGCAGATATATAGATTAAAAATATAAAGAAGGTGTGATGAAATGGCAGAGAAATATTCTTGCAATAATTGCGGCAGTGTTATGCTGTTTAACGCCGACACACAAGGCCTAAAGTGCCCAAGTTGTGACAGCACAACCGAAATACAGTTGCCACAAGGTGCAGTAATACAAGAACATCAATACACACAAGGTGTTGCAACAGCACTGGCGGTAAAACCAAGAAGTGCACATACAATGGAGTGTTGCGGTTGCGGAGCACATGTAGAGGTTGACGCAACAAGCACGGCAACAAAGTGCCCTTATTGCGATAGCGACTATGTACTTTCACAAAAACAAGTAGATAGCGTGTTGCCAGATGGAATAATACCGTTTGCATTTGGCAAAAACGAGGCTAACAATAAATTTGGCAACTGGATTAAAAAACTGTTTTGGGCACCAAACAACTTAAAAAATATATATAAACAAGATAAATTACAAGGTATATATATACCGTTTTGGACATTTGACGCACAAAGCTATGCGCAATATACAGCTCAAGGTGGAACAGACCACACAAGGCGCAGAAAAGGCAGCGACGGCAAAATGAAAACCGAAACATATACAACATGGGACTACACACAAGGGCAAGTATCGCACTTTTTTAACGACAATTTAGTACCTGCGTCTACAAAGCTAGACAAGGGGCTTATACAGCGCTTTAGCACATACGACACAAATAAACTTGTGCCGTATTCTCCCGAATTTTTAAGCGGGTTTAACGCCGAGTGCTACACAGTAAATATAGATACAGCGCAACAAATAGCGCACGAGCAAATGAAAAATTACTTATTAGATTTGGCAACGCAAGACGTAAGAAGCAAATTTGACAGAGCAAAAGATGTGCGATTAGAACCACAATTTGACAAGGAAACATTTAAACATGTTATTTTGCCTGTATATGCTACGGCGTTTGCATATGCAAACAAAATGTACAACGTACTTATTAACGGCCAAACAGGAGAAATTGAAGGCGCATACCCTATAAGCAAACTAAAAGTTGCTGCGGCAATAGGTATAGGTGCGCTTGCTGCAATATTACTTTACTTTATGTTTTTTTCGTAGTTAAAAAGTAAAAATATTAACATAACATAATAAATAAAAAACTCACCTATTATTTTAATAGGTGAGTTTTTGTATAAAACAAATAATATAAAATTTTACGATAAATAACGAATTTTAAACATAAAAACACAGCTTTTTGTTAAACATGGTTATTTTTTTAACAAAAGCCGTGTTTGTATTGTGCATTACAATATTATAAATTGCAAATTATATGGTAATATACAATTTATTAACCATAAATTATTAAAAAATTAATAAAAAGCAGTGCCTTTAAATGTTTACAAAACAGTTAAAGTTTGTTACAATGTATATGTGCGTAAAAAGGTTTGCACGCAGTGCAAACCTTAATACAAAGGCAGCCAATCTGCCTTAACGGTACATCGTTGTTTTTTGTAAAAAAAGCGCAAAATGTATCGCATATAAATTTATTACATTATTATTGGAGGAAGTAAAATGCCAAGAAGTAAAAAAGCTATGGACGGCAATACCGCAGCGGCCCACGTGGCGTATGCCTTTACCGAAGTTGCCGGTATATACCCAATTACACCGTCTAGCCCAATGGCCGACAGCGTTGACCAATGGAGCGCAATGAAACAGAAAAACATTTTTGGAACACAAGTAAACGTTGTGGAAATGCAAAGTGAGGCAGGTGCCGCAGGTACTGTTCACGGTTCGCTAGGTGCAGGCGCATTAACAACAACATTTACAGCATCTCAAGGTTTGTTATTAATGATACCTAACATGTACAAAATTGCAGGTGAGTTATTACCTGGTGTTTTCCATGTTTCGGCACGTACAGTAGCAAGCCATGCGCTTAATATCTTTGGAGATCACTCCGACGTATATGCATGTCGTCAAACAGGTTTTGCCATGATGGCAGAATCTAACCCACAAGAAGTTATGGACCTTGCAGCAGTTGCTCACCTTGCAGCAATAGAAAGCAAAGTGCCTTTCCTAAACTTCTTCGACGGTTTCAGAACAAGCCATGAAATTCAAAAAATAGACGCTTGGGATTATGAAGATTTAAAAGAAATGTGCAACATGGATGCAGTTAAAGCATTCAGAGATCATGCACTTAACCCCGACAATCCTTATTCAAGAGGTAGCCATCAAAACGGCGACATCTTCTTCCAAAACAGAGAAGCATGTAATAAATATTACGAAGCAGTGCCCGGAATTGTTGAAAAATACATGGGCAAAGTTAATGCAAAATTAAACACAAGCTATCAATTGTTTGAATACTACGGCGCAGCAGATGCAGAGCGTGTAATAATTTGTATGGGTTCTTTCTGCGACGTTGCAGAAGAAGTTATAGATTACATGACAGCAGCAGGCGAAAAAGTTGGTATGGTAAAAGTAAGGCTATATCGCCCATTTGCAGCCGACAAATTGCTTGCAGCAATACCTGCAACTGCAACTAAAATTGCAGTGCTAGACAGAACAAAAGAGCCCGGCGCACTTGCAGAGCCACTACACCTAGACGTAATGGCCGCGTTCCGCGAAGCAGGCCGCAGTGGCGTTATTGTTGGCGGTCGCTATGGCCTTGGCAGTAAAGACACACCTCCTGCAAGCGTATTTGCAGTGTTTGAAGAACTTGCAAAAGACGCACCAAAAGAGCGCTTTACTCTTGGCATAAACGACGATGTTACATACCTTTCACTTGAAGAGAAACCATCGCCAAACACAGCTGCAGAGGGCACAAGAGAATGTAAATTCTGGGGTCTTGGCGGCGACGGCACAGTTGGCGCTAACAAAAACTCAACAAAAATTATCGGCGACCACACAGACAAATACATTCAAGCATACTTCCAATACGACAGCAAAAAAACAGGCGGTGTTACAATTAGCCACCTTCGTTTCGGCGACAAGGCAATTCGCGCACCTTACTATATTAACAAGGCCGACTTTGTTGCCTGCCATAACCCATCTTACGTTATTAAAGGCTACAAAATGGTTAACGACGTTAAACCGGGCGGCGTTTACATGATTAACTGCCAGTGGACAGCCGAGGAGCTAAACGAGCATATGCCGGCAGACGCTAAACGTTATATCGCTGAAAATAACGTTCAACTTTACACAATTAACGCTATCGACAAGGCTATTGAAATTGGCCTTGGCAAGCGCACAAACACAATTTTGCAATCGGCTTTCTTTGCTCTTGCAGACATTTTACCAAAAGAAGATGCAATTAAGTTCATGAAAGAGGCGGCATACAAATCTTTCAGCAAAAAAGGCGATGCCATTGTTGAAATGAACTATAAAGCAATAGACGCAGGCTTTGACGCATACGTTAAAATTGACGTTCCTGCCGATTGGAAAAACGCAACAGACGCAAACGACGCAGCAAAACTTAAGGGCGATGCAGCTACTGTTAAAATGGTAGAAAACCTACTTAACCCAATTACAAAAATGGTTGGAGACAGCTTGCCTGTTTCAGCTTTTGTAGATCACGTTGACGGCCAATTTGCACAAGGTGCTTCTGCATACGAAAAACGCGGTGTTGCAGTTAGTGTACCGGAATGGAACGCAGAGAAATGTATTCAATGTAACCAATGTGCATACGTTTGTCCACATGCAACAATTCGTCCTTTTGCATTAACAAAAGACGAAAGCGCAAAAGCACCACAAGGCTACAAATGCAAAAGCATGAACGGCAAAGGCTGTGAAGATTACGACTTCACACTTGCAATTTCTCCGCTAGATTGCATGGGCTGTGCAGTTTGCGTAGGCGCTTGCCCTGTAAAAGCACTAGAAATGAAACCACAAGAGAGCCAACTTGAGCAACAAGACAGCTTTGGCTACTGTGTAGAAAATATAGACAAAAAACCTGGTATGATGCCTGAAACAAGCGTAAAAGGCAGTCAGTTCAACCAACCTCTACTTGAGTTCTCGGGTAGCTGTGCAGGTTGTGCCGAAACAAGCTATGCAAGGTTAATAACACAACTTTACGGCGAAAGAATGTTTATTTCTAACGCAACAGGTTGTTCTTCAATTTGGGGTGGACCGGCAGCTGCAAGCCCATATACACGCAACAAACTAAGCGGTAAAGGCCCTGCTTGGATAAACAGCTTGTTTGAAGACAACGCAGAAAACGGTTTTGGTTTATATCTAGGACAAAAAACATTGCGCAACAACCTTATTGAAGTTGTTAAAAGAGTTGCAGCAAACGATGCTTGCGCAGCAGACTTAAAAGCAGCTGCAAACGAGTACCTAGCTTGTGTAGATGACGGCAAACTAAACATGGCAGCAGCCGACAAACTTGCAGAACTTTGCGAGAGCGCAAAATGCTGTGATGACGTAAAAGAAATTGCAGAGAAAAAACAATACCTAGCTAAAAAATCTGTATGGATATTTGGTGGCGACGGCTGGGCATACGACATTGGCTTTGGCGGTTTAGATCACGTTATTGCCAGTGGCGAAGACGTAAACATCATGGTATTCGACACAGAGGTTTACTCAAACACAGGCGGTCAGGCATCTAAAGCTAGCCAAATTGGCCAAGTAGCACAATTTGCTGCTGCAGGTAAAGCAATAGGCAAAAAGAACCTTGCAGAAATTGCAATGAGCTACGGTTATGTATACGTTGCACAAATTGCAATGGGCGCAAACCAAAAACAAACTATAGACGCAATTGTAGAAGCAGAGAGCTACAAAGGCCCATCAATTATTATTGGCTACTCGCCTTGCGAAATGCACGGCATTAAGGGCGGCATGGCTAACTGCCAAGTAGAGATGAAAAAAGCTGTTGAGGCAGGATACTGGGATATGTTCCGTTTTGACCCACGCAAAAAAGCCGAGGGCAAAAACCCACTTACAATTGACAGCAAAGCACCAACTGCCGACTACAAAGAGTTTATTAAAAACGAAACAAGATACAGCCGCTTAGCTCTTAGCTTCCCAGAAAGGGCAGAAGAACTGTTTGAAAAAGCAGCACAAGAGGCAACAGATAGGTACGAGTACCTAACAAAACTTGTTGAGCTTTACAAATAAGCTAAAAATTACATAAGTAATATTAAAATCAGGCAACAAATGTTGCCTGATTTTTTTATGTAAAGCTAAAAATAAACGCGGTGTTGCATATTAAAAAATGCAAAAAAATAAAGTTGTAATTATAAATGTATAATTGCGATTGCTTTATGTGGCAAATTGCACAAAAAAAATATACTACGCACAAGTTAAATCATTAACAAGCACAAATATAATTGACTTTTTAACAATTTTGTAATAAAATGTAACCATATAAATAATAAAATAATGGGGGGCAAAAATGCCTAATAATGCACAGCAAAGTATAAGTAAAACACAAAATCGTTATAATTTTATAGATGTACTAAAAATTATTGCAATGTTTTTTGTTTATACCGTACACTATTCAGGCATGGGCAGATACGGCCTTTACTTTTTTTTGCTTTTAGTTCCAATGTTCTTTTTTGCATCTGGGTTTACGGCTTTTACACACGAAAACGATGATATAATATTATTTATTAAAACAAAGCTAGCGCGAATTGTGTGGCCGTATATTATGTTTACACTTGTTAGCCTGGCGGTAAAGGTATTGGTAATGCAAATGCCGCTAAGCGAAATAATAGATTTTTTGCGCAGGGCAATGTATGGTGCAAGAAATGTAGTGCCTGTAGTTGCACTATGGTTTTTACCCTGCCTTTTTGTTATGAGCATACTTTACCATTTGCTAACTAAACTTATAAAAAACAAAGCATTACTTCTTTTAGTGTGCTTTGCAATTAGTGTTGCGGTAAAATTAATAAGAGAAGACCCGGTTTGGCCTTGGGGCATAGACATGGCGGCTAGGTTTATTATTTACTATGCACTGGGAGATTTTTTCCACGCGTGTATTAGTAAAACGCCAATTAAAACATACCGTAAGCGCACAAAAGCTATTTTATTATACACAGTGTTTTTATGTGCGTTTGTATCTTATTTTGGGTTTTACTATGGCCTTGGTTACATACCAAGTTTGTTTGGTATATCAAGTCCGCCGTTTATATTTTTAGCGGCCGAACAATTTTTGTACATTTTAACAGGTTTATATAGCCTTGTTGCGCTAAGCATGCTTTTGCAAAACATACCTGCTTTATACACAGCGGGCAAGTATACACTAATTTTTTGCGGAGTAGAGCAAATAATAAAAACGCTTTTGCCACTGTTTTTTAGTGCGTTTGGCTTAACAATAAGCGATGCAGGTGGAGCTATAATGTTGATGCAAGCGGTGGGAACAATGGTTGCGGCTTACTATTTACTAGTGTTACCTATAAGTAAGCATATGCCTTGGCTAACAAATTTTAACAAGGCAGTCGGTATTTTGTCATCAAAATAATAGCTACATACAATAATGTTTTTTAGTTTTCAATCAAGCTTTATGCTTGTTTATAAGTACGCCTGTTTTTTTTGGCTATGCTTATTTGCGGTAAATAGCCAATACTTTACCAAGTAGTTTTTAACTATTTGTGCAATTGGGGGTTTGTTATGAAAATTAAAACATTGGCAAGATTTGTATTGTTTGCGCTTTTAGTTGTTTTTGCCTATGCAAGCTTTGCCACAGATGCACAAACACAGCAAGAAGTAGTACAAAGCACAGGAATAGGAATGCCGGTTGTAATTGCACTTGGCATAATAATTGCAGTGTTAATTGCAATGCTTGCTTATTCGGCTATTAATATAGTGAAACTTAAAAACATTGCAAAACAAAACGATGAAATAATTAAAACAACAATATTTGACAGCGTAACAGGCCTGATGACTCGCCAAAAATTTTGCGATGAAGCAGAAACAATGTTAAAAAATGCCGTTTCGGGCGGCTATATTTTGTTGTCTATAGATATAGATGCGTTTAGAATAATTAACGAAGTATATGGGTATAAAACAGGTACAAAAGTACTTAAAAACACAGCCGATACCATAAAGACATGTTACGGTGAAAACTGCCTTATTGGGCGCGATAAAGACGATGTGTTTTTAATACTTAAAAAAGACGAAGGCGCAAAAAATAATTTAGATAATAAAGAGACGTGTGAATTAGCCATAAAAGATTGCATAAAGCAACTGCTTGGCGAGCATTACGACATAAATTTGAGCCAAGGCGGGTATACTATTAAAGATACTACAGACCCGATAAGCAAAATGATAGACCTAAGCAACAGTGCAAGACTTAAAGGAAAAAAGAAATTTGGCACCACATATTACGAGTTTACGCAACAAATGCAAGAGTACAGAGAAAAAAGAAACAGAATAGTTTTTAGCATGGAAAGCGCAATGAAACGCGAAGAGTTTACGCTTCAATATCAGCCCAAAATTGACCTTAACACGTTTGAAATTGCAGGAGCAGAGGCACTTGTTAGGTGGACAACAAATAGCGGAGACACTATACGTCCGGATGAGTTTATAGAGGTATTTGAGGAAAACGGCTTTATATACGAGTTAGACTGCTATGTGCTTGCAAAAGCGTGTAAATTTATAAAAGAGCACAAGCATATATCATATATGCCTAAAATAGCAATTAATATATCGGGGCACAGCCTACTAAAGCCAAATATAAGGCAAACACTTACAAGAATATTAAACGAGCATAATGTTGGCAAGCACCAAATAGAATTAGAAATAGCGGAAGGTTTTTTGGTTGGCGAAAAAAGTATTGTAGAGAGCAAACTAAAAGACTTGCGAGACAACGGCTTTACACTTACAATGGATGATTTCGGCTCCGGCGCATCGTCGTTAAGCAAACTGAGGGGCATAAAAATAGATATTATTAAACTTGATAAAGAATTTTTAAACTACGGACTAACAGAAACAAGAGGCACAATAATTATTGGCAATATAATAAAACTAAGCAAAAACTTGCTTATGCAAATAGTGGCCGAGGGTGTTGAAACAAAAGACCATTTACATATTTTAAAATATTTAAAGTGCGACATGGCGCAAGGCTATTATTTTGAAAAACCATTAAACGAACAAGACTTTGTAAATATATTAGTAGAGAGAAAAGACTATAAACATTTAAGCAAAACATAAAAAAGTGCGTTGTAAAAAGAAAAAAACGGCATAAAAAACAGGCAATAAAATACTTAAAAAATTAAAACAAATTTTACTGTACATTTTTAATAAAAAAGTGTATAATGAGTTAGTATTTACTAAAAAAGGAGCGATAAACTTGATACAGCTTTATACAACTTATGGAAAAGTAAGCATGACAAATGAATATATACAAGGCATTGTAAGCATAGCAACACAAAGCTGTTATGGTGTGTGCGGCATGGTAACAAGCGGAACAAGCGAAAGCATAAAAAGCTTTATAATAGGCCCACACTACCCCGACAAGGGCGTGCAAGTTAGCGAAGAAGATGGACTTTTGTGCATTGAGCTACACATAAAAGTAACGTACGGGTTAAATATATCGGCAATAGTACGCAGCATAACACATAAAGTAAAATATGCACTGGAAGATGCAACCGGCGTTAAGGTAAAGCGCGTTAATGTTTATGTAGACGATATAGTAAGCTAAAATTAAACAAAAATTATATATAAGGCGAATAATTTCGAGGTGACAAGTTTTATGATAAACGGCAAAATACTTAAAGATAGTATAATTTCGGGTTGCAATAATTTAAGCAACTACAAAACAGCGGTAGACGAGCTTAATGTTTTTCCGGTACCGGACGGTGACACAGGAACAAACATGACAATGACAGTTGGAGCTGCAAACAGCGAACTTGAAATGTTAAACGATGATTGCACCGTATCTGTTGCGGCAAACACAGCGGCAAGCGCAATGTTAAGAGGCGCAAGGGGCAATAGCGGAGTTATTACAAGTTTGCTATTCAGAGGTTTTTCTAAACATTTAAAAGATAAAAAGCAGGCAAGCGGAATGGATTTGGCAAAAGCGCTTGATGAGGGAGTAAAGGCGGCATATAAAGCCGTAATGAAACCTACAGAAGGCACAATGCTTACTGTTGCAAGAGTTGCGGCAGAAAACGCATTAAAAAGCGAAGAAGAAGATTGCGTAAAGCTATGGCAAATTGTAATAGATGCAGCGCAAAAAGCACTAGACTATACACCGGAACAATTACCTGTGCTTAAAAAAGCAGGAGTAGTAGACGCAGGAGGCCAAGGCCTTTTATATGTGTTTGAAGGCATGATGAGTGTGTATGAAAGCGGAAAAATTATAGAAAAAATCGAAAAAGAAGACAGAACGGCAAAATTACATTCAGATGCTGCCGGAAAAGGCGTTTATAGTGATGACTTAATGAGAGTTGAAGATATAGTAAACGGATATTGCACTCAGTTTTTAATAAATAAAAACGAAAACGCAAACAGCGAAAAATTGCGCGCATTTTTAGAAGGTAATGGCGACAGCGTTGTTCTTATTGAAGACGATGAAGTTATGAATTGCCATGTACATACAGCCGATCCCGGTAAAATTATAAGCAGAGCGTTAAACCATGGATATTTAACAAGCTTTAAAATAGAAAACATGCACGAGCAATTTTTACACAGACAAACAGAGGCGAAAGGCCTTAAAAAGCAAGTAGAAGCAGAGAAAAACAGTGTAGACAGTGAATTTGTATATGCAGCTGTAGATACACAGCGCGAATTTGGATTTGTAGCAATAGCTGCAGGCGAAGGCTTAAAAGAAATATTTAAAGACCTAGGTGTAGACGCAGTTGTATCGGGTGGGCAAACAATGAACCCCGCAACAGAAGATATTTTAGCAGCTGCGCAAAGCGTGGGCGCAAAAACTGTTTTTGTACTACCTAACAATAAAAACATAATAATGGCGGCAGAGCAAGCAAAAAAAATAGCAGACCGCAATATAGTTGTACTACCTACAACAACAGTACCGCAAGGTGTAAGTGCAATGCTTAGCTTTGACATGGATGCAAGCGAAAAAGATAACAGCATAAACATGATGAAAGCAGCAGAAAAAGTTAGCACAGGTTTAATTACTTTTGCCGCAAGAGATAGTGATTTCGACGGCAAAAAAATTAAAAAAGGCGAAATATTGGCACTTGAAAACGGAAAACTATCAAGTGTTGGCACAGATATTGCAAAAACAACGTATCGCCTAGCAAGGGGAATGTGTAAAAAAGACACAAGCTTTATTACAATATTCTCTGGTTGCGACGTAAACAACGACGAAGCTGAAAAAATTGCAGACCTTGTAAGAGTAAAATGCCCAAGCAATATAGAGGTATCTTTAATACCCGGTGGGCAACCTGTTTATTACTATATGATAAGCGTAGAGTAGTAACCTTACAAAGCGGTGGCAGTTAAATAATAAAATAAAAACAGATATAAAAGCCAAAGTGGCAATTATATCTGTTTTTTTGCGCTTTAATAATATGTACAAAACAAAAAATATAGCATGTAGCAGCAAAGTAAAGCCAAAATTACTATAAAAAAAGTCATTCACCATAAGGTGAATGACTTTTTGGCTCCCCAAGTTGGACTTGAACCAACGACCCTGCGGTTAACAGCCGCATGCTCTACCGACTGAGCTATTGAGGAATATAAAATGTTATAGAGTTACTAAAAATTTAAATGTTTAAGTTAAACTTAAGTGGTTTTAATGGCTCTAAAAAAGCAATGTTGTAAAAAATGGTGACCCCTAGGAGAATCGAACTCCTGATTTCGCCGTGAGAGGGCGACGTCTTAACCGCTTGACCAAGGGGCCCTAAATTATAATAGGTCTCCCCAAAGAGGGTGACACGGGCTATAAAAAGGTTCACGTATTTTTCATTGCTTAATAATTATACACATTCAATCAAAATTTGTCAATACAATTTTTGCATTTTTTGCGTATAAACAAAATTATTTTACGTAATTGGCTTTTTAATGCTAGTGCGCACTAATAAAAATAATAATAGCCCTAAAATTGACAATGCAACAATAACCAATTATAATTTTATAAACAAACTAAAAGTAATTGCTTTGCATTAAGTATATTAGTGTGGCCAATATAATATTTGTGGCTATTGGCTCGCCGCTTGTGCGGCAACCGCCAATAGCCATAAATAATCTTAATTGTAAGAGCTATGTACAATGTGCAAACCGCTTATACAAAAAAAGCTATATAAAAATTTAAACTATTCAAAATCCGGTATAAAGTCATCTTGCAAATCTTTAGGTACATACTTACCGCTTTTTATACGCTGTTTTACGCACTGTGTAAGCAAATATTCTATTTGCCCGTTAACACTGCGAAAATCATCGCCGGCCCAAGCGGCTACCGCCTTATAAAGAGAGGGCGATAGCCTTAGCGGTATTTGTTTTTTATCGTTATCAGGCATAATTA
Source organism: uncultured Bacteroides sp. (assembly GCA_964369925.1). GTDB lineage: Bacteria > Bacillota > Clostridia > Oscillospirales > Ruminococcaceae > Ruthenibacterium. The sequence goes on along the minus strand of CAYJGU010000009.1, from coordinate 29,096 downwards.
GTATAAGCTGCCCGTGTTAACTACAGGCTGAGAATCTCTGTTAGCGCACAAAACAACAAGCAAGTTGCTTACCATTGCCGCCTTGCGCTCTTCGTCTAATGTTATGCTGTCGTTTTCTTCAAGGCGGGCCAGTGCCATTTCAACCATACCAACAGCTCCGTCAACAATAAGCTTTTTAGCATCTATAAGTGCACTTGCCTGTTGGCGTTGCAACATAGCCGCGGCAATTTCTTGTGCATAAGCAAGGTAAGTTATTTTTGTTTCAATAACCTCAATACCTGCAATAAAAACTTTTTGTTGAATTTCTTCTTTTATACGCTCTGCAACTACGTCGCTAGAACCCCTTAGCGAGCCCTCATCCGGCCTTCCATCGCCTGTAGTGTCCACACCGTGTGCTACGTCGTAAGGGTAAAGGCGCACAACATTTCTAAGCGAGGCATCACACTGTAATGATAAAAACTCTTTGTAATTATCTACACTAAATACAGCTTTTGCGGTATCGGTAACTTTCCAAATAACTGCAATGCTAATTTCAACAGGGTTGCCTAAAAAGTCGTTTATTTTTTGGCGGTTGTTGCTAAGTGTCATTTCTTTTAAAGATATTTTTTTACTTAAATTAACTGTTAAATTTATATCTGTTTGCATAGCAGATGAACGCACACTTGTGGCACCTTTTTCGGTAACGTCGCCACTTTGACGAAGCTTTGTATTGTTTGCTGGGTTAACGCCGGCACAAAAAGGATTAACAAAATAAATACCCTCACTTTTAAGTGTACCTATATATTTGCCAAAAAGTGTAAGAGCTAAAGCCTCTTGTGGGTTAAGTATTTTTATACCACAAAAAAGCACCCACCCAATAGAAGTGTAAATTATTGCAGCTATCATAATAATAAGCGAAAAGGAGCCAAATGTTCCCAAAGCGCCAAATACTATTGCGGATACTGAAACAACATAGCTTAAAATAATTAATAATAATGCCAACAATCCGTTTTTGCCGGTTATAATTTTCTCATTCACTTGCATAATAAATCTCCATTCTATAATAAAAATATTTGGCATGTGGCCTTTTTAGCTACCTACCATAAAAAACAAAACAAAAAACTAAATTTACAACCTAAACCTAAAAAACCTAAAAAAGCCTTTAACTGTAATATAGAAAAACAGCATAAACCTATAAAGCAAAAAAGTTAAAGAGGAAAAAAAGCATATAAAGAAAAGAAGGTTAGCACCAATAGCACAACAGCGCCTCTTTCGTATGTCAATAATAAATGTTAGAAAGAGGTGGTAGTTGTACTTAGGTGCGAAGGGAGGAAGTAATCGTTTGGGGGTCTGGGGGAATCGAAACCCCCAGCGCTTTTGTTTCTTTTCACGCTGAAAAGAAAGCAGCCTTTACTGAAAAGAAACCAGCCTTTACTAAAAATAAAAGCAGCGTCAGCCAAAAACCAATCTATACATTCATTATGATATCATTATAATATCATAATATAACTTTGTCAATAAAAATTTTATATAAACAATTAAGGAGGCAAAAAAATGCAAATGTTACAAACAGTAGACGAAATAATAATACTATGGGTGCAAAATAATATGCGGTTTGAAGGCCTAAACGAGATTATGAAACTAATAAGCATAGTAGGAAACGACGGAATATGTTGGATAATATTATGCGTATTACTAATAATTTTACCCAAAACAAGAAAAACAGGAATTGTGGCCGGAGCAAGCCTAGCATTTGGCGCGCTGTGCACAAACGTAATATTAAAACAAGTGGTGGCACGGGCAAGGCCGCACGTAACAATAAGCGAGCTATTGCCACTATTACCTGCGCCGGACGCACATTCGTTTCCATCGGGGCATACGTGTGCGGCTTTTGCATGCAGTGTGGCAATATGCCTATGTGTAAAAAATAAATTTGCACGCTTTGGTGTAATGGCATTTTCGGTACTCACTGCAATATCACGCGTATATGTTGGCGCGCACTATTTAAGCGATGTTTTGGCAGGTGCAATAGTTGGCAGTATATGTGCATATGTAGTTTACTATATACAAAAACGCTTTTTTAAACGTAAAAAAGGCAAAGCTTAAAAACAAAAAATAAAAAAAGGCAAACTTCTTAATTAAAAGAAATTTGCCTTTTTTTATTTTGTAAAATTAATTAGTTGTCAATTTCAACCATAACTTTAACGCCTTCGCGCACGCCTGCGGCACGCATAACAACCCTAATTGCTTTTGCAATACGGCCTTGCTTGCCAATTACACGGCCCATGTCTTCTTGTGCCACATTAAGATGATACACAACTACATTATCTTCGTTTGGTTCATCTGCTGTAACAGTAACTGCCTGTTTATTGTCAACCAGGCCTTTTGCAAGCGACAGTAATAATTCTTGCATTTAAATGCTCCGTTCTGCCAAGCTTTTTATCGGCAAAAATCTTTAAAGTATATTGTTCTTTTTAAGTAAACCGCGCACTGTATCTGTAGGTTGTGCACCGTTAGCAATCCATTTTTTTACTTTTTCTGCATTAATCTGAACAACAACGGGGTCTTTAGTTGGGTCGTAGTAACCAAGTTCCTCTATAAAACGTCCATCACGAGGAAAACGAGAATCTGCAACAACAACACGATAAAACGGTGCTTTTTTAGCGCCCATACGGCGTAATCTTATTTTAACGGCCATGTATTTCACCTCCTATAATTATTTTTGTGTTAAATATATCATTAACGTCATAACAAAAGCAAAAGTTAACTTGCGTTTACTATGCTAAAAAATGGTACTGTAATGTACTTTTTACAGTTATGTCCGAAAATGCCCTTTAAGCTAAACTTTTTTAAACGTAATCGTTTAAATTTCCAAGTCCCATTTTGCCAAATGTTTTTTCTAAACTTTTTGGGTTCTTTTTAAACTTTTTCATCATCTTGCTCATCTGCTCAAATTGTCGTAAAAGCCTGTTAACGTCTTCTACCCTAGTGCCGCTACCTGCGGCAATACGCCTTTTTCTTTTTGGGTCTATAAGCGTAGGCTTTATTCTCTCTTTGGCTGTCATGCTTTGTATAATGGCTTTAAGTTGCAAAAATTGCTTTTCGCTTTTTTGCAAATCCTCTTCGCTAACCTTGGCTGCCCCCATTGGCAACATACCCATAAGTGCCGATGTACCACCCATTTTGTTAATTTGATCAAACTGTGCAAGCATATCATTCATATCAAAACGGTTTTCAAGCAAACGCTTTGCGGCCTCCTCCGACTCTTTGTCATCGGCCGCACTTTGCGCTTTTTCTATTAACGACAACACATCGCCCATACCAAGTATTCTGTTGGCCATGCGAGATGCATGAAATTGCTCTAAATCTTCAAGTTTTTCGCCTATACCGGCAAAAAGTATTGGTTTACCGGTAACTGCCTTTACGCTAAGTGCACTACCGCCTCTGGAGTCACCGTCTAGCTTTGTAAGTATTACGCCGCTAAGGCCTGTTTGGTCGGCAAAAGACTTTGCCATGTTAACGGCATCTTGTCCTGCCATTGCGTCTATAACAAGCACAGTTTCGTCTACCTGTACGTTTTGCTTAATTCTCTCAAGCTCTTGCATAAGCTCTTCGTCTATATGCAAACGGCCGGCTGTATCTAGTATAACAATGTCGTTGCCATAGTCTTTTGCATGTGCAATTGCTTTTTTTGCAATAATTTCAGGTTTTAGGCCTTGTTCAAAAAACACTTTAGCCCCGGCTTTTTCGCCAACTATTTTAAGTTGATCCACAGCGGCAGGCCTGTAAATATCGCAAGCAACAAGTAAAGGTGTGTGGCCGCCTTTTATAAAGTGCTTAGCAAGCTTTGCCGCATGTGTTGTTTTACCGGCACCTTGCAAACCGCACATCATTATAACAGTGGGAGGCTTGCTTTTAATATGTATACCGGCACTTTCGTCACTACCCATAAGGTCGGTTAGGCTCTCGTGCACAATTTTAATAACTTGCTGTGCCGGTGTAAGGCTTTGCATAACGCTTTCGCCTTTGCATTTTTCGCTAACATCGGCAATAAATTGCTTTGCCACTTTAAAGTTAACATCAGCCTCTATAAGCGCAATTCTAACTTCGCGCATTGCCAAATTAATATCCTGCTCGTTTAATTTACCCTTACCCCTAAGGCGCTTAAAAGCAGCCGTAAGCTTTTCGGTTAAAGATTCAAATGCCAAGAGTTTTCACCTCAAATTAAAAACTTTTATCAATTTCCTTAATTGTATCTATCATGTTTTTTGCACATACAGAAATGTGCGGTTGCTTTGAATACGAATTTTCGTTTTCAAAATGTATTTCCTTTGCAAGTTTATCAAGCTTTTCAAGTTTTAACCTAATGTTATCGTACTTGCTTGCAAAACCAATCTTCTCTTCAAGTTCAAACAGCACACTTTCGCCTCTTTTAATACTATCGCGTACGCCTTGCCTTGTAATGCCAAAATTTGCCGCTATTTCAGAAAGAGATAAATCATCGTTAAAATATTGGTGCATTACTTCTCTTTGTTTTTGTGTCAGTGCATCGCCATAAAAATCTAGCAAGTTACACACAGATAAGTTTTTACTCGCCACAAAACCACCCCTAAACAAGTAATGCGGTGTAAAGCTTGTGCCTTTACACTCAAACAATTATAACAAACAAGAAGTGTAAAGTCAAGTACTTTACACATATTTACAAAAAGTTGTAAAAACCAAGAAAATTATATTATTTTTGCCTATAAATATAAAAAGTGTGTTAAAAAAGTAAAAAAATGTGAAAAATAAAAAAAATAGTGCAAAATTTAAATTATTATAGTATAATATCATTATTATTGCCTAAAAATGATATAAGAGAGGGAATGAGTGTATGCCTGTAAATAAAAACTACTACGAAACACTGTATGCGCGGCCTGTTGTAGAGCTAACAGGGTACTGTAAGCGCCAACGCATAGACGGTGAAATAATGGCTTACCTTGCATATGGTGGAGCAACAAACAGCATAAAAGATTCTGTAGCAGAGGGCATATTGGCGCTTGCCACCGAAAAAGGATATTTAGCACCCGGTCAAACAGTAATAGAGGCCTCGGGTGGTAGTTTTGCTGTGGCGCTTGCTATTGCTTGCAGTCATTCAAATCATCCCTTAATATTATGTATGCCGGCATCTGTACCGGTAGAGCGCCAGCAAATGTTTGCAAGGCTTGGGGCAAAAGTAACGCTAATAAGTTATTTGTCTAACCGCAACAGTATAATAGAGCGTGCAGGGCAAATAGCAAAAGAAATGAACGCTTATTTTGTAAACTACTTTGCAAACGATTTAAACGCAGAGTTTCATAGAAGAATAACGGGCCCTGCAATAGTAAGGGCTGCGGGAGATAATTTAGACGCTATAGTTGTTGGCGTAGGAAGCGGCGGCACAATTACAGGGGTTGGAGAGTATGCAAAAGCTTGGATACCGGATGTAAGAATAATAGCTGTAGAGCCGTACGAAAGCCAAACAATAGCAAACGGTAGTGTTGGTAAGCACCAAATACCGGGGCTGGGCGCAGGTTTTGTGCCGGAAAATTATAACCCTTATATAGTAGATGCCGTAATGGCTGTACCTAGTGCAAAGGCACTTAGCACTGCATCGGACTTGTTAATTACCGACGCAATACCTGTTTGTGCAAGTGGCGGTGCGGCACTTTGCGCCGCAACCCAACTTATGAAAGAACAGCCAAACATTAAAAGGGTTGCTTGTATTTTTTCCGGCAAGCAAATTTACGAATAAAAGCAAAAAAAGGCGGTTTAAGAATTGTTGTAATAACCAAAATTAAGAAAAGGGAGTGTTTTCAGTGCAATTGTTAAAGGGTATAGGTTTAGCAAGCGGGGTTGGAGATGGCTTGCTTTTTAAATTTGAAATTAACTCAAATTTAAAGCAAAACATTGACGAACAGAGCAAACAAGAAGAAATTGAAAAATTTAACAATGCATTGCTTTTTTTAGAGCAAATAGCGCAAGACGAACTTGAAAACACAACTAATAAAAAAAGAACAACTTTTTTACAAACAAGACTTAATTTTTTAAAAAGCGAAGAATATATAAACAGCATTCACAAAAGTATTTTAAATGAAAATATGGCGGCCGAAGAAGCCATTTTTAAAGTTAGCAAAGAAAGCATAAAAAAAGAAAAGTACTTTTCAATAACAAAAGATGAATTTTATCAAGCGACATATGTTTTAGCATACGTTGTAAGTAAACAAAGTTTTTGTAAAAAAATATTAAGTAATGAAACACGCATAGTAATGGCGACAAAACTACCAATTTACTATTTTATGTTTGAGGAGATAAAACACAAACTTAGCTGTATTTTAATGTGCGAAAATTGTATAGACAAAGTTGCAGTTGATTTTGCAAGGCATGAAAAAATACCTGTAACAGTGCTTAGTGAGGCAGATTTTGACTTACTTGTTGAAGACAAGCGAACAGTAACAAATGAAGCAAGCGGCTATGTAATACAAGAACCGGATAGCCGCGTACTCTCTGATTTAGCACAAAAACGACTTGTAAATTTAAGAGATACACGCAAACACCAAATGATGCAAGGTATAGATGCAATAACCCAAAATGGGGTAAGAACAAGCTTAACAGCCGAAACAGTATTAGTACAACACGCAAGGGGTGCAATAGATTGCGACGCAAATGCAATTGGTATAGTTAAAAGCGATTACTTGCGATATAGCATGAAAAGCACAGCAGAAAAAGAACTGTATAACTTGTATAGAGATATATTAATTTTAATGGGCGATAAAAGTGTAACAATAAAATGCAATGTTTTAAATGAAAACAGCAATGAGCTGGGCATAAAATACATTGAAGAAAAGTATAAATGCTTAGCGTATCCCGATATGATATTTAGCAGTAACGAGCAATGGGATATAATAAATATGAGGGCAATATTAAAATCATCGCCTTATGGCAAACCACAAATATTATTGTGTGGGGCGCAAAGCCCAAAATTAGTTGTAGATTATAAAAAAGAACTGTTAAAGCAAACGCAAAACTTGCGAAAAGATAACAGTATAATTAGCGAAAACATTAAAATTGGCGCGTGTATACGCACGCCTGTAAGCGCCGCAATAGCAGATATTATTGCAGAAAAGTGTGATTTTTTATTTGTTGATGTGGGTAGGCTTTCAAAAAACATTTTTACGCCGGAGGGCAAAAAAAGCGAACAAAACGAAGAAGATATAACAAACCATCCTGCAGTTATGCGCACAATAGCCCAAATTGCACGCATGGCGCAACATGTAAACACAAGCGTAACAATAGGCGGATACAATATTTTTCCTATAGACAAAGCGGCATTTTTTATGGCACTTAGGGTAAACGAAATATGTTTGCTGCCAAGCGAAATACCGCACTTAAAAAAGGAAATACGCACACTTACAAGAGAAGATTGTAAGCAAGCTATGATAACTCACTTACAACTTCCACAATAGCATTTATTCACTTGAAAGGCCCATACTAATATTTAAGGCCTCGTTAACCTGGTTTTGTATGTCCGGTGTAATTTGCCCGGCTTTTTCCTTTAAACGGTTTTTATCAAGAGTTCTAATTTGCTCAAGCAAAACAACGCTGTCTCGGGGCAGACCTGCAATGCCGGCCTTTAAACCTATATGTGTTGGTAGCCCGCTTTTATCTTGTTTACTTGTAATGGCTGCCGCAATTACTGTTGGCGAGTGCTTATTTCCCATGTTATTTTGCACAATAAGTACAGGCCTAACTCCACCCTGTTCACTGCCTATAACGGGGCTTAAATCGGCATAAAAAACTTCGCCTCTTTTTATATCCATAAAAAACAACCTCCTACACTTTTATTTTTGCTTAGTGTTGGAGGTTTTAATCATTTTTATAAAAAATTATTTTAAAATTAAAAGTTAAGTATACTACAGTAAGTTTTGATTATTAATAATAAGTTTAAACTCAAGGTTAAGCTTATCGGCTGCTTTTTTACACAGCAACATGCGCTCTAAAAATATTTCAAAATAATCTATAAGCGGAGATATCTCTGTGTCAATTGTCAAATCAAGCACAATGCGCTTTAAATCGGCAGAAAGGGTTGTAGTAGCTTTTTTTACGGCATAGTTAACCCTGTCGTGTATATCTACGGCAATCATTTCGTCGCTGCGCACCCTTGTGCGGCGCACGTCTGTTTTGTCCGACAAAATAATAGCGGCGGCAACAGCGTTAACCGGAAACGCCGTGTGCTCGTCGTGGTTGCCTATGGCACTACAAACTATTGCAATTTCATCGGCATCCATGCCCATTTTGTCAAGTATCCTAAATGCCATAACAGCGCCGCTTTGCGCGTGGTCAATTCGGTTAATAACATTGCCAATATCGTGCATGTATCCGGCAATCCAAGCTAGTTCGCCCATGCGCTTATCGTAGTTTAAATCGTTTAATATTTTTTGGGCAAAGTGGGCAGTCCTTGTAACATGGGGAAAACTGTGCTCGGTGTAGCCAAGGCTTAAAAGGCATTCATCGGCTTTTTCTATATATATTTTTATCTGTTCGTTGTTTTTTACATCTTGCGGTGTTATCATAATTTTCGCCTCCATATAATACTTTGCTGTATTAGTAATTTTTATACTGCATGTCCCCGCTTTGTTTTGGCTGTGTTAAGTGTTTGCGCTCTCCAGTACAACAAATGCAAAGGCCAAGTCGCCCTCGTGTGTTAACGACACATGAGCCTTAATATTTTTTTGCTGCATAAGTAACTGCGCTTTACCACTAAAGTCAAAATAAGGCTCGCCTGTTTTTTTTCGCAATATTTGCACCTCGCTAAGCAAAAAATCGCCTGTAAAAATTCCGGTGCCCATCGCCTTAGAAAAAGCCTCTTTAGCGGCAAAATTTGCAGCGGCACTAGCTATATTATTTTTTTTGCTCTGCAGGTACTGCTGTTCTTTTACACCAAAAACTTTGTTTATAAAACTTTGCCTTCTCATGCTTTTTTCTATTCTGGCACAGCTAGTTAAATCTGTGCCTATTGCAAATATCATAATAAAGGAGCCCCTTAAAATAAATTAATAAATTTATGCTAAGCTTAGTATACTATATTTAAATTATGTTTGTAAACAACTGTATTTTTTTTTGCATTTTTAAAAAATATATTTAAAAAACTATGTATTATGTATAAACTTTTGTTATTAGCTATTGCATACAAATTAAAATTGCTGTACAATATTAGTACAATAAATTAATGGGGGGTATATACCAATGGGTGAAAAAACTTCTGTATTTTCTTTATATGCAGAGAGAGATAAGGAAATTAAACAAATATTAACAGATGTTTATGGCGCATTAAAAGAGAAGGGGTATAATCCCATAAATCAAATAGTGGGGTATATTTTGTCGGAAGACCCGACATATATAACAACATATCAGGGTGCACGCTCTAACATTAGAAAAATAGACAGGGACGACTTGTTGCAGGCTTTATTAAAAAACTATTTAATAGATTAAACGTGTGCACAAATGCAAAACAATGTTTAAAACCACAATTTATTACGCTTTATTATAAGGGAGAATTATAAATGGCATTTGAACCCAAATTAATGTTTAAAGGCAGGCCGCTTGTGCGCTGCAAAAACGACATTTACTACGGAAACCCACAAGATCCATACGTAATATTTATGCAAGTGCTAACAACAACAAAAGCGCAAAGCGGTGCCGAAGTTGCTGATAGAGTGCACATTACGCTTTTATCTACAGATACAAGCAAACCGCCACTTGAGCGCATGGTTAAACAAAGCGACAAAAACGGCTTGTTTAATGCGCTGGATATAGGTGTTATTTGGCTTGAGCGCGCATTACAAGAAGCGTAATTAGGAAATAAAATTAATGCAATATAACATATTTATTTTTTGGGTTTTGTTTGCAATTAATTAATAATTTGCACTCGCCGTGCGTTTAATCGGCGGGTGTTTTTGCGTATTATAAAACTAATAAAAAGGGGGCAAAACTTTTGGCTTATTGTATAAGCAAAAACACAAACGGCACTGTAAGTGTGCCAAAAATAATATTAGATAAATTAAAGCATACAGAAGACGACTGGATAAAAGTTGCCCTTTATATAGTACAAAATAATGATTGTGATACGAAAAATATTGCACAAGCCCTTAATTTAAAAAGTGAGCAATGCGCAAAAGACGCACTTTTATTTTGGAAAGGTGCCGGACTGCTTGAAGATGAAGATGAAACCAGTAGCACAAATAACAGTACATTTAAGCAAGCGGTTAAAAATAAAGGAGACATTACCGAGCTAAACGTAAACGGTGAAACAAAGCAAACACAGCCAAAAATAAAAAAACATACACACTTAACAACACAAGAGGTAACAACAGCTGCCGACGGAGACTATGCCATTGCGCTTCTTGTGCAAGAGAGCCAAAGGCTAATGGGTGCTGTAATAAGCCAGCCCGATTTAAATATATATGTGTCTATGTATATGTTAAACGACATGCCAATAGATTTTATACTTTTGGGCATAGCACATTTTGCCTCTATAGGTAAGCGAAGTGCAAGGTATATAGAGCGAGCGCTTATAAGTTGGCAGCAGCAGGGAATAACAACGTGCAAACAGGCCGAAGACTATTTACACACACAGGAAAAGCAAGAAAAATACACACAGCTTGCTTTAAGCATATTAAACATGCAACAAACAAAACCAAGCAAAGCCGAGCGCGCATTAATTTGGGATTGGTTTGAAGTATATAAGTTTGATGAAAAAATGATAGCTGAAGCTGCGGGAGTTGCGGCCGATAAAAAAAGTATAAAATATGTTGGCGGAATATTAAGAAAATGGAATGAAAAGGGCTACAAAACAATAAAAGATGTTATTCATCAAAGTAATATTACAATGCAAAACACACAGGTGTCTAATCCTAACGCAAAAAACGTGCTTAGCGGAAGTATAAAACCGGTACCAACATTTAAACCTAAAAAAGGGGGTTAAGCGTTGACAAACGAAGAAATATACATAAAGGCAAAAAACAAAGCTGCGTCGTTACGGCAACAGGCAATAACAGCGGCACAAATTTATAAAAACAGCGTTTATGAAAGTTTGCCGGAGCTAACAAGCCTACAAAACGAAATAACTGCACTTTGCATAAAACTGGCAACAATAAGTGCGCAAAATGTAAGCGAGAAAGAAAAACAAAATATAAGCGAAAAAATTAACGAAACAAAAGAGGCAATACAGCAAATATTGTTGCAAAATAATGTTGACACACAAAAAATGCAACCAAATTTTGCGTGTGCAATTTGCGAAGATACAGGTAGTAACACAGGCAAAATGTGTAAATGTGTGCACAAATACGCACAAGAGATAAGAAAAGACAATATTTGCGAAATAACACCGTTAACACTTAGCAGTTTTAACACATTTGACATAAGTAAATACCCTGATAAGTACGATGATTATGCAAGCGTTAATATAAGGCAACACATGAGCGATATTTTTAAATATTGCATAGCCTATGCCGAAATGTTTACAACGCATAATAGCAGTATATATATGTGCGGCCATGCGGGGCTTGGCAAAACACACCTTGCGCTTGCAATAGCAAACAGCGTGCTGGAAAAAGGCTATAACGTTGTATATACCAGCGCACAAAGCGCATTTGATAAAATAGAAAAAGAGCATTTTTCTGATACAGGCGAAACATTAAAAACAATGCAAGAGGCCGATTTGCTTATATTAGATGACCTTGGAACAGAATATATATCGCCATATGTAAGTGCATGTTTGTACTCGCTTATAAATACAAGGTGCAACAAGTTGCCAACAATTTACACAAGCAATATTGTTAACGACGCCGATTTAAGAAGACGCTACACCGAGAAAATATCATCGCGCTTGCTTGGTAGCTGTGATGTGCTTACATTTTGCGGTGAAGATATAAGAATTTTAAATAAGTAAAAAATGTTGCTTTTGGGAATGGCAATACTATTTAGGAAATAAATAATAAAGGGAAAATTATAATAATGGAACAAAGAAAAGAGAATATTTTAGGAACGAAACCTATAAAACAACTGTTGCCGTCTATGGCGTTGCCGCTTATGTTTAGTATGCTTATACAGGCTCTTTACTATATTGTAGATGGCATGTACGTATCACAAATGGGAACAAACGCTTTTGCAGCGGTAAACCTTGTTTTTCCAATACAAAATACAATGGTGGCTGTTGCTGTAGGTACAGCTACAGGTATGAATTCGCTTTTATCTCGCAGATTGGGCGAGAAAAAATTTGACGAGGCAACAAAAGTTGCTAATAACGGAATGATGCTTGCTATTTTAAGCAGTGCTGTTTTTGCATTAATAGGCATATTTGGCTCAGAGGCATTTATGTCTCTTTCTACAGATGATGCAGCCATAATATCAAGCGGCACAACTTATATGAGAATATGTACAATATTTTCTATGGGTATTTTTGTGCAAATAACAACAGAGCGCTTACTTCAAATTACAGGTCGCACTATATTTCAAATGATAGCACAAGTTATTGGTGCAGTTACAAACATAGTGCTAGACCCTATACTTATATTTGGTATGTTTGGTATGCCCGAACTGGGCGTAGCGGGTGCAGCACTTGCAACTGTTATAGGCCAGTGGCTTGGTATGAGTATTTGCCTAATATTAAACAACATATTTAACCACGAAGTGCGAATAAAAGCAAAACACATGCCACTTCAGTTGCAAACGGTAAAAAGCATATATAAAGTTGGCTTTCCAAGCATAATAATGCAAAGTGTGGGCAGCTTTATGATATTTGGCCTTAACAACATATTAATAGCGTTTAGCAATGTTGCGGTAGTTGCATTTGGTATATTTTTTAAACTAATGAGCTTTGCATTTATGCCATGTTTTGGTATTGTAAGCGCACTTGTGCCTATAGTTGGCTATAACTACGGGGCAAAAAATAAAAAACGTATTATAAAAGCAATTAAAATGTCTACAGTGGCAACATGTAGTGTTATGTTGCTTGGCACAATAGTGTTTTGGGCTTTTCCGGCACAGCTGTTGTCGCTTTTTAACGCAGACGAAACATTGTATGAAATTGGCATACCTATGCTAAGAATAATATCTATAAGCTTTGCATCTGCGGGTGTAATAATTAATTTTTCAAGCGTGTTTCAAGCGCTTGGCCACGGCATGCTAAGTTTGTGGATAAGCGTTGGCAGGCAGTTAATAGTACTGTTGCCGGTTGCATATGTATTGGCAAAGTTTTTTGGCTTACATGCGGTATGGTTTGCGTTTCCAATAGCAGAGTGCGTAGCGCTGTCGCTGGGCATAATTTTTTATTTAAACATATACAAAACGCGTATAAAACCATTGCCAAACAATTCCTCTTTACAAAATGTAGAGCAGCAAACAGTTTAAACATTAATAAAACTTTACAAAGTGCAATAATGTAATTATAATGTTATGTATAAAAAAACTATAACAAACATTAAGTACAATTTAAAAACAATAAAATTTTAATGGGAGAATAAACATGCTTAAAGATATACCGGCTATATTTGGAACAAAGGTTTTTAACGACAACGTTATGAAGCAAAGATTACCTAAAGACACATATAAGGCCGTTAAAAAATGTGTAAACGGTAATGCTAAACTTGAACTTAGCGTGGCAAACGTTGTGGCAAGTGCAATGAAAGATTGGGCGTGCGAAAACGGCGCAACACACTTTACACATTGGTTCCAGCCTATGACAGGCATTACTGCCGAAAAACACGATAGCTTTATATCTCCCACAGATGACGGCAGAATTATAATGGAATTTTCAGGTAAAGAGCTTGTTAAGGGCGAAAGTGATGCGTCAAGTTTTCCTTCGGGTGGGCTTCGTGCTACATTTGAGGCAAGGGGCTATACAGTTTGGGATACAACGTCGTTTGCATTTATAAAAGATAATACACTGTGCATACCAACTGCCTTTTGCTCGTACTCGGGCGAGGCGCTTGATAAAAAAACACCGCTACTGCGCAGCATGGAAGCGCTTAACACACAGGCAATACGCATATTACGCCTTTTTGGTAACGATGGCGTAAAACGTGTTAACACAACTGTTGGCGCCGAGCAAGAGTACTTTTTAATAGATAAAGACGTTTACCTAAAACGTTTAGACTTAATAAATTGCGGAAGAACTCTTTTTGGTGCAAAACCTGCAAAAGGCCAACAAATGGAAGATCACTACTATGGAACTTTAAAACACAGAGTATCTCAATTTATGCGAGATTTTGACGAAGAGCTTTGGAAACTTGGCATTTTAAGTAAAACAAAGCACAACGAGGTAGCACCTGCCCAGCACGAGCTTGCACCTGTTTTTACTACTACAAATATTGCAACCGATCACAACCAGCTTATAATGGAAATTGCAAAATCTGTTGCAAATAAACATAATTTAACATGCCTATTGCACGAAAAACCTTTTGAATACGTTAACGGTAGCGGTAAGCACAACAACTGGTCTATAAGTACCGACACAGGAGTTAACTTGCTAGAGCCCGGCGACACCCCACACGAAAACGCACAATTCCTACTGTTTTTGGTGGCTGTAATTAAAGCCGTTAACGACTATCAAGACTTATTGCGTGTATCGGTGGCAAGTGCAGGAAACGACCATAGGCTAGGTGCAAACGAGGCACCACCGGCCATTGTAAGCATGTTTTTGGGCGAAGAGCTTGAGGAAATTTTAAATGCGCTTGAAAACAGCGAGAGCTACACAAGCAAGGGCAAAATACAAATGGAAATAGGCGTAAACGTATTGCCAAACTTTGCTAAAGATACAACAGACAGAAACAGAACATCACCCTTTGCATTTACAGGCAACAAGTTCGAGTTTAGAATGGTAGGTTCTACTTTTTCTATAGCGGGACCAAATATTGTGCTTAACAGCATAGTTGCCGACACGCTAAGAATTTTTGCAGATGAACTTGAAAAAGCAACCGATTTTAACGATGCACTTGAAGAACTTATATGTAGCACAATAAAAAACAACAAGCGCATTATATTTAACGGCAACAACTATACACAGCAGTGGAAAGATGAGGCTAAAGAGCGCGGACTTTTAAACCTTCAAACAACAGTAGACGCTTTGCCAAGATACTTAGACCAAAAAAACATACAAATGTTTACACGCCAAGGTGTTTTAACCGAGGGCGAAATAGAGTCGAGATATGAAATTTTGCTTGAAAATTACTGTAAAACAGTTAGAATAGAGGCAACAACAAGCGTTGAAATGGTAAAGCGCAGCATATTACCTTGCTGTTATGATTACCAAAAACAACTTGCAGATTTAGTTGTTAAAAAAGGCGAATGCGGCATTATAAGCAAAAGCGAGCTAGAATTATTGCAAAAAATAAGCGATCTTGCCGATAAGTTAAGCGAGGCATCTGTAAAACTACAAAACGAGTTAAAAGATGTTAACAAACACGATAATTCGTTAAAACTTGCAGAGTTTTACAAAGAGATAGTGCTTGTTTTAATGAGTGAAATGAGAAAGTATGCCGATGAAATAGAAAGCCTTGTAGGTGCACAGTACTGGAGTTTGCCAACATACAGTGAAATTTTATATAGTGTAAATTAAAACATAATTTTTATATATTTTCTTGAAAGGTTGCTTAAAAAGTATGTCTTATTAAAAAAAACTTTCACCAAATGATGGCCGTGATATTTATTTAATGCTGCAGCAAATACATAAAAATGACAATGGATTTATTAATAAAGCTTACGGCATAACTTATGAAGATTTTAAAATATGGCTTCAAAAAGAGTTTTCGGTAGATAATGGTGACATTGAAGATGGAATGGTTCCTCAATCATCTTATTGGATGTATGATGGTGATACACCTGTTGGATATGGAAGAATTCGGCATTATCTTAATGATTATTTAGAAAAGATTGGTGGACACATAGGATATGCTATAGCGAGCAATAAAAGAGGAAAAGGATATGGCACAGAAATTTTATCGCTGCTAAATCAAAAATGTGTTGATTTAGGTTTAAAAGAAATACAAATTGGAGCAAATGTAGACAATAAATTTTCAAACAATGTTTTTTTACATAAATGGTACGTGTTAATGCATGGTTATATAACTTAGCTGTAAGTGCGCAAAAAATTGCTTTATAATTTGTGCTTGTAGTTTAAATAGCAGCGGCAAAAGGCGGCAGTAAACATACTTAAAGCTATTAGTTATATATTAAATTAACAAAAAAAAATTAAACAGGTAGTTTGCAAAAATCGCAAAACTGTGCATAAAGCACACTATACTTATCGCTTAAAAAGTTTGTATTATTTTTAATGTAATTTGTTGCATTAAAGTTTTTTATAAGCGGTAAAAGCATGGTTAAACTACTGCCTACGCCCCTACGGCTTTCGGTAATAAGTTTGCCATTATAGCACTGTGTAAAACTTTGTACAACAGCAAGCCCAAGGCCAAGTGCTTGTGTGGGTAAAGTTTCATCGTATGGGTCTTTAGAAACAAACGCGCTATACATATTGCTTATTAAAGTGGGGTTTATGCCTTTGGCGTTGTCGTGTGTTTTTATAACGGCAAACCCGTTTGTTTTATATACGCATATATTTATTTGTGTTTTTTCGGTGCTATAAATAACGCTGTTACATATAATATTTGCTACACATATAATAAATAACTCTTCGTTTGCGCTTATAAATAAATCGTTGTGTGTGCAAATAAGCTCTATATTAATATTGTTGCAAACTTTTTTAGTGTCTTGTATAAAGTTATTTAAAGAGCTTGTAATACAAAAAGCATTTGTTTGCGGTGTTTTGCCATTTAATAAAGCATAACTTTTTAAATTTTGTGCCATGCGCAAGCACGAATATGCATTTTTTGCCACTTTATCTATGCAAAGCATGTCGCAATTATCGTTTTGGGCACTGTACCTAACTAACGGTATAACAGAAAGTATACTCTTTGCTTTTTCTTCAAGCAGCGTGCTTATTAAAAGCGCGTTGTTTTGTAATAACATGTAAAAACTCCATTTGTATTTATTTTCATAATATATTGTATCAAGTATTAATAAATGTATTCATTTTTATGTATTTTCCGTTAAACTTTTGTCAAACCTATTGCACCAATTTCAATTTTGCGGTACAATATCAACATAAAGACAACAGTGCCGGTATACATGCTTGGCATTAAAATTAAATTTGTCTAAATGCAAAGGGAGGATTATATAATTATGGCAGTAAAAGTTGCAATTAACGGTTTTGGTCGCATTGGTAGGTTGGCGTTTCGCCAAATGTTCGGCGCAGAGGGATACGAAGTAGTAGCTATTAACGATTTGACAAGCCCAAAAATGCTTGCTCATCTACTAAAATACGACACAGCTCAAGGTCGTTACGATGGACACACAGTAGAAAATGATGATACTTCTATAACAGTAGACGGTAAAAAAATTGAAATTTTGGCAGAAAAAGACCCAGCTAATTTACCATGGAAAAAAATTGGTGTAGATGTGGTTTTAGAATGCACAGGTTTCTTTACAGCTAAGGCTAAAAGCCAAGCTCACATAGATGCAGGCGCACGTAAAGTAGTTATTTCGGCACCTGCAGGTAACGATTTACCAACAGTTGTTTTTGGTGTTAACGAAAATATTCTTACAAAAGAAGATACTATTATTTCGGCAGCTTCTTGCACAACAAACTGCCTAGCACCAATGGCAAAAGCACTTAACGACAAATACCCTGTACAAAGCGGTATAATGACAACAGTTCACGCTTATACAGGCGACCAAATGATTTTAGATGGCCCACACCGTGGCGGTGACTTGCGCAGAGCAAGAGCAGGTGCATCTAACATCGTTCCTAACTCAACAGGTGCGGCAAAAGCTATTGGCCTTGTTATTCCCGATTTAAACGGCAAACTAATTGGCAGTGCACAACGTGTTCCTGTAAACACAGGTTCTACAACAATACTTGTAGCAGTTGTTAAAGGTAAAGACGTTACAGCTGAAAGCATTAACGAAACAATGAAAGCAGCTGCAAGCGAAAGCTATGGCTATAATACAGATGCTATTGTTTCTTCAGACGTTATCGGTATTAAATACGGCAGCCTTTTCGATTCAACTCAAACAATGGTAACAAAAATTGATGATGATTCATATCAAGTACAAGTTGTATCTTGGTACGATAACGAAAACAGCTACACAAGCCAAATGGTACGCACAATTAAATATTTCTCAGAACTTGGCTAATTAGTATTTATACGTAAAAATATTATAGTATTAACTTAAAAAATTAAGTTAAGGTATAAAGCTATAAAATAGCTAAAATATTACAATTTGCGGTACTAATTTATGTTTTACTTGCACCCACGGCATATGCTGTGGGTGCATTTGTTTATATTTTATTACAATATAAAAAAACGGTTGATAAGATACTAAAAACATAGTATAATGTACTTTGACATTATAAAAATAAATTATGCACGGTGTGCCTGCTTGTAAGGTGGTGTTTTTTTTGCAAAACGGCAGCAATGGTAACACACAAATAACAGAGAGACAAAAGAGATATAAAAAAAAGATGCAACTAAAAAAAGCTAGGCAAAGGTTTTTTTTAGTTTCGTTTATATGTATACTAATACTTGCAGGTATAATTACTTTGTTAATTAACAGTGTGTCAAATGGCGGGGCGCAAAATAACACACAAGCTCAAAGCAACTCTCAAACCTCTCAAACTACAAGCGGTGTAACAAGCCAGGCAAATACAGGCCAAAGCAATGCCACTGGCGTTAGCCAAAGCACAAGTACAAGCTTAGCACAAACAGCGCAAATAAGCGCGGCCAGCCCACAACAAGCACAGCAAAACACATTTACTTTACCAACAGCAAGCACAATGGCCCTGCCGGTAAATGGCTCGGCGCCATTAACGTATTACGACAATGTGCTAATAGTAGGTGATTCGCTAGTGCAAAGCATGCAACTTTTTGAACAGCAAGCAGGTAATGCACAATTTGCGGCATACTATAACAGCACACCCGAAAACATAGTAAGCGGCGATGTTACAAACGCAAGTGGAAAGCGCGTAAATGCAATAGATGAAATAGTATCTTTTGCAAAAAATAATGTGTACATTGCATTTGGAACAGACGCCCTTGATAACTTGGAAAACGAAGAATTTGTTGAAAGTTATGACGAATTTTTAACGGCACTTAAAGAAAAAATGCCAATAGAAACAGAATATTATTTAGTAAACATAGCACCTGTATCTGCGTCTAAAAGCAGTAGCGATACAAATTATGCTAATACACGCATACAAACACTAAACAACGAAATTGCACAACTGGCGTATAAGCACGATATGAACTATATTAGCATGTACGAAATTTTAAGCGATGAAAATGGTAATTTAAAACAAGAATATTTAAGCGGAACAGGCGGAGTTAAAATTAACTCGGCGGCATGTAATGCAATTTATGGACATATACTTACACATACATCTTACACAAGTAGTGGAAAACTTTAATATAAAAACAATAAGTGTATAATATATATACTACAACATAAATAAAGAGGAGAATATCTGTGGCAACTTATAAAGAATATGTAACTACAAAAAGACGCAGAAAAATAATTACTACAATTATACTTGTTATTTTAATGATATTAATAATTGCTGCGGCGGGTGCGCTGGCATATGTTACAGGAAGGCTACTTACAGGAAAACCTTTATTCGATGACATGATTGTAGGTTATAACTACAACGGTTCAACAACACAACTAAGCGATGAGCAAAGTGATACATCTCAAACAACAGATGAAACTATGCCGGAAATTTCTGTTATAAAAAGCATATGGAACACAAGCGAGCCGGTAGCACAAACGCTGTCTTATACATCTCAAAGTGTAGACGACAGAATGCTTGCACTGCCGCAAAACGGCAAAGTAGACCTAGAGTATTTTAGAACAGCAATGTTTGTGGGCGATTCGTTGTCGCAAGGGTTTACAACGTATGAACCTTTAGCAAGCATAGTAATACCTGCGGCATTTAAGGGCGCAAGCCCAAGCGGCATGATTGCAAACAACTCGGCAAGTTTAAACGACAGTGTAACAGTGCCAATGTGGGACCATATTTCGTCACAAACGCCACAAAATATATACCTTGGTATGGGTATGAATGCACTTCTTTCTGCAAGTGATGACGCAGCGTTTTTAAAATATTACGGAGATTTATTAGATGCACTGCGCACACAATTTCCTACGGTGCCAATATACGTGCAAAGTATAACGCCGGTAACAGCGGCAACAAGCGAGGCTAGGCCGCAGTTAAACAACGATAGAATAGACCTTTTAAACGATGCAATAGCACTTATGGCAACAGAGCGTGGCATGTATTACCTTAACATACACGAGGTTTTGGCCGACGAAAACGGAGCGCTAAGAGAAGACCTTGCGGGAAGCGATGGAATACATTTATACGACGGCAGTAAGTATTTGGTTTGGGTAGAATACCTAACAACGCATACTGCATATAGTGAGTATAACGCACAGTTTTTAACAGAGCCTTATAATTTTTAAGCCGGTACAAAAATACTAAGCGTTTATATTTTTACAAATGCACAAAAATAAAAAAATAAAATATAAAGGCAATGCGGCATAACAGTGCGGTGTTGCCTTTATTTAAACGGTGCTTTATTAGGGAGTATAAAAAATTGCAAAACAAAAATTTAAAAAAGAACTTTATTTGGAACACAATAGGCTCGCTAACATACTTTTTTGCGCAGTGGTTATTTACTATACTTGTGTGGCAATTAAGCACGGGGCAAAACCAGGCAACAGTTAACGCCGGTTTGCTTGCAACAAGTATTACAATGACAGGTATGTTTTTGTCGCTGGCGTCTTATGGCATGTATAACTACCAGGTGTCTGACACCGAAAACAAATTTACACAAAGCCAGTATATAAAAAGCCGGTTTATTACTTGTGCCATGGCAAGTGTGCTTTGTATAGTTTTTGTGGCAATAACAGGTATAGGCAACCCATACAGCATAGCCCAAATTATATGCATACTATTAATGCTTTGCTTTAGAATGATAGAGAGCAAAACAGATGTATATAATGCAATTATGCAAAGAAAAGATAGACTGGACCTTGTTGGAAAAACATATGCCGCAAGAGCTATAATATCTATAGCGGGTTACTGTGTTTTATTGTTTTTAACAAACTCTATGGTATATGCGTTGTCTGCAGTTGCTGTACTAAATGTATTGTTTTTTATATTATATACAAAACGTATATCTTTAAATTATTATACAAAGCAAAAAACACAGCTAAAAAATGTTTTTTTACTTTTAAAAGTTTGTGCACCTCTTGCACTGTACACCTTTTTGTGCAATGCAGCACTAAGTGTGCCAAAAATAATTTTACAGCGAATGGTAGGCGCACAAGAGCTTGGTATTTATAATTCGGTTACGGCGCCCGTTTTGCTTTTACAAGTTGGTGCAACATATTTATTTACACCATTTATAACCATATATGCAAACAATTATAAACAAAAAAATAAAAGTGCTTTTTTAAAAGCATTTTTACTTGTACTTTTAGCTATTGTTGCACTTATACCTGTAGGTGTAATTGGCGCACAAATGTTAGGCGCTTGGGGCTTGCGTGTATTTGTAAGTGCTAGTTTAGAGCAATATGCATACTTGCTTGTGCCAATGGCAATAGCGGCAATACTAACAGCGCTTGTGCTATTTTTTAGCATGGTACTAACTGTTATGCGGTGTATGCCTCAGCTTATAGTTTGCAATATTTTAAGCATTGTTACATCTGTTGTAGTAAGTGCGCCATTAATTTTAAAATTTAATATGCAAGGTGTAAACTATGCCTGTATATGCGCACTTGGTATACAAACAATAGGCCTTGCTATTTGTACGGCCATAAAAATAAAAAAACACTTTAATAACAAATAGCAATTTAAAATGTTGTTTATACAATATGTATAAATTTGCATATGTATTATAAAGCAAAAAAATAGAATAAATGCAATAAATATTTACTTATAAAATAAGGAGAATTAATATGCGATATGTTGGCAGCCATATATCGTCGTCGGGTGGATATGCAGCAATGGCAAAGCAAGCACATAGCTTAAAGGCAAATACGTTTGCATACTTTACACGCAACCCGCGCGGTGGCAATGTTAAAGCACAAAGCGAAAAAGATGTTGAAGAATTTCATGTTCTGTGCAAAGAATATGGCATAGGTAAAATAGTTGCACATGCCCCGTACACATACAACTTGTGTGCGGCAAAGCCAAATTTAAGAGAGTTTGCACAAACTGCAATGGCAGAAGATTTGCAAAGAATGCAAAGCCTGCCAGGCAATTATTATAATTTTCACCCGGGAAGCCATGTAGGGCAAGGTGCAGAGCTAGGTATTGAGCTTATTGCAGAAATATTAAATAATGTAATAACAGAAGATTTACAAACAACAGTTTTACTTGAAACAATGTCTGGCAAGGGTAGTGAAATAGGAAGCACATTTGAGGAATTAAGGCAAATAATGGATAGAGTAGAGCTAAAACATAAAGTGGGCGTGTTGCTAGACACATGCCACGTGTGGGACGCAGGCTACGATATTGTAAACGATTTAGACGGTGTGCTAACACATTTTGACAAAGTAGTGGGCCTAAACAATTTACACGCCATACATTGTAACGATAGCTTAAACATATTGGCAGCCCATAAAGACAGGCATGCAAAATTGGGCGAGGGCAACTTGGGGCTACAAACATTTAAAAATGTAATTAACCACGAAGCTTTAAAACACTTGCCATTTATACTTGAAACGCCTAATGACGATGAGGGCTGGGCGCAAGAGATTGAAATGCTAAAAAATATGTAGTAAATTAAGGAAAAAGTATGCTTAATAAAATGAAAAACTATATGATGACAAACTCGATAAAGCCTAAAAAGGTAGCAGTTGATATAGGCTTTGATATTATGGGTGGCTTTTTATACGCGGTAGGTATTTACACATTTGCAAGGGCTGCACAATTTTCTACAGGTGGTGTTGGCGGTATTGCAATTATTTTAAACTACCTGTTTCCGTACTTGCCAATAGGTACATTGTCGCTTGTACTAAACGTACCAATTATAGCGTGTTGCTATAAAATTATTGGTAAAAAATTTATGTTGCGCAGTTTTGTTTCTATGGGTATAGCGTCGTTTTTTACCGATATAGTTGTTCCGTTTATACCGGCTTACACAGGAGATAAAATACTGGCAAGCCTTTTTAGTGGCGTATTTATAGGTGTTGGCCTTGCGCTTATTTACTCAAGAAGCTCATCTACCGGTGGTTCCGATTTTGTAATGATGTCGGTAAAAAAATTAAAACCACACATGTCTCTTGGGCAAATTATATTAATGATAGAGTGTGTAGTAATAGTGTCGGGTGGCTTTGTATTTGGAAATATAGACGCTGTTTTATACGGGTTAATAACAACATTTTCGTCTACGTTTTGCATAGATAAAATAATGTACGGTTTTGGCGGCGGCAAAATGATAATTGTTATAACGCAAAAAGGTTTTGAATTAGCCGAAAGTATTGACAAAGAAATTGAAAGAGGATCTACTATTATAAAATCTCTTGGTGGATACACTAAAGAAGAAAAGCATATGCTACTGTGTGTTGCAAGCCGCCACCAAGTATTTAAAGTGCGCAACTTGGCACATAAAATAGACCCGGTAAGTTTTGTAACAATAACAGATGCAAGCGAAATTTTTGGAGAAGGATTTACACCGCACAATAAAGATTTATAATATTTTATAAAAGCCTGTAAATTGCACAGTAGTTATGCAATTTACAGGCTATTTTTATAATAATTTTACATTGTAAATGTGAATAAAATATTGTATAATTATTAACGGGAAAAGACAAATATAAACGTGAGGAGACAAAAATGGAGAAAATTTTTAAACTTAAAGCGCATAATACTACTGTAAAAACCGAAATAGGTGCGGGTATTACAACGTTTTTGGCAATGGCTTACATATTAGCTGTTAACCCTGCCATGCTTGGAGATGCAGGCATGAACCCACAAGGCGTATTTTTGGCAACAGGAATTGCAGCGGCAATAGCAACTGTTGTAATGGCATTTTTAGCAAACTACCCAATAGCGCTTGCTAGCGGCATGGGGCTAAACGCTTATTTTGCATACACAATTAGTTTGGGCGAGCTTGGCTCTTACGAAAATGCATGGCAAATAGCATTAACTGCTGTTTTAATAGAAGGTATAATATTTATAGTGTTGTCTTTGTTTAAATTTAGAGAAACACTTGTAAACAGTATACCTGAAAACTTAAAATTTGGTATAACAGCAGGTATTGGTTTGTTTATTACATTTATAGGCCTACAAAACGCAGGCATTGCCGGCGCAGACCAAGCAACAAAAGTAGCACTTGGAGATATTACATATGCACCTGTTGCACTTGCAATATTAGGTGTAATTATAATTGGCATAATGGAATTTTATAAAATTAAAGGTAGCATACTATGGGGCATAATAATAACATGGTTGCTTGGCATATTAGCACAACTTACAGGTTGGTATGTTGTAAATCCAGAGGTTGGAGCATACTCTTTATTACCGCAAATTAGCGGAATACAAGACTTTATACCAAGCTTTGGTGCGCTAGGCGAAACAGCGTTTAAATTTAACTTTGCATTTATGTTAGAAAACACAGTTGAATTTGCAATTATAGTATTTGCATTTTTATTTGTAGATTTGTTTGATACAGTGGGAACACTTGTAGGTGTAGCAGCTAAAGGCAATATGCTAGACGAAGAAGGCAAACTACCTAATGCGGGTAAAGCACTAATGGCCGACGCAGTTGGTACAGTAGCGGGCGCTTGTTTAGGTACAAGCACAGTTACAAGCTATGTAGAGAGCTCTGCAGGTGTGGCACAAGGCGGACGCACAGGTTTAACAGCATTAACAACAGCAGGTATGTTTGTAGCTGCAATGTTCTTGTGGCCTGTATTTGGTGCAATACCATCGTTTGCAACAGCACCGGCACTTATAATTGTTGGCTTATTTATGATGAGCAGCATTAAAAAGGTTAAGTTTGAGGGCGACATGGCAGACGTACTTGGCGCATTTATTGCAATAATAATGATGCCATTTACATACAGCATAGCAAACGGCATAATGTTTGGTGTTTTAACATGGATGATTTTAAAACTTGCAAAAGGCAAAGTAAAAGATATTCACCCTGTTATGTGGATTGTTTTTGCACTGTTTGTAATAAGAATATTTACATACTTTATTTAATTATTAAATGCGTTTTAAAGCATAAAAAAATAGTTAAAACAAAAAGCGATTGTTATAATAACAATCGCTTTTTTTATGTTAGCTAGCTTTATAAATTGGCATAATACTTTTTTGCGCTTAAAAAGCTAATAATAAAATGCACGTTAATAAAAACGTCAATTTACTCAATGCTCTCAAGAAGATAGCCATTTTGTCCCACAAAAGCAGTGCCCTGCATTAAATCGACCATAGGTGAGAAAGAAATAGATAATGTATTGCTGTTAACTTGAACAATTGTATTTTGGTGTATGTCGCTTAAGTTACAGCGCAACAAAACAGGAACAGCGGCGCCTATAGGTGATGAATAAAGTAAATTGCCGGCATTTGAATTATCATCAACATCAAATATCTCAATTGTTATATCTGGGTTTGTTGGCACTATTAAATAATATTCGTCGCCCTCGTGCGCTACGCTCTGCATTTGCATAAAATCGTCGTAAGATATATAAGCAAAAGGCTCGCTAATTGCCTGTGAGCCCTCGTACCCTAAAAAGGTAATGCCATATAAAAGTTCTTGCTCTTCTTTTTGGGGGTTGGCAGTATCTTGCTCACCTAAACTATCGCTATGTGCATCTTTGGCATCTTGTACTAGGTCGTTAAAATTATCAGAAATATTATTTTGTCTAGAAGAACAGGCAGTAGTAAGTATAACTGCCAAAACAGTAAGTATTAATATAAGTTTACGCATAATGCCTCCATAATAACTAATAAGTTGTTAAACTAATAAAATAAATACAAATAAATTATATCAAAGTAAAAAATTATTAGCACCATACATTTGTATAGTATTTAAATATAATATATTTTTTGTTATACGTACTAATAAAAAACCATGTAAAAAAAGTTAGCAAAATGCAATGTAATATGTAACGCCGTTTACTAAAATTGCAACAAACGCTATTTTATGATATAATTTTACAAAATAATACGGAGATTGAAGATGCTTTTTAATTCATATACTTTTCTTGTTTTTTTTCCAGTAATAGTTTTATTATATTATACTATACCCAAACGTTACGCTTGGGTATTTATGTTGTTTGCAAGTTATTATTTTTACATGGGGTGGAGAGCAGAGTATGCACTTCTGCTTGCGGGAGCAACTGTATCTACATGGGTTTGCAGCATTATAATTGATTATTTAGTAAAAAAAGGTGCAAAAGCATGGCAAAAAAACACTGTAATGGCGCTGGGCATAATTTTTAATTTATCAATTTTATTTTACTACAAATATTTTAATTTTGGCCTAAGGGCAGTACAAGCAATGGTAAGTTTGTTTAATGTTGGCTATACAGCACCTGTTTTTGACATTATTTTGCCGGTAGGTATTAGCTTTTTTACATTGCAAGCTTTAGGATATTTAATAGATGTTTCTACAAACCGAGTGAAATGCGAGCGCAATTTATTTAAATATGCACTTTTTGTTTCGTTTTTTCCACAGCTTGTTGCAGGCCCTATAGAGCGCACCGAAAATTTATTGCCGCAACTGTTTGTACGAAAAAAGTTTAATATTGATAACCTTGTTTCTGGTTTGCGCCTTATGGGATGGGGCTTTTTTCAAAAAACAGTTATTGCCGACAGACTGGCGGTATCGGTGCAAAACATTTACTCTGCACCGGAAGATATGACGGGTTTATTAGTAGTAAGCGCTACGTTTTTATTTGCAATTCAAATTTATTGCGACTTTTCAGGGTACTCTGACATTGCAATAGGCACAGCACAAGTTTTAGGTATTAAATTAAGCGATAACTTTCGCAGGCCATATTTTGCAACTAATTTTTCCTCTTTTTGGCAGCGGTGGCACATATCGTTGTCGTCTTGGTTACAAGACAATTTATTTATGCCCCTTTGCTGGAGTAGGTGGCCAAGCAAATTGCCTATAATTGGCAAGTACATGCAAAAACCACCTGTTTTATCGTCAATTATTATTGTGTTTTTTGTATCGGGGTTGTGGCATGGCTCGTCGTTTAATTTTATAATATGGGGGCTACTACAAGGGCTTTTTAGGGTATGCGAAGAACTTATACATAGATTTTATAAAAAACCGGCAAAAAATAGCCCGCTAATAATTAAAACAATAAAACGTATATGCGTGTTTATATTATGGTCGTTAAGCCTAATATTTTTTAGAGCACAGGGCACAAGTGCTGCATTTACCATGCTACAAAACTTAATTATTCCAACTAAATTAAATATTGTATCAACACTAGGTTTTGATACAATAACATTAATTTTAATGAGCATTTTTATTGTTGTGCTGTTTATAGGCAACGCAATGCAAGAAAAATGCTGTGTTAGAGAAAAATTAAAAAACAAAAGTTTTGCTTTGCGCTGTTTAGCAGATGTTACACTTACAGTTGTGCTTATAGTTTTTAGCGCATATGGTACGGGGTATAGCACAGCACAATTTATATATTTTCAGTTTTAAATATAAATAAAAAACAAACGGTGATTTATGAAAAAAATTAAACATACAATTATATATGTAGTGGCTACAATTATTGTGCTTTTGTTTTGCTTTACGGTTTTGCGCCCAAAAAACGATGAAACACTTGTTATAGCGGCAGATTTTTACAAAGAGCAGCAAAATAGCTTTGATGTAATTTTTTTAGGAAGCAGCCGCAACGTAATGAACATTAACCCTGCTGTAGTTTTTGAAGAATCTGGTATAAAAAGTTTTGCATATGGCGGTATGGGGCAACCTATTTGGGGCTCGTACCACTATTTGGTAGAGGCATTAAAAACGCAAACCCCAAAAGTAGTAATGCTAGAAGTAGGTATGATAAGTTTTGAAGAGCAGTATGCAGATTATAATTTTATTGTAAAAAATACTTTAGGTATACGCTCGTTAAAAAACAGGTACGAAAATATTAAAATTTCGGCACCGCAAAATATGCATATAGATTTATTACTGGACTTTCCAATATATCACAACAGGTTTACAGAGCTTACAATGGCAGATGCGACACTGGGGCTTGTACAAGAGCATAAAACATATAAAAGTTATAAGGGTTTTATACCGTCATCCAGTATTGTAAGGTATGAGGCGCCTGTAGATACATATGAAGAAGTAGCTTATGAAATACCGCAAAAAAATAAAGAATATCTTGATAAAATTATAAACCTGTGTAAAGAGGAAGGTATAAATTTAGTTTTATTTGCAACACCCGACGTTCTTACAAAAACAACTAACTGGAGTGAAATGAACAACTCTATTGCGCAAAGCGTAAATTATATAGCACAGCAAAACAATGTGCCTTTTTTATATTGCGATGAGTTTGCAGAAGAAATGCAGCTTAACTATGGCGAAGATTTTAGAGATGAAAGGCATTTAAATGTTTGGGGGAGTGAAAAATTAAGCTCGTTTTTGGCGCAATATTTAATTGAAAACTACGATTTAAACACATACAGTGAAGACAAAGACTGGCTTGATTTTGCAAAGCTAACAAAAGAAGAGTTAAAGTATTAACATAAAATAAAAAGCATAAAAGCTACATTTCACTTTTGTGAAATGTAGCTTTTAGCTTAGCCTGCTTATAAAATGCATACCCATTAAAAGCATAGCGCAAAAGGCGCAAACCGAAAAAAGGTGGTAGCGACTGGTTTGTGTCGTGAGGGCGCTTGAGGGCCGAACAACAAACCCGAGCGTGCCTTTTTTCGGAATAACGAGGAGCAACACAGCGGTGTGCCCAGTTCGCTAATAGCCGCCTTACGGCGGTTGCTCACTTGGACTAGCACT
>CAYJGU010000008.1:0-84678 GCA_964369925.1 uncultured Bacteroides sp. | reverse complement strand
GTATGCCGCAACACCAAAGGCCAATGCAACAAGGTATGCCACAGCAGGGTATGCCACAACATCAAAGGCCAATGCAACAACAGGGTGTGGCTCAATCTGTACAAGAGCAAAATATGCAAGTGCAAGGAAATCAAATGCAAAACACTCCTAACGCAGGAGGTCCAAAACTTGCAGATGGACCAGGGGTGCAAGTTGTTGTTAGAATGTTCCAACCCGATATGAATGTATTAAAAAATACAGCAAGACAATTGTCGGAATTACCACATATAAAGCTTAACTTATATGGCCAAGGCGGAGAAGTACTTGTAGTTATAACTGCGCAAGGACGCACTGCACCGGCAACAGAACTTGCAGAAAATGCAGCGGCTCAGATGGAAGCTGCTATGGGTGATGCAGTTTACACAAGAGGCAAAAAGTCTTTAGCTGCACACGTAATAGATCTAATGAAATCTAAAGAGCTAAATATGATTGCTCCTGACACAGATACAGGTGAATTGCTTGAAAAAGAGCTTAAAGGTGTTGGTTCGGCCGATAAAGCGTTTGACTTTGGTGCCGATAGTTATCATCATAGCAAATTGGCAGATAAAATTGCAGATGCCGCAATAATGGATGATGAGGAGAGCGATGATCCTGTTCAACTTTCATCTGACAGAAGTTTTGCCGCAAAAAAAGTTACAAAAGCTGACTTTGGTGTTGCAATTTCTTATGCAAATGGCGCCGACAGTGTAGGAGTAGCAGTTACATATGGTAAACTTGTTTATATAAGGCAAGTTAAAGCCGGACAAGATGCCGAAAAAACAGCAGTCCTTTCGTTGTTTGATATGATAAGAAGACTTATTAACGGTATGGAAATACCTTATGCGCGTGCATTTAAGGCAGGCCACGAGATAGATTGGAACGAACCTGCAAACCAACCTACAGGCAAAGCTGTATCACAAAAGGGCTCAAAAGGTCTTGTAATTCCTATTATTGTACTTGTAATAGTATCTATTGCATTGGGCGTAGGTATTTGGTATATAGTTCAAAACTTTATTATGCCAAACGATGGTGCTGTGCCTGTTGATACAAATGCATCAACAGCACAACAAGCAGATGAAGAACAACAAACACAAGATACACAACAAACTGCAAGTAGTGCAGCACAAACAGACAGTATTGCTCAATCTCAGGCAGCATCTGTAGAACAAAGCGGCCAAGCACAATCTGCTGCTCAAAATACAAGTAGTGTAGTGCATCCGTTTGCATAACAAAAAAACTTATATAAAGAGCGGTGAAAAAATGCTTAAAAAAGTTAGTGGGTGTATTGTTGCATATAATGGGTTTGAAGAAGTTGAAAATGCAATAGAAACAACAATTTCTCAAACAAAAGGTGTAGATTTTACATTGTATGTTGTAGATAATGCATCTCCTGACGGTACAGGGGACAAGCTATGCGGTAAAAATTACGGCGATAATGTTATTTGTAATAAACTTAATGAAAATAAAGGGTTTGGCAAAGGACACAACAGTATTATGCATAGCTTAAATAGTGAGTATCATGTTGTAATTAACCCCGATATTACACTACAAACTGATGCAATAACAGAGCTTTGCACATGGATGGATGAAAATCCAAATGTTGTGATGACAACCCCAAGGCTTTTATTTCCAAGCGGGAAAGAGCAATATACAGCAAAAAGAATGCCCACATTTATGGCTTTATTAAGCAGACAATTGCCGTTTAAATTTTTAAAAAAAATTGAAGATAACTATTTAATGTTAAATGAAGATTTAACAAAACAGCAAGAAATAGATTTTTGTACAGGTTGTTTTTTTGTAATACGTACAAAAGTATTTTTAGATATAAACGGATTTGATGAACGTTATTTTATGTATGTTGAAGATGCTGATATTACTAAAAAAGCACAAAAGTATGGAAAAGTAATGTATGTGCCAATAACATATGTTACACACGCTTGGCACAGAGACACTAAAAAGAAATTAAAAAATTTTATTATGCAAATAAGCTCTATGTTTAAATATTGGTATAAATGGGGCTTTAGGTTATATAAACATTAAAAAATATTATTTACATTTTAGATTGGAGACATATAAATGAAAGGTATCATACTTGCCGGGGGAGCCGGTACAAGACTTTATCCACTTACAATGGTTACAAGCAAACAGCTACTACCGGTGTACGATAAACCTATGATTTATTATCCACTTTCAACACTTATGCTCGCAGGCATACGTGAAATTTTAATTATTTCAACTCCCGATGATACTCCGAGATTTAAGCAACTACTTGGTGATGGCTCGCAATTTGGCATAGAGCTTAGTTATAAAGTGCAGCCAAGCCCAGATGGCTTGGCACAGGCATTTTTACTTGGAGAAGAGTTTATTGGTGATGATTGCTGTGCAATGGTTTTGGGAGACAATATATTTTACGGTAGCGGTTTTTCGTCTATGCTAAAACAAGCTGTAGAAAACGGACAAAATGGTAGAGCGACTGTTTTTGGCTATTATGTTAACGACCCAGAGAGATTTGGCGTTGTTGAATTTGATGAAAATAATAGGGTAATATCGGTAGAGGAAAAACCGGAAAATCCAAAAAGTAACTATGCAATTACAGGCCTTTATTTTTACGATAAGCGTGTTGTAGATATTGCAAAACAAGTTAAACCAAGCGCTAGGGGTGAGCTTGAAATTACAACGTTAAACGAACTGTATTTAAATGATGGAACATTAGATGTTAAACTTTTAGGGCGTGGTTTTGCTTGGCTTGATACAGGAACTATGGATAGCCTTGTAGATGCAGCTGATTTTGTTAGAATGGTAGAAAAAAGGCAGGGCATTAAAATTAGTGCACCAGAAGAGATAAGCTATAAAAATGGCTGGATAACGCGAGAAAAGTTACTTGAAAGTGCTGAAGTTTATGGAAAAAGTCCGTATGGCCATCATTTAAAACAAGTTGCCGATGGCAAAATTGTGGCCTCAAAGTTAAAATAAAATTGTAAGCGAGGATATAAATGAAAGTACTTGTTACAGGAGCAAACGGTCAACTTGGTACAGAAATTTGCAAGTGCCTTGAAAATGGAAAAACAGAACTTGGCAAAATTAGCTTAGAGTATAACAATTGTACAGTGCTAAAAACCGATGTTGATACGCTAGATATAACTAACCTAGAACAGGTTATGGATTATATAAATAAAAATACACCGGATGTAATTATAAGCTGTGCTGCGTATACAAATGTTGATGGCTGTGAAAATAATTTTGACGATGCATTTAAAGTTAATGCAATAGGTGCAAGGAACTTAGCAATGGCGGCACAAAATGTTAATGCAAGTCTTGTACATGTGTCTACCGATTATGTGTTTAGCGGACAAATAGCACTTGCGCCTGTTAGTGAATGTGAAATGCCTGAACCTAAGTCGGCATACGGAAAAACAAAACTGCTGGGAGAAAATTACGCACAGCAATTTTGCAGTAAAACTTTTATTGTTCGCACTGCATGGTTATACGGTTATGTTGGAAATAATTTTGTAAAAACTATGTTGCGAGTAGGTGCTGAAAAAGGATCACTTACGGTAGTTAACGATCAAATTGGAAATCCAACAAATGCTGCAGACTTAGCACACCATATATTAAAACTTGCAGTAACAAACGAGTTTGGAATATATCATTGTACAGGTAACGGTGTGTGTAGCTGGTACGATTTTGCAACAGAAATTATACGACTTAGCGGAATAAAAGCAGATGTTTTGCCTTGCACAACAAAACAGTATAAACAAAATAACCCAAATGCAGCAAGCAGGCCGGAGTATTCGGCATTAGATAATGGAATGCTTAGATGCACAGTTGGCGATGAGATGAGAAACTGGAAAGATGCACTTAAGTGTTATTTTGAAAACACAAATAACCCAAAATAATTTATATTTATGCGTAATAACTGTATTAATAGTTTGTACTTTGCAATACAGCTGAAAGGATTAATTTATTATGAAAACATATCTTGTAACAGGTGGAGCAGGCTTTATAGGCTCTAATTATGTATTATATATGCTAAATACATATAAAGACATTAAAATTATTAATGTTGACGCACTTACATATGCTGGTAACATGGAAAATTTGAAAAGTATTGAAAATGATGACAGACATGTTTTTGTCCATGCAGATATATGTGATAGAAAAGCTATTGAGGATATTTTTAATAATAACACAATAGATTACGTTATAAATTTTGCAGCAGAAAGCCATGTTGACAGAAGTATTGCAAATCCTGAAATTTTTGTTAAAACAAATGTTGAGGGAACTGTAAATATGTTGCAATGCTCAAAAAATGCATGGTACAAAAATGCTGCTTGGCAAGAAGGTAAAAAATTTGTACAAGTAAGCACCGATGAAGTTTACGGAAGCCTTGGAGCAGAAGGATTTTTTACAGAGAACACTCCGTTAGACCCTCACAGCCCATACTCATCAAGTAAAACATCGGCCGATTTATTTGTAAAAGCTTTTGCCGATACATATAAAATGCCTGTAAACATTACACGTTGTTCAAATAACTATGGGCCTTATCAATTTCCTGAAAAGCTTATACCATTAATGATAAACAATGCAAAACACAAAAAGCATTTACCGGTATATGGCGATGGAATGAATATACGCGATTGGCTTTATGTAGAAGACCACTGTAAAGCAATTGATGTAGTAACACAAAAAGGTAAAGATGGCGAAGTTTATAATGTTGGTGGTCACAACGAAAAACCTAACATTTTTATTGTTAAAAAAATTATAGAAATATTAAACAGAGAAGTTGATAGCTCTATAGATGAGAATTTAATTAAATATGTTGAAGATAGATTAGGCCACGACAGAAGATATGCTATAGACCCTAAAAAAATTAGCGATGAATTGGGCTGGTTACCACAAACTACTTTTGAAGTAGGAATTGAAAAAACTATAAAATGGTACCTTGACAATGAAGATTGGTTAAATAGTGTTACAAGCGGAGATTATGTAAAATATTATGATATAATGTATAAAAATAAATAATATATCAAAGGCTGTGACTATTGATGTTTCATGGCCTTTGCTAAAATATTAATAGGGGTGTTTATAAAATGATATATGATACATTAGAAAATTTAAACCAATATACAGGACTTTTTGAAAACTTAGATACTGCGATAGAGTATATAGAAAACAATGATTTATCGTTATTACCAATAGGGGATACAAGCATTGACGGTGAAAAAGTATATGTGAAAATATTTGAAACACAAACAAAAACTACGCAGGAATGTAAATTTGAAACACATACTAAATATATGGATTTACAAATGGATTTAGTAGGTACCGAAATATGTGAAGTTAGCCTTGGTAATCTTACTGTAACACAAGAATATAACGAAGAGACAGACTGTGCTTTTTACGATGGAGAACTTACAAGTGCACTTGTAATGGGGCAGGGAAGATTTGCTGTGTTTATGGTAGAAGAAGCACACAAACCAGGAGTTAAAGCACATGGATGTGATACTGTAAAGAAGGCTGTTTTTAAAATAGCGTATTAATTAAAGGGGTGCATACAATGCAAAACATGATTATTGGAATTGCAGGTGGAACTGCCAGTGGAAAAACAACACTAGTTAAAAAAATAATGCAAAATTTTACCGATAATGTATGTGTTGTATCGCATGATAATTATTATAAAAGCAATAAAGGTTTAACATACGAGCAAAAAGCTTTGTTAAATTATGACCACCCAGATGCATTTGACACTGACCTTATGCTTGAACAAATTAAAATGCTTAGAAATTCTCAAACTATTGAGTGTCCGCTTTATGATTTTACAATTCATGATAGAAGCGAAAATACATTGCAAATTGTTCCTAAATGTGTAATAATTGTTGAGGGAATTTTATTGTTTGCAAGTGAAGAGTTAAGGGATATAATGGATGTTAAAATTTTTGTGGACACAGATGCCGATGAAAGAATTTTGCGCCGTGTAATTAGGGATGTAAATAAAAGAGGTAGAACAATAGAAAGTGTTGTTAAACAGTATTTAACAACAGTTAAGCCTATGCATAATTCATTTGTAGAGCCAAGCAAAAGGTTTGCCGATATTATTGTGCCACAGGGCGGTAAAAACTTAGTGGCGCTTGATATGATAATGAAAAGAATTGAGCATCATATTGTTCAAAAAGCATAAATTAATATAAAAGATACTTGAACGGAGAATTTAATGGACAACGTATTTGACTTATTTAAACAAAGAGGACTTATAGCACAAGCAACAGATGAAGATGCAATAAAAAAACTGCTTGGCAATGAAAAAATTACGTTTTACACAGGGTTTGACCCAACAGCAGACAGCTTGCATGTAGGACACTTTATGCAACTAATAGTAATGAGGCATATGCAAAAAGCAGGGCATAGGCCAATAATTTTACTTGGTGGTGGAACTACCATGGTGGGAGACCCAACAGGCAAAACAGATATGCGTAAAATGTTAACAAAAGAAGATATTCAACACAATGCCGATAGGTTTAAGCAGCAAATGAGCAAATTTTTAGACTTTGGACCGGGTAAAGCATTAATGGTAAACAATGCCGATTGGCTTTTAGAATTAAAATATTTAGATTTTTTAAGAGAGATAGGTGTGCATTTTTCAGTTAATAAAATGCTTACTGCCGAATGCTTTAAAACAAGGCTTGAAAAGGGTCTTTCGTTTATTGAATTCAACTACATGTTAATGCAAAGTTATGACTTTTTACATCTTTCAAGGGAACATAACTGCAAAATGCAATTTGGTGGAAATGACCAATGGAGCAATATTATTGGTGGTGTAGAGCTTAACAGGCGTTGTGATAAGCGTGAAGTTTTTGGTATGACATTTACACTTTTAACAACTAAAGAAGGCAAAAAAATGGGCAAAACCGAAAAGGGTGCCGTTTGGCTTGATCCCGAGAAAACAACCCCCTATGAATTTTATCAGTACTGGCGTAATGTGGATGATGCCGAAGTTAAAAATTGTCTAAAGCTTTTAACAAATGTTAATGTAGATGAAATTGATGCAGTTGATATGACAAGCGGCGCTGAAATTAATAAGGCAAAAGAACTTTTAGCCTATGAGTTAACAAGCCTAGTGCACGACAAACAAGAGGCTGATAAAGCGATGGAAACAGCAAAAAGTT
Organism: uncultured Bacteroides sp.; assembly: GCA_964369925.1. Classification (GTDB taxonomy): domain Bacteria; phylum Bacillota; class Clostridia; order Oscillospirales; family Ruminococcaceae; genus Ruthenibacterium. Next base: position 77,497 of record CAYJGU010000008.1, on the reverse strand, counting down.
TGTTTAGTGGTATGGCAGAAGCAGAAAATATGCCTGAAACACTACTGACAAGTGAAAACTTGCAAAACGGTGAAATTGGAATATTAGATATTATGGTAATAGCTAAACTTGCACAAAGCAAGGGAGAAGCTAGACGACTTGTTGGGCAAGGTGGAATAAGTGTTAATGGGCAAAAAGTTGAAGATTTTGCAATTATGATTAATGAAGAAGAATTAAAAAAAGGCATAGTTGTAAAAAAAGGTAAAAAAATATTTCACAAAATTAGTTTATAAAATGTTTACATAAACATTTAAAATAGTATAGAAATATGCACAAAAATATGATAAAATATTTTGTATGTAAAAATATCGGAGGAAAATAAATGAAACTTATTAAAAATGAAAAAACAGAAAATAACACATGTGAAATTGAAATTAATTTAGACGCTGCATCTTTTAAAGATGCAATAGACAGAACTTATAAAAGTACTGCATCTAAATACAATATGCACGGTTTTAGAAAAGGAAAAGCGCCTAAAGCTTTAATTGAAAAAACATATGGTGCAGATGTGTTTTATTACGATGCAATTAACGATTTAATGCCTGCGGCATATGATGAAGTTTTAAAAGAAACTAAAATTGACCCAGTTGACAGACCACAAGTAGACATTGTAAGTGCAGACCTTGAAAACGGCGTAACACTTAAAATATCTGTAACTGTAAAACCTGAAGTAGAAATAGGCACTTATAAAGGTTTAAAAGCAACAAAAACTGTCAAAGCTGTTAGCGAAGATGAAGTTAATGAAGAGATAGATAGAATGGTAGAGCGCAATGCAAGAATTATTACTCGTGATGATGTTGCACAAAACGGAGATATTACAGATATTGACTTTGAAGGTTTTGTAGACGGCGTTGCTTTTGATGGTGGCAAAGGTGAGCATTTTTCACTTACACTTGGCTCTGGCCAATTTATACCTGGCTTTGAAGATCAAGTTATAGGGCATAAAGCTGGTGAAGAGTTTGATGTAAATGTTAAATTCCCAGCAGAGTATCAAGCTAAAGACCTTGCAGATAAAGATGCTGTATTTAAAGTAAAATTGCACGAAGTTAAGTGCAAAGAATTGCCAGTAATCGATGATGAATTTGCTAAAGATGTTTCAGAATTTGATACAATTGAAGAGCTTAAAAATAGTATAAGAGATAATGCAAAACAAAAAAATGAGCGCCAAGCAGAGCTTGATGTAGAAAACAGTTTAGTAGAACAAATAGTTGACAGTTTAAAAGCTGATATTCCTGCTATTATGATCGAGAATAGAATTGACGAAATGGTGCGTGATTTTGAAGCACAATTAAGACAACAAGGTTTAAAACTTGAAGACTATTTGAAATATATGGGCGGCGAAGAAGATAAGTTCCGTGACGGATTTAAAGAACAAGCTGAAAAACAAGTTAAAACAAGGCTTGCGCTTGAAAAAATTGTTAGTGTAGAGGGCATTGTTGCAACTGATGAAGACTTTGAAAAAGAAGTAGAGCGAATTGCAGAGGCTTATAAAATTGAAGCTGAAAAAGTTAAAACTTTTGTGCCTGAAGAAGACATTAAAAGTGACCTTGCAGTTAACAAAGCAATTGACTTGTTAAAAGAAAGTGCAAAAATAACAATAAAAGAAGAAAAAGAAGAGAAAAAGAAAACAACTAAAAAAGGCACAAAAAAAGAAGCAAAAGAAGATAAATAATTTTTTTTAAGGGGGACTTTTTATTTTGAGTAGTTTAGTACCTTATGTTGTGGAGCAAACTGCAAGGGGAGAGCGTTCGTATGATATTTTTTCAAGGTTGCTTAACGATAGAATTATTATGCTGTCTGATCAAGTGAACGATGTAACGGCTAGTTTAGTAGTTGCACAACTTTTGTACCTAGAAGGACAAGACCCCGATAAAGACATTAGCATTTATATTAACAGTCCTGGTGGTTCTATAACATCGGGTTTTGCAATATTTGATACAATGCAATATATTAAATGCGATGTGTCAACTATATGCGTAGGACTTGCAGCATCTATGGGTTCTTTTTTACTTGCTGCGGGAACAAAAGGTAAGCGCTTTGCACTTCCTAACAGCGAAATTATGATTCATCAACCACTTTTAAGTGGTTTGCAAGGTCAAGCAACAGACATAAAAATACATGCAGATCACATTGTTAATACACGTTCTAGGTTGAACGAAATATTATCTCAACTTACAGGGCAAAGTGTTAAAACAATTGCAAACGATACTGAAAGAGATAATTATATGAGTGCTTTGCAAGCTAAGGAATACGGTATTGTTGACGAAGTAATTACAAAACGATAAGGGGCAGATATGGCAAATCAAAGCAATAAAAATGGTGGCGGAAATAAAGAAAAAGAGCTAATTTGTAGCTTTTGTGGTAGGCACCAAAACGAAGTTGAAAGAATGATAATAGGCCCCGGAGTTAATATTTGTAACGAATGCATAGGTCTTTGCCATTCTATATTAGATGAAGATGGAATAAATATGGATACGTCCGATTATTCAAGTGATTCATCGTCTAAGAAAAAGAAAAAGAAAAGTGAAGAAGATGATATAAAAGTTTTAACCCCAAAAGAGATAAAAGAAGGGTTAGACCAATATGTTATAGGTCAAGACGAAGCAAAAATTGTGCTTAGTGTTGCCGTTTATAATCACTATAAACGTATACTTTCCGCACCAGAAAATGACGTAGAACTGCAAAAAACAAATGTTTTGCTATTAGGTCCTTCGGGTGTTGGCAAAACGCTGTTGGCACAAACACTGGCGCGTATGCTAAATGTTCCTTTTGCAATAGCTGATGCCACAACGCTAACAGAGGCAGGCTATGTTGGTGAAGACGTTGAAAATATTTTATTAAAGCTTATACAAGCTGCAGAGTTTAATATAGAGCGTGCCGAAAAAGGCATTATTTATATAGACGAAATTGATAAAATAACACGTAAAAGCGAAAATCCTTCAATAACTAGGGATGTTGGCGGCGAGGGTGTACAGCAGGCACTTTTAAAAATAATTGAAGGTACTGTAAGCAATGTTCCTCCACAAGGTGGAAGAAAACACCCACAACAAGAGTTTATACAAATAAACACAAAAAATATTTTGTTTATTTGCGGTGGTGCGTTTGACGGACTTGAAAAACACATTGAAAAACGTGCTCATACTTCATCTATAGGTTTTGGTGGTACATTAAAACCAAAAGAAGATGAAAATAAAGAAAACATGTTGCGACTTGTAGAACCACACGATTTAATAAAGTTTGGCATAATTCCTGAACTTATAGGTCGTATACCTGTTGTAACTGTTTTAAAATCTTTAGACGAGCAAGCGCTTGTTAGAGTTATGTTAGAACCTAAAAATAGTTTGGTTAAACAGTACAGAGCATTGCTTGATATGGATAATGTTGAGCTTGAGATTACGCAAGATGCACTAAGTGAAATAGCAAAAAAAACCATTGCGCTTAAAAGTGGTGCAAGGGGACTTAGAAGCGTTTTAGAGCAGGCACTTATAGCTATAATGTACGAAATACCAAGTGATGAAACTATATCTAAGGTTATTGTTACAAAAGACACTATAAATGGTTCGAAACCGCTTATAGAGCACAAAAATAAATCAAGTTCATTAAAGCAAGCTTCTCCTGATTAAGAGAAAATTACTTTAATAATTTGCAAAATATGTATAAAAACCGCTTACTTAAGGTTGATAATTGCCTTAAGTAAGCGGTTTTTTGTTATTAAATAATCCAATTTTTAATGTGCTATTTTAAATATTAATCGTCCTCATAATTGTTTAACAAAGATGAAACAGTAGCATAATGTGGATGAATATAAGTTGTCGCCATTTCTGCCAGCTCATTATTTACTGTATGTACCCATTGTTTTTGACAAAAACATCTAGTGCCATCCGGCACATCAAATAGTTTTGCTTTTTCGCCTCTTAAAGTATAAATATGAATTTCTTGATATGCGCTTTCTAATTTTACATTGCATCTTTCAAATTCATTATATAAAGACTTTACCGAAAAATCTATTTGCTCTATATTGGGTATAAGTTCACCTCTTATTTTTGTATCATCTATAGTAATTAGTTGGTCATTTGCATAACGCAAACGTACAAGCCTAAAAAGTTCTTTGTCTTTAGCAATTCCAAAATAATTACCTTGAATAAATCCTGCAGGAACATGTTTTGCCAAAATAACTTTATTTGATTGATGTAAACCAAGTTGAGTAAATCGGGTGCTTAATCCAAGCAAATTAGAGAAATGAAGCTGCAATAAAACAGGAGAATTTGGGCTAATTGTTTTGTTAATTAAATACCCTTTGCCATGTTGTGCTGTAATGTATCCATCTTTTGTTAGTAATTTAAGTGCAGAGCGCACAGTAAGCCTATTGATTCCATAGGTAAGTGCAATTTTTCGCTCAGATGGCAAAAAAGTGCCAGGAGTGTAAGTTCTATCTACAATGCTGTTTTTTAATATATTGCTAAGCTGAACATAAATAGGTAAACTACTTTGCATTACACAAACCTCACTTTCACATTACTATTACTATTACTAAAAAACTACAATTTAAATTTAAGTGGCATTTTAGTGTTTACATTTGGATTACTACAATAATAAGCGCTAAGTGCGCTCATTCGTGTAATGGCATACTCAATAATTGTACCTGTAGTTGAAATTGTAGTACCGGAAATATTCCACATGGCTGTATTAGGTTTAGTTATTTTTAATAATTCAATTTCCTCAAAAGTGGGTTGTAATATTTCATAATTAACATTTCTGCTTTTAGGAAATATATTGTAATTTTCTTTAATTACATCAAAAAAAGATTCTTTTGAAAAATCATATTTTAGTAAATTTGGGAGTAAAGAGCATGGTATATAAGAAACCTCAATTGCTAAAGGTATGTTGTTTACAAGTCTTAGCCTTTTTAAAATATATATTTGTGAGCCAAAAGAAATGTTTAATGTTTGACTTAACGTTTTAGGGCAAGCAACAACGTTAAATTGCAATACTTTTGAGTGTGTATTAAAGTTTTGCTTAGTAATATATTTTGTAAAAGAACGAATTTTACTTATATTAAATTCAATGCGCTTTTCCGGTATGCAATAAACACTTAAATCCGAATTATACTCAATAAAACCATCATTACAAAGCTCAGACAATGCATCATCAACATCATTCAGTGACACATTTAATAATTCCTTAACTTCGTTAGAATTACCCAATACATCACCCGATTTGAAATGATTGTCAGATATATACTCAAGTATTCTATCCATCACTTCTTCATATGAAGAACCAAAATCATAAATAGTAATCACCACTTTTACTTTTAATAAAAAGTTTTTTTTGTTACATTTAACCAAAAAATAACAAAAATATTGCAAATCTATAAGGTTATTCGAAATTTATTATAGTAGAAACATTGTTTTTTTGCAAGTTATAACACTGCTTTTTTAAGTATTTGGTTATTTTGTTTAAATATTGCACTAATTTTTAGTTAATATTTTATTACGAAATTATTTCAAAGTTATTGACTTATCATTAAAAAATGATAAAATATTTACATAGGAACTGGATTACTATTATACCAGTTAATATTAACTAACTAAAATTAATATAATTTTCTTTGATACTAAGTTATAATTTTAGTTATATTTATTATTGAAAGAGGTATAAAAGTGTTAAAAATTCTTGGAATTGGGGATAACGTAGTAGATAAGTACTTGTTTAAAGGGAAAATGTATCCTGGTGGCAATGCACTTAACGTACCAGTACTTGCAAAACGCACAAAATTAAATGTACAAGCTTCCTACATAGGAGCCCTAGGTACAGATAAAGCAGGTACACATGTTTTAGCCTCTTTAATATCAGAGGGAATAGACGTTAGCCATATTAGAGTAATTGAAGGTGAAAATGCATATGCCAATGTTGAACTTGTAGACGGCAATAGAGTATTTTTACCTGGTAATAAGGGTGTATCGCTTAATATAAATTTACAACAAGAAGATTATGAATATGCAAAAGATTTTGACGTGGTACACACAAGCGTATACAGTGGAATGGATGATATGTTACCACATTTAAAAGCTCTTAATAAACCTTGTATAGCTTATGATTATTCTGATAAAGCAGATATAATGCCTAAAGAGCACACTTATAAGTATGTAGACTTTGCAATGTTTTCCGGTGGTGATATGCCAAAAGAAGAAGTTATTGAAAGAATGGAAAAAATAGCTAAGCAAGGTCCAAAGCATATATTGTTCACACTTGGAGCAAGGGGTTCTATGCTGTACAAAAACGGAGAAATATTTGAGCAAGGAGTTCACCGTATAGAGAAGGTTATAGATACAATGGGAGCAGGAGATAGTTACGTTGCACGTTACCTAAGTGGTATTTATAACGGCGAAACAACACAGGAAAGTATGCAAAATGCAGCATATTATGCAACCGAAAATTGTTTAGTTAATGGAACATTTGGTTATGAAATCGATATTTAATATGCGTTACCTAAATAGATAAAAATTAAAATGGTTTATACAAAGTACATCTATGTGCTTTGAAAAACATAATTATTATTAGGAGGATACTAAAATGAAAAAGAATTTTGCACGCATTTTATCACTTGTTTTAGCGTTTGCATTGTTGTTTACGCTAACAGCTTGCACAACTAGCACAGAAGAACCAGCTACATCTGAGGCTGCGGCAACAGACACAGCAGACACAGCAGATGGTGACATGATTACATTAAACTTTTTGCACAAATGGCCACAACCTGAATATATTGGTTTCTTTGACGAAGTTGTTGCAGATTTCGAAGCACAAAACCCTAACATTGATATCGTAGTTGAGGCAGTTGCTGACGAACCAATTAAAGACAAATTGCGTATCATCATGGGTGACGCAGAAGGCCGCCCTGACATCTACTTCTCATGGAGTGGTGAGTTTGCAAGAAACTTTATTGCAGAGGGTGCAGCACTTGATTTGACAGAGTATATGGCTGGCGAATGGCAAGATAGCCTAATGGTAGCAGCTGTAGAGCCTTTCACAGTTGACGGCGCTGTTTACGGTGTTCCTCTTCGTTTAAATACAAAATTCTTCGTATACAACCAAGAAATTTTTGATGCAAACGGTTTAACTGCACCTTCAACATGGGATGAGTTTATGGAAGTTAACGAAACATTGAAACAAGCAGGCATTACACCAATTGCTTTCGGTAACCAATATCCATGGGCTGCATGCCACTACATTACAGGCTTAAACCAAAAACTTGTAGAGCAAGATACACGTATGGCTGACCATAACCAATCAACAGGCGAATTTGTTGATGACGGATATGTACAAGCACTTGACATGTTTAAAGAGCTTAACGATAACGGATACTTCAACGAGTTCCCTAACTCTATAACACACGATATGGCTAATGAAGCATTTGCTCAAGGCCAAACAGCTATGATTTATGTTGAACTTGAAGAGTTCTTAAAAATTAACACAAACATGGATGGCACACCTTGGGGCTTCTTCCCAATGCCAGCTATTGAAGAGGGCGAAGGCGATCAAGGCTTCCTTGTAGGCGCTCCTGACGGATTTATGGTTTCTTCAACAACAGAGCACCCTGAAGAAGCAGTTGAATTCTTGAAATTTATAACAAATGCTGAAAATGCAGACAAACTTGTAACAATGCTTGGCTGGCCTAGCCCAGTTATCGGCGCTGTTAACGAGAGCAACTCAGAAGATTACCTTGTTGAAGGTATGAAAGCTACTGAAGCAGCAACAGGCATGGCTTTATGGCTTGATACAGACATCGACATTCGCATATCAGACGTTTATTTGCCAGGTTTGCAAGACTTGCTAAACGGCGATACAACTTCTGAAGAATTAATGGCTGATGTTCAAGAAATTATAGCTACAGTTAAGGCTGAAGAAGGTTAATTAAGCCTTTGTCAATATGGGGTATATCCAAAAATATTTGGATATACCCCCTAAAATAGGGGGCAGTTTTTTAATGTATAAAAATAAAAAAATCTTATGGCTGTTTATAGTGCCCGGTGTTTTTTTAGTGGCAATGTTTGTATTTTTTCCGCTTGTATTAAACGTGTACTACAGCTTTTTCCGTTGGAGTGCATTTTCTCAAACAAGAGAATTTGTAGGTATTCATTACTATTTAAGGCTATTTGAAGACCCAATTATTCGCTCTGCAATAATGAATAATACACTATATGCGGTAGTTTCCGTGTTATGCCAATGTGGTATAGGTTTAGTATTGGCGGCTTTGTTTGAAAATAGACTTATGCGAAAATTTCAGCCAATTTTTCGTACGGCTTATTTTATTCCATCAATAATTTCTATTACTGTTATAGGTTTAATGTGGCAATTTATTTATAGTCCTTCAATAGGCTTTGTAAACCCACTATTAGAACTTGTAGGACTAGAGCAGTTTGTATCGGACTGGCTAGGTAGCTCAAAAACAGCAATGGGTGCTGTTATATTTGTATCTCAATGGCAAAATATAGGCTACATAATGCTATTATTTATAGTTGCTATACAAAAAATAGACGAATCTATTTTTGAAAGTACAAGAATAGATGGTGCAAATGGTATACAAAACTTCTTTAGAATAATAGTACCACTTGTAAAAGACACAATTCTTGTAACATGTGTTATTACTGTTATAGGTGCATACCGCGTGTTTAGTGAAATTTACGTTATGACAGGAGGCGGGCCGGGTAATACTACTGAGACGCTAGCTTCTTATATGTATAATGCAGGTTTCCGCAACGACGAAATGGGATATGCCTCTACAATTGCAGTTTTAATATTCTTAATTTTACTTGTTTTAACATACGTTCAAATGCTTGTTTCAGGCAACTTTAAAGTTATTTCTAAAAGTAAGAAGGTGAAAAAACAATGATTAAAAGGCCAAAGGACAAAGCTTTTCAGGCTGTTATGCTTGTAATTTTATCCATATACGGCTTAACAGTTGTTTTTCCACTTTTGTGGATGCTTGTTAGCGGTATGAAAACTAATTCGGAAATTTTTGGTAATACATGGGCACTACCTGAAGTATGGTCGCTTGATAATTATATTGCAGCATGGGAAATAGGTATAGGAACATACTTTATGAACAGTGTAATTGTAACAGTAGCTGCTACAATAATTACTATTTTACTTTCATCGTTGCTTGCATTTGTGCTTGCTAGGTTTGAGTTTAAATTTAAAAATATAATATTTGTATTTGTTCTTGCGGGTATGATGCTTTCACCCGAGGTTAGTCTTGTTTCACTTTACAGTTTGTTACAAGACATTGGCCTTTACAATACGTATTGGGCATTAATTTTAACTTATTCAGCATTTAGAATACCTTTTTCTACATTTTTAATGTGGGGATATTTTAAAGAATTGTCTAAAGAGATAGAAGAATCAGCATATTTAGATGGTTGTTCTGTATTTCAAGTGTATTACAGAATGATATTGCCAATGAGCAAACCGATAGTTGCAACAACTTCATTGCTTGCTGCAATGACATTTTGGAATGAGTTTATGTTTGGTCTTGTTTTAATAGAGAGCTCATCTTTAAAAACTATTCCACTAGGACTTATGAATTTGCGTGGAACGCTTAATACAGAGTGGGGTATTATGCTAGCTGGTCTTTCTATATCGGCTATACCAATGATAGTGGTATTTTTAATATTCCAAAAACAATTAGTACGTGGCTTAACTGCCGGTGGTGTTAAAGGTTAAGTATTTTTTTAATGTGTTAATTACGGGCATTGCCCGAAAAAAAAGGAGAAATAAATGGTTAAGTACAACAGAAGTGAAGTAATTGCAAATGGTCAAAAGGCTGCACAGGTTATTCCTCAAGTAGAAAAAATGGTTGATGAAATTTGTAACAACGGCTATAAAAATATTTTTTTTGTTGGCATAGGTGGAACTGTTACATATGAATGGCAAATGGAGACTATGGTAAAATCAATGTGTACATTACCTCTTTATGTTGAAAATGCGGCAGATTTTTTAGCTATGGGCAATAAAAACTTTACTAAAGACAGCATAATGGTTATTGAATCAGTTTCTGGCGATACAATTGAAATTGTAGAAGCTGTTGAATATGCACACAGCCAAGGTGTAAAGGTACTAGGATATATTGAAAAAGCTGATTCTCCACTTGCAGAAAGTGTAGATTACTTAGTACATAATGAAGGTGGCGGTTTTTATTACTGGTACGCAGTAACATTCCGTTTTATGAAAAACGCAGGTATGTTTGATAAATATGATGACTTTATGTCTAACCTTAAGAAAATGCCTGAACTTCTTGCAGACGTGCACGAACAGGCAGATGCACCGGCAATTGCGTATGTTGAAAAATATAAAGATGCACCATTACAATACCTAATTGGTGCAGGTAACCTTTGGGGCGCAGCTTATAGCTATGGTATGTGCATAATGGAAGAGATGCAATGGATGAAAACAAAATCTGTTACAGCAGCAGATTTCTTCCACGGTACACTAGAAGTTATTGACAGACACAGTGTTGTTATGTTGTTTAAAAGCGAAGATGCAAGCCGTAAACTTTCAGAGCGTGCTGAAAACTTCCTTAACACAATTTGCGAGAACGTAATTATATTTGATACAAAAGTTAACGAACTACCTGGTATCAGCGAAGAATATCGCGGAATTCTTTCACCAATTGTATTAAGTGCTATGATGCGTAGAGTTTCTTTAAATCTTGAGAATCAACGCAAACATCCACTTGAAATTCGCAGATACTATCGCCGTTTAAAATACTAATTTTGTAATATAATGCTGTTATGTTCTCTTGGCAAAATAGCATTAAATAAATATTTAATTTTTTGAGGAGTTTATTATGACAACAGATAGCAAAAACTACATTGAACAAGTTAAAAGCGCACTAAAAGGTAAAAAAATCGAGCATGTTTATCTTGTAGCTTGCGGTGGTTCTAAAGCATTTATGGATCCTGCACAATACATTTTTGATATGGAAACAAGTGTTCCATCACAAGTTTATTCTTCAAACGAATTTTGCCACCGTTTACCTAAAGGTCTTGGCGAAAACAGCGTAGTTATTTCTTGCTCACATTCAGGTAATACACCAGAAACAGTAGAAGCAACAAAACTTGCACGCCAAAAAGGTGCGTTAACAATTGCTCTTTCAAACCTTGTAGATTCACCTCTTTGGAAAGAAGCAGAAGTTCCTGTAAGATATGATTGGAAAGATTGTGACTTCTCAGACGGTAGATACAGCATGCTTTACTCAGTTTCATTTAGCGTTTTAAATGAAATTAGTAGCAATGAAAAATATGCACGTGCAATTGCAGCACTAGACAGCATGCAAGCTGTTAACGACAGAGCTAAAGAAGCTTTTAAAGAGCGTGCAAATACTTTTGGTAGAACTCATCGCGATGATAAACTTATTTACACAATGGGTAGTGGTAGCCAATATGGTTGTGCATACTCATTTGCAATATGCCTATTAATGGAAATGTCATGGGTTCACTCAAACGGCATACATTCAGGCGAATATTTCCATGGCCCATTTGAAATAACAGACACAAATGTTCCTTTCTTAATGTTAAAAAGTATTGACAGCTGCCGTCCACTAGACGAGAGAGCTGAAAAATTCTGCAAAAAATACAGCGAGAGAGTTACAACAATTGACGCAGCTGAGTTTGATATGAAAGAAATACCAGAAGATCTACGCGAGTACTTTGGTGTTCTTGTAACAGATACAGTTTTACGTGAATATGCAGAGTGCCTAGCAGACCATCGTGGACATCCGCTAAGCGTTCGTCGTTATATGTGGAGAATGGAATATTAATTTTAATTATATTCAATAAAAAATTGCGTTTAAAAAACCGTGGGGAATTTCCTCACGGTTTTTTATATTGTATAAAATACAATAAACTTTTTATTTATTTGTATATTTAATATAATTTTAATTGTCGTTTTTTTCAAATAGTAGCATTGTAGAGCATGTAAACCCAAAAAGAAAAAGTGGATGTATGCTGCTTAAATACATAGCTTGTATACCAATAGAAAAGGATGTAACCTCTACAAATGCTATCATAAAGAGCCTTAAAATACATAATAATATAATGCCAATTAATGCAAACCAAAACATAGATTTATTTGAAATTGCTGTTTTTAGTGTAAAATACTTTGCCTGTTTAATTAAAAACCAAATGCTACAAGCAAGGGTTGCATAAAGTATAAATGGATAAATTAAAGATATACTTTTCATTATAAAAATAGAAACAACATGCGTGAATGGGAAATATATTTCAGTGCTATTTTCAATATACGCATGAACTGCGTTTTGATTAACAAATTCAATTGTATCAGCTTTTTCTTCGAGCGGCCCGTTTGTCATAAGAGGAACCGGGTTACAGTCATAAAAATTCATTACTGCAAAAAAACAATCTACAGCTGTATTAATAACACTTGGTATTTGCTGTGGTTTTAGTGATGCCGTAGTTGTTTGATTAAGCTTGTCAATTTTCAAATCTCCATTTTCAATAGCGGTTAATATTTCACTTTCAACATCACTAAAAAATTGTTCGGCGGTTATAGCGTCTTTATAATATCCGGCCTCTTGAGCAGCACGCCTAATACCCCAATAAATAGATCCACCATTAAACTCTTTATCGTCTGTAATTAACCCTATTTGAATGTGTTTATCGTAAAGCTCATCGTAAATTGTGTTAAAAGTTTTAGAATGTTTTGCAATTTCAGATATAGTTTTGTTGGAAAGAGGTATATTACCTGTATTTATCGAGCCATTTTTTACACTGGTCATTGCGCCGTATGCCGTAGAAAAACTACCCATGGAAAAGTCGCTTATTGTAAATATTCCGTAGTGAATATAATTTAAATTGCAGTATACAAATATTAAAGCTAAAGTAAAAGCAGCAGGTATTAAAATTCTTTGAGCCCATTGTTTTATTGTACAACGAGAGAAAATACAGGCTAAAATTATTGCAGGAATTACAAATATTAAAACATAAAAACCATCTTCTCTTGTTAAAACAGCACTTCCGGTTGATAAACCGCAAAATACAAGCCATGGTATACATTTTTTGCCTTTTCGTAAGGCTATGCCTACAGCAGAAGAAACGCATATTAATACGAGAGCAGGGAAAATACCATCTCTGTATATTCTTGTTGTAAACTCCGCAAAAGATGCAGGATTATATAGTAGTATTAAAAAAAGCAGAACTCTAAATTTTATATTTTTAACTATTGGAAAAACTGCTATAGTTGCGATGGCGCAAGATAGGGCATAAAAGGCCGCATTGGCTACAAGTATAGGAATACCTAATACATGTACAAAGGCGAGCCAAATGGCAAAGCCCATGTGTTTTGCCATAGTTAAATTATCGTATTCACCAAGCCACTGTCCTTCTACAATGCTTTTTGCAGCATCTATCATTAATTGATCATCTAATGATGCATCATTAGGTGTATAAATTGTTGCATATTGAAAATAAGGCAATATTAACCTTAAAATTATTGCAAACGTAATAATTATAAAGGGTAAGTAAAAAATAAATTTCTTTTTTGTCATGGCAACCTCAACTATAATACTAATTATAATAATCACATACTATAGTATCTTTAATTTATTTAATTGTCAAGAATAATTAAATTAATATAAATATTTGATTTTTTGCATAAAAGTATGTATAATAATTTACATATAATTAACTAGTTACGCAACTTATAATAAATACGAAAAGAGTGATATAATGGCATATAGAGAAAGAAAAAGATTGCAATTTTTTGGCTTACCTTTTACATTTACTGTTTATACAATTAATGATGAGGTGTTAAGCATATCTGAGGGACTTTTGACAAAAAAGGAAAATGATTGTTACATGTATAAAATACAAGATGTAACGCTTACATCTACTATATGGGACAGAATATTTGGGCTTGGATGCATAACTTGCTTTACAGGCGATGCAACTCATCCGACAATTGAAATAAAACACATTAAAAATTCCCGTGAAATAAAAGATTATATACATCAAAAATCGGAAGAGCACAGAATAAAAAGACGTACTGTAAATATGCAAAACATAACTGCAGACGGCGATTTTATTGATGACAATATATAATACTGCCATATAAATATTAAAAGCTTTTATTGAGAATTCAATAAAAGCTTTTTTGTTAATATAAGTAACTTGTAACATTAACTAGAATGTTCAAGCTCTATTTTTAGCCTTTTAATTATACGCTTTTCAAGCCTTGATATATAACTTTGAGAAATACCTATTAAATCAGCTACCTCTTTTTGAGTATGCTCATTTTGACCACAAAGGCCAAAACGCAATTGCATTATTTCTCGCTCTCGTAAGGGTAGTTTGCTAACTGCATTTAGTAGCATATTTTTTTCTGCATTTTCCTCTAGCGCATTGCCTATTTCATTGTGGTCTGTGCCCAGTACATCAGATAACAGCAACTCGTTTCCATCACCATCGGTGTTTAATGGCTCATCAATGCTGTTTTCTTGCCGTTTGTTACTTGCTTTACGTAAGTACATTAATATTTCATTTTCGATGCATCTGCTGGCATATGTAGCAAGCTTAATATTTTTAGACGGCTCAAATGTATTAACAGCTTTAATAAGCCCTATGGTTCCTATGCTAATTAAATCCTCAACTGTAGCAGTGTTAGAATCGAATTTTTTTGCAATGTAAACTACTAGTCTTAAATTATGTACAACAAGAAGATCTCTGTACTTCTGTTTGCCACTGGACAATCCTTCAAATACAATTTTTTCTTCCTCTTTACTAAGTGGTGCGGGCAAAACTTCAGGTCCATTAATATAATAGCTGTAATCGTTTGTTTTTAATTTTAATAAAATACAATTTAATTGCAACTTTATGTTAAATAATATTTTTTTTACTAACATAACAATTTTACCTAATAGTTTCATAATATTAGTACTCCTTTAAATAATTTGGGTGTAAAATTATATCATACGTCCCATCTATAATACTTTCGTTAGTAAATACAAGTACAGCTTTTAATTTTTTAATATTATTGTTTTTACCATTTAAGTTAATATATTCACACCTTATTGCAGGTAACATTTTCATACCTGTAGCTGTTTTAACACTAATAAGCCAAAAAGGTAAGGTTAGCTCTCCTAATACAAAGTAGTTATTTAGCGAAATTGATAAATTTATAGGCAATTTTTGCTTTAAAGTTAAATAGCTACATAGTATTGCACTTTGCGATGAAATTGCATCTTTAATATGCATACCGGTGTCTAATAAAGCAATACCGGAAATTTGTTTGTTATCTATACAAAAATTATATTCGATAGATTGAGAGATATTTGCTTTGCCAAAAATGTATAGAAATACATTTATTATTATGTACATAATAAGTATGCTAATAATAAGTAATACAGGTGAAATATTAACGTAGATAGAAAAATTTGTTAAGTTGATATTACTTGCACCACAAAATATAGCAAAAATTACAATTCCTGCAAGTAATATATTTGCAATAATAAAATAGCATAAAGTTTTAGCAAAAATACGAAAATTAATAATCTCAAACGCAACTAAAATAATAAAACAAGCAAGTATTAGTTTTAAAATTAATAATACAAATGAGTTTAAAAATGTTAAAAGTATTGTAAGAGATGATAAACCTGAAAAAAACGAAGCTAGAATTAACCTTAAAATATTTTGTTTTCTAGATGCAAAATATGCTGTGCATTTAATAATAAAATATCCTATAATTGCATTTATCAAAACTAAAATATCTACATAAATTACACCTTGCATTAAACCACCTCTAAAAAAATAATAGCACAACTGTTTAGCGAAATTTGTAAAATTAGCATAATAATGTATACAAAAATAGATTAGCTTGACTAACTAATATTAAAATAATATAATTAATACATACGAAATGTCACCTTTTTTGAGATTTAGGAGAGAAAATATGAAAAAAATGCTTAGTTTAATAATTGCACTATTAATGTGTTCGTTTATGTTTGTTGCATGCGATGAAAGCTATGATGAAGAAATGATGAGCGATGACATGCAAGTAGAAGACACTGCGAGTGAAGAAGATATGGACGAAGAAGGCGAAAGTGTATCACTTGGAGTAGCTACAGATGGAACACCTTTTGGTAGTTTTACAACAACTTCGGTATATGGCCATGAAGTGACAGACGCAATTTTTGCTGAATATGATATGACTGTTGTTAACTTTTGGGCTACATGGTGTCCACCTTGCGTAGAAGAGATGGATGAACTTGAAGAAGTGTATCAAACATTGCCAGTAAATGTAAATGTTCTTACAATTTGTGACGATGGTGCATCTGAAACTGATTTGGCAATACAAATATTAACAGAAAATGGTTGCAATTTTGATGCAATTATGAATAATACAGAAATATATGAAAACTATGTTAAAGAAAATATTACAGGCTTTCCAACAACAATATTTGTAGATAGCCAAGGAAATGTTTTTGGCGAAATGCTTGTAGGGGCACCAGAGGATGCAACTACTTACTATTTAACTTATGCTGAAGAAGCAATGGCGATGTTGCAACAATGAAAAAGTTTATAAAATCACATGTTACATTATTAATGCTTATTAGTTCATTAGTATTAATTGGAATTGGTATTTTTTTAAAAGAGTATCAATCTGTTTTGACAAAATCAATTTTTATTTGTCTTGAGTGTATAGGCATTGGGTAATATGTGATGGAGGGAGCTTACCATTAAGAATAAAAAAAACATGCGACACGTTATACAAATTGCATTTGCCGCAATAACAAATGGCTATATTATAGGGTTTATTCAAGGTAAAATATTTGGAGGATCCTCAAAAGTTATATGTGTTCCGGGGCTTAATTGCTATTCGTGCCCCGGAGCGCTAGGCTCTTGCCCAATAGGATCGCTACAGGCAGTATTAAGCAAACGAAACAATTATTTTAGCTTTTATGTTTTAGGCTTTTTAATACTGTTTGGCGTGCTTTTAGGGCGCCTTGTTTGCGGTTTTTTATGTCCGTTTGGGCTTGTGCAAGATTTGTTGCACAAAATTAAACTACCTAAAATTAATGTACATAAAAAAATTGATAACGTGCTTAGAATATTAAAATATGTAGTATTAGTGCTATTTGTAATTTTATTTCCTATGTTTTTAACAGACAGCTTTGGATTAGGCCAACCTTATTTTTGTAAATATGTATGTCCATCAGGCACCCTGTTTGGTGGAATACCGCTTGTATCAATGAACGAAAGCTTACAAGCTCTTTTAGGTGCTCTTTTTACATGGAAAATGTTTGTGTTGGTTGTTATTATAGTTTTATCTACAGTTATTTATAGGCCATTTTGTAAATACATTTGTCCGCTTGGTGCTTTTTATGCGCTTTTTAATAAAATTAGTGTATTTAAGCTAAACCTAGACGAAAAAAAGTGTGTTAATTGTGGCGCATGTAACAAAGCATGTAAAATGAATATTACGGTTACAAAAGATATAAACTCACCTGAGTGCATTAGATGCTTAGACTGTAAAAATAGTTGTAAATATGGTGCAATAAGCACAAAGCTAGAAGTAGTAAATAAAAATAATAAAAAACCTTGTAACTAAATCATTTAAATGTAAGAGATAGTTATAGGTTTTTTGTTTTTTGCCATAATACAACCAACTATGTTATTGTAAAAAGTTGCTTTGTTATGTTTGAGAAAATTTTACTATTGAAATGTATATTATTTGACAAAGATTTACATTATAGTATAATTATATAAGTTTATAAAAGACAACTTAAATGTTTATTATATATAAGACTTTAAAGAAAAGAGCTATAGTTAAATGCAAAATTTAAAAGAAATTGAACAATATTGTTGTGCACTTGCGGTTAAAGCCGGAGAAAAAATAATGGAAGTGTATAACGATGAAAAACAGTTTAATGCTGTTGATTACAAGGCCGATAATTCACCGTTAACACTTGCTGATAAACTGGCTAATGATATAATTGTAGACAGATTAAAAAGCAAATATGAGCACTTTGCAATTTTATCAGAGGAGAGCAAGGATGATAAATCTAGGCTTAATAATCCTTATTGTTTTATTGTCGATCCACTAGATGGCACAAAAGAATTTATAAAAAGAAATGGACAATTTACTGTTAACATTGCACTTGCACACAACAACGAAACTGTTGTTGGTATTATATATGTGCCTGTAACAAAAGAACTGTTTTTTGCAAGTAAAAATAACGGTTGTTTTTATAAAAATGCAAAAGAAGAAATAAAACAAATTTATGTTTCACAAATAGAAGAAATTGACAATGTAAGGCTTGTAATGAGTAGCTCTCATAGTTGCAAAGAAATGGAAGACCTGATAGAAAAGTATAAATTTACAAATTTTATTGCAATGGGTAGCTCGTTAAAAGGTTGTTTAATTGCAAAGGGAGAGGCTGAAATTTATTATAGGCACAATTATACAATGGAATGGGATACAGCAGCTATGCAATGTATTGTAGAGCAAGCTGGTGGTATTTTTAGACAAATGGACAATTCAAAAATGCTTTATAACAGAGAAAATTCTTTAAATGAAAAAGGATTTTATATTGTTAATTCATCAAAAAATATATTATAATTACTGTAATTTGTAAAAAGCAAAGTTGAAAGGAATATGCAGTTATGAGCAAACAATCGCAGTTAGACGCTTTAGAAGCTGAGGCTATTTTTATAATGAGAGAGGTGGTTGCAGAGTGCGAAAAACCGGTTATGCTTTACTCAATTGGTAAAGACAGTTCGGTTATGATGCACCTTGCCTTTAAAGCATTTTATCCTGAAAAACCACCTTTTCCTTTTTTACATGTTGATACAACATGGAAATTTAAAGAAATGATAAATTTTCGCGATAGAACAGCAAAAGAAAAAGGCGTTGAAATGATTGTTTACACAAATCAAGACGGAATAGACAGCAACATCAATCCTTTTGAACATGGTAGCTCTTATACCGATATAATGAAAACTCAAGCATTAAAACAGAGCCTTGATAAGTATAAATTTACTGTTGCTTTTGGTGGTGGAAGGCGCGATGAAGAAATGTCGCGTGCAAAAGAGAGGATATTTTCGTTTAGGAATGAAAATCATGCATGGAACCCTAAAAAGCAGCGTCCGGAATTTTGGAATTTGTATAATACATTAATAAAAAAAGGCGAGTGCATGAGAGTTTTTCCAATATCAAACTGGACTGAATCGGATATTTGGCAATATATTAGACGAGAAAAAATAGACATAGTACCGCTATATTTTGCAAAGAAAAGACCTGTTATTGAACGTGATGGCAACTTAATTATGGCAGATGATGAAAGACTGGTACTTAAAGATGGCGAAAAGATAATAAATAAAAAAGTTAGATTTAGAACATTAGGATGCTATCCACTGACAGGTGCGATAGAATCTTCGGCTGAAACGCTAGATGAAATAATAGATGAATCAAATAGAATGGTAACCTCAGAGCGCTCTAGCCGAGTTATAGACCAAGAGATGCAGGGTAGTATGGAAAGAAGAAAAAAAGAGGGATATTTTTAATGAACGGACTATTAAAATTTATAACTTGTGGAAGCGTAGATGATGGTAAGTCTACTTTAATAGGTAATATTTTATATAATTCAAAATTAATTTTTACCGACCAAAAACAAGCACTTCATGAAGATAGTAAAAAGGGGAGTAGAGACAGCCAAATAGATTATTCTTTATTGTTAGACGGATTAATGGCTGAGCGTGAACAGGGTATAACCATAGATGTTGCATACAGATATTTTACTACAAAAAAGCGCAGTTTTATTGTGGCAGACACTCCCGGACATGAAGAATATACCAGAAATATGGCAGTTGGAGCCTCTTTTGCTGATCTTGCTATTATTTTAATAGATGCAACAAAGGGAATATTAACGCAAACTAAAAGGCATATTAGAATTTGTACACTTATGGGAATTTCTCATTTTGTTTTTGCAATTAATAAAATGGATTTAGTTAATTATAATGAAGAAGTGTTTTGGCAAATAAAGAAAGATTGCAAAGAATTAATGAGTTATATTAATGCCGATTCATTAATGTTTATTCCGGTAAGTGCAACAATGGGTGATAATTTAAGCAAAAAGTCTAATTATATGCAATGGTACAAAGAAAAACCACTTCTTGCATACTTAGAAAATATAAACATTGACAAAAATGAAAAAAACACAGAATTTTCTATGTGCGTGCAAAGAGTATGTAGACCTAATTTGAATTTTAGGGGATTTCAAGGAGAAGTGGCACAAGGCAAACTTGAAGTTGGAGATACTGTTAAAATAATGCCAAGTGCAGAAAAAGCAAAAGTAAAAGAACTGTATATTACAGATAAAAATACAACTGAAATACGCAAAAATCAGCCTGCAACAATTGTTCTTGATAGGGAAGTTGATTGTTCAAGGGGTTGTGTAATAACAACGAACGATAGTTTTTCTAACTATAGACTTTTTAGGGCCGATTTGCTTTGGACAGACGATGAAGAACTTATAATAGGCCGTAACTACTTATTAAAAATAGGCACAAAAGTTATTTCGGCTACAATAATAAAAATACACTACTGTGTTGATGTAAACACAGGTGTGCAAATTTTAAAAAAGCAGGCAAATAAAAACGATATAATTAATTGCGACGTTTCTTTATCGGAAAAAATTGTTGTTAGTAAGTTTGAAGATGCTAAAAGTATAGGGCGATTTATTTTAATAAACAGAGTTACAAATATGACATCTGCTTGCGGTACGGTTATGCACCCACTTAGGCGTTCGGATAATTTAACATGGCATAATTTTGCGGTAACAAGTGAAATTAGAGCTAGACAAAAAAACCAAAAACCTATGACATACTGGTTTACCGGTCTTTCTGGTTCGGGTAAAAGCACAATTGTTAATGCTTTAGAACAAGCCCTTGTATTACAAGGTAACCATACAATGATATTAGATGGTGACAATGTTAGAATGGGCTTAAATAATGATTTAGGATTTAGCCAAGCTGACAGAGTTGAAAATATTAGAAGAATTGCTCAAACAGCAAAATTAATGAATGATGCGGGACTAATTGTTTTAGTAGCAATTATTTCGCCGTATTCGGCCGATAGACAAAATGCGCGTAAAATAATAGGTGATTGTTTTTATGAGGTTTATGTTGAAACATCACTTGATGAGTGTATTAAAAGAGATACAAAAAATTTATATGATAAAGCTATAAAAGGGCAAATAAGCAATTTTACCGGCATATCATCGCCATATGAAACCCCGCAAAATCCTGATATAATATTAAAAACTGAAAACAACACTGTGCATCAAAATGTACAGCAAATATTACAATTTATAGAAAATATAAATGGATATAATGATAGTGAAGAATTTTAAAAATAGAACTAAAAAAATGCTTTTTAGAATTTAGCAAAATAAATGAAATTTACTATTATGTATTGACAAATTAAAAAAAAATATGTATTATAATATGAGTGCTTATAAAGTGCTAAAAAATAATACATAGGGGTATAGCTCAGTTGGTAGAGCAGCGGTCTCCAAAACCGCGTGTCGAGGGTTCGAATCCTTCTGCCCCTGCCACGTCGCTGTGAACTTTATTTTGTTCACAGCGATTTTTTTGTTATAATAAAAAACATATAAATTTAAAACCCCTTGCATATGGTTAATATAAAACCAATATGCAAGGGGTAAACTATATAATAAAAAATATTAAACTTCTGTTTTCCATAAACCATGTAAATTACAATAAGCATATACAGCAATAGGCTTGTCATCTACAAATGCAAATTTTACTTCAGGATTAGAATTAACTGGTGTACATTTGCGCTGACCACCATTTTGTGTTTCAACATAAACAAAGCTAATATGATGCTCTTCTGTCATTGGGTGTGCAACACTGCCAACACAAACAGTTAACTCGTTACCATTTTGTGTTACAACAGGTAAATGTTTTTCAACAGCAGCTTCTTTAATGTTAGCTACAAGCTCTAACATTTTTTCGCCGCAACAAATTAAAGGAACACCCTTGTTTTCAATTAAACCAATAATATTACCACAATGTTCGCAAATATAAAATTTTCTACTGCCACTCATAAAATTTACCTCACATTTTTTTATTTAATAACAATAAATTTTTAATTTAAAATTTATTGTTATTAAATTGATTATAAGCAAAATATTATCTACAGTCAACATATTTTTGTTAAAATTTGCTATTACAATAAAATTACACCTGAATTTTTGCATTTTTGCAATGTATTTGTATCCCATAGTGATACTTGAACCTCACCAACATGCACTTTGCCGAGTAATAACATACAAAGCCTACTTTGACCAATGCCGCCACCCATAGTTAAAGGTAATGTGTTATCGGCTACTAATTTATGAAATTCAAGTTCGCTGCGCTGTGTGCAATTTGCTTTTTCTAATTGCGACTTTAAGGAATCACTGTTTACCCTTATGCCCATGCTGCTAAGTTCAACAGAGCACTGTAAAAGTTCGTGCCAAAATAATAAATCTCCGTTTAGTTCCCAGTCATCATAATCAGGGGCTCGTCCGTCATGTTTTTTACCGCTATTTAATATATCGCCAATACCAATAATAAAAACTGTTTTATGTAACTTACAAAATGCATCCTCGCGCTCTTTTGGTGTTAAATTTGGGTAAGTATCTTCCAGTTCTTGTGATGTAATAAACGTAACATCTCTGCAAAGTTCTGTGTTTAACCCTGTAAATTGCCATTTAACTTCATCAAGTGTTCCACATATGGCGTGCACGATAGCCTGA
The DNA here is from genome assembly GCA_964369925.1 of uncultured Bacteroides sp. GTDB lineage: Bacteria > Bacillota > Clostridia > Oscillospirales > Ruminococcaceae > Ruthenibacterium. The sequence continues at coordinate 54,627 of CAYJGU010000008.1, read as the reverse complement.
ACAGTGTTTTTAAGTGTATTTATGTTGCGTGCGTTTTCATCTATAACTTTTTCCCAATCCCATTGGTCTACATAAATAGAGTGCAGGTTATCTGTTTCTTCATCGCGCCTTATAGCATTCATGTCTGTAACAAGTCCATTGCCTACATGAAAATCATAATTGTACAACGCTAGCCTTTTCCATTTTGCAAGGCTATGCACTACTTCTGCTTCTTTGCCATCTAATGCCGGTATATCAAAGCTAACAGGCCTTTCTGTACCGTTTAAATTGTCATTTAGCCCTGTATTAGGATCAACAAAAAGTGGTGCAGTAACACGTTTTAAATGCAGTGCACTACAAAGCTTAGATAAAAAAATTTGTTTTATTAAACCTATTGCCTTTTGAGTGTCGTATAAACCCAAACAAGGTTTATAATCGTTTGGAATAATATAGTTCATTTATAATCCCCTCATATATTTATTTTAAACGTTATAACATAGTATACAAAAATTTAGGCAAAAAAACAACTTTAATAATTACTTATAAAGTAATAAAAAAATTTTACAATTCTAAAACATATAAATTAAGTAAAAAATGTTTACTAAATTTACAATATATTGTATAATATTATAGGTATTATGCATTTTTTGAACGCATAATGTATTAAACTGATTTATTGATTAGAAAAATATAATATATGTATTTTATGTTTATTTCTTATAAAAGTTTAAATATTAACATTTTTATTGCTGGTTAAAATCAGCAGATTGGAGTTTTCATGAAAAATAAATTTTTAGTTATTTATTTTATATTAATTGTTTGTTTAGCACTCACTGCATGCTCTTTCGTAAATACTAATTTAAATAATAATAGTAATAACACTTCAGGCGTTCAATCTGAGGTAGCTGACAGCCAAAGTGCTCCAATAGGTGCTGAAATGGGAGATAACAATGAAAGTACGCAAGATGGACAAGAGCAAGCTAGTGATTCTAGTAGTGCAGTTCAGCAAGAAGAGCCGGAGATAGCACAGTCTTATACTACAACATTAGAGGATATAAAAGCAAAAGGCACACTAGTTATAGGTGTAGACGAATACTTTGCTCCAATGTCTTCAAAAGACAGCACAGGCGCATACGTTGGATTTGATATAGATTTAGCCAAGGCTATTTGTTCATCAATAGGTGTTCAGGCTGAATTTAAAAGTATAGATATGTCTCAAAAAGAGAATTTACTTAACAGTGGAGAAATTGATTGTGTTTTAAGTGGTCTTGCTATTACTAACGAGCGTCAACAGTCAATGAACCTTACAAGCTCATATCTTGTAAGTATACTTTCGGTTTTAACAACTCCCGAACACGAAGTTAGAAGTGACAGTGATTTAGCAGGTTTGACTATAGGTATTCCTCAAAATAGTACGGCACATGAAGTTATTAAAGGTTTAAGTTTATATTCTTCAATTGAAAGCGAAATAAAGTTTTACGCAAACTACAACGATGTATTAGCTGCTATAGAAAAGAATGAAATTGATTGCATTATTGTAGATGAAGTTTATTATAATGATAAAATAAAAACTATGACGACTACGCTTTTTCCAACACCTATGGATTTTGGCGATATATATTATACGATAGGTTTAAGAAAGGCTGACATAGAGCTTTATAAACAAATTGATACAATTTTATCTGAATTAAAAAATGATGGCACATTGTCTGAGATAAGTATTAAATGGCTTGGTACAGACGTGTCTGTTACATAAAATACATACTTTATAAAAATTATAGCGAAAGAGGGGTTGCTTTATGCCGGCTGTTCATACCAAACACTGCAAAAGACTTGCTGTATTTGCGTATTACGACAAAAATGGTGTAGTTGATGATTATGCTATTTTTATGCTAAAAGCAATGCGTGAACACTGCACGGATGTTTGCGTTGTTATAAATGGAGTTGTAAATACCGATGGTGAGCGAAGACTAAAGCTTCATAGCACGCAAATTATTTTTAAAGATAATATTGGTTATGATTTTGCTGCATATAAACAAGCTATTTTAGATACGAAAAATATTACTAAATACGATGAAATTGTGTTTTTTAATCAAGGTTTGTTTGGCCCTATCAGTTCTTTACACACAATGTTTAATAAAATGTTTAGTAAAAAGAAAATAGATTTTTGGGGCGTTACAAACTTTAAATATATAAAAGAAAACGAACAAGAAGTAAGTAGCTGTATTGATAATAGCTTTTTTGTAGTTAAGTCCAGCATAATAAAATCACCTGAGTTTTTAAGCTTTTGGCAAGATTATGTCGAGGATACTTCTTCAAATTATGATGCCATGGCGCAGTGCAAAAATTTTACAAATTACTTTACGTGTAAAGGATTTATACTTGACACTTACATAAATACTGATAAATACGATGATTACACGCTAAATGCATCTATTGATATTCCGACACAGTTGTTAAAAGAAGGAAATCCGTTTTTTAAAAGAAAAGCTTTTTTTAACTCGGATTTTGAAAAAAGAAGATTTTCGAATAAAAATATATCTAAGCAGCTTTATAATTATATTAGACTCCAAACAGAGTATCCTATTTCGTTTATAAATAAAAATTTATTTAGAACACTTACGCCACAACAATTGCATAAAAGTTTATGCTTTGTAGAAAACGTTGATGCAGTTAAAGGTAACTATAAAAGAACTGCTGCTGTTTTGTGGTTTGCAAAAGAGGAGATGGGAGAGTTATTATGCGCTGGTGCAGCAAAAATGCAAAAAGATACTTCTTTATTATGCCTTTTTGCAAGCGAAGAGTTGCGTGATAGTTTTCAACTTAAATTACCACCTAAAACACAATGCATTGTTATAGAAGAAGATGGGTTTTCATATTTATTTGGAAAACTATGGAAAGATGTTTGCGTATTTGAAAACATTTTATATTGTCACAACAACATTGTTAATACGAAAGATGAGTTTATAAATGCTTGCACAATAGAGAATGCAATAGAAAGTTTAAAACCTGCAGCCTGCGGAGCACTTTTAGAGCAGCGTGATGATTTAGGTGCGTTTATTGTTGCCCCAATATTACAAAATATTAATTGCAATGGGCTTGAAAATTGGCCCAAAATTGCAGAAAAACTTTTAAATAGGCTTGATACTTTAGGTGTAAATATAACGTTAGATAGTGATCAATGCCCTGTTAGCATAAAGGCAAGCATGTTTTTTGCAAGAACAAAAGCAATAGAACTATTGTCTAAAATGGATTTTGATCAAGATATGTTTGATTTGACCAACAATGAATACGAGTATTTGTTACCAATAATTGTACAAAACAGCGAATACCATGTTGCAATAGCTTGCACTCAAAATCAGGCACTATCTGCAGTAGAAGATTTTACCGGTGCTTTGCAAGAAATTGTAAGCGATGTAAGTAAAATACAAAATAATAAAAATAGTAGTAACAATAATATAAACGTTGAAACTATTTTAGAAGCTTTAAGGCATTATAATAAATACTTAAGTAACTCCAAAAAGGAACCAGAAAATAAGAAAAAACGATTATTTGGTGAAAAAGTTAGTGAGTATATTGAAAAAATTATAAAAAAATAATATAAAGCACAAATAATTGTATGTTTGCATAATATAAAATATTATTAAACATGCGAGGTATTATAATGATAGGTGCAACTTTATTTATAATTATTACAATTGTTTTAGTATTATTTTTTTATGAAGTTTCTAATATTATTACATACTATTTATTTGAAATAAATGATTGTAATAGTAATATAATTTACTTTAAACAAAATAAATAAAATGTTAATTTAGTACAGTAAAAGAAGGTATAAATAATTGGTAATGCAAGATACAAATAAACAACATACAATAGTAGGAACCGTTGAACATATAGTGTTTTGCAATAAAGAAAATGGTTATGCTGTACTTGACATTGAAACACAAGACAATGAACTTTTAACAGCTGTTGGTACACTCTCGCAACTTTGCGTTGGCGAGAGTGTTAAACTATACGGCTTTTTTAAAGCTCATGCAAACTTTGGTATGCAGTTTAGGGTAAACTCTTACGAAGCAAGTTTGCCGCAAAGTGTAAGTGCGGTATTAAAATATTTAGAAAGTGGCGCTTTGCCTTATATAGGTAAGGCGACAGCTAAAAAAATTGTTAGCAAATTTAAAGACGAAACACTTGAAGTTATTGCAACAGACGCTAAAAGTTTATCGTTAATAAAGGGTATATCACTTGATAAAGCAATAAAAATACAACAAGAATTTAAAAGCATGTTTAACATACGTGAAACAATTGTTTATTTTGCTCAGCTTGGAATATCGGCAGATAAAGCAATTGAATTTTACAAAATTTTTGGAGATGATACAATAGAGTGCATAAAAATTAACCCTTATGTGCTTTGCGGTTATCCAATTTATATTGATTTTGCATTTGTAGATAAAATTGCCGCAGAAATGTTAATGGAGTATAATTGTAGTGAAAGAATAGGTGCTGCAATTTTGTATATTTTAAGGCACAATTTGCAAAATGGACATACGTGTGTACCATATAATAAGTTAATTAACGTTGTTTCGTCTTTTTTAAATGTAGAACCTGAAATAGTACAGGAAAATATTAATTATAATATTGAAAATAAAAATATTAGCGAGCAACAAACAGATCAAAGAAACTATATTTTTTTGCCAGAATATTTAAATGCTGAGTACGATATTGCCCAGCACTTATTAGATACTGTAAAACTACCCAGTAGTGAGCTAATAAATTATGAACAAATTTTTGAAAAGATTGAAAATGTAAATAATATTGAATATGCGCCATTGCAAAAAGAGGCAATTAGCTTAGCAATAAAAAATAATGTGCTTGTACTTACCGGTGGGCCGGGTACTGGTAAAACAACAACGGTTAATGGCATAATTACTGCATTCGAGCACTTAGGGCAAAGAGTTTCTTTAGCGGCGCCTACAGGTAGGGCAGCTAAAAGATTATCTGAACTTACAAATAGAAAAGCAACTACAATACATAGGCTTTTAGAGGTGGATTTTTCTACAGATAATATTGTTCGTTTTATACATAATGAAAAAAACATGTTAAAATGTGATGTTGTAATTATTGATGAGATGAGTATGGTTGATGTGTTATTGTTTCAAAGTTTGCTTTGTGCATTAAAACCGCGTTGTAAAATTATTTTAATAGGTGATGAAGACCAGTTACCAAGTGTAGGTGCGGGCAATGTGTTATCTAGTATTGTTGCAAGTGATAAAATACCTACAATTAGGCTAAAAGAGATATTTAGGCAAGCAGCACAAAGTGATATAGTATTTAACTCTCATAAAATTGTTAACGGTGAAAAATTGCGATTAAGTGGAAGAAACAGTGATTTTTTTGTGCTAGAGCAAAATAATGCTGAAAAATGTGCAAATTTAATTTGTGAACTTGTTAGTAAGAGGCTGCCTTCTAGCTATAAGTTTAATGCGCTAGAGGATATACAAGTGCTATGCCCAACAAAAATTGGGCCTGTGGGCACAGCTGCATTAAACACAATGTTGCAAGATTATTTAAACCCGCCAAAGCAAGGAAAAAAGCAGTTAAAACTGCAAGATAAAATATTGCGTGTGGGCGATAAGGTGATGCAAACAAAAAATAATTATGATATAGTGTACAACAAAATAGGCGATGACGAAGAAGCTGCGGGTGCGTTTAACGGTGACATGGGCATTATAATTGACGTTAGTGAAAAAGAGGGCAGTGTTACGGTTAAAAGTGAGGACAGAATTTATAAATACACAACAGAATTTGTGTATGAGCTTGAAATTGCATATGCTGTTACAATACATAAAAGCCAAGGTAGTGAATTTGCGGCAGTTATTTTACCTATTTTAGATGTGCCACCGAAACTATGCTATAGAAATTTATTGTATACAGGTGTAACTAGGGCAAAAAAACTATGCATAATAGCAGGCACGCAAAGCCAAACACAACAAATGATAAACAACTCAAAGCAAAGTAAAAGGTTTTCTTGCTTGTTATATTTTTTAAATGAATAAACCAAATTATAAAAATTAATTATAGGTGAAACATGGACAAACTTAAGCAAGTTGCAAAAAAACTATTTAATTATGTACTGCCTAACCGCTGTGTGTTTTGTTTTGATATAAGCGGTAAAGATATTTGCGATAATTGCATAGAAGTTAATAATGCATGTGTTAGAAAAATAGGTGAATGTGTACCAAAAACTAACCATGAACTGAGCAATATACGCAATGCGTATGCTGCATATTGGTATAATAACAATATAAAAAAATTAATTAAGAAATTAAAATATGACGGAGAGCTTTACTTAGCACGATTTTGTGCAAAATGTATGTATGAACATATAATAGCTGCAAACAGAACAGATGATTATGATGTTGTAATAATAGTACCTAAAAACGGAGTGGACATTATAAAGCGAGACAATGTACCTGCAATAATGGCAAGGTTATTGTGTAAAGAGCTTAATATTAAATATTGTAGCAATGCATTAAAGAAAACAAGGAAAACAAAACATCAAGCCAAGCTAGACGGAAATGAAAGACGTACAAATGTTATTGGTGCTTTTAGCATTAAGAATAAAATCGCAATTATAAATAAACGGGTGCTTTTGTTAGATGATATTCTTACTACGGGTTCTACCGTAAATGAGTGTGCAAAAGAAGTTATGGCCAGCGGTGCTATTTATTGTGATGTAGTGTGTTTTGCTACGTCGGAAAAATTTTAAATAAAGGAACAATTAATGAAACATATTTTTATAGTAAACCCCCATGCCGGCAAAAAAAATAAAAACTTATTTTGGATAGAAAAAATAAATGAAACTGCAAAGAAAATGAACATAAATTACGAAATTTACTGTACAGAGTATGCAGGTCATGCCACAGAAATTACACATAGAATTGCACAAAAAGGTGATACTGTTAGATTTTATGCATGTGGTGGAGATGGAACATTAAACGAAGTGTTTTACGGTGCCTACAAGTTTGAAAACACACAAATTGCAAGTATTCCGGGTGGTTCGGGTAACGATTATGTGCGCAATTTTGCCGATGTGTATGACTTTACAAATTTACAAGACAATATAAACGGAAAACCAATTAAAGTAGATTTAATACAAATTAACGACAAAATTGCACATGATATTGCCTCGGTTGGCCTTGATGCGAATGTTGCATTTGGAATGACTAAATTTAAAAATATACCGCTTATAAACGGTAAACTCGCATATAATTTGTCAATTATTCAGCAAGTTCTTAAACCACTTGGACAAAAATTAACAATAAAATTAGACGATCAAGTTTTACAAGACGAATTTTTGCTTATAGCAATTTGTAACGGAAAAACATATGGGAGCGGGGTATTAGCTTCTAAGTTTTCAAAAGTAAACGACGGTATTATTGAAACTGTTATTGTTAAAAAAATAAGTAAGTTAAAAATTGCATCAGTAATTTCCGATTATAAGTCGGGTGCGCACCTTGCAAGTGAAACAAATGTTAGAGAAGATTTGCAAGACATTATAATGTATAAAAAGTGCAAAAAAATTGAAATAGAAAACACAGACAATAAGAAAAATATAGTTAATATTGACGGAGAAGCACTATTTATGGATAATATTAATATTTCTGTGCTTAATAGTGCTGCAAATTTTGTTCTGCCATTAAAAGTTTACAATGAATATAAATAATTATATTGACCATATTATTAAAAATATTAAAATTTGTTAACAAAAAATTTATTTTTGGGTATTGATTTTTTGTTAAAATAAATGTAAAATAGTTTTAGCACTCAAACGTTAAGAGTGCTAACCTTTAAATTTGAATGGAGGAAAAGTTATGAAAATAAGACCTCTGGCTGACAGGGTAGTTATTAAAAACATTGAAGCGCAAGAAACAACAAAGAGCGGTATAATATTGACAGGTGCCGCAAAGGAAAAACCCCAAGTATGTGAAGTTGTGGCAGTGGGCCCAGGTGGAATTGTTGATGGAAACGAAGTTGAAATGACAGTTAAATTGGGCGATAAAGTTTTAATTAGCAAATATTCAGGAACAGAAGTTAAAGTTGACGATGAAGAGTGTGTTATCGTAAGGCAATCGGATATATTAGCTATTGTAGAATAGTATTAAAATTATATGCAAATTATAAAGGAGATAAAATAATATGGCAAAACAGCTATTAATGGGTGAAGAGGCCCGCAAAGCACTTAGTGCAGGTATAGATAAATTGGCAGACACCGTAAAAATTACACTTGGCCCTAAAGGTAGAAACGTTGTACTTGGTAAAAAATTTGGTGGCCCTGTAATTACTAACGACGGTGTTACTATTGCTAAAGAAATAGAATTAAAAGACGAATTTGAAAATATGGGTGCACAACTTGTACGTGAAGTTGCAACAAAAACAAATGATGCAGCAGGTGACGGCACAACAACAGCAACTGTATTGGCACAGGCAATTGTTACAGAAGGTATGAAAAACGTTGCAGCAGGCGCTAATCCAATGGATATTAAAAGGGGTATTAGCAAAGCTGTAAAAGTTGCAGTAGAATCTTTTGCAGCTAACAGCAAAAAAATGAGCGGTACAGACGATATTGCTAGAGTAGCAACTGTATCTGCAGGCGACGAAACAATAGGCACACTTATAGCAGAGGCTATGGAGAAAGTTAGTGCCGACGGTGTTATTACAATTGAAGAGAGCAAAACTGCTGAAACATACAGTGAAGTTGTTAAAGGTATGCAATTTGATCGTGGCTACATTACACCATATATGATTACAGATACAGAGCGTATGGAAGCTATTATTGATGATGCATATGTATTGATAACAGATAAAAAAATCAGCGTAATTCAAGATATTTTACCTCTTCTTGAGCAAATTGTACAAAGTGGTAAGAAGCTTGTTATTATTGCCGAAGATGTTGAGGGTGAAGCACTTTCTACATTAATAGTTAACCGCTTACGCGGCACATTTACTGTTGTTGCTGTTAAAGCACCAGGTTTTGGTGATAGGCGTAAAGAAATGTTGCAAGATATTGCAATTTTAACTGGCGGTACAGTTGTTAGTGATGAACTAGGCTACGATTTGAAAGATGCTACAGTAGAAATGCTTGGACAAGCACGCCAAGTAATTGTTGGAAAAGAAAACACAACAATTGTAGATGGCATTGGACAAAAAGATGATGTTAACGCACGTGTTGCACAAATAAGATCTCAAATGGATGTTACAACAAGCGAATTTGACAAAGAAAAACTACAAGAGAGACTTGCTAAACTTTCGGGTGGTGTAGCTGTTATTAAAGTTGGCGCAGCAACTGAAGTAGAGATGAAAGAGAAAAAATTACGCATTGAAGATGCACTTAATGCTGCAAAAGCAGCTGTTGAAGAGGGCATTATTGCAGGTGGTGGTACAGCACCAATAAATGCAATTACAAGTGTAGAAACAGTTATTACAAAACTTGAGGGTGACGAGCGCACAGGTGCTGCAATTATTCGTAAAGCACTTGAAGCTCCGCTTCGCCAAATTGCACAAAATGCAGGCCTAGAGGGCAGTGTTATTATTGATAAAATTATTTCTTCGGGTAAAGTAAACTATGGGTTTGATGCTCAAAAAGAAGAGTATGTTGATATGATTGCCGCAGGTATTGTAGATCCAACAAAGGTTACTCGTTCGGCACTTGAAAACGCAGCTAGTGTTGCAGCTATGGTGCTTACAACAGAGAGCTTAGTTGCAGATGAGCCTGAAGATCCAAGTGCAGCTGCAAGTGCTGCTGCTATGGCAGGCGGCATGGGCGGCATGGGTGGCATGTACTAATTAGTACGGCTGCATTAAAAACTTAATAATTATTTATATATAATAAAAACCTCAGGGTATTTCCCTGAGGTTTTTTTATTTTATAACTTATAAGCAATGTTTAAAATTATATTTCTTTGGCAATTGCGCTACCCATTTCGCTACAAGATAAAATTGTGCAGTTATCTTCTATAATATCGATTGTACGCAAATTGTTATTTAGCACTTTATTTACAGCATTTTCTATAGCCTGGGCTTCTATTTCCATATTAAACGAATATTTTAGCATCATTGCTGCTGCAAGTATAGTACCAATTGGGTTTGCTTTGCCGGTACCTGCAATGTCCGGTGCCGAGCCATGTATAGGCTCGTATAGACCACAAGTACCATCGCCTAAACTGGAAGATGGTATCATACCTATGCTACCTGTTATCATGCTTGCTTCATCGGTTAAAATGTCGCCAAACATGTTTTCTGTAACAATAACGTCAAATTGAGCAGGGTTTTTAACAATTTGCATTGCGCAGTTATCTACGAGCATGTGCTCAAATTCAATATCCGGATAATCTTTTGCCACTTCATTTGCAACAGATCGCCATAACCTACTTGTTTCAAGTACGTTTGCCTTGTCTACGCTTGTAAGCTTTTTACGACGCTTAGCGGCAGTTTCAAAACCAATTTTTACAATTCTTCTTATTTCATCTTCACTATAAGGCATAATGTCTGTTGCAATTCTTTTACCATTTACTGTTTCTAGCTTATGCTCACCAAAATAAACACCTCCGGTAAGCTCTCTAACTACCATAAAATCTATACCTTTTTCAACTATATCTGTGCGCAAAGGACTAGTGCTAGCAAGTTGGTTAAATAACTTTGCAGGGCGTATATTTGAGTATAAATTCATTTGCTTGCGTATGCCTAAAAGTCCTTTTTCAGGTCTTTTATCGCCCGATAAATTGTCCCATTTTGGGCCACCAACAGCACCTAAAAGTACGCTGTCACAATTTAAGCATGCTTCAATTGTGCTTTGTGGTAAGGGCTCATCATATTTATCTATGGCGCTACCGCCAATGTCGGCATAAGTGTAATTAAATTTATGGTTATATTTTTTTTCTACTGCATTAAGTACTTTAATTGTTTCTTCTACTATTTCAGGGCCTATTCCATCGCCTTTTAATACGGTAATGTTCTTTTGCATGGTGTCCTCCTAAGAATATTATTTTATGCTTGCAAGTAGTCCGCCTTTATCAATTATATCTTTAATAAAACTAGGAAAAGGTTGTGCGGTATATGTTTCATTTTTTGTGTTATTTGTAATTATTCCAGTATCAAAATTAACTGTTATATCATCGCCGGGCTCTATTTTGTTGCTTGCCTCTTCGCATTCTAATATGGCAAGGCCAATATTAATTGCATTGCGGTAAAAAATACGAGCAAAGGTTTTTGCTATAACACAAGATACTCCGCAAGTTTTTATTGCAAGTGGGGCATGCTCACGGCTAGAGCCGCAACCAAAGTTAAAACCGCCTACAATAATATCGTTTTGCTTTACATTGTTTACAAAATTGGCATCTATATCTTCCATGCAATGAGCAGCAAGCTCTTTTGCATTAGGTGTATTTAAATAACGTGCCGGTATAATTACGTCTGTGTCAATATTATCTCCAAAACAGTGTGATTTGCCGTTTACTGTACTTTGCATTATTTACATACCTCCATTGGATTACTTATATAACCTGTAATTGCACTTGCCGCAGCAACGGCAGGGCTAGCTAGGTAAACTTCGCTTTCAGGGTGTCCCATTCTACCTACAAAATTACGGTTTGTTGTGGCAACACATCTTTCATTTTCGGCAAGTATACCCATATAACCTCCAAGACAAGGTCCACATGTAGGTGTGCTTACAACGCAGTTTGCATCTATAAAAATGTCTAAATAACCAAGGCGTATACACTCTTTATAAATGTGCTGTGTTGCAGGTATTACAATAACCCTTACATTTTTTGCAACTTTTTTACCTTTTAAAATATCTGCTGCTATTGCCATGTCTGAAAGGCGCCCATTTGTACAACTGCCAATAACTACTTGGTCAATTTTAACTTCATTTGCGCCTATAGTATCTATAGTGCGTGCGTTTTCCGGTAAATGGGGGAATGCTACTGTTGGTAATATTGTACTTAAATCTATTTCTATTACCTCATCATAAACAGCGTCTTCATCAGGTGAATACACAGCATATTTTTTAGTAACTCTCTCGCTCATATATGATGTAGTAATTTCATCTACTTCAAATATTCCGTTTTTTGCACCAGCTTCTATTGCCATATTTGCAATACAAAGCCTGTCGTCCATGCTTAAGTTTTTTAACCCTTCGCCGCCAAACTCCATGCTCTTATACAGTGCGCCGTCTACGCCTATTTTGCCAATAATATGTAAAATAACGTCTTTACCGCTAACGTGTTGTTGTAGTGCACCTTTTAGGTTAAAGCGTATTGCACTTGGCACTTTAAACCAACATTTGCCTGTAGCCATACCTGCGGCCATATCGGTGCTGCCAACGCCGGTGCTAAATGCACCAAGAGCACCATAAGTACATGTGTGGCTATCGGCTCCTATTATGCAATCTCCTGCACAAACAAGCCCTTTTTCAGGCAATAGTGCGTGTTCAATACCCATGCTACCTACGTCGTAAAAATTTAAAATATCGTACTTGTTTGCAAATTCACGGCTTTGTTTAGTTTGTTGCGCTGCTTTAATATCTTTGTTTGGTGCAAAGTGGTCCATAACCAGGCTAATTTTTTCTTTGTCAAAAATACTGTTAAATCCGGCTTTTTCAAATTCATTAATTGCAACAGGACTTGTAATGTCATTTCCAAGTACCATATCAAGCTCTGCCATAATTAACATACCAGGCTCTACATTACTAAGGCCGGCGTGTGCGGCAAGTATTTTTTGGGTCATTGTCATTCCCATTTTTTATCAACTCCATAATATGTATTAACTTATTTTATTTGCTTTCATAATTACAAATTGCGCTTGCAAGTGCTTTAACACTGGCAACAATTATGTCACTGTCGGTGCCGGCACCCCAAGTTTGTGTTTTGTTTTCCCAATTTAGGCCAACGTATGCAACTGCTTTACTTGTACTGCCAGAAGTAAGTGAGTGTTCTTGATACTTAATAACAGAAAATTTGCGACCGCTGCCGTTAATTATTGCGTTTACTACTGCATCTAATCTTCCGTTTCCTTTGCCTGTATACTCAACACTAATGTCTTTTTCCAAAGCAGTTACCATTGCGTAAATGCGGTCGTTTTCATCATCCTTTTGTATATAGTGCGATTCAGGAATTGAAAACGGATTTATTTTATTTAGATACTCATCTTTAAAAACACTATAAATATCTAATGGGCTAAGCTCTTTTTGCATTTTATCAGATAAATCTTTAACAGTGTATCCAAGAGCTTCACGCATTTTAGATGGTAAATCATATCCGTAGTTTTGCTCAAGAATATACCCTATGCCGCCCTTGCCGCTTTGGCTGTTAATGCGTATAACGTCTGTTTGATATTCTCTTCCAACATCGCTTGGATCTATAGGTAAATATGGCACAGTCCATTCATCAAGTTTGTTATCTTGTCGCCATTTCATACCTTTAGCAATTGCGTCTTGATGGCTACCACTAAATGCAGCAAAAACAAGTGCGCCTGCATAAGGTGTGCGCTCGTATACACGCATGTTTGTAGATTTTTCATATTGAGCTACAACACTTGGCATATCGGTAAAATTTAAACAAGGGTTTATGCCTTGGCTGTACATATTCATTGCAAGCGTCACAATATCTACATTGCCGGTGCGCTCACCATTGCCAAAAAGTGTGCCCTCAACCCTGTCGGCACCTGCTAATAGGCCAAGTTCTGTATCGGCAACACCACAGCCTCTGTCGTTATGTGGGTGTAAACTAACAATTACATTCTCTCTGTAATTTAAGTTGTCGCACATATATTCAATTTGGTTAGCATATACGTGACTCATGCTCATAGAAACAGTAGCAGGTAAGTTAATAACAACAGGTTTATCGGCTGTTGGTTTTAAAATATCTAGCACTGCATTGCACACTTCAAGGGCGTACTCGGGCTCTGTTCCTGTAAAGCTTTCAGGGCTATACTCAAAACGGAAATTACCATCATATTCATCTGCCAATTGCTTTACAAGTTTTGCTCCGTCTATTGCAATTTGCTTAATATCTTCTTTAGACTTTTTAAACACTTGTTGCCTTTGTGCAACACTTGTTGAATTATAAAAATGAACTATTGCATTCGGTGCACCTTTAAGTGCATCATAAGTTTTGCGTATAATATGTTCTCTGCACTGTGTTAAAACCTGTACAGTAACATCGCTTGGTATTAAGTTATCCTCTATAAGTCTTCTTAAAAATTCATATTCTGTTTCACTAGCAGCAGGAAACCCAACCTCAATTTCTTTAAAGCCTATTTTAACAAGAAAATTGAAATATTCAATTTTATCTTCTAAACTCATTGGCACTATTAGGCTTTGATTGCCATCACGTAAATCTACACTACACCAAATAGGTGCTTTGTCTATTTTGTCTTTTTGAGTCCATTTCATTGCGGTTTTGGGTGCATTGTAAAAACCCGCTTTATACTTGTTTGCGTTTTTCATATTATGCTCCATTCTGCTAAAATAACTGCTTAATGCACAACAAGTTATTTTAACCAATTAATTTTATAGGCTTATAGGCAATAAAAAAACGCCTCAAAGCCACTACTGGCTAAGAGACGTAGATAATTTATATCTTCGCGGTACCACTCTTATTGTTGCAATTGCAACCCCTCTGTGCGGTCGAACGTACAAAATACGTTAACAGCATGACATTGTAACGTATGTCAAAAACGTACACGCCTACTAAGTAATTCTTTTCGGGTGCAAGCTCAAGGGCGAGTATTAACAAATTCGGTATTGTCTTTCACCAGCCGACAACTCTCTAAAACTCAAAATATGTATTTTATTCCCTATCATAGCCTTTATTTTAATATGAAAATATATTATCATAAACTATAATAAGTTGTCAAGACATAAATAAAACAAAAAAACTTTATTAATTTACTTGACTAAAGTGAAAAAACAATGTATAGTATTATAAGAAAATAGTGTTAGCATTAAAATAGGTTATGTAAAGGGGTAAGCAGTGTGAGTGTGAATAAAAAAGAGTTAAGCGGACTAAAAGAAGAAAAAGTTACGCAAGAATTAAAAGAGCTATACTCTATGAGCGGATATCGCAGGTATAAGATGAGTAATTTTGAAAACTATGATTTGTACGTTAACCATAAAGATTTTTTAAACGGTACAAGAATAGTTACATTTTCGGACGCAAGAGGAAAGTTAAAAGCATTAAAACCCGACGTAACAATGAGCATTATTAAAAACACAAAAAATACAGATAAAATTAATAAGCTTTATTATATAGAGAATGTTTTTAGGACATCTCCCGTTAGTGGAGATATAAAAGAAATAAGGCAAATGGGTGTTGAATTTATTGGCTGCAACGATGTTTACTCTCAGGCTGAAACTGTAATGCTTGCAATGCAAAGCTTAGAAGTTATTAGCAGTGATAATATTTTGACGGTAAGTCATATGGGTTTTGTAACTAGCCTTTTAAATTCTTTTAATATATCAACTGAAGAAAAAAAACAAATGAGAGAACTTATAAAAGATAAAAACACACATGAACTTGTAAGAATAGCAAAGAATTCTATGTGCAATGAAGAACAAATAAGTAAACTAAAATTACTAATAAGTTTATTTGGTGAGTTTGAAAGCACATTAAAAAGTGCAAAGCAGTTAATTTGTTGTAAACAAGCTGAGGATGCCTACAACGACTTATGCGAAATATATAATGTTATTAAGAATTTTACAGATACAAAAAAAATAAAACTAGACCTTTCGGTATTAAGTAATGCCGATTATTACAATGGTATTATATTGCATGGTTATGTAAAACAAGCACCTGGCGCGGTACTAGTTGGTGGAAGATACGATAACATGATGAGACATTTTAACAAGCCGCAAAATGCGTTTGGTTTTGCTGTGTATTTGGCAGAACTAGACAGAGCCTTTGCAAGTGCAAGCGAATACGATGTTGATACATTATTAATATATAAAAGCGAAGATAGCGCACAGCAAATTATGCAGACAGTTATGAATATTAAAAAGCAAGGTAAAAGCATAATTGCAGTAAACGAAAAAGAAATACAAAACAATATACGTTGTAAAACCACATTAAAATTAAGTAATAATGGTGAGGTGGTAACATGCTAAATATTGCATTACCCAAAGGTAGGTTAGGTAATCAGGTTTACAATTTATTTGAAAAAATGGGATATAACTGTGATGAAATAAAAGAAGACAATAGAAAGCTAGTATTTGAGAATATACAAAAAGGTGTTAGATATTTGCTTGTAAAACCCAGTGACGTTGCTATTTATGTTGAACATGGAGCAGCAGATTTAGGCGTTGTAGGAAAAGACACGCTAATGGAAACAAAACCAGATGTATATGAACTTTTAGATTTAGATATTGGCAAATGTAAACTTGCTGTTGCAGCAAAAAACGGTTGGAAAGAGGACTTAAGTTTACCGCTTAGAGTTGCCACAAAATATCCAAATATAGCTAAGGAATATTACCATTCTCAAAGTAGACAAATTGAGATAATTAAACTGAACGGAAGCATAGAACTTGCACCTATTTTAGATTTATCGGATGTAATTGTGGATATAGTTGAAACAGGAAAAACACTAATAGAAAATAATTTAAGTGTTTTTGAAGACATTGCGAATAGTAGCGCAAGATTAATTGCCAACAAAGCTGCTTATCCATTTTATGCCGATAAGATTAATGAGATTTGTGATAAACTATTAAAATAAAATTTAAAATTATATGCGGAGAAGAAAATGATAAAAATTTTAAAATATAATGAAGTAGACATAAACGAAATATTGATACGCGAAAATAATAGTATTAGCGATAAAATACGCTTAGATGTTTTAGCAATACTTGAAGATGTAAAACAAAACAAAGATGATGCTGTGAAAAAATACACACAAAAATTTGATGGTGCAGATATTAGCGATTTAGCTGTAAGCCAACAAGAAATTGACAATGCTTATAACAGTACAAATAAAGAGCTTATACATTCTTTTGAAAAAGCTGCAGCAAACATTGAGGGCTTCCATAAAAGACAAGTAAGAAATAACTTTACTGTTAACGAAAAGCAAGGTATAATTTTAGGGCAAAAAGTAATGCCTGTAAAGCGTGCTGGTATTTATGTGCCGGGCGGTACCGCTAGGTATCCTTCTACAGTGTTAATGAACGCAATACCGGCTAAAATTGCAGGTGTTAGCGAAATTATTATGGTTACGCCACCAAATAAAAGTGGCTGTATACCAAACGAAATTTTAGCGGCTGCAAAAGTTGCGGGTGTTACAAAAATATTTAAAACAGGCGGGGCACAGGCAATAGCAGCGCTTGCATATGGTACTCAAAGTGTGCCAAAGGTAGATAAAATAGTAGGACCGGGAAATGCATACGTTGCAATGGCAAAGCAACTTGTTTTTGGGCTTGTAGATATAGACATGATTGCAGGGCCGAGCGAAATACTTGTTTTGGCCGATAAAACGTCTAATCCGGTTTATATTGCAGCTGATATGTTAAGTCAAGCCGAACACGACACAATGGCGACATCTGTACTTGTGTGCGATGATGAGACACTTGCAAAAAATGTTGCACAAGAACTTGAGAGGCAAATTCCATTACTTACAAGAAGCGAAATAG
This sequence comes from uncultured Bacteroides sp., assembly GCA_964369925.1. Taxonomy (GTDB): domain Bacteria; phylum Bacillota; class Clostridia; order Oscillospirales; family Ruminococcaceae; genus Ruthenibacterium. The sequence continues at coordinate 36,974 of CAYJGU010000008.1, read as the reverse complement.
CTAGAGAATCTATATACAATAACGGTAAAATAATAATTGCCGACAATTTAATGCAAGGCGTTGATATAGCCAATGAAATTGCACCTGAACATTTAGAAATTTGCACAGACGAACCGTTTGATATGTTAAATAGCATTAAAAATGCCGGAAGTATTTTTTTAGGAAAAAATGCTCCGGAAGCACTTGGAGATTATTTTGCCGGCCCTAACCATACACTGCCAACTAATGGAACAGCTGCTTTTTCATCTCCACTGTCTGTAGATGATTTTGTTAAAAAATCCAGCTTTATTTATTATACTAAACAGGCGCTTAAAGATGCTAAAGATGACATTATTCGCCTTGCGATGAGTGAAGGGCTTGATGCGCATGCAAAAAGTGTTGCTGTTAGGTTTGAAGAAACCATAGACTAATAATATTGTATTTTGGAGTGTAGCATTTAATGAGTAGATTTTTTGATTCTAAGTTAATAAAACTTGAACCATATACACCGGGAGAGCAGCCAAAAGGATTGAAAAAATTAATAAAACTTAACACAAATGAAAGTCCGTTTGCGCCAAGTATAGCTGTAAAAAAAGCAATACAAACTTATACAACAGACGATTTGCGTCTTTACCCTGACCCTGAGTGCACAGACTTTTTGGCAAAACTTGCAAGCACATATAATGTTAAAACAAACTGTGTTATTTGTGGCAACGGGTCAGATGAACTTCTTGCATTTGCATTTGCTTGCCTTTGCGAAAGCGGAGCTGTTTTTGCCGATATAACTTATGGTTTTTATAAAGTGTTTGCGCAACTATATAGTGTTAATTACAAAACAATACCATTAAAACAAAATTTTAGCATAGATATTAACGACTATAAACATGAAAAAGGAACAGTGTTTTTGGCAAATCCTAATGCACCTACAGGGCTTGCATTACCTATAGAAAAAATAGAAGAATTACTTAAACAAAATAAAAATAGGTTAATAGTTGTAGATGAAGCATATGTTGATTTTGGTGCCGAAAGTGCAGTGTGTTTACTACAAAAGTACGATAATTTAATGGTAATAGGTACTTTTTCAAAAAGCAGAAACCTTGCAGGTATGAGAATTGGATATGCTGTTTCTAGTAAAGATTTAATTGCAGATTTAAATACAGTAAAATTTAGTTTTAACCCTTATAATGTTAACAGGTTATCTCTTGCCGCCGGATATGCTGCGCTAGAAGATGAGTTATACTTTAAAATGTGCTGTAAGGAAATAATGCTAACAAGGCAAATTGTTACAGATGAGCTTGTGAAAATGGGATTTGAAACTACAAACAGCGTAACAAATTTTATTTTTGCAAAGCCACCAAATGGCATTTCGGCACAACAATTTTACACTAAATTAAAACAGAAAAATGTATTGGTACGCCATTTTAACTTGCCACGAATAGAAAATTACGTTAGAATTACAATAGGTACAAAAGAACAAATGGAAAGTTTTTTAAATATAAGCAAAGAAATTATAAGTGCTATAAATTGAACTTAAAGCGATGAAGGGATTGTAAGTATGAGAGAGGCGAACATAGAGAGAAACACAACAGAAACACAAATTAGCATTAATTTAAATATTGACGGAACAGGGAATTACAACATAAAAACAGGTTGTGGCTTTTTAAACCACATGCTGGAACTTTTTGCAAGACATGGTAGGTTTGATTTAACTGTAAATTGCGTGGGTGATACTCAGGTAGATTACCACCACACAGTAGAAGACGTTGGCATTGCACTTGCACGTGCTTTTAGTGATGCACTTACAAACAGAGCTGGAATTAAAAGGTACGGCAGTACAATTTTGCCTATGGACGAAGCGCTTATACTTACGGCAATTGATATTAGCGGAAGGCCATTTTTAGCATGTAATTTAAACATAAGTGCACAAAGAATAGGCGGATTTGACACAGAACTTGTAAAAGAATTTTTTATTGCGTTTTGTAACAATCTAGGTGCTAGTTTGCACATTAACCAACTTGCCGGAGAAAACAGTCACCATATTATTGAGGGCGCGTTTAAATCTTTTGCAAGAACGCTCAGCGATGCTGTAAAAATTGATGAACAGTATAAAGATGAAATACCGTCTACTAAAGGCACTATTTTATAAATTAAGGAATGACTGAAAATATGCAAAATATTATAATTATAGATTACGGAGTAGGTAACTTATTTAGCTTATCGTCATCTTTAAAATATTTAGGCTACGATGTTACCGTAACAAACAAAAAAAGTGATATAGAAAATGCTAGCCATATTATTTTGCCGGGCGTTGGTGCCTTTGCAGACGCAGCAAAAAAACTTGAGGCAACAGGTATTGTCCCTGTTATTAAGCAACAGGCAAGTAAAAAACCGTTTTTAGGTATTTGTGTTGGTATGCAACTGCTGTTTGAAAAAAGTTTTGAATTTGGGCAGCACAGTGGGCTGGGACTTATTAGTGGGCAAATTTACCCAATAAAACAAGACCTTGAGCAAAATAATTTTGATTGCAAAGTACCACATATGGGCTGGAACAAGCTCAATGTTCTTAAAAATAATAATCCGCTTATGAAATATACAAAGCAAGATGACAGTGTTTACTTTGTGCATTCGTTTTATGCTAAAAATTGCGATGAGTATGTTGTTGCAAATGTTGAATACGGTGTAAACATACCTGCGGTAGTTAGTAAAAACAGTATTTACGGGTGTCAATTTCATCCTGAAAAAAGCGGCAAAGCTGGGCTAGAAATTTTAAGAGCTTTTGCAAATTTAGACGTATAATTAAAAATAATTAGAACGGAGCATAGTATGCATATTTATCCGGCAATAGATTTAAAAGACAAAAAAGTAGTAAGGCTTACACAAGGTGATTACAATAAAGTTAACACCTATAGCGAAGATGCGATAGAAATAGCGCAAAATTTTGCTAATAAGGGTGCGAAATATTTACATGTAGTAGATTTAGACGGCGCAAAAGACGGTGAACTATCTAACTATGAAGTAGTACAACAAATTGTTAAATGTACAAGTATGTTTGTAGAAATTGGTGGGGGAATAAGAGACATTAACAGAATAGAGCAATACTTAAGTGTTGGTGTTAACCGTGTAATACTTGGAACAGCAGCAATTAAAAATCCGCAATTTTTAAAAAGTGCTGTTAACATTTATGGTGAAAAAATAGCTGTTGGAGTAGACGCAAAAAATGGTATGGTTGCAACAGATGGCTGGCTTAATGTTACAAATGTTGACAGTGTGAATTTTTGCAAAGAACTTTATAACTTAGGGGTGAAAAATGTAATTTATACCGATATATCAAAAGATGGATTAATGCAGGGAACAAATATTGAAATTTACAAAGTATTAAGCCAAATTAAAGGTATTAATATTACTGCAAGTGGTGGCATTACAAATATAAACGAAATTAAACAGCTAAAGGATATGGGAATTCATTCGGCTATAGTGGGTAAAGCCATTTACGAGGGTGCTTTAAATTTAGAAGAAGTTATTCAAATTGCAGGAAAGCAATAAATAATGAAAAACTTATTATACAGCTAATAAATTTATATTTAATTAAGATAGGACTATTTTTATGATATCTAAACGAATTATACCTTGCCTTGATATTAAAAATGCGCGTGTAGTAAAGGGTGTTAATTTTAAAGGGGTACAAGACGTACAAGACCCTGTACAGCTTGCAAAAAAATATAACGACGATGGTGCAGATGAACTTGTTTTTTATGATATTACAGCAAGTTTTGAGGGAAGAGCACTATTTACAGATATATTAAAAAAAGTAGCTGCGCAAATATTTATACCGCTAACAGTTGGTGGAGGTATAAATACTGTTGAAGATTTTGACAGAGTTTTGAAAGCAGGAGCAGACAAAGTTAGCGTTAATTCGGGTGCAATACGCAATGATAAACTAATTGAATTAGCGGCAAAAAAGTATGGTAGTCAATGTGTTGTGCTTTCTATGGATGTTGCAAGAGTTAATGGTAAATATCGTATTTTTGCAAAAGGCGGAAGAGAAGATACCGGCATAGATGCAATGGAATGGGCAAAAAATGGCGAAAATTTAGGTGCCGGTGAAATTGTATTAAACAGTATTGATACAGATGGAGTTAAAAACGGATTTGATATTGAAATGTTGACAGAGCTTACAAATATTGTTAATATACCTATAATTGCAAGTGGCGGTGCAGGCAATATGGAACATTTTAATGAGCTATTTAAGATAAAAGGCGTAGATGCAGGACTTGCTGCAAGTATTTTTCACTTTGGCGAGGTTGGCATACCTGAACTAAAAAAATATTTGGTAAATAATAGTGTTAATATGAGAATTAATTAAAATTTTTATAATAACTTATATATGAACGGAGCAAAAATGAATATACAAGAAGTAAAATTTGATAAAAATGGCTTAGTGCCAGCAATTGTGCAAGATTTTTATACGAGCGAAGTGTTAACACTTGCTTATATGAATGAAGAAAGTTTAAATATAACGCTAAAAGAAAATTATACATGTTTTTATTCACGCAGCAGACAAGAACTTTGGAGAAAAGGAGAAACAAGTGGAAATAAACAGCGTGTTGTATCAATTACAGCCGACTGTGACACAGATGCTTTACTTGTGAAAGTAATAAAAAGTGGGCCAGCTTGTCATCTTGGAACTGAAAGCTGTTTTTCAAATAACATTGTAACAGATGAAAGTGTAAATAAATTCAGCCTAAGTGATTTGTACGATTTATTAGTTCAAAGAAATGAAACTAGACCAAAAGAAAGCTATACAACATATTTGTTTGAAAAAGGCCTAGAAAAAATACTTAAAAAAGTTGGCGAAGAAAGTACAGAAGTTATAATTGCTGCAATGAAAAATGATAAAGAAGAAACTATTTTTGAAATATCCGATTTGTGCTATCACATAATGGTAATGATGGTATCTATGGGTATATCTGTAGAGGACATAAAATCACAGCTAGCTTCTAGGCATATTATAGACAATAAAGTAAAGCAGGAGACATTGGAATGACTTTTGTGAACCCTGTATTACCAAAATCAACTATTCATAATCATTGCACTTTTTGTGATGGTAAAAATACGGCCGTGCAAATGGCTTTAAAGGCGTCGGAATTAGGTTTTACAGACTTTGGCATGTCTTGTCATGGACAAAACAGGTATGAGCCGTTTGTAGGGGTAGGAGAACAACAGGCGAGTGAATATGTAAAAGAAATAAAAAATTTGAACAACATTTTTATGGATAGGATCAAAATTTATTGCGGTATAGAGCAAGATTTTTATTCTCCAATAAGCTTTAGAGATAAAATAGATTATTTGATAGGTTCTGTACACGATATATATGATGAAAAAACCGGAGAGTATTATTACGTTGACGGTGATGAAGATACGTTTAATAATTGTATAAACAATATATTTGGCGGAGACGCTATGTTGCTTGTAGAGCATTTTTACAAATTGACGTGTGAAAATGCTCTTAAATATAAACCGGATATTATTGGGCATTTGGATTTAGTTGTAAAAAATAATAAAAATAATAAATTTTTTAACGAACAAAGCATAGAATACAAAAATATAGTTCTTGACTGCGTAAACGAAATATCGAAAACAGAAAGTGTTTTTGAGCTTAATACAGGTGGACTTTTCAGAAATTACAGAGAAACACCGTATCCTGATAATTTTATTCTTAAACATATGTGTGAAATAAACGCAAAAGTAACAATTTCAAGTGATGCGCATAGTGAAAAAGCTGTTGGATATTTATACGAAGAAGCAAAACAAATTTTAAAATCGGTAGGATTTAATTATTTTTATGTTTGGTATAATGGTGGTTTTTTTAAGCAATCAATTAATATATAATTATTTTGCAACATTGTTTTGCCGTATAAATCGGCAGTAAGGAGAATAACATGACTAATATTTGGCACGACATAAGCCCTTCGCGAATAAATCCAAATGATTTAATAGCAGTTATAGAAATTGAAAAGGGAAGCAAAAAAAAATATGAACTAGATAAAGAAACAGGGCACATTATTTTAGACAGAATTCTGTATACATCTGCACATTACCCTGCAAACTACGGTTTAATACCGCGCACATATGCCGATGATAAAGACCCGCTTGATGTACTTGTATTGTGTAGCGAGGTAATAGACACAATGAGTCTTGTTAGGTGCTACCCTATAGGTGTTATAACGATGCTAGATCAAGGTGCATTAGATGAAAAAATTATAGCTATACCTTTTGAGGACCCGGCATATAACAGTTATAAAGATATTAAAGATTTACCAGACCATATTTTTAACGAAATGAGCCACTTTTTTACTATTTATAAAGAGCTTGAAGGCAAACAAACAGTTGTTGATGATGTTCAAGGTAAAGAAAAAGCATGTGAAGTTATACAAAAATGTCTTGACAATTATATAGAAAAATTTTGCAAATAATGCAACTAACTTAGCTATTGCACTAATAGTAAATTTGTTGCGAATTTAAATATAATTTAGTATAATATATAAAAATATTTTAAAAGGGGCGTTTATTATGAAAAAAGGTGGAGCTTTTAGATTAGTAGGTTTAATTTTAGGCATAACTTCTTGTATAATTTCTATTACCGCAATAGTGTTTAGTATTGTGGGTTTAATTATGGGTAAAAGTAGTAAGTTGCCAAAAATACGCCGATAAAATGCTTATTATAGGTGAAAGATATTGAAAGAATATATAGAAATAGGCGAATTTGTAAAAATACACGGAATTAACGGTGAGATAAAACTATATCCATGGTGTGATGATGTTTCGTTTATAACGAAATTATCACGCTTGTTTTTAGATGAAGAGGGAAATAAGCAAATAGAAATAGAGCTAGCACGCGTAAATAAAAAAATGTGCTTATTAAAACTGGATGGTGTTGATACAGTTGAACAGGCAAGACCTTTTATTAATAAAACAGTATATTTTGCCCGTAAAGATGTAAAATTGCCTAAAGGTAGATACTTTGTTACAGATGTTATAGGGTGTGATGTTGTTGATGAAAATACGCAAGTTAACTATGGTAAAATTGTTGCAATAACACATCCTTCAAACAGCGATATTTACGAGATAAAAAATGAACATGGGCAAACATTTTTGTTTCCGGCTGTTAATGAGTTTTTGGGTGAAATTGATATTGATAAACGAATTGTTTTTGTAAGGCCTATTAGCGGTATGTTTAATAATTTAGAGGGCAACGATGATGCGAATTGATGTAGCAACGCTGTTTCCTGAAGTTTGTGAAGCATTTATGCAGCAAAGTATTATTGGCAGAGCGCAAAATAGTGGGCATATTTTATTTAAAAGTCATCAAATAAGAAACTATACAACTAACAGACAAAACCAAGTAGATGATTACCCATACGGTGGCGGACACGGTATGATAATGCAAGCACAGCCTATATACGATTGTTGCAATGATATAATTAGAACAGTGAAAGAAGAACGCAATGTTAAACCACATATTGTGTTTATGACTGCAGGTGGGCAAACACTTACACAGCAAAAGTGCAAAGAGCTTGCAAATAAAAAAAGTATTTTAATTGTTTGTGGACATTATGAAGGAATTGACGAGCGAGTTATAGATGAGCTTGCAGATGAAGAGATATCTGTAGGAGATTATGTTTTAACAGGCGGTGAACTACCGGCGCTTATTTTGGCAGACAGTGTATTTAGGTTATGTCCCGGTGTATTAAAATGCGAGCAAGGCTTTGAAGAGGAAAGTTTTTATAATGGATTATTAGAGTATCCGCAATATTCAAGGCCTAGTGTTTGGAATAACAGGCAAGTACCGGAAGTTTTACTTTCGGGAAACCATAAAAAAATAGATGATTGGAGAAAGCAACAGTCAATTTTGCGCACAAAATTACGAAGACCCGATTTATTTGAGAAATTTACAAATAGTAATAATGAATAAAACAAAAGACTGTTTATGTACATGTTAACATACATGTTGAAACTTAACTGGTGAAATTTCACAAATATATGAATATTTATTGCCTATTGCTGTTATACTAATACAAAAATGTTGCAAATATTTAAAATTAGTTGACCGAAATGACATTTTGTTATAAAATATGTATGTAGGATATTTATATTTAGAAAATAATTAATACTTTCTTTAGGAGATTTTATATGTTTGTAAAAGAAGTCACAGTTGAAAATCAAGTGGGATTACATGCAAGACCCGCTACTTTCTTTATTCAAAAAGCTAACGAGTTTAAGTCGTCTATTTGGGTAGAAAAAGAAGAACGCCGTGTTAATGCAAAAAGTTTGCTTGGCGTATTGTCTTTAGGTATTGTTGGTGGTACTACTATTCGCATAATTGCCGATGGTACAGATGAGCAAGAGGCTGTTGAAGGCTTAATTAAACTTGTAGACTCCGGTTTTAGCGAGTAATTTTTTGCGCAATAATTTGCACAGTATATTTTAATAAGTAATTAAAGCACAAGAAACTCAGTTATAAATTGATTTTCTTGTGTTTTTTTGTTTTTGTATAATTATAATTAAAACAAGCTAGTAGGTGAGTTTTTTATGACAAAAAAGGAATTATTTGAAAAGGCAAAAATGTTGCCAAACCTTCCGGGTGTTTATATTATTAAAGATAAAAAAGACGAAATAATTTATATTGGCAAGGCAAAACGTTTAAAAGTTAGGGTAACGCAATATTTTAACGATAAAAAAGTTCATGAAGACAAAGTTGCAAAAATGGTAAGCAACGCAAATGATTTTGATATTATTGTTACGGATACTGAATTTGAAGCACTGGTACTTGAGTGTAAGCAAATAAAATTACACAAGCCAAGGTATAATATACTTTTAAAAGACAGCAAGGGCTACAGTTATATTAAAATTTCGAAAGAGCAATGGCCACGAATAACACATTGTTTTGCGTCTCAGGTAAATAAAAGTGATACGTTTATTGGGCCATATATGTCATCATTTTCGGTTGCAGAAATGGTAGAAGCAGCTAATGATGTATTTAAGTTACCTAGGTGCACAAGAAGATTTCCTGAAGATTTTGGTAAAGGAAGACCATGTTTAAATGCACATATTAATAAATGTATGGCATTATGTTCGGGTAAAATAAAACTTGAAACATATTTAGATTATATTGATTCGGCCACAAAAATGTTAAAGAGTGGTAAGCAGGAAATAGTAAATGTGTTACAAGAAAAAATGATAGATGCTGCCGATCGAACAGACTTTGAAAAGGCAGTCATTTTACGCGATCAAATTAAAGCAATAGAAAAACTTGATCAAAAACAAAAAATTATAAGAAGCGAAATAGCACGACAAGATGTTTTTGCATTTTCGGGCAGCACAAACGCAATATGTGCTGCAATTTTACGCTTTAAAGATGGTGCTCTTTACGATAAGCGTGAATTTGTATTTCACGACAGCCAAGATATTGAAGCAGCACGAGAAGAATTTATACCGCAGTATTACCTTGAAGAGGGCGCTGACATACCAAAGAGTATTGCAATTGATGAGCTGCCGAAAGATAGTAAAGACATTGAAAAGTTGTTGTCTGATATAAAAAAGAGCAGTGTGCAAATATATAAGCCTAAGCGTGGTGATGTAGTTAAATTAATAGATATGGCTAAAACAAATGCCGCTGAAAGGCTTGCAAGAGAGAGCGGAAGATATACAAAAGAGCAAAAACAAGTTGATGAAATGGCAAATTTACTTGGAATTAAAAGCAATATTGAATTTATAGAAAGTTATGATATTTCTAACTGGGGCGATATGACAAGTGTTGCGGGAATGGTGGTATTTAAAAATGGAAAACCATTTAAAGCCGGTTACAGAAGATTTAAAATACAAAGTGTAGCAACGCAAGATGACTATGCTTCTATGGCGGAAACTCTTACGAGAAGAGTTGCAAGATTTGATGAAGATCAAACAGGTCAGTTTGCTCAAAAACCTGATTTAATTTTGCTTGACGGTGGTAAAGGCCAAGTAAATAAAGTTATAAATGCGCTTAAAAATACCAATTTTAACAACGTGCCTATTTTTGGTATGGTTAAAGATTCAAAACACCGTACACGTGGACTTATAAACGAAAATGGCCAAGAAATTGTGTTAAGCATGTATAAAGGTGTTTTTTCCTTAATAACTTCTATACAAAACGAAACACACAGGTTTGCAAATGATTATAGAAAGCGATTACAAAAGACAAACACTTATAAAGGCACATTAAATACTATACCTGGTGTTGGCCCTGCAACAGTAAAAATTTTGTTACAACATTTTAAAACTGTAAGCGCAGTTCGCAGTGCAACGCAACAAGAACTTGCACAAGTAAAAGGTGTTTCTAAAACAGTAGCAAATACAATATATAATTTTTTTAATAGCTAATAAGTAATATTAAAAACACTGCAATTTTTTTGCAGTGTTTTTTTTATTAATAACAAAATGTGTTCTATTTGCATTTTTGTAAACATAAAATATAGCAAGTTTGAAAAAGGAAGTGAACAAGCATGAACAAAAATGCTAAAAGTTATTTTGAAGCTGTAAATCAACTGCCTGCAAGGTTTTCTAACATCTTAAGCCTAGTGCATGAAGATGTTGCAAGTATTGTTACCCAAATAAAATTTAGAAGCAACAGGCCTGTTGTATTAGGAACAACTAGCGGTAATTATTACATACAAAAAGATGTTCAAATAACAGATAAAATATCGATAAATACAATTTGTACAAGCCATGCAGATATTCAAGAGTGCTTTAAGGCGTGTTGCGGTTACTCAGTACATAGCAATGAGCAGTATATAAATAAAGGCTTTGTTACATTAAAAGGTGGCCATAGAGTTGGTATTTGTGGTACAGCAGTGTGCAACGAAACAAATTTGGAAACTATAAAAAACATAACGTCGTTAAATATAAGAATAGCTAGAACGGCGTTAACACAATGCGATGACAAAATAAAAAATTTATTTTTAGGTAATACAGGTGGAATAATTATTGCAGGTGAGCCAGGTAGTGGCAAAACAACAGTATTGCGCGCATTAATGAAAGAACTATCTGATATGGGAAAAAGTGTTGCTGTTATTGATGAAAGACTTGAAATTGCACCTGTTTCAATGAATGGTTTTTCGTCTAACATACCTATTAATTGCGATGTTTATTCGGGATATCAAAAGCATGTTGGAATGATACACGCTATTAGAAGCATGGCTCCAGACATAATTTTGTGTGATGAAATAGGCGACATTGAAGATGTTAATGCAATTAAACAAGCTACAAATGCAGGTGTAAATTTAATTATTACTATGCATGGAAATAACATGCAAACATTAAATAAACGTGTGCAGGCAAAAGAAGTTTTAAGTACGGGTGCTTTTACTAATATAGTATTTTTACAAAGCAATAAAACACCGGGAATGGTAAAAGAGGTGATTAGTTTTGCAGATGATACTTAAAGTAATTGGGAGTTTAATAATTATAGTAACTTGTGCGATTATAGGGTATCGCAAGGGAGAAGAGTTTGTGATTAGGCAGCAAATATTGCAAGACATAACTATTTTTTTACGCAATTTAAAAAATAATATTATGTACAGAAGAGATACAACGCAGCAAGCTATACAAAATGCGGTTATAACAAGTAATTTTAGTAAGTTAATAATTAATACAAATTTTATAGATGATGACGACTTTCAATCACAATTACAACAAACATTTAAATCAACTAAAAATGATGTAAATGAATACCTTTTATTAAGTGAAGCAAAGCAATTTGAGAATACTGTTATGCGCATTGGAGATTGCAATAAACAAGAAGAGATAGAAAAATTAAATTTTTCTATTACTTTTTTTGAAGAAGCACTACAAAACGCTAAAATTCAAGCTAAAGTTCAATTAAAATTATATAAAAGTTTAGGACTTGCAGCGGGTGTAGCTATAGCAATACTTTTTTTGTAGCTTTTAATAATTAAAAAAGTATTATAAGTTTAAATTGTGCTGTTAGTGCAATAAGGTGCTTAAAAAGGAATGGTTGTAAAAATGGATATAGATTTTGTATTTAGAATAGCAGCAATTGGAATAATAGTAGCAGTACTTAACCAACTTTTAATAAGGTCGGGAAGGGAGGAGCAGGCAATGATGACGACACTTGCCGGCCTTGTAGTAGTTTTAATGATGGTAGTTACACAAATAAGCGTGCTTTTTGACACTATAAAAGATGTTTTTGGACTTTAATTATGGAAATATTAACATTATTTGGATTTGCTGTTGTTTGCATATTTTGCTACGGTGTTTTGCGCCAGTACAACAGCACATATGCTATTTTGTTAAGTGCTGTATGCGGTGCAATTATTTTAATATACATATTTAATTCTTTATCACCGGTTGTAGAGCTTTTAAACGAACTTGCAAAATACGCATATTTTGGTGAATTTAGTATAATATTTAAAGCAGTTGCATTAGCTGTGGTTTCACAATTTACTACAGATTTATGTAAAGAGTCCGGACAAGTTGCCCTTGCCGGCAGTGTTGAATTAATGGGAAAAATTTCGATAATACTTGTGTGTTTACCGCTTATTATTTCTTTAACAGAAATAATAGTTGAATTGCTAGCATAGCCGCAATTTAAACTTTAAATAATTGCAGTTTTTATAACATGTACTGCAAGAACGGTGATTAGAATGAAGTGTAAAAAAAAGAAGTTTATATTAATTCGTGTTATTTTTTTACTATTTTTAGTTTTTAATATTTCGATGTTTGTATTTGCCATTGAGCCTAATAATTACAATACAAACGAACAAATACAGCAAGAGTTTGTAATTGAAATTCCAAAAGAATGGCAAGACATTATTAATGAAGCACCAATAACTATTGAGGAATTTAATGCTACAACACCGCAAGTAGCTATAGAAAATTTTTTAAACTCGGCCCTTGAATACTTTATAACACCCATTAATTTATTTGCAAAACTTTGTGCAGTAATAATACTTGTATCTGTTGCAAAAAGTTTTGTTAGCAGTGGTTTACAAAGTGAAATATTTAATATAATCGATATTGTATCAGCTATATCTATATTTACAATATGCAGTTACGATATTTTACAGCTGTCAAATATAGTAAAAACCTCACTTGAAGAGGGCCGAATTTACATATCATCTTTTATACCTATATTTACAACTGTAATGATGGCAAGTGGACAAAGTAGTGTGAGTTTAGTTTATAATGGTATGTTTTTTGCTGTGTGTACAATTATTACATCTTTTTTTATAGGTGTTATATTGCCTGTTACAAGAATTTTACTTGCTATGTATGCAACATCAGCTATAGATTCATCGTTGGATTTATCTAAACTTGCAAATTTAGCAGCTAAATGGATTAAGTGGATATTAACTATTGCCTCGTCATTATTTGTTGCTATTTTAAGTTTGCAAACAGTACTTGCAAATAATGTAGATAGTGCAGCAATTAAAGCAGGTAAATTTTTATTAGGCAGCAGTATTCCGGTAGTCGGCAGGGCTGTATCGGATGCAATGGGAAGTGTTTTGGCGGGCATGAAGTTAATTAAAGGTACATTAGGATTTGCTGCAATTGCTGTAATTGCAGCTTCAATTTTACCTATAGTTTTAAAATGTACAGCATATTATGTAATTTTTGTGCTTTCTTCTTTTATATCTGGCGCAACCGGAAACGTTAAAACAGAAAAATTATTGAATGGCTGTGCTGTATCGGTTGGCTTGTTTGTAGCTACAACATTGCTTTTTGCTGCAATTGTAATTACATGTACAGGTATTATGATAATAGTTAGCACCGGAGGTTAAAATGGAAGCTGTTAGACAGTGGGCCCTTAGTGTGTGTATGGCTTGTATATGTGTAGGTATTTTACAACAATTTTCTCAAAATCGTTCAAATTTTTCTGTAATAAAACTTGTACTTACGCTATATATTTTAGTAACGGCATTTGCACCATTAAACAATTTTCAATTAGCCGAAATAAATTTATCTATACCTGCAATTACACAGGAAAGCGAGGTAATTGATACAAAACAGATAATATATAATCAAACTAAGTTTAGTGTAACTAATATGATTATAGATGCTTGTGCGGCTAATAATTTGCACATAAAAGATGTAAATGTAAATATGACTTTAAACAATGATAATATAAGTATTATTGATGTTGAATTGATTGTAAATGAAAATACAGATGTAAATAAAGCAATACAAGTTACAAAAAATACATTAAATTTAGATGTGCCTGTAAAAATAATAAACGGGGGATGACAAGTGGAAAAAAAAGAAAATGAAAAAGCAAAACTAAATTTGCCAACAATTAACCAGCTGTTACATAAGAAAAACAGGCTTTTTCTCATTGGTATTTTAGGTATATTTTTAATATTCTTATCTGACTTTTTATTTACTAACCAAACCGATAATAATGTACAAAATAATGTGCCGGTATACGAGCAAACTGTACAGCAGGCAGATATATACATAGATAGTGTGGAAAAAGAGCTTGTTCAAATTATTGGAAATGTTCAAGGTGTTGGTGAGGTAAGTGTAATGATAACACTTGAAACTCCGGGTCAAACAATTTATGCTCAAAGCGAAAAATCTACATCTCAAGTTAATTACGGCGATGATGGCGCAAAAGATGAGAGCACGCAATATGAAAGCGAATATACAATTATAAACGGAGAAAACGGAGATGCGCCAATTGTTCAAATGCAAACATTGCCGGAAATTAAAGGTGTAGCTGTAGTTTGCGAAGGAGGCGACGATATAACTGTTATTTCTCGTGTAACAGAGCTTGTATCGGTTGTAATGGGTGTTTCTACAAACCGAATTTTTGTTACAAAAATGATATAAAGCTAATAAATAAAATAATAAAAAGCTAACTTTTAAATAAACATTAGCGGCATAAGTTTTAAAACTAATTATACGTGCATATTATATTATTAATATTATTTAGTATTTAAGCTGCAAAACGGTAAAAGTTATAAAAGGTGTAATAAATACACATTTAAAGTTAATTATCTAAGCAAGTGCATAGGCAAGTGTAAAAATCTTCATTAACCGTTTGGAAGATTTTAATTAAATTGGTGCCGACAATAAAAACGGCAGATTGGAGATTATTATGAAAAATGCAAAAACAAAAAGGCAAATAACTTTACTTACTTTAGTAATGGCGTTAGGCGTAGCTGTTTATTTAAACTGGCAATATGCAAAAACTGAAACAAGCATTTTATCAAGTGAAGATACAATGGCTGTGATAGGCGCTGTGGAAGGCGAAGAAAACGCGGTACCTGTTCAAGATAGTGTGCTTGAAGCTTTACCTGATAAAAACTATGGAGATGCGCAACTTGTAAGTGCTGAAAAAACAGATGAGTACTTTGAACAAGCACGCCTAACAAGAGAAAAGACAAGAGACGATGCGCTTGATAAATTGCAAACAAGTTTAAAGGCTGCAAATTTAACTAATGAAGAAAAAGAAAAACTTACAGATGAGTTGTCGCTTGTAATAGCAGCAATAACAGCTGAGAGCGATATTGAAAACCTAGTTAAAGCTAAAGGTTTTATAGACTGTGTTGTATTTATTAATGCAAATGAAGTTGATGTAGCAGTTAAAACAGACGGACAGCCGTTAAACGAGCAGTCTGTAGCCGTAATTAGAGATATTGTACTGGGTAAAGTGGACACACAGGCACAAAACATTACAATTGTAGAGGTAGAGTAATATAGTATAAGCGGCTTTAAATGTTTAAAAAAATATTGGATGTGCTTAAGTTAACTACAAGCTAACTTTGCACGCCAATATTTTTTTATGCAGTAAAATAATATATAGTGGTAAAAGCTTATTTTAATAAATTGTAAATTATTAAGTATATAATTTAAGTATTATTGAATTTATATGTATAAAATGATATACTGTACATTGATTTTATAATTACAAAGGAAGTATATAATGAACTGGGACTTAATAGCTCTTTATGTTGGCCGAGCAATTGCGTTGCTTATATCTATACCAGTACACGAAAGTGCACATGCATATGCATCGTGGAAACTGGGAGACCCTACAGCTAAAAATTATGGAAGAATGACACTAAATCCTGCAAAGCACTTTGACCCTATAGGTGCACTGTGTATGATTGTAGTTGGGTTTGGCTGGGCAAAACCTGTGCCTGTATCGCCTTATAACGGTTTTAAAAACCCTAAAAAAGGTATGGCTATTTCAGCAGCGGCAGGTCCGGTTTCTAACATTTTGCTTGCCTTTATTTTTATGTTACTTTATAAAGTGTTTTTTTATACTATACACGTCCCACTTTTATTGTCGCCAACTTTTGAGCCAAGTGTAATGATTAACTTTGTTACTACATTATTTTCTACTATAATAAATGTTAATATAGTTCTTGCGGTATTTAATATGATACCTGTTCCACCACTTGATGGTTCGCGTATTGCAATGCTTTTTTTACCTGCTAAAACTTACTTTAAAATAATGCAATATGAAAAATATATTATGATAGCACTTTTTGCTGCATTATTTACTGGCATACTTGATAGACCGATATACTTTTTTACATCTTCGGTTTGGGATTTGCTTTTGTTTTTAACAAGTTTTATAGATATGCTTTTCTCATTTGCATAAAAGTGGTATAATTATATATTATAATATTTTATAACTTAGAAAAGGGTTTTATGGATAGTATTAATTTTAAAATTGAACAATTTGAAGGCCCGCTTGATTTATTGCTTGCACTAATTAGTAAAAACAAAATGAATATATATGAAATTAATATACTTCATTTAATAGAGCAATATATGGTTATAATTGAAAGTGCAAAGCAAAACAAAATGGAAGTTGCAAGCGATTTTATTGAAATGGCTGCTAGGCTTGTACAGATAAAGTCGTACTTTTTATTACCGAAAAGCGAAGAGTCTGAAAGATTAAAGCAAGAGCTTACAGGATTGCTTATAGAATACAGTTTATGCAAAAAAGTTGCAGATGACCTTAGAGTAATGGGTCAAAATGTTTGTGTTTATGTAAGGCAACCAATGGAAATAGATATAGATTACAGTTACAATTTAAAACATAGCGTAAACGAGCTTGTTAGTGCACATGGAAATTTACTTGCTAAAAACTTTAAAAAACGCCAGCCCGACAAGCAACGATTTGATGCAATTGTTCAGGCTCCTATAGTTTCGGTTACTTCTAGAATTATACATGTTTTACGAAATATAATTACAGGCAAGGCCGGTAATTTAAAGCAATTATTTAAAAATAACAATACGAAAAGCACTACAGTTGCAACATTTTTAGCTGTACTAGAGCTAATAAGAGCAGGTAGAATAACAATAGAGCAAGATGAACAACTTAGCATGAATAAGGCCGCAAGAAAAGAAAAAACTGTTGCGGAAGGTGTAAAATAATGGAGTTAAAACAATATAAAGCTGCAATAGAAGCAATGCTTTTTGCTTTTGCGCAACCTGTTAGCAGTGAAAGCATAGCTTTGGTGCTTGAAATTGAAACAGGAGTTGTAGATGGCCTTTTAAAAACAATAAGCGATGAGCTTTGTAACGAGGACAGAGGTCTTGTTTTATTGCACCTTGAAGATAAATGGCAGCTATCTACAAAAAGCGAGTATGGCGACTATATAAAAAAAGTTATAGATACAAGGAGAAACACGCCTTTGTCTCAAGCGGCAATGGAGGTGCTTGCGATAATTGCGTATAATCAACCTGTTTCGCGTTCTTTTATCGAGCAAGTTAGAGGCATAGATTCTTCGCATACAGTGCACACACTTGTTCAAAAAGGACTAATAGAAGAAGCAGGTCGGCTAGATTTACCCGGCAAACCTGTTTCGTTTAGAACTACTGATGTATTTTTGCGTACATTTGGAATTTCGTCTTTGTCGCAATTGCCGTCGCTACATAGTGAAGAGGTAGTGCAAGAAGAACAAACAGAAAACAGTGAAGATGAAGATGTTGTTTTTGCTGATATGGCACAAATAATTGACGATAATGATATTTTAAATGCTGCGCAAGCTATACAGGAGTAAAACAAGGTATGCATATTTTATTAGCTATTTTGGGATATGTTTTACTTGTAATATTAATTATTTTAGGCTTAATTATAGTTTTGCTTTTTATTCCTGTGCGCCTATTTTTAGAATATAAAGCAAGCGAATTTAATATTAAAGTTGCTATTGTGTTTTTTAAATTTAAGATTTACCCTTTGCCAAAAAAACAAAAAAAACGAGTTAAAAATGAGAAAGAAACACAAGACGAAAATATTAAAGCACCGGCAAAAAAGAAAAAGCAAGGTTTGTCTTTTTATGCGGAAGATATTATTGAAATAATAATAACGGCCTCAGGTTTTATAAAAAATATAATGCATAGTATGTTGTTTAGTAAAATTTGTTTAACATTACCTGTTTTTAAAAACAATGTAGCCTTAACGGCTATTGAATACGGTAAAATGAATTCGTATATAGGTGGTGTATATGCCACATTAAAAAATATATTACGAATAAACGTTGATGATATTAGTATTATTTGCGATTATGACAATATTTATAAAGATAAAACATATTTCTATTGTAAAGTAAGTGCAATACCTATTATAATAATAATAGTTGCCATATATGCAATTGTTAAATTAAAACAAAAACAAGTTTTTTAATAACTAAAACAAATAACACTGCTTTTATAAATTACTATAATAGCAGAGGAATGGAGATTAAAATGAGCGAACATCCTATTAACGGATTGATGAATGTTACTTTGGAAAAAATAAAAGCTATGGTAGACGCAAACACAGTTGTTGGCGAACCTATAACTACGCCAGACGGTACACTTGTAATACCGGTGTCTAAAATATCTTTTGGGTTTGCCTCAGGCGGTTCAGACTTTCCAAGTAAAACACCTAAAGAAATGTTTGGTGGCGGTGGTGGTGCAGGTATGAACATTACGCCGGTAGGTTTTCTTGTAATTCAAAACGGCAATGTAAAATTATTGCAACTAGCAAATAACTCTAACGCAATAGACAGGGCGGTTGGGATGTTGCCAGATATGGTTGACAAAATTACAGATTTATTTAATAAAAATAAAAAAGAAGACAGTGAAAACAATAACTTGGAAATTGAAGAAATAAAATAATTAAATAATAACAATACAAATATAAATCTTCTTACACCGCTTTTGAGGGTTTTTGATATTATTGAATATGTGCGGTAAACGGAGAATTAAATGAGAGATGTAAGAATACAAAAAGTGCTTGCAAGTGCAGGAGTATGTAGCAGAAGAGCTGCAGAACAAATTATTAACGAAGGGCGAGTTAAACTTAACGGTCGCCCTGTTAATATTGGCGATAAAATGGATACAGTAAAAGATATACTTTCGGTTGATGATATAAAGGTAAATGTACCAAGGAAATCAGAATATTTATATTATTTGCTTTATAAACCGCGTGGATTTATTACAACAATGAAGGACGAGCTTGGACGAAAAACGATTATGGAGCTTGTTAAAGATGTGCAAACAAGAATATATCCTGTTGGCAGGCTGGATAAAGATAGTGAAGGCGCAATTATTTTAACTAACGATGGCGCGTTTGCTAATTTGCTTATGCATCCAAGTCATGGTGTATCTAAACTTTATAGGGTTACTGTAAGGCCAAAAGCAACTGAAGAACAGATTATACAATTGTCGGATGGTGTTGTGCTGGATGATGGAGAAAAAACACAGCCTGCAATTATAAAAGTAATAGCAGATGAACCAGGACGTACTGTTATGGAAATGACAATTAAAGAGGGTAAAAACAGACAAATAAGACGCATGTGCGAGGCAGTTGGCCTTGGAGTGGTAAGACTTAGAAGAACTGCTATAGGTGCTGTAAAATTAGGCATGTTGCAACCGGGTAAATTGCGTGAGCTTACACAAACAGAAATAATATCGCTTAAAACAGCAGCAACAAGGGGAAAAACAACATCGCAAATTAAAAAGAACACAACAGCAAACGCAAAAAGAAAAGAAAGCTATAAAAAATACAGAAGAAAAAAAACTGATAATTAATATTTAATTCGTTAAAAGGGGAATATATTAATGGTATCTATGCACCCTATAAAAGAAGAAATTGTGCTTGAGAGCCTAGATGCATACAGATTTGGTGAAAATGCAATGGGTTATGTGGTAATGGAGAGCGAAAACTATTTAGGGCATGTACTTTTTACAGTTGATAATAATATTACTACAGTGCAAGAGTGTAAGTTAGACAATAATGCGGTAATAGATGGTGCTGTAAGAGCATGCGTAGCGTATGGCGAAAGTGATGGAGCTACACATTTTACAATAAATGAAAGTGACGAAAAGCTAAAAAAGTGGCTAAATGTGTTTTTTAAAGGTAAAAAATTGCCATTAAATAACAATAATTTAATAGGCAATTGCCAAAATTAAAAATAAAGTAAAAAAAAATCATATTTAGTATTGTGATTATGCTTTTTAAATAGTATAATATATTACGGACTTTATTTAAAAAATGAAAATACATATAAAATGTATTTTCTTTATAAAAGCAGGAGGGCTGTTAATGGCTAAAGCAACAAATGGCAAAGAAGTATTTGCCGGTTTTTTTGATGAAGGTGCATTTACAAAACTGTTTAACGACAGTGCAGTTAGTGCAGCTTTTGGCAGTGCATGTGGTAACCCAGTGTACGCTATTTGTCAAGATGGGGCGGCACTTGCCGCTAGCGATGTAGACAAAATGATTAAAGTTTTAGAATTGTCTGCAAAAACCGGTAATCCGGTAGTTACATTTTATAACTCTAAAGGCGCTTTGCTTGAAGAGGGACTAAAAGCACTTGAGGCAAGTGCAAACTTAAATGCGGCAATTGCAAAAATTTCAGGCGTTGTTCCTCAAATTGCAGTTGTTACTGGCATATGCGGAGGCAGTAGTGCGCTTGCAGCAACTACAGCAGACATTTGCATAATGTCGCAAGACGCACAGTTATTTTTAACTGCACCTTTTACATCAAGCGCCAATGGCGACAATGTTAAAGACGCAGGAAGTGCTGAATTTGCACAAAAAGCAGGCGTAGCAACTATTACTACTAATACTGCCGAAGAGGCAGCAAAAAAAGCTGCAGAACTTATTGGCGTACTACCATCAAACAATTTAACAGGAGCGGCTATATTTGAATCTGTTGCACCAAAAGGCAATTACACACTAACAAAATACGATGCAAAAGCAGCTGTAGATACTGTTGTGGATGCAGATAGTAACATTGAACTTTATGCAGAATTTGGCAAAAATGTTTACACTGCTATTGCAACAGTAGGCGGTAGTGTTGTAGGTGTTGTTTCTACAGCAGGTCAAGATGAGTCAATGTGCAAACCTTGTGTTTCAAAAATTGCACGATTTGTACGTATTTGTGACGCATTTGGTATGCCTGTAATTACAATTATTAATACAGATGGATTTGCAAAAAGTTGTAGTCAAGATTTGTCGGGCGGTTTACGCCATGCAGCACGCCTTGCAGGAACTTATGCAGATGCAACAACAGCAAAAATTGCAATTGTAACAGGTAAAGCTGTTGGTACAGCTTACACAGCACTTGCAAATGCCGACATTACAATTGCAGTAAACGGCTGCACAATAGCACCTGTTGAACCAAGCGTTGCAGCAAGTGTGTTATATAAAGAAGAAATTGACGCAGGCAACAATATTGCAGCAGACACAAATAAAAAAGCTGCTGAATATGCAAAAGAGGTTTGCTCTGCATCGGCTGCAGTTAATGCAGGTATTGCAGATTTTGCAGTAGAGCAAGCAGATATTCGCTCTACTTTAAGTGCTGCTCTTGATATGTTAAGCACAAAGCGTGTACAACGTTTACCAAAAAAACACGGTAATATGTCGTTATAATTAACATTTTGCATATTTATCAATTTTATACTTTACTCAAATTTTAGGAGGACAATTAAATGAAATCTTTTAACATAACAGTTAACGGAACACCTTACAGTGTAACAGTAGAAGAAACAGGAGCAACAAGTGCACCTGTAGCGGCGGCTCCAGCAGCTGCACCTGTTGCAGCACCTGCAGCACCTGCAGCACCTGCAGCTTCTGCAACTCCAGCAGCACCTGCATCAACTGGTGCAGTATCGGTTACAGCACCAATGCCAGGAAATATATTAGACGTTAAAGTTGCAAACGGCGCAAGTGTAAAAACAGGCGACGTACTTTGCATACTTGAAGCTATGAAAATGGAGAATGAGATTGTAGCACCACAAGATGGAACTATTGCTTCTGTTAACTGTGGAAAAGGCGATGTTGTTAACGCCGGCGACGTACTCATCTCAATGAACTAAATTAACGAGAGGTGAATAGATTTGGCAAAAAAACCAATTAAAATTACAGAAGTGGCACTTCGTGACTCGCATCAATCTCTTATTGCAACACGTATGACTATGGAAGAAATGCAAGATATTTTGACAGTAATGGACGAAATAGGTTATTTTTCATTAGAGTGTTGGGGCGGAGCAACTTTCGACTCTTGCATAAGATTTTTAGACGAAGATCCATGGGATCGCTTGCGTATAATTCGCAATGCTTGCCCTAAAACAAAACTACAAATGTTATTTAGAGGCCAAAATATGCTTGGCTATCGCCATTATGCCGACGACGCAGTTGAGTATTTCGTGCAAAAATCGGTATCTAACGGTATAGATATTTTGCGTATATTTGACGCTTTGAATGACCCTCGCAACCTAGAAACTGCTATTAAATCGGCAATTAAAGAAAAAGCACACGTACAAGGTTGTATGAGCTATACATTAAGCCCTGTGCACAGCAACGAGTATTTTGCGAAATTTGCAAAAACACTTGAAGATATGGGTGCTCATAGCATTTGTATTAAAGATATGGCAGGACTTTTAACTCCATATGCAACATACGAGCTTGTTAAAACTTTAAAAGAGTTTATAAAAATACCTGTAGACATTCATAGCCATTACACATCTGGCCTTGCATCAATGTCTATACTAAAAGGCATAGAGGCCGGTGCTGATATTATTGATACAGCAATTAGCCCTCTATCATTAGGTACAAGCCATATGCCAACAGAAAGCTTAGTTGCTGCACTACAAGGTAGCGACTACGACACAGGATTAGACCTTAAAAAGCTTGATATAGTTCGTGCTCACTTTGCAAAACTACGCGAAAAATATTTAGCTTCGGGCCAATTAAGCCCAAAAATGCTTGGTGTAGACGCAAATACGCTTTTATATCAAGTACCTGGCGGTATGCTTTCTAACCTTTTAAAACAACTTAAAGATGCAGGTAAAGAGAATCAGCTTGAAGATGTTTTAAAAGAAATTCCACGTGTTCGTGAAGACTCGGGTTATCCGCCACTAGTTACACCTACAAGTCAAATTGTTGGTACACAAGCTGTGTTTAATGTAATTATGGGCGAGCGCTATAAAATGGTTACTAAAGAATTTAAAGCTATGGTTAAAGGTGAATATGGTAAAACACCTGCACCTATAAGCGAAGAGTTCAGTAAAAAAATTCTTGGTGATGAAGAGGCTATTACTTGCCGTCCTGCTGATTTACTTGAGGCAGAGGTAGAGAAAATGAAGGGCGAGGCAGCCAAATATACACAACAAGAAGAAGACGTATTAACTTATGCTATGTTCCCACAAGTTGCACCTAAGTTTTTTGATAAGAGAAACGAAAAAATGCAAGGTGTGGACGGAGCAAATGTTGATTATGCTGTTAAATCACATATAGTTTAATCAAATAAACGTTTTCCTTTATTAAAAAGGAAAACTTATAAGTTCTTTAATATTATTTTTAATGTATTAAAAGGCGCACTTATTAAAATAAAATTATTTTGAAATATGAGAGGACATGAACAGTGATGAATCAAGAACAATTAATGCAACAGATAGATGATTTTTTACAAAATCACAGGCAAGATATTGTAGATGATATTTGTGATCTAGTACGAATAAAAAGTGTTTCGGTAAAGGGTGCCGATGGAACACCATTTGGTATGGGCTGTAAAAAGGTTTTTGACAAGGCAATTGACATATCCCAAAGACTTGGTTTTTATACGGATAATTGCGATTATTACTGTGCAAGTGCATCGATGGAAGATAACGATGAAAAACAGCACGTTGGCTTTTGGAACCATTTAGACGTTGTACCTGAGGGCGATGGTTGGACGTTTGATCCATATAACCCTACAATTTACGAGGATTATATTGTAGGAAGAGGAACTAACGATAATAAAGGTGCTGCAATTACATCGTTATATTGTCTTTATTTTTTTAAAAAGTTAAATTATAATTTAAAGTATAATTATAAAGTTATATTCGGTGCTAACGAAGAATGCGGAATGGAAGATGTTGAATATTACTTAAAGCATAGGCCGGCACCATCATTTTCAATAGTTGGAGACTCTGTTTTTCCAATTTGTTATGCCGAAAAGGGCGGTTTAACAGCACAAATTGAAATACCTTTTGTAAATGATGATTTTATTAGCATAGAATGCGGTACTGTTAGAAATTCTGTTTCGGGAAATGCAAAAGCAGTTATAAAAAAGCATGCTTTAAATTTAGAAGACATCTCGTATGAAAATATTACAATTGTTGACAAAGGCGACTTAGTTGAAATTAGTGCACTTGGTAAAGGAGCACATGCTGCCGACCCTGAAAATTCGAAAGATGCCATAAATATTTTATGCAACTTTTTAAATAAAACACTTATTAAAACTAATAGCGCATTTAAATTTATTGCTAAATTAACTAGCACTTTTTATGGAGAAACTTTTGATATTAAGCATAGTGGTACTGAAATGGGTGCACTTACATGCGTGCATGGCTTGCTGAATATGCATGATACAAAACTAACACTAAGTATGGATATTAGATATCCTATTACAACAGATATAGATGATACTATACAGAAAATTAAAAAGTATTGTGAAAATAACGGTGCAGCGCTTGTAAATGTTAAAAATAGCAAACCGTGTTTTACTAACCCGCAAGACGAAAAAGTTGTGGCACTAAATAAGCTATACAATGATTTTATGGGGAGCAATGTGCCACCATATTATACAGGTGGTGGTACATACTCTCGTAAAATACCAAATGCATTGCTATTTGGACCTATAATTCACAACAGAAAGGCTAAACCTAAAAAACTAGCGCACGGAGGCGCACATAAAACAGATGAATCGGCTTGTATAGATGAAATACTTATTGGAATTAAAATATTTATTTTAACTGTTTTAAAAATTGAAGAGTTTAAGTTTTAGTTATAAAGCAGCCGTTTAAATATGGCTGCTTTTTTTATTATTTATTGATTTTTTTTAAAAAAAAGTGTAAAATTAATAGATAGTGTTTATTTTTATTTATATTAGTTTTACCACTATAAATAAGCATACTAAATTTAAGGAGTTACAGAATGATACAGAGCATGACGGGCTACGGAAAATGCGAAAAAACAGTTAATGATAAAATAATTACTGTTGAAATAAAAAGTGTTAATTCAAGATATATGGAGTACTCTTCTCGCTTGCCTAAAGGTTTTGCATTTTTAGATGATAAGTTAAAAAAATTGCTCAGCGAGAGTATATCTAGAGGTAAAGTAGAGCTAATGCTTGCTTGCCACAGCATAACCGAGTCAGACATGACTGTTAGTGCTAATATAGGCCTAGCAAAAGAGTATTACGATGCAATAAATAATATTAAACAAGAACTAGGTTTAAAATCAAGCTTATCTGCAGAGGATATTTCTCGATATCCTGATGTTTTGTTAATGCAAAAATCACAAAAAAATGAAGAGCAACTATGGGAAGATATAAAGTCTGTTGCAATAATTGCAATAGAAAATTATATTAAAATGAGAGAAATAGAAGGTGAAAGCCTTGTTAAAGATATACTGCAACGCCTAGAGTTTATTAGTAAAGCTGTTTTAACAATTGATGAAACAAGTAAAGACAGGTTGCAAAAATATAGAGATAAACTTTATGCTCGTTTGAAAGAAGTGCTTGAGAATAATATAATTGATGAGGCAAGAATATTAACCGAAGCGGCAATATTTGCAGATAAGACAAGCGTTGATGAGGAAACTGTTCGTCTTTCTAGCCATATTGAACAGTATAAAGCAATATTGAGCGAGGGCGGGGTAGCAGGAAGAAAATTAGACTTTTTAACACAGGAATTAAATAGAGAGACTAATACAATAGGTAGTAAGTGTAACGAAATTTCTGTTACACAGCTTGTAATAGATATGAAAGCTGAAATTGAAAAAATTAGAGAGCAAGTACAAAATATAGAGTAATTATTCAAGAGGAGATTATAATTATGAAACTAATAAACATAGGGTTTGGTAATATGGTTAATGCAGCTCGGATAATTGCCATTGTAAGTCCGGAATCGGCACCAATTAAGCGAACAATACAAGATGCAAGAGATAAAAACATGTTAATAGACGCAACATACGGAAGAAGAACGCGCGCTGTAATTATTACAGATTCAGACCACGTTGTTCTTAGTGCTATACAACCAGAGACAGTTGCAAACAGATTTGACAGTGGCTTAGATGAAGGCGAAGATGGTGGAATTGATGAGTAATGAAAAGTATTTGTTTGTAGTTTCAGGTCCATCTGGAACAGGAAAAGACACTGTAGTAGCAGCGCTAAGAAAAAAACACGAGGAAATTGTAATATCAATTTCGGCAACTACAAGAGAAAAAAGACAAAATGAACAAGATGGAGTAAATTACTATTTTTTAACAACAGAAGATTTTGAAAATAAAATAAAAAATGGTGAGATGCTTGAATATACAAACTATTGCGGCAATTATTACGGCACACCTAAATTTAGTGTAGAAAAATGCATGGAAAATAAAGAAATTGTGGTGCTAGTTATTGAAGTGAATGGTGCTGCAAATGTTAAAAAAATGTATCCAAATAGTACTACAGTGTTTATTAAACCACCAAGTATTAAAGAACTTGAAAATAGACTAAGAGGAAGAGGCACTGAGGAAGAAGAAACAATTATTAAAAGGTTAAATAGAGCGAATAAAGAACTTGAAATTGCTAAAGAATATGATTTTGAAGTTATAAATGATGATATTGAAAAATGTGCAAATGAAATATTTGATATAATGCAAAAAGTTGTTTTGGGTGTGCATGTTTAAAATTATGATTTATTGAGAGGGGCTAATATATGGCAAGTACGGCCATGGTTGCCGTAAGTGACGCAACATTAAATTTTGATAAATTATACACTTATAAAATACCTGTGCATATACAACATATTACATATATTGGAAGCATGGTACTTGTTCCTTTTGGCAAGGGTAAAGGCAAGCCACGAATGGGCGTTGTTATAGCCCTTAGCGATGACGATAATGGTTTAGGAAACAAAATAAAATGTATTTACGATGTTGCACCAGAAGCAGCAAAACTATCTGATGAGCTTTTAGATATAGTTAACTATTTAAAAAGCAATACATTTTGTACATATTACGATGCCGTAAAAGCTGTAATTCCCTATGGTGCAAGATATAAAAGTGTTAGCACTCAATCAGGTTATAAATTGCAAAAAAAAATAATAAGACATACCGAAAATTATTATAAATGCTTGCTTTACAATGATAAATTTACTATAAAGCAAAAGCTAGTTTGGGAAAAATTAGAACAAGGCGCTTTAAGTTTTAATGAACTTGAAGAATTTGGAATAACGCTTAATGTGTTAAATAGAATGTGCGAAAAAGGTTATATTGAAAAGATTAAAAGAGATATTACAATACCTTTATATGAAAATTATACGCAGGAAAAACAAGATATACAGCTTTCTTTACAGCAACAAGACGTATTTGAAAAGCTTAATAACTTGCAAATGCAAAATAAACCTAAAGTTTCTCTTTTACACGGTGTTACATCGGGCGGTAAAACACTTGTGTTTTTACGCCTTGTGCAGGAAACAATAAAGAGCGGCAGGCAAGCACTTATTTTAGTACCTGAAATTTCATTAACAGCACAAATGATATATACACTAAAATCTTACTTCGGTAAAAATGTTGCGGTGCAACATTCTGCACTTAGTAATACCGAAAGGTTAATTCAATATAATCAAATACAAAATGGAAATGCAAATGTAGTTGTTGGCACAAGAAGCGCGATATTTGCACCACTTAAAAATATTGGAATTATTATTATAGATGAAGAGCAAGAACACACTTATTATTCGGAATCATCTCCTAGGTATAGTGCACATAATATTGCAAAAAAACGGGCGGTAACACATAATGCACTTTTATTATTGGCAAGTGCCACGCCAAGCGTACAAAGTTACTACTGGGCAAAGCAAAACAAATATTCACTTGTTACAATAAGCAAAAGATATAATAATATGCCACTGCCAAGTGTAGAATTTGTTGATATGAGAACAGAGCTTGCAATGGGTAACACAAGTGCTGTTAGTACAACATTACTTAATGCACTAGAAAATATAATACAAAACAAAAAACAGGCAATACTTTTATTAAATAGGCGCGGGTACAAAACAATTGGTATGTGCACAAGTTGCTCTGAAACTTTAAAATGTACTTCGTGCAGTGTACCTATGGTTTATCATAAAAATGTAAATAAACTTTTGTGTCATTATTGTGGAAAGTTTATTTCGCCCGTACCTGAAGTTTGTAGCGACTGTGGCAGTAAAATAAATTATACAGGTTTTGGCACACAACGAGTTCAAGAAGAGTTGGAAGAAAAACTTGCCGGTGTAAGAATACTTCGTATGGACGCAGACAGTACACAAAAAAAGAATGCGCATGAAAAAATGCTTGCAAAATTTAGAAAAGGCGAGTACGACATAATGCTTGGCACACAAATGGTGGCAAAAGGGCTAGACTTTGAAAAGGTTACACTTGTAGGTGTTTTAGGCATAGATCAATTACTTTTTGCACAAGGCTATAAAGCATTTGAAAATGTGTTTTCGCTTGTAACGCAAGTTGTGGGGCGAAGTGGTAGGGCAAACACTGCAGGAAAGGCCATAATTCAAACAGTAGATACTAACCACCCTATACTTAAACTTGCGGCAAAACAAGATTATGTTTCGTTTTATGACCAAGAAATTAAGTTTAGAAAACTAAATTTGTACCCACCTTATTGCACAATTTGCACAATAGGATTTATGGGAGAAGATGAAAACAGTGTGTTTTCATCGGCACTTTTATTTAGTAATATAATTAAAAAAGAAACTATTAAGCACAAAAATATGCCAATAAGGGTGCTTGGGCCTGCCCCAATGAACATAGTATTTGTAAATAACAAATACAGGTATAAATTAACAGTAAAATGCAGAAACGATAATAACTTTAGACTAATGTTACACAATTGTGTTATTGAGTATAACAACAGCGATATAAATAAAAAAGCAGGAATTTTTATAGATATGAACAGTTCAAGCGAGGTTTAACGCTTATTACTTTAATTAGGAGAATTTAATATGGCATTGAGAAATATTTTAAAAGATAATGAAGATACACTTAAAAAGACATCAAGAGCAGTTACTGCTTTTGATGAGAGGTTAGCAACACTTATTGATGATATGATAGAAACATTAGATGATGCAAGAGGATATGGGCTTGCGGCCTGTCAAGTAGGTGTGTTAAGGCGCATTTTTATTAGCGTAGATGAAAGAAATATGCCAGAGCGCGACGAAAATGGCCAATTGCCGGACGATTACAAAACTGAGTATATAGAATTTATTAACCCTGAAATAATTAGCACAGATGGAGAGATCACTCAGTACGAGGGTTGCTTATCTTTTCCTGAAAGAACAGGAGAAATTACAAGGCCGCAAACAGTGACAGTTAGAGCTTACAACAGAAAAGGTGAAGAATTTGAGCTTGTGGCTGAAGATATGCTAGCCAGATGTATTTGCCATGAAAACGACCATTTGGACGGTGTTACTATTTTAGATATTGCAGACCATTTTTATGAAGATTTGAGCGATGAAGAACTTGATGCAATGGAGGAATAATACTTGAAAATACTTTTTATGGGCACGCCGGACATTGCAGCAAAATGTTTACAGGCGCTAATTGAAGAGGGAAAACACGAAATTTGTGCTGTTTTTACCAAGGAAGACAAGCCAATTGGGCGTAAAAAAATAATTACTCCTCCTGCTGTAAAAGTTGTTGCTCAAAAATATAATATTATTGTTTATCAACCTAAAACATTAAAAGATGAACAAGTACAAAACACTATAAAAAATATAAATCCGGATATTATAGTTGTAGTTGCCTACGGGTGTATTTTACCGGTACAAGTTTTATCAACACCTAAATACGGTGCAATTAACTTGCATGTTTCGCTACTTCCTAAGTATAGGGGCGCTGCACCTATACAGTGGAGTGTTATAAACGGAGAAGAAAAAACAGGCGTAACGGTTATGCAATTAAACGAGGGGCTTGATACGGGCAATATAATTAAAACATTGCCAATAGATATAGATGCTGAAGAAACAAGTGGTGAGCTACTTGTAAAAGTTACAAATGCTGGCAGTGTATTTTTAAAAGAAGTACTACAAGACATTGAAAATAATGACTTTACATTAACAGCACAGGATGATAACAATGCAACATTTGCACCACAAATAGATAAATCTATTAGTGAAATAGATTTTAATTTAAGCGCACAAAAAATACACAACTTAGTAAGAGGTTTAAACCCTTGGCCATATGCATGTTTTACATTTAACGACAATAAAATTAAGGTAATTAAAAGCAAAATATGCATATTAAATGAGCAAGAACAAAAATTAAAACCAAATACTATAATTAAAACAAAACCGCTAACTATTAAGTGTGGACAAGACGGATTAATACTTGAAAAAATAGTACCACAAGGTAAAAGTGAAATGGATGGTACTATGTGGGCAAATGGAAAACGTTTAAGTGTAGGAGATTTGTTAACCTAAATAAAGTAGGTGTAATGTAAAAAGGAGATATAATGGCAGATGCTCGCAGAGCGGCAGTTGTCGCAATGATAAAACAAGAAAATGCAGGGTATTCTAACTTAATATTAAAGTCGGAGCAACAAAAATTTAGTGGTACACCGCTAGAACGTGCATTTTTTACAGCTATTTTTTATGGTACAATAGAAAGATATTTTACAATTAATTACATATTACAAAAGTTTTTATCAAAACATATAAATAAACTTGATGCACCTGTGAGGTGCATTCTTCAAACAACGCTTTATCAAATAAAATTTATGGATAAAGTACCAAGCTTTGCTGCAATTAACGAAGCAGTTACTCTTACAAAAAAAATGGGTAAAAGCAGTGCGTCTGGTATGGTAAATGCAGTATTAAGAAAAGCTGCTAGTTATGATATAGAAAATGATACATTTGAAAATATTGTGCAAGAAGTTAGCGTGAAGTACAGTGTATCGCCACAAATTGCACAGTTGTTTATTAATAATTACCCTCAAAATTATAGGCAAATTTTACAGGCTTGCTTTTTACCTGCTAAACTTTGTATACGCATAAATACTTTAAGTAAACATGCAACTAATTTGTTAAGTACATTTGAAAGTCAAGGTATAAAAGTAAGTAAGGGATTTGATGAAAGCTGTCTATATATAGATTATAAAGGTGATATTACACAAAATGAACTATTTAAAAAAGGTGCGTTTCATGTTCAAGGCGAGACGTCTCAAATAGCATGTGCTACACTTAATGCAAAAAAAGGGCAAAAGGTTATAGATGTATGTGCAGCACCTGGAGGCAAAAGTGCCACAATTGCACAATATTTAAATAATAACGGTACACTTATTAGTTGTGACATAGC
The DNA here is from genome assembly GCA_964369925.1 of uncultured Bacteroides sp. Taxonomy (GTDB): domain Bacteria; phylum Bacillota; class Clostridia; order Oscillospirales; family Ruminococcaceae; genus Ruthenibacterium. The sequence continues at coordinate 5,110 of CAYJGU010000008.1, read as the reverse complement.
AAAAAATCGTCTTTCTCTTATTGAAAGTGTGTTAAATAGGCTAAACATTACATGTGCAAAAGTAATAGAAAACGATGCTACAGTTTATAATGAACAACTTGACAATGCTAATGCTGTTTTATGTGATGTGCCATGTTCGGGACTTGGAATAATGGCAAAAAAACCGGATATAAGACTTAAAGATTTGGATGACCTAAATGGGTTAGTTTCAACACAAAAGAAAATACTTGATACATCGTCTAAATATTTAAACAGTAAAGGTTTTTTACTTTACAGTACATGTACAATAAACCCTGCAGAAAATGAAGATGTAGTAAACAGTTTTTTGCAGAATAACAACGACTTTGAAAGTTGTAAAATTAGCAATTTACCTGATAATGCGGTTATAAAAGATAATTTTGCTACGTTTTATCCAAGCGAAAAAAATAATGATGGTTTTTTTATTGCTTTGCTAATGAAAAAATAAAATAGTTAAGAATTTAAATATTAATTAAGTGTAAATTATATTATTAAATATAATATATACTAGATATAAAAGAGAGTTTATGATATAATGATTAACAAGTATGTCACTTCAATGACGCTGTTAAATTTAGAAAATTACTTACAAAATATTAACGAGCCAAAGTTTAGAGCAAAACAAATATATGAATGGCTTAATAATAAACAAGTAAGCAGTTTTGAGCAAATGACTAACTTGCCTAAAAAGCTTGTTGAAAATTTAAATTTAAATTGTATTATTGAAAAAATTACTATACACAAAAAACAAGTTTCACAAGATGGAACAATAAAATATTTGTTTGAACTACAAGATGAAAATTTTGTTGAAACTGTTTTAATGCGCAATAATTATGGAAATACAATATGTGTTTCAACTCAAGTTGGATGCAGAATGGGATGTAAATTTTGTGCATCAACAATTGGAGGGCTTGTACGTAACCTAACAGCCGGAGAAATTGCTGCACAAATTTATGAAGTTAAAAAAGATATTGGCGAGCGTATAACTAATATTGTTCTTATGGGAATTGGAGAACCTTTAGACAACTTTGATAATGTTGTAAATTTTTTAACTATAATTTCATCTCAAGAAGGTGAAAATATAAGCATGAGAAATATTAGTGTATCTACTTGTGGATTAGTGCCTGAAATTATTAATTTAGCTGAGTTAAAACTTGGAATTACATTGTCGGTTTCACTTCATGCGCCGTTTAACGATATGAGAAGTAAAATGATGCCTATAAATAATAAGTACAGCATAGAGCAGTTAATATTGGCATGTAAAAACTATAGAAAACAAACTGGTAGGCGAATTAGTTTTGAATACTCTATGGTTAAAGGTGTTAACGATGATGAGAAATGTGCAAAAGCTTTGGCAACGCTAACAAAAGGTATGGATGCACATATAAATTTAATCCCTATCAACCCTGTAGACGGATCACCGTACAGTGCGTCTGATGATAAAAATATTAAAAGATTTAAATCTTTATTAGAAAAATTAAATATTAATGTCACATTAAGGCGTAGACAAGGTACGGATATAAGCGCTGCATGTGGTCAATTAAGAAGAGAGCAAAAAAATTATGATACATAACTTGGAAGGAGACCGAAAGCATTGAGAATTGTCGCTAAAACCGATATTGGCAATCAAAGAAGTGAAAACCAAGACAACTATCGTGCCGGTAGGCAAGAAGACGGAACGGTATGGGCCCTAGTTTGCGACGGTATGGGGGGAACACAAGGCGGAAAAATTGCAAGTGCTGTTGCCTGTGAATACTTAGAAAGAGCATTTGTTGAGAATATTAAAAGTTTAGACACGCCAGCAAATATTAAAGATTTTTTACACAGTGCTACACAAATAGCTAATGAAGCAATTTATAAGAAAAGCGAAGAAGATGAAAATATGCTTGGTATGGGTACAACTATAGTATGTGCTGTTGTCAAAGAAAATTTAGTTCAAGTAGTTCATGCGGGAGATTCCAGAGCATATTTATATACAAATGGCTGTATTTTGCAACTCACTAAAGATCATTCTATGGTACAAGAACTATTAGAACAAGGAACAATTACGAATGAGCAAGCAAATTCACATCCTAATAAAAATTTAATTACAAGAGCACTTGGTGTAGATGGCCAAATTAATATGGACTATGCTGAGTGTGCCGTAAAAGACGGCGATATATTGCTACTTTGTACAGATGGACTTACAAATTTTGTTTCCGATGAAGAAATAAAAAAAATAGTATCTACCACAAAATTTGATGATGTAGCGCAAAGGTTAATTGATAGTGCGCTAGATAACGGTGGATTAGATAATGTAACTGTTTTACTGGTGGCAGCTAAACCTACGGAGGGCTAAATTACTATGGATAAATTAATTGGCAAAAGTCTTGATAATCGATATTTAATTCAAGCAGTTATTGGAACAGGTGGAATGGCTGTTGTATATAAAGCAACAGACACTCAAATGAATAGAACTGTTGCAGTTAAAGTATTACGCGATGAGTGCATGCAAAATGAAGAACTTGTTCGCAGATTTAAAAATGAGAGCAAAGCAATATCAGTTCTTGATCATCCAAACATTGTAAAAGTTTTTGATGTTAGTGTATCGGAAAAGTTACAGTACATTGCAATGGAATATATTGATGGCATAACTTTAAAAGAATACATGAAGTTTAAAAATAAACAATTGTCGCTAAAAGAAATAATGCATTTTACAATGCAAACGTTAAAAGCTTTGCAACATGCCCATAATCAGGGTATAGTTCACAGAGATATTAAACCCCATAACATTATGTTATTATCAAATGGTAAAATTAAAGTTATGGATTTTGGAATTGCAAGATTTGCACAAAGCGAAAACCAAACAATGACAGATAAAGCCATTGGTTCTGTTCACTATATAAGCCCAGAACAGGCAAAAGGTGATGTTACAGACCAAAAAGCTGATATTTATTCTGTTGGTGTTATGCTTTATGAAATGTTAACAGGAAAATTACCTTTTGACGGTGAGAGCGCTGTTGGTGTTGCCATTAAACAAATTTCAGATGTTGCAGTGCCTATTAGGCAAGTAAATCCTAATGTACCGAGTGCTTTAGAAAGCATTACGGAAAAAGCTATGGCAAAAGAATCAGGTGAAAGATATCAATCTGTAGGCGCAATGCTTGCGGATATTGAAGCGTTTATTAAAAACCCAAACATAAAATTTAATTACAAATATGTTGTAGATTCCAGCCCTACAAGATTTGTTGATAAAGCGCAAATTAGTGAGGGAATAAAAAAAGGAGCACCAACTAATAGCATATTTACGAAAGGAAAGCAATTAGTGCAAAGAAACAAAAGTAGCCGAGGTAAATCTCGTAGTTTTAAAAATAAGTGGATTTGGCCTGTTATGGCAGGTGGAACATTGGCGTTTTTCTTAATTTCTGTACTAGCAAGTTTTATAATATTACAAGATACTATTTTATTTGTTGAAGCAGCAGATGCAGATTTGCCGAATTTTGTTGGAATGATGCGTTCTGAAGTAGAGGGTAACAGTGAATATGCTCAATTTGATGATATAGTTTTTGAAGAAATTTATGACCCTGAAAATCCTGCGGGAATGATAATTAGCCAAAACCCAAAACCTCCAAAAATGATTAAAACAACAACTCAAATCACTTTAAGGGTTTCTTCAGGTGTGGTTCAAGCTCCTATTCCAGATATATTAGGTGCGGAAGAGGCTTCGGCTATACAGGCGATGAAAGATGCCGGTTTTAGTCCTATGGTGCGCTACAGACAGGTAGAGACCGAGGCAGACCCTTACGGTTATGTTCTTGAATTAACATTAGCAGATGGCTCGCCTATAGGTCAAGGCCAGCTACTTGATATTGGTACTGTTGTTCAAATACATGTTAGCAGCGCATATCGTGATAATACTGTTAAAGTTCCGGAGCTTGTAGGACTAATTAGTGTAGAAGAAGCTCAAGCTCGTTTAGTAGTTGAAAGATTAAGTATAGGAAATATTTCTGTTGAGGACAGCTTGTTACCTGCCGGCTCTGTAATTAGGCAAAGTCCGGAATATAACCCTGACCCTGAACTTGGATTTGTTACACATGGTACTCTTGTGGATATAGTAATTTCAGGTGGGCATACTCATGTTTATATTGAATCTAGTAAGATTGAACCTGTTGGTTGTACAACTGAAGGATTAGTAACTTATGTGTGTACAGTATGCAGCCATACGTACGATGAAGTAATACCTGCCCATGGACATATTTGGGGCGATTGGGTTGATAATGTTGATTCAAATGGAATTGTTGTTTCCAGAACAAGAGTTTGTACACGCGATTCAAGTCATACGCAAACAGAACTTGTAGGTGGATCTTCATCTGTACCACCTAGTACTTCTTCTAGTTCTAACAGTTCTGTAACTCCATAACAGTAGTTATTGTAGCAATTTAAAACAAGTAAATAATACAATTATATATGATGGGCAAGGTTTTTTATGGATATTGATAAAAATTTAAACAATAAAATAAATGATGATGAAAACAATGATTTTATTGATGTAGGTGAATTTAAGGAAGATAATACAACAGAAGAAACATTTGAAGAAATTGTTTTGGATAGTAATGAATTATCTGACGAAGAAAAGCTTGATAATGAAGAAGTTTTTGACGATGAAACGGCACCTGATGAAAAAGAGGTATCTGAGGAAACAACTGAAATCTTTGAAGAAGAAAGCTTTGAAGATAATATAATTGAGCAGATTGTAAATGAGCTAACAGAAAATAACTTAGAGCTTAATAGTGAAGAAACTACAGAGAACGATTTAAGTGTAGACCAAAATAGTGATAGTCAAAATTCAACTTTTACACAAAAGGTAAAAGATGTTTTTAAAAACTTTAAAAGTAATATTTTTGCAGCTTTTTCACTTGATAGCAATAAAAGTAACAGTAATACAGAGGAAATTTTTGAAGATAAAGAACAAGTTGAGGTAGAAGAAACTGCTGAGGCTGAGCAAGCCGAAGAGGTAGAAGAAACTGCTGAGGCTGAGCAAGCTGAAGAGATAGAAGAAATTGCCGAGGCTGAGCAAGCCGAAGAGATAGAAGAAACTGCTGAGGCTGAGCAA
>CAYJGU010000007.1:0-94004 GCA_964369925.1 uncultured Bacteroides sp. | reverse complement strand
AGCCTTGTAAAGGCAAGCGAAGAAGACGAGAACATGATAAAAGAACTACAACGCAACGCTGCTTTCCGCAACCCAACTATGGCAGCAGCTCACCTTGTTGGCGCACAAGCTCAAGCTATGCAAGATGCAGCTAAAAACGAAGGTCAAGGGTCGTTTATGGCTTTTGCAGGCATGAACATGGCACAAAACATGGGTGGAAATGCCAACAACTTATTTGCAATGGGGCAAGGCGGAGCACAGCAACAAGGAATGCCACAACAAGGCATGGCACCAGGCGGCGGTTTCCCACAGCAAGGAATGCCACAGCAAGGCATGCCACAGCAAGGAATGCCACAGCAAGGCGCACCTACACAGGGTGCAGCACCGGCCGTGGGTTGGAACTGCTCTTGCGGTGTAGTTAATAAGGGTAAATTCTGCACAGAGTGCGGTAGCAAAAAACCTGCAGGCGAGCCGCTATATCAATGCGATAAATGCAGTTGGCAACCGGCAGATCCTAAAAATCCACCTAAATTCTGCCAAAATTGTGGTGACCCATTTAACGATAGCGATATAAAATAATTTTAAACAATAAGTGCCTTAAGTGTAAATTGCTTATTAAAGCGCACTTAAGGCGCTTTGCTTTTTATAAAATAATAATAAGTTAACGCTTTAAAATTACTAAAATCAGAATGGAAATAATATGAGTAATAATTTATTAAATTATCAATGCCCTAAGTGCATGGCGCCATTGCGGTTTGATGCAAACAAGCAAGTATTGATGTGTGATTTTTGCCTTAGTGAATTTAAAAAAGAACTGTTTGAAACACCGCAAAATATACCGCAGCAAAACCAAAATGCGGCAAATACCAGTGCTCAAGGTGTGGCAGAAGCGGCAGGTGCCGCAACTGCTGCAATGCCGGGCGAACAACAATCAGGACAACAAGCTTTTGTTGCTACAGCGCAAAAAAATAGAATAGACTGGAAAATAGAAGGTGTAGTTGAAAAGCACCAAACTATACCGGATGCCGCAGGTTATGTATGCTCGTCTTGTGGCGCTCAAGTCGTAACAGATACGGTTACGGCCTCTACCGAGTGCTTATATTGTAGCAACCCTGTTGTAATTTCTACAAATGTAAGCGGTATGGTAGAACCGGACTTGGTTTTGCCATTTAAAATAGACAAAAATGCAGCTAAAGAAAGGCTTAAGGCATTTTATAAAGGTAAAATTTTAATGCCTAATACTTTTAAAAACAAAAATAAAATTGAAAAAATTACAGGTATGTATGTGCCGTATTGGCTTTTTAGCTGTAACGGCAACGGCAATGCCAACTTTAAAGCTACAAAAGTGCGAAGATGGAGTGATAGCAACTACAACTATACAAACACAAAAACTTTTGATGTGAGAAGAGCCGGAAGTCTCGCATTTAGCAAAGTGCCTGTAGATGCATCTGCGAAAATGGATGACAGCTATATGGAAGGTGTGGAGCCGTTTTATTTAAATGAAGCTGTGCCGTTTAGCCCTATGTACATGGCTGGGTTTTCGGCCGATAAATTTGATGTAGACGTACATGTAAGCACCCAAAGGGCAGATGAGCGAATATCTGCATCTTGTGTAAATGCTTTAAAAAACACGGTTGTAGGCTATAACTCGATAGATATTGTAGGCTCGGACATTGACATGAATTCGCAAGATGTGCATTATGCACTTTTACCCGTATGGATACTTAACACAAAGTATATGGGGAAACTATATAAATTTATGGTAAACGGCCAAACTGGTAAGGTGTCGGGCTCTTTGCCGGTAGACAAATTAAAACTATGGTTGTGGAGAATAGGTATAGCGGCTGCTTGTGCGCTGCCATTTACTTATTTTATACACTATATGTTTTTTTTATAACGGAGGGCGAAAAATGATTAAAAAAATTAAAGCTCTGCTGTTATTTTCGGTATTGGTAATATTGTTAAGCACATCATCGTTTGCGGCGCAATATGGTTACAGTATTATAGACGAAGGTGGTTTTTTTACAGCAGAACAGTTTGCGTATTTAGATGAAAAATTGCGTATTGCAACACAAGAAACGGACGTTGGAATAACATTTGTAACACGCGAAATTGGCAGCGAGTTTGCCGATATACCTGTTGAAGATTTACCGAACTCGTTTTTATTTAGCGGATATTATTACCAAAACGATGTAGATAATGCATATATGCAAACCTTAGACGGTATGGTAATAACATTTGACAATGTTGAAAACGTTATAAATTTTCAATATTATGGCGAAGGCAAAGCGATTTTTACTTCGGATACAGCAGATTTAATGTTTGAAGTACTGGCGAATTCTGACCACACAGGTGATAGATATGCAGGGTTTGATGAGGCTGTTGACATAGCTATAGAAGCTGCAAAAAACCCACCGCCTTTAACCAATATGCTTGGAGAAAACGCATACCTTGCAGGTGAAGGGTTAGACCCACTTGTGGATGGAGCAGAACTTTTTACAGATGAGGAAGAGGCTTTGCTTATTGCCAGAATAGAGCAAATAAAAAGTGAGTATGACTTTGATGTGACGTTTTGCACAACGCCAACTTTAAATGGGCAAGATATACTTTATTTTGCCGACGAATATCCTGATATAGACAATGACGCCGACGGTGTAGTTTTTGTTGTAAATATGGATTACGATAACGATGGTTACGACAGGGCATACTTTTCAAGCACAAGAAACGGCGGTATTCCGGCGTTTTCACAGGAAGCATTAGATAGAATATCAGGTAAAGTAGCGCCGCTTTTATCTGATGGGCAGTACTACGAGGCTTTTGATGAATACCTTGATATAACAACAGATGTATTGACAGTTTATGTAAGCGGAGACATATATAGTAAAACATATTACGATTCTGGCGAAATAACATTATCTATAATAGCAGCTCTTGTTATAGGTTTTATAATTGCGTTTTTTGTTACGTCAATTATGAAAAGAGGAATGAACACAGCAGTTAAGAAAGAGGCTGCAGCTGACTACATAGTAAACGGCAGTTTTGTTCTTCACTCACAAAGCGATACATTTTTATATGAGCGCACAACTAGGAGCGCAAAGGCTCAATCGAGCTCATCCTCACGCGGTGGCGGTGGTACTCGCTCGTCATCGGGAGGCTCTCGTGGTGGCGGCGGCGGGCGTTTTTAAATGTAGCTTAAACAATAAAATAAAAACACAGCAAGCATTTTAGCTTGCTGTGTTTTTTTGTAAGCAATAAATTTGTTTTTATATGCCAAATAAAAATTTTTTATTGGTGCAATTATCCTTTAATATAAAACTCAAGTGTCAAATCGCTTTGCGCACTTAAATGGTAAGCGCTCTCTACATCGGCTCCCCAGGAATCTATACCGCCCACGCCTCGCATATGTGACAACACGCGAATAAATGAGTGAGGTTGATGTGGCAATTCATGTTTATGCGTTGCGTTTTCAAGCTCGTGGTGCGAATTTGGCAGCACAGAAAAATGGAAATTGTCATTTTTTGCAATAAAGTTTAGCTTGTGTGGGCTGTTATAAGCTGTAAGCGTAAATTTTTTGCTAAATGCATGTAAGCCGCACTCTTGTGGTACAAGGTAATTTGGTAAACACACATCGCAAGTGTGGTTGCCATATATTCCGCCTTTGTACCTGTCGGGATAAGTTTCTCCGCTAAAGCCGGTATAAGTGTAATTTTTAACTTTTTGCTGTGTTATAAACTGCATACCAAACTGTGCCAAATCGGGCAATCCTTGTTGTCCTTTTAAATTTGTACTTACTTTAATTGTGCCGTCGCTAAAAACTGTGTAAGTTACAAATGTTTGTGTGCCAAAAAGTGTGTTAAATGGGTATGTTATACTAACTTTACCTTTTTCACTGTCATCTACGCTAACATTTTCGTGGTGCCCGTATAAATCGGCGGCTTTCCACATTGCACTTCTTTGTAAAAATCCGTTAGCGCTGTCGTTTTCGGTTGGTGCGCGGTGATACGTTGGCTTTGGTGCTCTGTATATCCATTCATATCCGTCATACTTTAAGCTTGTTGGACCCCCACTTACATAAGAGAATAGCATTTCAAAATTATTGCCGCGCACTCCAAGATTAATATCACCTTTAATTACCTCAAAAGGCATATCTGTTCTTGGTGTAAATGTGTTTTCATTTAAAGCTATAAGTTTGCCATTTTCTTCGTCTTGCCTTTGTCGTTGCTGTTTTGGCATGTACCAATAACGCACCTCTTGCATTGCTGGCTTTTCGGTTCTGTCGGCAAAAACTATGCCGTTGCCGCTAAAGTTGTAATCTGTGGGTCTGTCGGCAAAATCTCCACCGTAACAAAGCACTTTTTTACCGTTAATTTCGGCATAAATTGCCTGGTCCATATAATCCCAAATAAAACCGCCTTGGTAACTTTGGTATTTGTCTAAAAGGTTTATATAACTCTCCATACCGCCTATGCTGTTGCCCATGTTGTGCATATATTCGCAAAGCATAAATGGTTTCGAGCCATCTGTATTTAAATACTCCTCTATTTCATGTGGATATGCATACATACGGCTTTCAACATCGCTAATATGGCAGTAATCTCTGTTCCAAAAACAGCCTTCGTAGTGAACAACACGGCTGCTGTCTTTCCTTCTAAAATAATTTGCCATTGCAAGTATATTTTCACCGGCATAAGCCTCGTTACCGCAAGACCACCATAAAATACTTGCATGGTTTTTGTCTCTTTCAAACATAGAAACTGCCCTGTCTATAACACTGTCTCTCCACATAGGGTAGTCTCCGGGTACGCTCCAAGATGGCTCTAACTTACCCATTTTTTGCCACGAACCATGCGTTTCTAAGTTTGCCTCATCCATAACGGCAAGTCCGGCTTCGTCGCAAAGTTTGTACCACAAACTTTGGTTTGGGTAATGGCTTGTTCTTACGGCGTTAATGTTGTTTTTGCGTATAACTTCTAAATCGGCAAGCATGTCACTTTTGTTTATTGCTCTGCCTTTGCTTGGGTGCCACTCGTGCCTGTTAACACCATTAATAATTAAGCGCTCGCCGTTTAAATACATAACTTTGTTTTTAATTTCAAAGCGCCTAAACCCTGTGGGTTGAGAAATAAATTCTGTTGCAACGCCATTTTCGTCTTTAACAGTTAAAACTAAATTATATAAATATGCATTGCCTTGTTGCCATAAATTTAAATCGTTTATACTAATTGGGCCACAAACATAATATTCAATGCTGTTTTCAACACTGTCTGTTTTTTCTTGTGTTTCAAATTTAAATGTTGGTGTTTCCTCTACAACTATTTTGCCCTGTGCATTAAATAGTTGCAATAAAATATTAGGTGCATTTGTGCCACTCATTTTAACTTTTACGCTAAGCTCGCCTGTTTTTAAGTCATCGTTAACATGTGGTACAATCCATAAATCCTCTACATGCACTTTTGGTTTTGCATATAGTGTTACATCTCTAAATATTCCCGAAAATCTAAAAAAGTCCTGATCTTCGAGCCATGCTGTACATGCACGTTTATACACTTGAACACAAAGCTTGTTGCTTTTAGGCTTTATGTGCTGTGACAAATCAAAATGAGATGGTGTAAATGTATCCTCGGCATAACCTACAAACTCTCCGTTAAGCCATAAGCTAAAAGCTTGCTCTACACCGGCAAATTCAATACAAATTGCTTTATCGGTAAAATTTTGCGGTATATCGAAATAAGTTACATAACTTAAAACGGGGTTGTTTTCCATATCTACTTGTGGTGGGCGCAAAAAAGCTTTGCCATCCCATGGGTACATTGTATTAACATAATGTATTTGGTCGTAGCCTTGCATTTCTATATGTCCGGGCACGTTAATAACATCAAAACTTGTTACATCGTAGTCATTTTTATAAAAATCTATAGGCGCTTCGTTTAAATTCTTAGAATAATTAAATTTCCATTGCCCGTTTAAATTTTTATAAAGTGTTCGATTATCGCTTTCCATGTTTTGTAAATTATCATAAAAAACATGGTCGGAGTGTGCATCTAATCTGTTAACCTTTATAACGGTTGGGTCGCTAAGCCAATTTGCTATATCTAATTTTTTCATGTTGCCACACTTTCTACGTTTTACTACTGCTTTTACAATTTATTAAAATACAACAGTATTTAGCATAATTTTACAGCAATATTTAATTAGTATTATAGCAAACATTTACAACTGTTATCAAGAAAACACATCAAAATTACAAATAAGTTAACCAAATAGTACATTTTTATTTACAATGTACTTTGTACAATATAATATTTGCTTTACAGCTATTGTCTTTATGCCTACATGTAACCGTTAATTATGCCAAAATTAATTATACATTAAGTTCATATATCCATAAAAATTATCTAGCTTTTTGTTGTAAAACTTTATAGCGCCAAATGGTTTGTTTTGCGCCATATTATCGAAAATTTTATATGTAATATTGTTGCAGTTGTAAGTAGTAGATAGTGTGTTTAACATATGTTCAAACGATTGCTCGCTGTCGGCAAAAATTTCCTCTACACTTAATTGTTCTTTGCTGCCATATAAAAAAGCATATGCACATATGTTTAACTCGTTTTTTAAAATTGCAACTCCGTGCCCTACATGGTTTGCAAGTGCAATTTGTGTTTTCCAAAAATCTTCATTGCGCTTTATGTAAAATTTATCGCTTAAATTGTATTCATATATGCGGTTTAAGCTAGGTATATCGTTAAAAGTTGCATATAAAGGTTTTAAAGTGTTTTTGCATTTATTAAATGTGTTTTTTTGCAGTACATTTAAATAAAAACCCTTTTCGTAGCCATATTGTGCATAAAAGTTAAAAAGCATTTCGTCTTGAGGTATAAGCACACTAAAATGTTTGCCGTTTTGTTTGTCAATTTCAAATGCTTTTTCAATAAGCATGCTCATTTGGTGTTTTCTTCTATAGCTTTGCTCAGTGCAAGCGGCATATATATATGTTGCACTATATGTGTTTTCTTCGTTTGCAACTTCGCAGTCTATCATTTGTAGCATAGAAGTTATTTTGCCCTCGCACTCGAAAGCGAGAGTGGTGTTTATGTTAAAAACATTGTTAAAAAACCATGCGTTAAATTTTGCATCTTCAGGTACAGCAAAACACTCATCAAATAAATTTAAAACACTTTGTCTATCGCTATCATTGCAAAAACGTATCATAATAATCTCCTTAATATTTAATTTTGTACTATAAATATTTTTGTGCTATATACTGTGCGGTTTGTTTCATCAAATCAAAGTTAAACATTTTTGTGTTTTCTTCAGCCACGTTAGATGTGCTGTTAACATCTATTATATAGAATCCTGTATCATTTTCAATAACATCGAGCGAGCCTGTTTCTATGCCCAAAATTTGCATTGCCGCTACTGCAGTGCTTTTAATTTGACTACTGCAATTATTGTAAAGTGAATATGTGGAACCGCTTGAATAAGAAGATAATCCGTCTTTGGCAACACTGCGTTTTAAAATAAGTGCACAATCATTGCCAATAACCTCTATGCGTGTAAGGTAACCGTACTGTGGCTCAATAAATTGCTGTGCAATAAATTCAATATCGGGCAAATTAAGCGCATTAAGCATTTGTTTGTTTTGCAATATATATGTGTAGTTAGAGCGACCGCCGCAGTTTGGCTTAACAACGCAAGGGTATTTTATATTGGGAAAGTTTGGGGCTTTAAAAACACCATAAGTTTTGGGTACGGCAATGCCATTTTGTGCAAGTGTATTTGTTGTAAGAATTTTGCTTATGTCGTAAAAAAATGCCCGTGTGCTATTAGTAACAGGTATGTTGTTTTGCTGTAAAACAGATAAAATATTAGCAGTTTGCTCAAAACTTGCAGTATGGCCCCTAAACTGTGCACTTGCAAAAACTCTGTTAACAACTAAATCACAACTTAAAATAAAGTCAAAATCAACAGCTCCTTCGGTGTCTATAAGCTTTGCTTCAAATCCCGCAGCATTAAGTTCGTCACATAGCTTAAAGCACGACCATTCGTGTGATTCAAATAATATAGCAATCTTTTTCATTAAACTCTCCATAATTTTTATTGTAATTAATAATTGTAATTTTATCATATTTTTATTGCTGTTTCTACTGTCAATTATGATACTATATCATTATTATTTTATTTTGCAAAAATAATAACTTTAACATTACATTACATGGTAACAATACAATAAAATATTTAATTTATTTGCGATATAACGTAATATTTACATTTGGTAATTTTGACTTAAATTTATGTTTGTGATATAATAAACAAATACACAACTTTTTTTAAAAAGGGGTAAAACGATGGCTAACATAAAAATGGATATGTTTTCGGACAACTTACTTCAAACAGTTTCGGTAGATTTGTATTTTCCCTCAGATAGGCAAGAGAACAAAGGAAGTGAGCCATGTGCTGTGGTATATTTGCTTCACGGAATGAAGGGAACAAGCAGTTCGTGGTTTAACTTAACCGCAGTGCAAAGGTATGCACAAGATAATAATATTATTTTAATTTGCCCACAGGCACACAATAGCTTTTATGCTAATAATTATTTTGGAGAAGATTATTTTACTTTTATAACCGAGGAGCTGCCTACAAAACTGCAGTCGATATATAACATACCTAAAGAAAGAGAAAAAACATTTATAGCGGGTTTATCTATGGGTGGGTATGGAGCAATGCTGTTAGGCCTTAGCCGGCCCGACTTATACGCAGCATGTGCAACATTTAGCGGTGCTGTTGGCATTACACAGGCCGAATATATTAATAAAGATGATCCGTTTGCTCAGCGCTATTTAAGGCCGATACTTGGACCTGACTATGAACTTAGGCAAGAACTTGATATATTATATTTGGCAAAAAAAGTATCGGAATTGCCAAAAGAACAACAGCCCAGAATTTTATGCACTTGTGGTACAGAAGACTTTTTATACGTGCCAAATACAGCATTTAAAAACTATATAAAAACGTTGCCGCTTAGCTTTACTTATATGGAGTGGGCGGGTTCGCACGAGTGGGATTTTTGGGATAAAAGCTTTGTTTATGCAATAGATTTCTTTTTAAATAACGGATACGCCAAAAAATGCCACGAACAGTGGGCACAGCAGCCTACAGTGGAAACAACATAAATTGACTATGTAAAAATATGAATTAAAAAAACAGGTGAGCTGATAATTAAGCTCACCTGTTTTTTATAAAATTATTTTTCGGCTTTTTTAAATATTTTTTCACCAGGGCGCACATTCTCTTTAACTTCGCTAAGGCTCTCGTCTTCTTTTCTGTATCCGTTTAAGAAATCTTCGTCCTCAACACAAACCATTGTCATAGCTTTTGTCGGACATGTCTCTACACAACAACCGCAGCCCATGCAAAGCTCTTCAATTACAAAATGCTTTTCTTTGCCTGTTTCTCTGTTATAGCGTATATCTATTGCATCAAACATGCAGCGTTTGTTTTTACATTTACCGCAATCAACACATTTTGTAGGGTCTATAACAGCCCTAAAACGAGACTTACCGTAATATTTCCATGGTTTAAATTCGCTTCCAAGTTGTACTGTTTGCTTTAAAAGTACACATGCATCAGGTGTGCAAGAGCAAAATACATCGCCCATGCTGTTAATATCAGAACTATGCTTGTTAATGTGGCAGTGTGGCTCTTCTTTACCTTTTTTCTGTACATAATCAAAAGCATCTTCCCAAGCTATTTCGTTGCCTATTTCTACTTTTATAGCTATTTTTGCTGTGTTGTTAAATGCCATGCATACATATGGATCAAGGCCAAATTCAGGGTATCTTATACGACATGCACATTGATTTTGTGCAATAATATCACGAGAGCGGAATATTTCTTTTACATTTTCCGCAGGAAGTAGCCCCGGATAATCTTTAACACTGTCGTATCTGGGTATTATACGTGCCCAGCCCATTTTACCGTCTTTATCATATTTAGCTGCAATTCTTTGGTCTATTTTCGCAACATCGTTTTCAACAAAAGCTGCCATACATTTATAGTAGCCAATGCCAAGTTTATCGTACCAGCGGCGGCTATTTTGTAGGTCTAACCATGTACCAGAACTTGGTGTAACTATTGCGCCTTTGTCAAGCCACATAATCTCACCGCTGTAAAAACGCTCCTCTAATTGGCTTTCTATGTACTCTTTATCCATGCCAAGCTTTTGTGCAAATTCTTCGCTACATTTAAATTCGCCCATCTCGGGGGTCCAATCTGTATCGGGCAAAGCAAGCACTACTTTTGCGCTATTTTCATCCATTTTATATGCAAGCATCCATGGCCAGTACTGAGAGTCAGGTAGGCGTGCATCAATTCGAATGGCAAGCTCGTTAAAAATAGGTGATATCTCTTTTTGTAAAATAGCATTCATTTTGTCAATTATCTCTTGCGGCATTTTTCCTTCTTTACGCATAATTTTACCTCTTTAATTTGTTTTAATTTAAATAGCCTAATACAATGTTATTAAATTTTGCATAAGGCTTTGTTTATAATAATTATGGTGGCTTAGCAATACAAATAAGCTGTTGTAATAAAGTTAAAAAATATGATACAATAATTAAATTAATAAAAACATATTACAACAATATTTTGTTTGAAAATTGTATTATTTACCGATATTAATTAGCATATTACATTATTTTTATTTTGTGAACAATACTATTTAGTGTAATTTGTTAAAAACAAGTGTATGATTTTCCTACTTTTAATATATAGGAGGGCAATATGATAAAAAAAGAATTATTGTATTCTCTTTTTACCGAAAAAGCAATTGAATATTATATTGATGCACAGAAAACGAAAACAGATAATGACTATTATAAAGATGACAATAAAGGTACACAAAGAAACTTTTCCGGTGAGGTAGGCGTTTTAACAGTTGCGGTAGACGGTGATGACATACTGCACGAATTTTGCACATCTTATAAAACAAATACAATGGGAATTATAAAGCACAGTACAAGGCAAAATTTATTACATAGCCATAACTATTACGAGCTAACACTTGTTGTAAACGGCTGCGTTGAAGTACAAATTGAAAACAACACAAAACAATATAAAAAAGGTGACGTTTATTTATCTGACAGAAAAATTCATCACACCGAAACGTATTCTCAAGATGCATGTGCAGTGTTTTTTTGTATATCTAAAGAATTTTTTTTGGACTTTTTAGAATGTATAAATACAGAGAGCAGTGCTGATAAATTTAACGAATTTTTTAAAGGGTTTAAAACAGGCATGGAAAAAGAAAACTCTTTACAAAAAATTTATTGGGATTTTTATGCGAAAAACCAAGACAATATACACAATTATTTGCATAATGTAGTTGCGTTTAAATTAGAATTATTGTCATGTGATGTTGGTTACAGGCTTATTTTGTTTGGCTTATTAAAAAGATTACTTTACATAATAACAAACGAAAATTTTTATACATTTAACTTAAACCCAATAAAAACACCGGTAAAAGATAGCATTACAAAGGAAGTTAAAAGATATATAGAGACAAAAAGACGCAAAATAATGCGCGAGGAATTAGAAAGAGACCTGCATTACAATGTTGACTATTTAAATAGAATTTTTAAAAAAGAATACGGGCTGACGATAGGACAGTATCAACGAAAGGTATGTATGAACGAAGCAGCGAGCATTTTGCTGCGTACAAATAGCACAATAGGTGAAGTGGCCGAACAACTAGGGTTTTGTAATAGAAGCCAGTTTTATAAGCTTTTTTACGATAATTTTAATATGACACCGCAAGAATATCGAAAAAAGCTAACAAAGGGTAAAAATGAATAATTAAAATATATCGATAATATGTTATATTTTAGTAACGACTGCTTAATGGTGCGCTATAATGGTTAAATTGTACATACAATGATATAAAAATACATGCATATTGCGAATAGACACAGACAATACATAGGCGTATAATGTAGTTACAGCAAAAAGAAAGGGGCGAGGCCAATGTACTCTAATGAAACACCTGTTCAGTTAGTGCAGGCCTGTCACTAAACGTAAGCGCCAACATTGTGAATGTATCATTTGAAGGTTTATTTGGTAGCGAAGGCGCCAAGCAAACTTTACGGGAAAGGCTAATGCGTTTAAAGATAGTGTCTGCATAAAGAACAATTGGGCATTAACTGTGTAAAGAAATGGGAAGTGCCAAAAAGCGCAATAAAAGAATATTTTAGCAGGTGCATATAATGTTTTACAGTAAAGGCGGGCTAAAATAATTAAAACAGTTTAACTAAGCAAAACTAGGCAAATAACGGTTTATAACAACAGCAATTATAAATTTGTAGCTTTAAAAAATGGTTACCTTAAAATGGTAAGCAATGCATTATAGTAAGGGGCTTTAATTTACTTTAATCATTTTGCAACAAAAATAAAAATACAGTAAAGTTGCAAATGTTTGAAAAGCTAAACTAAATTGGATAAGCAGTAGCATGTGCTTTAAAAGAATTTAATGGCCGCCGTGGTACAGGATACTTTTAAAGATAAAAAGCCACCGTGGCAAAGGCGAACTGACTTATAAAATTAGGCGAAAATTAAATAATTTAAGTTTGATTTACCAATTTATAACAAGAAAGGGTATACGCCGATGCAATGCTAGAACACGCAAATAACTGTTTTGAGTATTGTTTGTGAAAGGAACAATATTAAGTTAAAGATTGCGCTAAAAAATAAAGGCGAAAAAGAAAAAGGTTTGGTATGGCATAAATGAAGTAGATTTGATTTATGAATTCAGTTTACCGTTTGCTAAAGTTTGTTAGTGAAATATATGCCACGATAAAAACCTTAAATTACTAATTAATAGATAACACCCTGCTGTTTTAGTCGGCAGGGTGTTTTTTATGTATAAAAGCTTGCAATTTAAGCAATTATATAGTATAATAAACAAAATTGAATAATTATAAACGAAAGAGTGGCCTTTAGTGGGCCGCTCTTTATGTTTGCGATAAAGTATAAAAGTGAATATGTTATAAAACACAACATATTTACAAACACACATAAACAATACAAAAATACATAGTACAAGAATGGAGAACTGTATGCCCAAAAACCAAAATGATAATGCACAGCAAAAACAAACAACGGTACAAAGAATAGAAAAGCTTATTGAGCCCGCAATAAGTGAATTAGGCCTTAGTATTTGGGACATTAGATTTGAAAAAGAAGGTCCTGATTACTTTTTAAGAATATTTATTGACAGAGAAGAGCCAATAGATATGAAAGCATGTGAAGATGCAACAAGGGCAATTAATCCTATAATAGACCAGGCAGACCCTATATCTCAAAGCTACTATATGGAAGTAGGCAGCCCTGGGCTTGGGCGCAAGCTTGTAAAGCAACACCATTTTGATGTTATGAAAGATAAAAAAGTTTTGGTGCGTTTTATACGACCGCTAGAAGACGGAGAAAAAGAAATTATAGGCTTGCTTGTAAAAAAAGAGGGTAAAGTATTAATAGTAAATGTGCAAGATAAGCAAAGAGAAATTAATATGGCAAATGTTAGCTATGTTAAACTTTACGATGATGAGTACTTGCAAGGGCAAGACGATTAAAAAGAAAAAATGCAATTTAGCATTAATATAAATAAAGGTAAGCTGTTTTAAATACGGCAAGCCAACCAAAATAAAATATAGAATGGATGATTTAAAAAATGAATTCCGAATTTTTTGAGGCGATAACGCTTCTTGGTCACGAAAAAGGCCTTGACCCAAATTATCTTATGGAAAAGGTAAAAGGAGCTATAATAATAGCTGTAAAAAAAGACTATGAGGTTGAAGAAGAAAATGTAAGCGTTGTTATGGATCCTGAAAAAGGTAAGTTCAGTGTTTCGCTTGTAAAAGAAATAGTTGAGGAAATAACAAACCCAAACACACAAGTATTGTTAAAAGATGCACAAAAAAAGCGTAAAACAGCAAAAGTAGGTGCAAGCTTAACATTGCCAATTAAAACAAAAGATTTTAGAAGAATAGCAGCTCAAACAGCAAAACACGTAATACGTCAAGGAATTAAAGAGGCAGAGCGCAGCCAAATGTATGCAGAAATGCAAAGTAAAGAGCATGAAATATTAAGCGCTGTTGTTGTATCGGCTGATAACGCAAAAGGTATAGCAACACTTGAAATTTCCGACGGAAACGTAGTAACATTACCGAAAAACGAGCAAGTACAAGGTGAAAAGTTACAAGAGGGTGAGCGCATAAGAGTTTATGTAGTAGATGTGCTTTCGGGAGACCGTGGACCAAAAATGATGATAAGCCGCACACATCCGGGACTTGTAAAGCGTATGTTTGAAATGGAAGTACCTGAAATTTTTGATGGAACTGTAGAAATAAAGGCTATTAGCCGCGAAGCTGGTGAGCGCACTAAAATGGCGGTTTACAGCAAAGACGAAAACGTAGATCCTGTTGGTGCATGTATAGGCCCAAGAGGCCAAAGAGTTGCAAATATTGTAGATGAGCTTAACGGAGAAAAAATAGACATAGTGCCGTGGAGTGAAGACACAGGAGAATTTATAGCAGCAGCACTAAGCCCTGCTAGTGTAGTAGATGTTCAACTTCTTGAGGGAGAAACAAGAAGTTGCCGTGTAACAGTACCTGATCATCAGCTTTCTTTAGCAATAGGTAACAGAGGGCAAAATGCAAGGCTAACGGCTAGGCTAACAGGTTATAATATAGATATTAGACCGCAAAGCGGTTACTACGGTGAAGAAGAAACACCGGCACAAGCTTAAAATTGCAAAAATATATAAATATTAAGTAAAATAAGTGAGATTGACCTTTATGAAACAAAAAAAAATACCACTGCGAAAATGTATGGGGTGTAACGAATCTAAACCAAAAAAAGAACTTGTGAGAATTGTTAAAAACAATAGTGGAGAAGTATCGCTGGACACAAGTGGAAAGAAACCGGGCAGAGGCGCATATGTTTGTTTTAACAGTGCTTGTTTCACAAAGGTTAAAAAATCTAAAAGAATAGATCGTGTTTTGGAATGCACAATACCCGACAGCGTGTACGACGAAATGACACAAGAGATTCAAAAGGGGGAAACCGTTGCAACATAAATTAGTATTTGCGCTTTCTCTGGCAAAAAAAGCAGGTGCACTTTGTATGGGCTTTGATGCTGTAAAAGTTAATGTTATTAAAGGCAAGGCATATTTAGTTATGTATACGGTGGATATGTCGGAGAAAAACAAATTAAGAATAGATAGGTTTTGTGAAGACCTTACAGAAGTTTATGAAACAGAGTTAACAAAGGACGACCTTTTGAGCATAACAAAAAAATCAACAGGTGTTTTTGCTGTTACAGATATAGAACTTGCAAAATTATGCAAAAACGCATTACAAAACACAAATAAAATACAAACGCTACCTACTAAGGAGGAACGTGAATGATAATTAAACATAAACTTAGCGATATAGCTAAGGATTTAGGTAAACAAAATAAAGAATTGATAGAACTTTTGGAAAAGCAATCGGGTGAGGTAAAAAAACATACCGTAGCCTTATCGGACGATGAGCTTAATTTTGTATTTGAGCATTACACAAATGAAAGTGCAGAAACAACTTTAGAAGAATACATGGTAATAATGGCAAACAATGCAAAACCAAAACCGGCAGCAAATGAACAAAAACAAGAAAAAAAGCAGCCTGAAAAAACAAATACACAAGTGGCTACAAAACCTGTAGCACAACAAAAACCTGCAACTGCACAGCCAAAAGCAAGTGCAGGGCAAGTGCAGCAAAAAACACCGGTGCAAAATACACAACAGCCAAATGTTGCAAAAAAACAACCAGAAGCATTAAATACACAAGCGCAAGTTGCACAAAAAGATGCAAAGAAGGAAAGAGAATCGAGAAAGCCGCCTGAGGCAAGAAAAGAGCGTATACGTGCATTTAAACCTGAAAAAGAAAACAAGGCATCGCAAGAAAAACGTGAAGTTGTTACTGTTACAATAGATACAAGAACAACAGACGTTAACCTTGACAAGTTTAATGACAAATATACAGAACTTGCCAGCGCTAAAAATATTGAAAATCGCCGCAAGCCTACACCTGCGGGCAATAAGCAAAAATTTGGAAATAAAAACCGCTTTGGCGGCAGAAATAATAACATGTTTGGCAAAAAGCGTGTAGAAACAGAAGCAGAGAGATTACAGCGCATACAGCTTGAAAAAGCACGTAAAGCCCAACTTAAAGTGTCTATACCTGACAGCATTGTAGTTAGCGAACTTGCAAGCAGGCTTAAAGTTAACGTGGCACAAGTTATTAAAAAGCTTATGGGTCTTGGCGTAATGGCAGCACAAACAGAAGAAATAGATTTTGACACTGCTTCTTTAGTTGCAGAAGAACTTGGCGCAAAAGTTGAACATGAGGTACATGTTACTATTGAAGAGCGCTTATTTGAAGTGGACGAAGATGCAGAGGAAAGCTTACAAGATCGCCCACCTGTTGTAGTTGTTATGGGCCACGTAGACCACGGTAAAACTTCTATACTTGACGCTATTCGTAAAACACGTGTTACAGACGGAGAAGCCGGCGGAAGTACACAGCACATAGGTGCATATCAGGTAGAAGCCGGTGGAGAACTTATTACTTTCTTAGATACACCTGGGCATGAAGCGTTTACTTCAATGCGTGCAAGGGGCGCAAACTTAACAGATATTGCCGTGCTCGTTGTTGCGGCTGACGATGGTATAATGCCACAAACAATAGAATCGATAAACCATGCAAAAGCTGCCGGTGTAAGCATAATTGTGGCAATAAATAAAATAGATAAACCTGCTGCAAACAAAGATAAAGTTATGGAACAGTTAACACAATATGAAATTGTGCCTGAAGCTTGGGGCGGAGATGTAATTTGTGTGCCTGTTTCGGCAATAACAGGGCAAGGTATTCCGGAATTGCTTGAAATGATTAACTTAACATCGCAAGTAAAAGAACTTAAAGCAAACCCTGATAGACGTGCAAAAGGTGCCGTTGTAGAGGCAAGGCTTGACAAAGGCAAAGGTCCTGTTGCAACAATATTGGTACAAAGAGGCACATTAAGGCAAGGCGACGTTATTATTGCAGGTACAGCAGTTGGCAGAGTTAGGGTTATGTGCGATGATCAAGGTAACCCAATAGAAACAGCAGGCCCATCTACTCCGGTAGAGATAACAGGGCTTACAGCAGTGCCAAGCGCAGGAGATTTGTTTGATGCTGTTGAAGACGAACGCCTTGCAAGAGAACTTGCAGACAACCGCGCAACTGAATCTAAAGAGCAACAGTTTAGCGAATACAAAAAAGTAACACTAGACAATTTGTTTAGCCAAATTGCCGAGGGCGAACGCAAAGAACTTGCGGTAATTGTTAAAGCCGACGTTCAAGGTAGTGCCGAAGCAGTTAAACAAAGCCTAGAAAAAATATCTAACGAGGAAGTGCGCGTTAGGGTTATACACACAGGTGTTGGTGCTATTAATAAATCGGACGTTATGCTTGCAAATGCAGGTAGCGCTATAATTATAGGCTTTAACGTAAGGCCCGATGACGTTGCAAGGGCAGAGGCAACAAGCGCCGAAGTGGAAATGCGCATGTATAGAGTTATTTACGATGCCATTAACGATGTGACAGACGCGATGAAAGGAATGTTGGCGCCTAAGTACAGAGAAGTAGAAATTGGACGTGCTGAGGTTAGAAATGTATTTAAAATATCATCGGCTGGCACAATTGCGGGCAGCTATGTTAAAGATGGTAAAATTACACGTAACGCAAAAATTCGTCTTGTTCGCGATGGTATTGTAATTACCGAAGACGAGATTGATTCTTTGCGCAGATTTAAAGACGACGTAAAAGAAGTTGCATCTAACTACGAATGCGGTATAGGCCTTGTTAAATATACCGACATTAAAGAGGGCGACATATTTGAAGCGTTTATTATAGAAGAATACAGAGACTAAAAAATATAGGTATTGCGTGTTATTTATGTTTTTTGATATAATAAAACTTGTAGTTGTATAAACAAAGATATAAAAGCAAAAATATAATAAGTAACATATAATAAGTAACATATAATAAATAACGCATAAAGCGCAAAATATGTTAGCAATAAAATATTATTGCTAACTGCTTTATGGCAAAGAGGTGAAAATATGGCACAAAGTAAAAACATGGCTCGCCTTAGCGAAGACATGAAAAAAGAGGTAATAGCTATAATTGGCGAGATGAAAGACCCAAGGGTTCAGGGTTTTTTAACAGTTATGCGCTTAGAGGTTACACAAGATTTAGCAACAGCAAAAATTTATATTAGCATGATGGACAAAAACAATACTACAGAGCAAGCTGTAAAAGCTTTAAATAAGGCATCGGGCCACGTAAGAAGTGAAATTGCAAAGCGTATGCACATACGAAAAGCACCGGAAATGCACTTTGTTGTAGATGACGGAAGTGCATATGCAAGCCATATTAACGATGTTATTGCAAAACTTAACAGCAAAAAATAATTTGCTAATTATAAAAATATTTTTACATGCCCAATAGGGGCAGAATGGAATTTCTATGAGTGAAAAAATTGATATTATAAATGCTATTAGTATGCTTTTAAAAGCTAATAATGTGCTGATATTATGCCATAAAAATCCTGATGGCGACACAATCGGAAGTGCCGGTGCACTTTATCATGCATTAAAGGGCTTGCAAAAAAATGCTGCGGTATTATGCCACGATGAAATATCGAGCAGGTATGACTATATGCAAATAGAGCTGTTTGAAAATCAATTTGAGCCACAATTTATTGTGGCGGTAGACGTTGCGGGCGCACAGCTATTTGGCGAGAGCTTAATAGAGTACATTAATAAGGTAGATTTGTGCATAGACCATCACCCATCAAACAGTGGTTATGCCGATATGCTTTTACTGGACGACAAAGCGTCGGCAACGGCAGAAATGTTATACGATGTAATTGAGAAAATGGGCGTTGAAATAACAGAATTGATTGCGAGCTGTTTGTATACAGGTGTTGCAACAGATACAGGTTGTTTTAGGTTTGCAAACACAACACAAAGAACACATGGTGTAGCACAAAAACTTATACAGCATGGTGCAAACTCGGTACAGCTTAACAAAACTTTGTTTGAAAACAAAAGCAAAAGGCGCATTTTAATTGAAAGAATAGCACTTGACAGTCTTGAATTTTTATACGATGATAGATGTGCAATTATAAACATTACACTGGACCAAATGGAAAAAGTTGGCGTTGTACAAACAGATTTAGAGGGAATTACAGCTATTCCACGTGCAATAGAAGGTGTTGATGTTGGCATTACTATACGCCAACAAACAAGTAGCAGTTATAAAGTTAGTGTGCGTTCGGTGCAAAGTGTAAATGCTGCACAAATTTGTGCCGGACTAGGCGGCGGCGGACATGCGCAAGCGGCAGGTTGCGAAATTGTTGGCAGCCTTGAAAGCGTTCGTGCCGCTATACTTGCAGAAGTTGAAAAAGTAATATAAACCGATATGGAGCGCAAAAATGACAGGCATTTTAATTATTAATAAGCCAAGCGGTTTTACATCTTTTGATGTTGTGGCAAAGCTTAGGGGCATTTGTGCTACAAAAAAAATAGGCCATAGCGGAACGCTAGACCCAATGGCAACAGGTGTTTTGCCTGTGTTTATTGGCGAAGCAACAAAAGCTGTTGACATGCAACAAAACCACGAAAAAGTATATGTGGCAACACTAAAGCTTGGCATTAAAACTAATACCGGAGATATAACAGGCGAAATAACACAAGAAGAGCCTGTTGGCACAAACATTAATATGCAAAGCATTGTTAATATAATACCGCAGTTTACAGGGGAAACATATCAACTGCCTCCAATGTACTCTGCGGTAAAAATAAACGGTGTAGCGCTATATAAACTGGCAAGAAAAGGCCAGGACATACAAAGAGAAAAACGCAAAGTTTTTATACACAGTATAACTTGCTTGCAAGAAATTGACGCGCAAACTTATAAACTTAAGGTGCATTGCTCTAAAGGCACATACATACGCACATTGCTTGAGGATATGGCTATGGCACTAGGAACTGTTGGCACAATGAGTGAGTTAGTAAGAGTTAATGCCGGCGTATACAGTATAGAAAATGCATATACATTGCAGCAGGTGCAAAGCTCAAAAGACAACGGAACACTTGAAACTTTACTTATTGGAATAGACACTGTTTTTGAGCATTTGCCAGAAATATTTGTAGGCGATATTATATATAAAAGGCTATTAAATGGTGCTGCTACGTATAAATTTAATAAACCGAACGGTACATATCGTGTATATGTAAATGTGCAAAATAATGGTAACATACAAAGTAACAGTAAGCACTTTGTGGGCATTTGTACAGTGCATGAAAAAGTGCTAAGCGCTAAAAAAATATTTGTAAGAGAAGTTTGATTTTAAAATATAAATTATAAAAACAGGAAGATTGGAAGTGTAAATGGAAAGCTACAACAGTTTAGTAAAATTAAATGGCGTTGAAAATACAGCTGTTGCCCTTGGTTATTTTGATGGCATACACAAGGGCCATAGAGAAGTTATATGCAATGCTGTAAAAGTTGCAGAGGAAAAAGGGTTAAAATCTTGCGTGTTTACGTTTGCGTTACCTGTTAATAGTGCCAGTATAAAGGGCCTTTCAATATTATCTGTTACCGAAAAAAAGCAAAGAATAGAAAAACTTGGCATTGAAAACTACTACTGTCCCCCGTTTGATAGCTTTTGCAACTTAACACCGCGTGATTTTGTAAGCGAGGTTCTTGTTAATAATTTAAGGGCAAAGCATATTTTTTGTGGGCAAAATTTTAAGTTTGGAAAAAATAAAAGCGCAGACGTACAAACATTGACACAACTGTGCGATGAGTTTGGCATAGAAATACATATTGTGCCAATGAGCAATTACTCAAATGAGGAAATATCATCTACAAGAATAAGGCAGGCACTGCAAAGCGGAAAAATAGAAACGGCAAACGAAATGTTGTGTGATGAATATGCTATAGATTTTGTAGTACAACAAGGGCATCAAATAGGACGAAAAATGGGGTATCCCACTATTAACCAAGCGTACCCAAAAGGAATGATATTGCCTAAAAGCGGCGTTTATATTACAAAGGTAATTATTAACGAAAAAAGCTATGCCGCGGCAACAGGCCTTGGAAATAGGCCAACTTTTAGCGGAGAAAACATTACGTGTGAAACGTTTATAATAGATTATAGCGGTGAGCTTTACAGCAAAAATGTACGTGTAAAATTTTACAAATACTTAAAGCCCACTATGAAATTTAACAATACAAAAGAACTTGAAGAGTATATAAAGCAAGCTGCACAAAGCAGTTTAAATTATTTTGCAAATAAAACCTAGTTTGTATATTACAAAGCATAAAGAAACGGAGTTTAAAATGAAGTATAACAGCATGGCAAGAAACTTGACATTGCTTATGGATTTTTATGAGCTAACTATGGCGGGCGGATACTTTGAAAACGGACTTGAAGAAAAAATTGGTGTATTTGATATGTTTTTTAGAAGAGTACCCGACAAAGGAGGTTTTGCAATAGCCGCAGGGCTAGAGCAACTTTGTGGTGTGCTTGATAATTTGCATTTTACCGAAGAGGATATAGATTTTTTAAGGCAAAAAAATTGCTTCTCGCAAGAATTTTTAGAGTATTTAAAAAACTTTAAATTTACTTGTAACGTTTGGGCTGTGCCGGAAGGTACTCCGGTTTTTCCATCGGAGCCAATAATTATAGTGGAAGGCCCTGTAATACAAGCACAGCTAATAGAAACACTTGTACTTGTAACTATAAACCACCAAAGCCTTATAGCAACTAAAACAAACAGAATAGTGCGCGCTGCACAAGGCCGCCCTATACTAGAATTTGGCTCTAGGCGTGCCCAAGGATACGACGCAGCTGTTTTAGGTGCAAGAGCTGCATATATTAGCGGTGCAAGTGCTACTGCATGTGTACTTGCCGACAGAGAATTTGGTATACCGTGCGTTGGAACTATGGCTCATAGCTGGGTGCAAATATTTGACACTGAATATGAGGCATTTAATAGTTATGCGCAAAATTACCCCGACAACTGTATTTTACTTGTAGACACTTATAATGTAATTAAAAGTGGAATACCTAATGCTATAAAAGTTTTTAACGAAGTTTTAAAACCGCTTAATAAACGCCCAAAAGGCATAAGAATAGATTCGGGTGATATTGCTTATCTATCGAAAAAAGCAAGGAAAATGCTTGACGAGGCAGGATATGAAGATTGCCCTATTTGCGCATCTAATTCTTTAGATGAGTATATAATAAGAGATTTGTTGTTGCAAGGTGCTAAAGTAGATAGCTTTGGCATAGGCGAAAACTTAATAACAGGAAAAAGCGACCCTGTTTTTGGCGGCGTATATAAACTTGTAGCCGTTAAAGATAAAGATGGAGAGTATGAGCCAAAAATTAAAATTAGCGAAACAGTTGAAAAAATGACAATACCTCAAATTAAAAAGTTACACAGAATTTATGATAAAACAACAAATAAGGCGATGGCCGATTATATAACGGTGCAAAACGAAGATATAGATGAAAATTTACCGGATGGTATTGAGCTTTTTGACCCAAACCAAACGTGGAAAAAACGTAAATTTGAAAACGTTTATGCAAAGCGCTTAGATATGCAAATTTACAAAGACGGCAAAAGAATTTACGATTTGCCAAAACTAAAAGATATAAAAAGCAAGTGCGAAAAAGAAATTTCAACACTGTGGGAAGAAGTAATAAGGTTTGAGTATCCGCATAATTATTATGTCGATTTATCGGAAAAATTATGGCAAACAAGGCACGAGCTTTTAAATAAGTTAATAAATAAAGCTTAAAATTAAAGCCGCACTTTTCAAAAAATATTATTAGCATTGCATAAAGGTATAATAAAGCTAATAAAGTTTTAAAAAGCCTAACCAAAAAGTATACTGTGCCTAGCGGTATTATTTTCATGCTTTGGCAATTTATTTAAGTCGGTGTCTACCAAAAGCACATCTATACCTATTTTTTTTATGTCGGCCCAAGGTATGTATGTATCGTCTTCACGGCCCAATATTCCAAAAAACTTTAAACGACCATATATAATTATATGTGTAATTTGAGCGTTTTTTTCGTCAAATACAATATCGTTTACACTGCCAAGGTTAGTTCCGCTTGTAATATTTATTACGTTGCGTTCGCATAACTCACTTATGGTCATAAATTGCTCACTCCTTGCCGTTGGCTTTTAATATTAATTTTTTATTCGCTTTACGGCTTAATTTTTTTGCTGTTTACAGCTATTAATTTATATTCAAAAAAGGCTTGTTTGTATGCTAAAAGTAATAATTTTAAATAAATTTGCGCTATAATACAAAATTTTGTAAAGGTGGTATGTATGTACAACAACATTATTTTCGATTTAGGTGGAGTGGTTATAGATTTTACACCAAAACTTTTTTTACTAGACCGTTTTACAAACGAAACACTTGAACAACAACTATTTGATATTTCGTTTGGAAGCGAGGAGTGGAAAGCTCTTGACAGAGGAGAAATAACTCGCAGTGCTGCTAATGAAATAATGATGGAAAAAGCGGCGCAAATTAATCGAAAGTATGAAATGAACGTTATTATTAACGATTGGGAAGACATGCTTAAAACAAAAGACGATACAATGAGGATTATGAAAAAGCTTGTTGCTAATGGGTACAAACTTTATTACTTATCTAACATGCCGCAAGATACGCTTAAAAATTTACAAGGTAGGCATTTTTGGAAATATTTTGTAGACGGTATTGCATCTTGCAATGTGAAAATGGCTAAACCCGACAAAAGAATTTACTTAGGTACATTGCGTAAATTTGGCCTTGATGCAAGTAAAACAGTATTTATAGACGATACACCGCAAAATATAGAGGCGGCGGAGGCAGTTGGGTTAAAAAGCATATTATTTAAAAATGCACACTCTTTAGTTAAAGAACTTGCGCTTTTAGGCATACAGGGAAAAAAATAAGTGCTATTTAATGGTATAATTGGCTACTGCTGTGTAAGCAGCTAGCCAAAGCCATGAAAAACATATTGTACGCAGTACAATGCAAATTGTAATTAACGGTGAAGTGAATGAACAAACAGCTTAAAAGTAAATATAGTGAGCACATTAAAGCATTTGCTTTTTCGGCATGTGCAGCACTTGCAATTTTTTTGCCGTTTGTTATTGTAGACGGCGGTATTTTTATTTATTGCGGAGATTTTAACAGCCAGCAACTGCCTTTTTATGCATATGCCACCGATTTTGTAAAAACCAGTGTAGGGCAATGGAGCTGGGAAACCGACCTTGGTACGTCGTTTATTAATGCATATTCGTATTATTTAGTTGGTTCTCCTTTTTTTTGGCTTTCAGCTATTTTTCCAACATGGCTTGCACCATACTTAATGGTACCTATGTTTGCTGTAAAATTTGGCACCATTGGTCTTGGCGCTTATTGTTACTTAAACAGGTACGCAAGTGTTAAATCGGCGGCTGTTTTGTGCAGTGTTATATATGCATTGTCGGGATTTAACATATACAATACATTTTTTAACTCGTTTTTAGACTGTACAGCGTTGTTTCCCTTTATGCTATGGGGGCTTGACGAATTTGTTTACAATAAAAAAATAGGTGTTTTTGCATTGTTTATAGCGTTAAACTGCTTAAACAATTATTTCTTTTTTGCAGGGCAAATAGTATTTATATTTATATACTTTTTTGTAAAGCTAGCTTGTAAAAGCTATAAAATAACGTTGCCACGTTTTTTATTACTTGCGTTTGAAAGCTTGCTTGGTGTTGCTATGGGCTGTGCACTTTTAATACCTGCCATTTTAAACTTGTCGGGTAACCCCCGCACAGATGATATTGCCAATGGTTTCTCGTTGTTAATGTATAGTAATGTGCAACAATATTTTGCTATTTTTACATCGGCTTTCCTTGTGCCGGATCCACCGTATTTACCGTCTATTTACAACCAAGGTATTATAAAGTGGACAAGTATGTCGGTATATTTGCCTATAGTAGGCATGGTTGGCGTAGTTGCATATATGCGGGCAAAAAAGAAAAGCTGGATAACACTTATATTAGCAATATGCTTTTTTATGGCATTTGTACCAATGCTAAACAGCTCGTTTTACATGTTAAATTCTAGCTTTTATGCACGCTGGTACTACATGCCAATGCTTATAATGTGCCTGGCCACTATGTACGTTTTACAAAGTGAAACAAAAACATACAGTAATAAAAATAGTTTAATTAAATATGAATACAATGTATTGGGTGCATTAAAAATTGTTGGTACAATAACGGTTGCTTTTATTATTTTTGGCATAATACCCACTAAAGTAGACGATATATGGCAAATTGGTGTTGCTAATAATTTGCAACAATTTTGGGTAATGTGGCTTACAAGCGTTTTAGGTATTCTTTTATTTTATATTGCATGGCGCTTTAAAAAAGGTAGCTTAAAATTTTTAAAATTACTGTTTACATTTGTACTTAGCTTTTCAATATTTTATTGCATGATACATATATCTATAGGAAAATTTACCCAGTGGGAAAACGATAAAGATTACACGGAAGAAATGTTTATTAGTGCGCCAAATATAGAGTGGCCCGAAAGCGACAACTACTATAGAACAGACTCTTATGAAACAGTAGACAATATAGGGCTAATGACAGAAAAATCTAACATACAATTTTTTACAAGTGTTGTAACTCCATCTATAATGGAGTTTTACCCAATGCTTGGCCTAACTCGCGATGTTAGAAGTAACGCACACGCAGACGATTATGCGTTAAGGGGTTTGCTTGGTGTAAAGTACACTATAGTAAAAAATGATGAATCAGCAACATTTGATGAAAATCATGCGGCTTATGGCTGGCAACACTCGTTTACAAGCGGTATATATGAAATTTACGAAAATATACATTATTCGGGTATGTGTTTTGCGTACGATAAGTATATTGAAATGAGTGCACTTGAAAGCATAGATGACACAAATAAAAGTCATATGCTTATAAGGGCAATAGGCCTAACCGACGAACAAATACAAAAGTATTCGCAGTATATTCAGCCGGCAATCAATACCGAAATGACAGAGTTTGATTATTCGTCTTACGCAAGAGATATTGCACAAAGAGAACTTATGAGCGCACAAACATTTGTTGCAGACGGTAGCGGATTTACAACAACCATACAACTTAATGCGCCTAGCCTTGTTTATTTTGCGGTGCCGTACGACGTAGGCTTTACAGCAACAGTTAATGGGCAAGAAGTTGAAATTGAAAAAGTGTCGGGCGGAATGATGGCAGTACTTGCAAGTGAAGGCCATAACGAAATAGTGTTTACGTATAAAACACCGGGCTTTGCACTTGGTTTAACAATTGCTTTAAGTGCATTATTTATATGGATATTATACAATACGTATAATATAGTAAAAAATAGAAGAAACAAAAAAATATAGATGTAATATAAGAACGGAGATAACAATGACTAATTATGCAAAAATATTAGCGGGCGAATTTAAACTTGATGAGAAAAAACTTGCCGATACAATAGCCCTTATAGATGAAGGCAATACAATACCGTTTATTGCACGATATAGAAAAGAAACTACCGGAAGTATGGACGACCAAATGCTTAGAGAGGTAGATGAAAGACTAAATTATTTGCGCAAATTAGATGAGCAAAAACAAACTGTACACAACAGTATAACACAGCAAGAAGCAATGACTGCTGAAATAGAAATGCAACTTGAAAAAGCAAAAACACTTGCCGAAGTAGAAGATATATACCGTCCGTATAAACCAAAAAGAAAAACTAGGGCAAGTATAGCTAAGGCAAAAGGCTTAGAGGCTCTTGCAATTGAAATACTAAAGCAAGAAGAATCTGCAGACAGCACACAGCTTGCATTGCAATTTGTAAACGAGGAAAAAGGTGTAAAAACTACACAAGAAGCTCTTCAAGGTGCGAGCGATATTATATCGGAGATGATGAGCGACGACGCTGCAATGCGTAGTACGTTGCGCAGCTTATATACGGCTACTGCCATTTTGCAAAGCAAGGCGTCTAAGGCCGACACTGATAGCGTATATAGCACTTATTACGATTATGCCGAGCCTGTTAGTAAAATGGCAGGTCACCGCACACTTGCAGTGGACAGAGGCGAAAAAGAAGGCTTTTTAAAAGTAAGCGTAAATGTAGAAGACGAAAGAGCCGTGCGCATGATTAAGGATAAGTATGTTAAAAACAATTCCGACTGTGCCAATGTTGTATCGTTAGCGGCAGAAGACTCGTTTAACAGGTTAATATCGCCAAGCTTAGAGAGAGAAATGCGAAGCAATTTAACTGAAAAAGCATGTGAAGGTGCAATAAAAGTGTTTAGCAAAAACTTGCAACAACTTTTATTGCAACCACCAATTAAAGGCAAAGTTGCACTTGGGTTAGACCCCGGGTATAGAATGGGATGCAAAACAGCAGTAGTTAACGAAACAGGTAAAGTGCTTGATACAGCGGTTATTTTTCCATTACCTGAGTTTAAACGTGTAGATGAAGCAAAGAAAACAGTTAAAAACTTAATTAAAAAACATAAAGTAGAAATTATTGCAATAGGCAATGGTACAGCAGGCAAGGAAACTGAAATATTTACAGCAGAGTTATTAGCGGAAATTGACGAAAAGCCGCAATATATGGTTGTAAACGAGGCAGGGGCAAGTGTGTATTCGGCCTCTAAACTTGCTGCGGCCGAATTTCCTGAATACGACGTTAACTTGCGCAGTGCAATTTCTATTGCTCGCCGATTGCAAGACCCACTAAGCGAACTTGTTAAAATAGACCCTAAAGCAGTTGGCGTTGGTCAGTATCAGCACGACATGCCCACAGCACAGCTTAACGGTGCATTAGACGGTGTTGTTGAATATTGCGTTAATACTGTTGGTGTAGACGTAAATACGGCAAGTGTGCCACTGCTGTCTCGTGTTGCGGGTGTAAGCAGTGCAACGGCAAAAAATATTGTAACATACCGCGAGCAAACAGGCGAATTTAAAACAAGAAAAGAGCTTTTAAAAGTGCCTAAACTTGGTCCAAAAGCATTTGAACAATGTGCAGGATTTTTACGTGTTCCGGGTGCAAAAAATAAGCTAGACACAACTGCTGTTCACCCAGAGAGCTACGATGCGGCAAAAACATTGCTGGAACACTGTGGCTATAAAGTTAGCGACATAGGAACAAGTGAAGTTGCAAACTTGCAAGACAAGGCAAAACAAGAGGGACTTGAGAGCTTATCGGCAAAAACAGGTATAGGGGTGCCAACGCTTGAGGATATAATTGCAGAGATATTGCGCCCTGGTAGAGATATGCGCGACAGTTTGCCGCAACCACTACTTCGCAGCGATGTGCTTGATATGAAAGACTTGACACAGGGAATGGTATTAAAAGGTACAGTGCGAAATGTAATTGACTTTGGCGCATTTATTGATATAGGCGTTCACCAAGACGGACTTGTGCACATTAGCCAAATATGCGATAGATTTATAAAGCACCCCGGTGAAGTTCTAAAAGTCGGTGACGTTGTTGATGTTACAGTTATGAGTGTAGATACTCAGAAAAAGAGAATTGCACTTACAATGAAAAAACAATAATTTTACAAATGCTAATATTGGTTAATATTACTTATAGTATACAATGCGGTAAAATAATACCAAAAGTATATAAATAATGCTTAGCATATAATATTCGGAGAATTAACTTTATGGTTAACGCAATAAAATCTAAATTTGTACTTGAAAAAGTATTTTTTAAATCGGTTTTTGCGCTTGTAATACCCGTTGCACTTCAAAACATAATAAGTTTTGGCGTAAATATGATGGACAGTGTGATGATAGGAAGCCTTGGAGATACTGCCATATCAGCGGCATATATAGGCTCGCAACCATTTGTATTTTTAATGTCGTGTGGGTTTGGCCTTTCTAGTGGTGGCACGGTGTTAATTGCACAGTACTGGGGCAAAAAGGACATACAAAGCATAAAAAGGGTTATGCGCCTTAGTATGCAAATTGTTTTTGCATTAAGCGTTTTAATTGCAGTAGTGTGTATTTTATTTCCTATGCAAATTATGAGCATGTTTAGCAAAGAAGCAGACGTAATAGCATTAGCGGCAGGGTATTTAGGGCTTGTGGCTTTTTCATACGTGCCGTACAGCTTGGCAAACAACTATATGATGAGCCTTCGCGCAGTTGAAAAAGTTACTATTTCTGCTGTTATTTATGGCATAAGTTTTTTTATAAACGTATTTTTTAATGCGGTGTTTATATTTGGTTTGTTTGGCGCGCCTGTAATGGGTGTTAGGGGTGCCGCTGTAGGTACAATAATTGCGCGTATTTCGGAGCTTTTAATGGTTTTGTTTTATATGTACAATAAAGAAAAAACAGTTAATTTTAGAATACACCATTGCAGAACATTAAGTTTTAAAATACTGCCGTTTTACATGCGCCATGCATTACCTGTTGTTGGCAATGAAATTTTATGGAGCATTGGATTTATAGCAACAACAGCAATTATGGGGCAAATTGGCGAGGTTTTTGTTACGGCAAACAGCATTGCAACTGTGCTTCAGCAATTGGCGCTTGTTTCGGTTATGGGTGTTGCAAATGCCTCGGCCGTTTTAACAGGTAAAACAATAGGTGAGGGCAACAGCAAAAGAGCACAACTTATAGCAAATACATTTATTGCTATGTCATACTTAATAGGCGTTTTAAATTGCATACTTATATGGTTTATACGGCCTTATTTTTTAATGTTATATAACACGTCACCGCAGGCGTATGCAGCCGCATACGATATTATGGGCATAATGGCATTACTGCACTTAATACTTTGTGCAGAAATTACTTGTATAGTTGGAATTTTGCGCGGTGGTGGAGATACTAGAACATCGTTTTTATACGATTGCGGTGCACTTTGGGTAATTAGCATACCTGCAGGTATAATTACAGGAATATGGTTGCAGTTTCCCGTTCCGCTTGTTTATGTGTTTTTAAAGCTCGATAGTGTTTTTAAAGCTATATTATCTTTTAAAAGAATTAATAGTGGAAAATGGATTAGAAATATAACAATTGACATTAAAAATCCCGATAAGACAACATCTATTTGATGAAAAAACATGAAGTTTTTTGTGAAAAGTTAACAAAATTTTAATTTTTTTATAAAACACACCTTGACTTTATTTTAAATAAAGAGTACACTTTATATTGATTGATAATAATTGTATAGAAAAGTATTGAGCAAGAGGCTTAAATGCAAGAAAATATTGATGTATGGCTACGACAATTTAAGCAAGGCAACGAGCAAGCACTAGCCGAAATTATGATGGTTTTTACACCGCATATAAAAGCGTGCGCTGCAAAATATAAGAGCGATTACCTTGAATATGATGATGTGATACAAGAATGCATGATAGCACTTTTTAAAGCAATATTAAGTTACGATAATACCAAAGGTGTTTTATTTGTAACATATGCTAGCACTTGTATAAATAATGCGGCAGTTTCGGCAACACGGGCAGCTACAAGGCAAAAGCATAAATTGCTTAACAGTGCTATACCATTTATAGACGTTGACAATGCAACAAACGTAGTATCGCCGGGACCGGAAGATTTGATTGTTGAAAACGAAAACTATACAACTGCTTTAAAAGATATTGAGAACAGGCTTTCGCACTTAGAAAAATCTGTTTTAGCAGCTTTTTTAGACGGAAAAACTTATTCTCAAATAGCAACCGAACTTAATATATCGCAAAAAACAGTAGATAATGCACTGGCAAGAGTTAGGGCAAAATTGCGATAATAAGTTACTAATTTTGTAAAAACGTGGCTTGCCACTTTTTTAATATGCCCCTTATAGCTTAAAACATAGCATTTGGCAAGTTCAAAGGTGTAGGTTTAAGAACTTTAGCGGGCAAATACTATTTTATTCCGATTGGAGACTCTACAATGTACGAAGACAAAACACTAGTATGCAAAGATTGCGGTCAAGATTTCGTGTTTACATCAGGTGAACAAGAATTTTATGCAAGCCGTGGTTTCGAAAATGAGCCACAACGTTGCAAATCTTGCCGTGACGCCCGCAAAAATGCCACTCGTGGCGCTCGTGAAATGCATGTTGCTGAATGCGCATCATGCGGAAGCGAAGCAAAGGTTCCTTTTAAACCTCGTGAAGACCGTCCTGTTTACTGCAGTGAGTGCTTTGCAAAAATGAAAGAAGAAGCATAATTCGGTTTTTACTGACTATTATGTAACTCAACCCGCATTTGCCTTGGTAAATGCGGGTTTTCTGCGGATATTTTTTGGTAAAATGCACAGATTATTTACAAAAAATTTATATACCAGTTTTTAATTGTTAATTGAAATATAGCAAGTGGTATGGTATAATTTTATTGTATGTTTATACAATTTAGCTGCTAATTATTGCATTTGATTTGTAGAAAAAGATAATATATGGGGGCGGAGTTATGAGTATATTTCCAGAGAAAAAACTGGGATTTGGATTAATGCGGCTTAATACAATTGATGGTGAGCCAAATTACGAGTTAACAAGCAAAATGGTAGATGAGTATATTAATGCCGGATTTAACTACTTTGACACTGCATATGTTTACCTTGGAGGTAAAAGTGAAGTAGCCTTTAAAAAGTGTGTTGTAGAGCGATATGATAGGCAAAAAGTTTGCATTGCCAATAAAATGCCATTTTGGGATTTAAAAGATACACAGCATGTTGAAAAAGTGTTTGAAGAGCAAAAACAACGATGTGGTGTAGATTATTTTGATTTTTATTTAATACACAATGTAGATGTAGGGAGCCTTGCAAAATCGGAGGAGCTTGACCTTTGGCAGTGGGGTAAAAAGCAAAAAGAGCT
This sequence comes from uncultured Bacteroides sp., assembly GCA_964369925.1. Taxonomy (GTDB): domain Bacteria; phylum Bacillota; class Clostridia; order Oscillospirales; family Ruminococcaceae; genus Ruthenibacterium. The sequence goes on along the minus strand of CAYJGU010000007.1, from coordinate 61,994 downwards.
TGGTACAATAAAACATTTTGGGTTTTCTTCTCACGATACAGCACAGGGAGTTGATAAAATACTTACAAAGTATCCTTTTGTAGATTTTATACAACTGCAAATTAATTATGCCGATTGGGATAGCGAGAGAACGCAATCTAGAAAATGTTACGAGGTTGCAAGAGCGCATGGCAAAGATATAATTGTTATGGAGCCTGTAAAGGGTGGGCTTTTAGCCGAGTTTAACGGAGAAGTTGCACAAAAATATGAGCAAGAATTTAATGGTGCAAGTGCGTCTAGCCTTGCTTTAAAATTTGCAGCTAGCCTAGACGGCGTAAAAATGATACTTAGCGGAATGAATACTGTTGAGCAAATGAAAGATAATATACAAACATTACAAGGCAATACAAAGCTTACAAAAAAAGAAATAGATTTTATTAAGTATATACTTGATGAAAAAGCAAAGGTTAATACTGTACCATGTACAAACTGCAAATACTGCGTAGAAGATTGCCCAATGAAAATTAATATACCGGACTTAATTAGAGTACATAACCTTGTTCAGATGTATAGCGATAGGCCATCTATAAAAACAAGTCACTCTATGGCAACAAACAGTGGGGCAAAAGCAGGAAACTGTATTGCATGTGGAAAATGTGAGGATACATGTCCTCAGAAATTAAATATAATTGAAACGCTAGAAAAAGTTGCACAAAAATTTGAACAATAGTAAAGGACAATATAATTTATAATGGAAAAAGATACAATAATTGTTGGCGCAGGGCCTTCGGGCATATTTACTGCACTTGAAATGCTGCGAAAAGGCAGTAATAAAAGCATATTAATAATAGAAAAAGGGCATAAAATTGAAAACAGACGATGTCCTAAGAATAAAACAAAACAATGTGTAAACTGCAAGCCTTGCCATATAACTACAGGCTTTTCAGGCGCCGGCGCATTTTCCGATGGTAAGTTATCGCTTAACTGGGAAGTGGGCGGAGATTTGCCAAAGTTAATTGGTACCGATAAAGCACAAGAGCTTATTGATTATACCGACAAAATTTACCTTGAATTTGGAGCAGACAAAAAAGTAGAAGGCGCGCAACAAAACGAAGAGGTTAAAGAAATACGCAAAAGGGCAATACAAGCAGGGCTAAAACTGGTAGATTGCCCAATAAGGCATTTAGGTACAGAGAAAGCACAAGAAATATACCTTGCAATTCAAAATTATTTATTAAGCAATGGGGTTGAAATATTATTTAACACAGAATGCATAAACATTATTATAGAAAAAAATGAGTGCAAAGGTGTGATAATAAATGATAATGGAATAAACAGAACAATAAAGGCAAAAGACGTAGCCGTTTGCACGGGAAGAAGAGGAGCAAAATGGCTTGAGAAGTTATGCGAAGAACATAAAATAGCACATGCGCCGGGCACCGTAGATATTGGCGTTAGGGTTGAAGTTCGCAATGAAATAATGGAAAAAGTAAACAATGTGCTTTATGAATCAAAGTTAATTGGTTATCCAAAACCTTTTAAAGATAAGGTTAGAACATTTTGCCAAAACCCGGGTGGATTTGTAAGCCAAGAAAACTACGACAATGATTTAGCTGTAGTAAACGGGCACAGCTATAAAAATTTAAAAAGCGATAACACAAACTTGGCAATATTGTGCTCGCACGATTTTTACGAGCCGTTTAACCAACCCATAGCTTATGCACAAAAAGTGGGTGAGCTTACAAATATGCTTGCAGGTGGCAAAATACTTGTTCAGCGATTTGGAGATATTTTAGATGGCAAACGCACATGGCAAGATGAGCTTGACAGAAGCAACTTAAAGCCCACACTTAAAGACGCTATAGCAGGAGACGTAACTGCGGCAATGCCTTATAGGGCAATGACTAACATTATTAACTTTATGAAGGCGACAGACACAGTTGTTCCGGGCTTTGCCTCTATAGAAACACTTTTATATTCGCCCGAACTTAAGTTTTACTCTAACAGGGTTAAAATGGACGAAGATTTGACAACAAATATAAAGGGTTTGTTTTGCCTAGGAGACTCAAGTGGATGGACAAGAGGACTTATGATGTCGTCGGTTATGGGTGTACTTTTGGCAAAAAGGCTTATATAAAAAAACATTAAACAGTTATTTTAAATTAATAATTATTTTATGCAATAATAAATAATAATAGGAGAAAAAAATAATTATGAACTTATTATTTTTTTTAACACCGAAAGCACAAGTTGCATATTTGGAAGAAGATTTTACTCTGCGACAAGCACTGGAGAAAATGGAATTTCATAGGTATACATCTATACCGGTATTAAACAGCGGTGGCGAGTATGTAGGAACAATAACAGAGGGCGATATTTTATGGGCTATTAAAAACAAGGCAGATTTAAACGTTTTTGCAGCCGAAAATATACCTTTAACAAGCATACCACGCAAAAAGAAATACAAGTGTGTTCAAGTGGAAACATCGATGGGAGAGCTTGTTGACACTGCGTTTACACAAAACTTTGTGCCGGTTATTGATGGCAAAAATAGTTTTATAGGTATAGTTAAGCGCAATAGTATTATGCGTTACTGTTACAACAAGGCAAAAGATAATATAGATAAAGAAACTGAGCAAAGGCAAGAAGATGAAAAAGACGCATAAGTAAAATATGGCATAAACAAAAGGCGTATATGTTAGGGAGTTAACCCAAGCATATACGCCTTTAACTTATATTGTACTGCGTACAATATTATATATTTAGTAACTTTTGCGAGAGTAGCCACCGCTACTACCACCACGTCTAGATTCGGTGCTTCTGCGCAAATCAGAAATTTTTTCTTCGCTGCGAGTTTTAAACTGGCTCATTTTTTCTTCAAAAGACATTTCGTTTTGAGACGAAGTTGCAACTTTTGGCTGCCATACTCTACCAGGATCAGAACGCTTTGTGCGTTTTGGTGCAACTTGTGCGCGTACTTCGTTTTCGGTTCGTTTAATGCTAAGAGCTATTTTGCCATTGTCTAAGCCTATAACCTTTACCTTAACGCTTTGCCCTTCCGATAGCACATCTGTCAAATTTTCAATATACTGTGAAGATACTTCTGAAATATGAACCATACCCATATTACCCTCTGGTAAAGCAACAAATGCACCAAATTTTTTAACACCTGTTACTTTGCCCTCCAAAACACTTCCTATTTCAACTGCCATATAACTAAAATGGCTCCTTTCTTTGCGCTTACTGCGCATTTACATAATATAAATTTACGCACAAATGTGCCTTTAATTATTCTCCGCTCATATCAACAAAAAACAATTCGCCGGGTTTTGCATAACCAAGTTTTTCTCGCGCAATACGTTCCATGTAAGCGGCCTCGTCGTCGCTCTCAACAATTCTGGAAAGCTCTACGTTCATTGCTTTTTGATCTTCAACTTCATTTAAAAGCAATTCATACTCTTTTGTTTTTTGTGTAATATCTATTTGCGTACTAACAAGTGAGTAGGCAAAATACCCAATAATTGCAAGTACAATTATTAGAGTAAGCAGTGTAGAAAATTTATTTCTAGACTTTTTCTTTGCATGCATTACCTAAACCTCCTTGTTGAACTAAGTAAAAAATAAAAAATATAATTAGTTACTATGAATTATACAACATTTTCGTTTCATTTTGCAAGTGTCTTTTTTTCTTTTTAGGTATTTTAACATTAAATTTGTGTATTTTTTTGTATATTTTTAAAGTTAATGCAAAAATTTTTTTAATAATTTTACGTAGATACCTTAAATAAATAAAATTTAATGGTAAAACCAAGTATTTTTTAAATTTGTTACTACCGGCAATAAACAAGTGCATAAAAATTGTAATACTTAAAAAATAACTTAAAATAACACAAAAAGCAGTATACCAGCGCATTATGCCACCCTCAAACATGCCAGCAGCAGTTGAACGAAACAAAATTGCGCCTATTAAAAAAATAAAAATGTCACAAATAAAAACTAAATTGCGTTTGCTACCAAAACAAAAACGCAACGTGCAATAAAAAAGCCCCAGTAAAAATCCAAATCCTACAGAAATAACACAATCTCTTATAGCTCCGCCCACAGAAAGCAGTGCAATCATTACCGCACCAACCTTTGTAAAAAGTTACCGCGCTCTTGCTTTGGCTTTTCGTACTGTATAAATTCAATGTCACCTGTAATTTTTACTTCGCCTGTTTGCACGCTAAGCTCGCTTACATTTAAATCGTTACCGCCTACGTTTAAAATACCCATACTTGTTTCAAGTATAACATCTTTTGAATCGTAAGATATAATTGACGAAACACCTGTTGAGGTAAGTGCATGGCGATTTTCCAAAATTAAATTATGCGTATTATTTTGAACTCGTGTGTCTGTCATAAATAAGCACGCTCCTTTACATTACATTCTTTAACAATGTATGCAAGCAAAATAATATTTATGACAGCACTTAGCTAATCTTCGGTTATTATAGTGTACATTTCTCTTGCAACGTCTTTACCAAGCGGTACATTTAACGAAACTACTTGTACTTTTACAGGCCTTTGCCCAAATGCAATTTCAATAATATCGTTAACTTTAACAGTGTAACTTGCCTTTACAACTTTACCATTAACTGTAATTCTTGCAGCATCTGCAGCTTCGTTTGCAAGAGTGCGGCGTTTAATAAGCCGGCTAACTTTTAAAAATTTATCAATGCGCATAAATTAGTAGTATCCTTTCAATAAAGTGCAATTAAATAATAAAAAAGTAGTTGCCTTATATATGCAAATATATATTACAAAAATTGCAATGTATACGTGCAGTTGGCAACCACTAATTTATAATTAACTATAAAGATATAGGTATTTAATATACCCAAAGCAGGGTATATACCTAATATAACATTAAATAAATGTTATATTATTTTGCAACAGCATCTTTAAGGGCTTTACCAGCTTTGAAAGCAGGTGCAATGCTTGCTGGAATTTTAATTTCTTCTTTAGTGCGTGGGTTGCGTCCAATTCTTGCCTCGCGTTTTCTTGTTTCAAATGTGCCAAAACCAACAAGTGTTACCTTATCGCCCGCTTTTAATGCGTTTGTTACGCCTTCAAGCATAGCGTTTACAGCTTTCTCAGCAGCTTTTTTGCTTAAATCAGCATCAGCGGCAACTTTAGCAATTAATTCAACTTTTGTCATTTAAAATACCTCCGTTAATATGGTTATTATTTTTATGTTCATCAAAACCTATTATGGTTTTGTTAAAACCTTGGCCTGTTTATATAGCTCGTCCAATTCATCAAGTGTTAAATCGTTTAGTTCTTTACCTTTTTTATTCGCCAAAACCTCTACAGCCTTTAGCCTATCTGTAAATTTTTGTGTGCTTACATTAAGTGCAAGCTCTGCATCTACTTTTAAAAACCGAGAAACATTTACGCAAGAAAACAAAACATCGCCAATTTCTTCGCTTATATTTTGTTCATCGCTGCACGCAATAGCGGCTTTAAGCTCTGCAATTTCACTTTCAAGGTCGGTTAACGCATCTGTAACACTTTTGTAGCAAAAACCGTAATTTGCGGCCTTTTTTTGCACTTTGTAACTGCGCATTAACGCAGGAAGAGAAGCAGGCACGCTGTCTAAATCTTGTGCGGCAGAGTTGCGGTTTTTTTCTGCTTTTTTAATAGTCTCCCAGTTTTGCAAAACCTCGCCGGAAGTTTTTGCATTTACACTGCCAAAAACATGCGGATGGCGAGTAATTAGCTTTTTGCAAATGCCACTCGTAACGTCGTTAAAACTAAAATTGCCAATTTCGTTTTCCATTTGTGTGTGCAGTGCCACTTGTAAAAGAACATCACCGAGCTCTTCACATAATAGGTAGCTGTCATTAAGGTCAATGGCATCTGCAACCTCGTAAGTTTCCTCTATAAAATTGCCGCGTATTGTGTGGTGTGTTTGTGCTTTATCCCACGGGCAACCTTTTTCAGGGTCGCGCAAAAGTTCTACAATGTCAAGCAAATCTTGCATAGAATACTGCTGCTTTAATTCCACCAATTGCAAGCCCCCTATTTTTTTAACCTGTGATATATTCTAACTCAAAATTGCTGATAATGCAAGTGATATAGCGGTATTTTACATATTTTTTTATAAAATTTACATAATATAGAAAATTAAAACACTTTTCTGTGTACATTACATAGCAAATGCAGCAAAAAGCAAACAAAATATGACGTTTAAAAATGGTTTAATAAATAGATATTAACTATATAAAGTTGATTTTAACCAAAAAATTCCTGCAACATGGAATTTTTTGGTATTAAATTTTTGTTAAGTTGGCTGCAAAGCTTAAACCTGTTGCACAAATTTGCAAAATTCTCGTAATGTATACTGCTTTTGTCAATTTTACTGCTTAAATCAACTATAAGCGGTGCAATACAGCAAATTTCATACGTAAAGCTGGTGTCTAAAAGCAAATCGGCCTCGGGTTTAAAAATTTTAATATACTTATCTTCGCCCTCGCAAACTAAAGGCCACATATCCATAGTTTTGTCAATGCTGTGCCCCCTGTAAAAAATATCCCTTATCATCCTTCTTGCAAGGCGCACATCTCTTGTAGATAAAATACGCTGGCCATCTATGCTGTATTCTTCTCTTAGGCCGGCATAAACCTTGTACACTGTGCCGCTTGGCAAGTTGTGAGTTAAAATAGGATTTAGTGCATGAATACCCTCTATAATTAAAACTCCATCTCCAACGTGTACATCAGTTACGGTGCTCTTTCGCCTTTCTGTTGGAAAATCAAATTCAGGTATTTGTGTTTTTCCAAAACTTGTAATTTCTAAAAGGCATTTATTTATCATTTCAATATCAAGCGAAAAAACACTTTCGTAGTCAGGTTTGCCGCTTGGCAATTTAGGGTAATCTTCTATGTTTTTAAAAAAGTTATCAAGAGATATAACACAGCAATTTTGCCCACATCTCTCAATTTCGGCTGCTAGTTTATTAGAAGTTGTTGTTTTACCGCTTGCAGAAGGACCTGTTAGCATAATTATTTTTGCATTGCTGCTAATAACTTTTTGTGCACAATCTTTAATTCTTGTGTCGTAGGTGTGCTCGCAGTAATTTATAAAATCGGCAGAAACATTTGAGGCAACGTTAATTAGGCCAACCTCTACAAGTCTTTTAGGTATCCATATAAGTTTATTTGCCATAAAAATCACATACTCCTTCTTTACGTTGTAAAACGGTGTCAAAGCGCTGTATGTACTCTGTTGGGTACTTATGGTTAAAAATACGGGCAATATGCCCGGTAGTGCTATTTACAAGCTTAGTAGAGCCACCTGCACCGGCCGATAAAATAGTATGCAGCTCCTCCATAATAAATATGTTATAAAGTCCCTCGTATCCCGATTTTGTATATCCTGTATTTTCTAAATTTCCGGGTGTGTTTTTTTGCCTGTACAAATAGTATGGTGCATAATCTACGCCATCTGCGCACAATATGCTCTCAGCTTCGCTTATCATTTGTGGTAAATGGTTTGTTGTTATGTCTGCGTTTACATCTCCCGAGCTAACACCGGCCTCGTTTTTTACGGTTATGTTGCTTGCCCGTTTTAATGCCAATGTGTGAACGGTAACATTTTGTGCATTTAAATTTATAAGGCAGTTTAAACTATGCTTAAAGCTATTCAAATTATCCCCGGGAAGCCCTGCTATTAAGTCGGCATTAATATTGTCGTGTCCTTCTTTTCGTGCCAGCTCAAAGCATTGCACAATTTCATTTCCAGTGTGTTTTCTGCCTATATTTTTTAACACTTCATCGTTAAACGTTTGTGGATTAATAGAAATTCGTGTTGCTCCGTGTTTTTTCATAATAAAAAGCTTTTCGGCGTTAGTGCAATCGGGCCTGCCTGCCTCTACTGTGTACTCGTATACTTTACTAATGTCAAAGTAATTTTTAACACAAATCATAAGCTCTTCAAGCTGAATTTCGCTTAAAGCGGTAGGTGTACCGCCGCCTATATAAATGCTAACAAGCGTTAAATTGTTTTTTTGGGCAAGTAAACTTATATGCTTAAGCTCGCTGTGTAATTTTTGCAAGTAGGGCTGTATTAAAGCCTTTGTTTGTGCAGTAGGTGTAGATACAAAACTACAATAACTGCATTTTGTAGGGCAAAAAGGTATAGATATATATAAGCTGTATGGACGTTTAATACTGTTTGACAACTCGATATATTTTTTTTGTATATCGGCAGTTTTTAATGCTAAATTAAATTTACCTTCTGTTGCAAAAAAATCTGTACAAAAGCGTTTTTTTATTTGCTTGTCGGTATAATTTTGTTTGCGCATATCGTGTATAAGGCGTACAGGCCTAACACCTGTAAGCATGCCCCAAGGTGGGTGTATGCCAGTTACATTGCAAAGCAAATTGTACAGCTGTACACAAGTATTGTACTCAGTGTTTTTTTTCTTTAGTGTCAATTTTTGCTCTGGTAAACTTGCATTGCTGTCTATTTTAGGCGAGCATATAAACTGATTGTTATTTAACATGTTAATTTTTAATAAAGTAAATTGGCTTTTACCCATAAGGCGAATTGCGCAAAATATTTTTGATTTAGTAACATGTACAACAATAGCATTATTGTAATTTTTAGAACATGGGTATTTATTTGTAATTTGCAGCTTTGTAAAAAACATTCTTGCCACATGTTGAGTTTCATAGTCACTGCAAAGACCGTTTATATAAATTTGCATCATGCTTGTTTTAAATAAGGGTTGTGCATAAGTTCGTGTTGCATTGTAGAAAACTCTCCGTGGCCGGGCAATACCTGTGCACTTGGAGTTACTTTTTCTTTAAGCTTTTTTAAACTTTTTAACATAGCGCTGTAATCGCTGCCCGTCAAGTCACAGCGGCCTATCTCTTGTTTAAAAACAGTATCACCGCTAAAAAGTATGCCTTCGTTTTCCTCATAAAGGCATACACTACCCCTGCTGTGTCCGGGTGTGGCAATTACGTTTATTAATATTTCATCAATGGCAATTACATCACCGTCTTTAAAAGTAAAATCGGCATCGCCTTCATTTATTTTAAAAAGCCTAGCATCGTATTTAGAAACATCACCCTCGCCCAAATATATTGCGGCGTTGTGTTTTTCTTTAAGGTAGTTAACTCCTCCAACATGGTCGTAATGGCCGTGTGTTAACATTATATGGGTAAGTTTAGCATTGTTTGCGCTAAGTATATCGTTAATTTCGCTCATAGGCACAGATGGATCTATAACAGCGGCATTGCCGGAATTGCTAATTAAAATAAATGTATTTGTGCTATAGGACGTATCGTTTTCTACGTGAATGAGTTTCATATAATAGCTCCGTTCTGCCGATAAATGCGGCACAAAAATATAATGTGTTAAGTAAATATGTAAATTTACGGTTTTGTTTTCCATTCTTCTGTGTCTGCCACTATTGTAATAGGGCCATCGTTTATAAGCTCTATTTGCATGTCGGCGCCAAATTCTCCAGTTTGCACATTAAACTTATTTGCTTTTTTTAATGTATTTACAAACAGCTCATACAAATCAATACTTAAAGGTGGCTTTGCTGCATCTGTAAAACCAGGGCGGTTGCCCTTTTTTGTATTTCCGTATAGTGTAAAGTTGCTTACAACCATAACTTCGCCGCCAATATCGCTAACACTTAAATTTAAATTGCCGTTTTCATCGTCAAAAATTCGCATATCGGCACATTTTTGCGCAAGTTTTTCACAGTCTGCTGTTGTATCGGTGTTTTTTACACCAAGCAAAATAACAAGGCCTTGGCCAATGTGTTTTTTTTCAGTTTTATTAATTGTTATATTGGCGCTAAGCACACGCTGTATTACAGCTTTCATATATAAATTCTCCGTTTTAATATTAAAGTGCTATATATTTTTAGCTCGAATAACACTTGTAACATTTTTTATTTTTCTAATTTTTGTAATAACAGTATTTAAATGCTCTATACTGTTAATGCCTATTGTTATAGACATTGCGGCTCTTCCGCCGGATACTTGCCTTGCAGATAAAGAATAACAAGGTACACGAAGCTCGCTTATTAAAATGGCAACGTCGGCAGTAAGCCCACTTCTGTCCATAGCAGAAATTTCAAGTGTAGATTTAAACGTATCTTTATTTTCTGCCCCGCTCCATCTAACATTAACCCACCTGTCAATGTCGTCGGTTTCAAGGCTGGTTTTTACATTTTGGCAATCTCTTTTGTGCACAGATACACCAAAACCTCTTGTTACAAAGCCAATAATTTCATCTCCGGGCAGGGGAGAACAGCACTTGGCAAATTTAACAAGGCAGTTGCCAATACCCTCAACAATAACGCCATCTGTGCCACTGCTTTGGCTTGTGCGTATCGGCACAGTAGTTATTTCCGATTGCGTGCTCTCTTTTTGCATGCGCATGTATTCATCTTTAATTTTTATAATTAATTTAGAAAGTTGCAAGCCGCCATACCCAATAGCAGCATAAAGTTCATCTGCCGTTTTAAATCTTTGTTTGCGCGCTATTTCTAAAATAAAATCACTGCTTTTATCTTCGGGCAAATTAATAAAATTGCGACGCATTTCTTTTTCAAGTGCCGTTTTTCCCTCAATAATATTTTCTTCTTTGCGCTCTTTTTTAAACCAGCCTTTAATTTTGTTTTTGGCTTCGCTTGTATATACTATGTTAAGCCAATCTCTGCTGGGCCCCTTGTTTTTAGCACCTGTAATTATTTCTATAATTTCGCCTGTAACAACTTTATGCTCTATGCTAACCATGCGCCCGTTTACCTTAGCGCCCATCATTCTGTTGCCAACAGCAGTATGAATGTTATACGCAAAGTCTATTACAGTGCTTCCCATTGGTAAGTTTATAACATCGCCCTTAGGTGTAAATGCAAATACTTGCTCAGGCAAAAGCTCGCTTTTAATATCTTGCATTAAATCGCCAATGTCTTCGTTGTCTCTTTGGCGCTCAAGCAAACGTCTAACCCATTCAATGCGCTCGTCCATTTTATCTTTGCCGCTAACATTTGCCTTGTATTTCCAGTGAGCAGCAACGCCATACTCGGCAGTTTTATCCATTTCTTCTGTGCGTATTTGCACTTCAAAAGGCAAGCCGTCTTTACCAACAACCGTTGTATGCAAGCTGCGGTACATGTTGTGTTTTGGCGTAGATATATAATCTTTAAACCTACTTGGAATAGGCCTAAACATGTCGTGAATAACACCAAGTGCGTTGTAGCATTCTCCCAATGTGTCAACAATAATACGTACAGCATAAACGTCGTAAATTTCCTCAAAAGTTCTGTTTTGCATATACATTTTTCGGTATATGCCATATACGCTTTTTACTCTGCTTTTAATACTGCACTGTTCAATTCCGTTTTCTTTAAGCCTTAATTTAATTTTTTGTACAACGTTATTTATAAATTTATCTTCGTCGCCATTTTTGTGCAAATGTTGAATTATTTCTTTATATGCAACAGGGTCTAGGTAATAAAGGCTTTTGTCTTCAAGCTCTTCTTTTATGTTGCTCATGCCAAGTCGGTGTGCAATAGGTGCATAAACCTCCATTGTTTCAAGAGATTTATCACGTTGTTTTTGCTCGCTCCATGCCTCGCCTGTGCGCATATTATGCAGTCTGTCGCACAGCTTAACAATCATAACCCTAACGTCTTTGCTCATTGCAAGAAGCATTTTGCGCAAGTTTTCGGCTTGTCGCTCCTCAACAGAAGAAAATGTAATCATTCCAAGTTTTGTAACGCCGTCTACAATTGCAACAACATCTTTACTAAATTCTTTAGATAAGTCTTTAAGAGATGTTTCGGTGTCTTCCACTATATCGTGCAAAATAGCAGCAACAACAGTGTCGCTGTCCATACCGAGATCTACCAAAATAGTTGCAACGGCAAGCGGGTGACATATATAGCTCTCTCCCGAAAGCCTTACTTGCTGCGCATGAGCAACACTGGCAAGCTCGTAGGCTTTTTCAATATCGCTCATGTTATATTTTCTACCGGAATTATTTAAATGTTTTAAAAATGATTCGTATTCGTGCAATATACAAAGCCCCTTTTTAATATAGTGTTATAAATTATTACTTAATGAACATATTACAGGCGCATCAAGTATGTTTTGTTTTTTTTCTGTTTGTATGTATGTATAAGTATTGTTTTCGGTGTTTAAACTTATTAAATTAAGCTGACACAATGCTTTTAGTGCAACTAATATTTTGCCTGTTCTATCTGCTCCTAAACTGTTAAAAACAGGCCTTAAATCATTTACACAAATTCCATTTTTAATATAGCGGTAAACATCAGCAACATCGCTTCGCGTTGGCATAATTTGTTGTTTTTGCTGTTGCGTTAATGTTGCATTACAATTAAATGCTTCAAAAATATCTATTTCGTCTATATAGTTATTGCCAAGGCCTGCCGGTTTAATATCTTTTACTCTGCCCGAAATAGAAACACCGTTTTTGCCTTCAAAAACAGAAAGGCAAATGGCAACATCAACCATATCGCCTTTTTTATAGCATAAGCTCTCGGGGCTTTTGCCAAAAATAACAGCAAACAGTAAATTTCCGTTTTGGTTAAAACGCAGCCTAGAATGTTTGTTTTCTCCTATAGAATATATTTCATCTATAACTACATTTTCAATGCAAAATACAGGTGTCGAGTTTCCATGTCCAAATGGCGACAATACATCTAAGTTCATAACATCTTCGGTTGTTATTTTTGCTAAATTAACAGGCACATCTATTTTTAAAGCGTTATGCTTTAATATAGGATGATTTATATCGGCCCACTCGTTTATTTTTTGCCTAAAAGCTTTAATGTTATCGGTGTGTACACTCATTCCGGCGGCAAGCTCGTGTCCGCCAAAGCGTATAAGTAAATCTTCACAATGCGCTATTGCATTGTAAAGAGAAACACCGCCTATACTTCTTCCCGAGCCTTTGCCCTCACCATTTTTATCGATAGAGATAATAATTGTGGGCTTGCCGTATTTTTCGGCAACACGAGAGGCAACTATGCCAATAACGCCAGCATGAAAATCTTGTGCTGCAACTACTAAAATTCGCTCTTGTTCATATTGCGGGTCTTGCTCTATAATGTTAAACACCGTTTTCGAAATGTCTTGCTCAGCCTTTTGGCGCATAATATTTTGCTCGTTTAACTCCTGAGCACGTTGCATTGCCTCTTGTTCATCTTCACATAAAAGCAGTTCAATAGCGCTAACAGCGCTGTCCATTCGCCCAGCAGCATTAAGCCGTGGAGACAAGCCAAACGCTATATTTTCAGCTGTTATTTGCTTATTGGAAAAGCCACAAACTTCAATAAGTGCGGCAATACCCGGTCTATCGGTGTTGTTTATGTTATCAAGCCCTGCTTTAACTAAATGTCTGTTAATGCCCTGTAAGCTCATTATGTCGGCAACTGTGCCAATTGCGGCAAGGTCCGAGTAATAATCAAGCATATCCTCACATTCACAGCATTCAAGCGCACAAACAAGCATATAAGCAACACCCGCACCGCAAAGCTTATTTAAAGTAGTGTTGTCCTTGTCAAGTTGAGGGTCTACAATAGCATAAGCTTTTGGTAAAACATCGGGTGGCAAGTGATGGTCGGTAATAACAACATCAATTCCAAGTTCGTTTGCCCTGTCAATGGCTTCGTTAGCGCTTATACCGGTATCTACGGTAACTATTAAGTCCACATTCTTTTTATGCAAATCATCTATAGTATGAGAAAAAAGCCCGTACCCGTCATCTTCTCTGCTTGGTAGTTTGTAGTAAACATCTGCACCAATACTGTCAAGGTATGTATATACAAGCGCAGTGGCAGTAACACCATCAACGTCATAATCTCCAAAAACAACTATTCTCTGCTCGTTATCTACAGCATAAAGTATACGCTCTACAGCTTTGTCCATTCCGCTAATGCTCATTGGGCTATCAAATGCCGCAGTGTTGTCAATAATTTCGCTAACTTGCTCATGCTCGCAATTGCCCCTAGCCAAAAGCACGCCGCAAACAAGCGAAGACAAATTATATGTATTTTGTAAAAGTTTAATTTTTTCATTGTCGGGTTTAAATATCTCCCAAGGACGATAAACCATTTATAATTACCTTTCTTAAAAAGCTAGAAGGGCTTATATATAAGTGCAATATTACTTGCAACTTTAAGCCCGTCTGTTGCGGCCGACATAATGCCACCTGCATACCCCGCGCCTTCGCCACATGGATAAACTCCCAAAACATCAACGCTTTCGCAATTTTGTTGCCGTGTAAATCTAATAGGGCAAGACGTTCTTGTTTCTACTCCGGTTAAAATAACGTTTTCGGCCGTGTATCCTTTAATTTTTCTGTTAAATGCCATAAGGCCGGTTTTTAGCGAACTTGTAATTTCGCTTGGGAATAATGTGCCTAAATTGTAAGCAGTTACGCCAATAGGATATGTTGGCGCAACACTTGTTATGTTAAGCGCTGAAGTGTCGTTTAAAAAACTTTGTACGTTTTGTGCCGGCGCATTGTAGTTTTTACCGCCGGCATTAAATGCACTTGCCTCAAGTTGCTGTTGAAATTGTATAGCTTTAACGGCGTTGTTATCAAAATCTGACGGTAAAACGTTGCAAACAACAGCTGCATTAGCATTAATTCCACTGCGAGAATGCATGCTCATGCCATTTGTTACAACCTCGTTTTTACCGGATGCTGCCGCAACAACGCTGCCGCCCGGGCACATGCAAAATGTGTAAACACCTCTTCCTTTTACATGATGAGATAAGGCGTATTCTCCGCAGGGAAGTGCACTATGCCCCTGTGCGTCGTGGTAAAGTGCTTTGTCTATATCGCTTTGCAGGTGCTCGGCCCTAAAACCAACGCTAAATGTTTTAGGTATAGCGCTAAACCCGCTATTCATTAGCATAAAAAACGTATCTCTGGCCGAATGACCGCTTGCAATAACAAGTACGTCGCAGTTTATTTCGGCATTGTTTGTTATAACCGATTTTATGCGGTTGTTTTGCGTTTTTATACCTGTAATTTCGCTATTAAAATAAACAGTGCCGCCAAGTGAAATAATCTCGTTTCTCAGCGACACTATAACGTTGCGCAATATGTCGGTGCCTACATGCGGTTTTTGCATATATGCAATTTTTTTTGGTGCGCCGTGCTTTATTAAAACATCTGTAACATAGCTGCAGTAGGGGCTGTTAATTCTTGTTGTAAGTTTGCCGTCCGAAAATGTTCCGGCACCGCCCTCGCCAAATTGTATATTTGTACTGCTGTCTATAATGCGAGAGTTTTCAAAATTTTGCACAGCCAAAACTCTTTTGTCCATTTCGCTTCCGCGTTCAAAAACAATTGGCTTATAGCCTGCCCTGGCAAGTGCTAAGGCGCAAAACATGCCGGCAGGGCCAAAACCGCAAATTACAGGGCGGCTTTTAAGCGCTTTAGTGCCAATGTGCATTTCAAATGTAGTTTTGCTACTAATTTTAACGTTTGCATTTTGCTCGCTTAGTTTTTGGTAAGCGCTTTCGTTTTTTAAAGTAAGCGCAACCGAATAAACAAGCAATGGCTTTTTGTTTCTTGCATCTACAGATATTTTTGCAATTTCGGCATGTATAATATCTCCTGACGGAACGCGCAATAATCTTATTGCTCTATCTATGGCGTCTTGCTTGTTTTTATTTAATGGTAAGCGTATTTGGTTAACTGTTACCATGCGCCCACCACCTATTCATCATCCTGTGCAGTGGAAGTTTCATCTGTTTTAACATTGCACAATATAGTGTAGTTTCCTATAGCAAACACAGTTTCGCCCGATGGCACAACAATTTGTACAGGAGTTGTTTGCTGACCGTTTGAAACACCTAAATTTGTTGGAGAAAAATCTACGACACCAACTACGCTTGTGTCGGAAAGTGCATCAAGCTCGTCTGCATCTCCAATAAGAGTAACACTGTTAATTTGCTCGCTGGGGAATGTAATTTCTACATTTGAAGGTACATTAACAGTTTGTATTTCGGTAACTGTAATAGTTTTTGTTGTATAGTTACTTATGCCGCTAAAATTAACGGTAACACTTTGAAGTCCATCTACGTTTTTAACACTTTCAGGCAATGTAATATTTAAAATAATTTCTTCATCAAGCTCAAATGTAGTTAAATCTATTATACCTGCGCTAATAGATGTAAGCGAGTCTATTTGCGAAGATGAACCGGCAATACGTATAGTTTTGTTACTAAGTGTTGCTTGTAAAACAGCCGGATCGAAACCTGTAGGAACGTTTGTAAACTCTACGGTGAGAGGGAGTTCAACTATTCGGTAAATAGGTATGGTAACTTCAACTTGTTCAATATCGGCTGTAATATCGTCGGTTTCTATTATGCTACCCGCTTCATCTAAATAAGAAAGTCTGCTTGTAACTATTGCACTTTCGCTGCGTATTTCATCTAGTGTAATATTTGCAACAACACTGGCTACACGGCTTACGCTTTTATCGGGTCCTGTAATTGTAACAGTTTGCGGAGATATAACAGGTACGTCCATATAATAACCCTCGGCTATTTCAATACCTGTAACATTAGTAGAAATATTATACGTGCTTGTAACAAACTTATCAAATGTAAGGTCAATATAACCTAAATTATCATTTACAATATCAAAGCGCTTTGTGCCGGCATTTCGCACAACTAATCGAAGCGAGTACTCGCCCTCACCTTTAACGCTGGAGTAGTCGGGGTATACTAAAATATCGCTCTCACTAACACCGCCAAGAATTGTACCGTCGCCTTGAATTGTAACGTTAACAGTTTTAGAGGGCAAGCTAACTACGCTTAAACCTTGGCTTTTGTAAGCAGCATCGTTAAATGTAAAATCTACAGGAACAGAGTAAACTTGTGTGCTGCCCGGTTCTATAACTGTTTCAACGGCAAACCAAATAAATATAGCTATTATAACGCTTATTACAGCCGAACCCTGCCTTGAACCAAGCCATTTTTTTATGCTGTAATCGGGTTTATTCTCCATTTGTTTTTTCGCCATTGTTTTTCCTCCGAATAGACCAAAACGGTTGTTTTTTCGTTTCTTCTTTAGGTGGTATTATATCGCTTGCAAGCATTTTATATAAAGTTTGTCTTTCCAGTCTTCGCACTAAAACACCGTTTTTAACACAAGATATAATACCTGTTTCCTCGCTAACAACTACAATAACTGCATCGGAATTTTCGCTCATGCCAAGTGCAGCGCGGTGTCGTGTTCCCATTTCTCGGCCTATTTCTAAGTTATTACTAAGAGGTAATAGGCAACCTGCTGCTTCAATATGTCCGTTTCTAACAATAACTGCGCCATCGTGAAGAGGTGAGCCATCGTAAAAAATTGTCTCTAAAAGCTCGGAATTAACGGTAGAATTAAACATTGTGCCGGTTTTAATAATTTGATCTAAGTTAGAAGTACGCTCTAAAACAATAAGCGCACCGGTGCGTTTGCCCGACAAATATTCAGCGGTATCACAAATTTCAACAACGGCCTTAGTCCAAACGTTGCGCAAATTATGTGGAGTGCTACCTTGAGAAAATAAGTTAACCTTTGCAAACCCTGTGCGCCCCATAAGCTCCAGTGCACGCCGAAGTTCGGGTTGAAAAACAACTACCATTGCAACAACGCCGTAAAGAGTAAAACTTTCCATAAGGTACATAAGCGTGCTCATTTGTAGTAAATAAGCAAGTATATATATAGCAATAACTATTAAAATACCCTTTGCCATTTGCCATGTGTTTGTTTGCCTTACAAGCCTAATTATTGCGTATACTAAAACAGCAACAACGGCAATGTCTAAAAAAACAACAAGTGGTCCACTGTTTTGTATCATATTTACAGCACTGTTAAATGCATTTTGTAAAAATTGAAACATGCCGTCACACTCCTTATAAATTAAATAAAAATAAATATATCCACATTATATATTAACATAAAATTGTGTAAAAATAAAGAAAATTTGCTGTTACATATGTAATTTACTGATTTTTTTGTAAAAGGCACACACAATGTGAGCTAATTCCTTGTTTAGCACCTGTAAAACCAAGGCCTTCTTCTGTGGTTGCTTTAACCGATACACAATTGCGATCTATGCCTGTGGCATTTGCAATATTTTCTATCATTTGTGGTATGTATGGTGCAAGTTTGGGTGCTTGACAAATAACAGTGCTATCTATGTTTATTATAGTATAATTATGCTCACTTATAAGTTGTACAATTTTTTTTAGCAAATTAATGCTGCTCACATCTTTGTAAGTATTGGCGCTGTCGGGAAAGTGATACCCAATATCTCTAAGAGCACAAGCACCTAAAATAGAATCGCATATAGAATGTAAAAGCACATCTGCATCGGAATGCCCAAGCAAACCAAGCTCGAAAGGAATATGAACACCGCCCAAAATTAATTTTCTGTTTTCTACAAGTCTGTGCACATCGTATCCATGACCTATCCTCATATTAAAACCCTCTTTTTTGTTATTACTTATTAAAGGTAAATCTTCTTTTGTTGTAATTTTAATATTGGCATAATCGCCCAAAGTAAGCACAACAGTTTCGTTTGCATTTTCGTAAAGTGCACAGTCATCTGTAATATTTAAGTTTTTATTTTTTTGTGCAATTTGTAAATAAGTTTGTTTTACAAAACACTGTGGTGTTTGTATGGCAAATAATAACTCTCTGTTTGGCGTATTAACAACGTTTTTATTTTCATCTGCAAGCTTTATAGTATCTTTAACATTAACGCAAGGTGCGCTTGCGCCTGTTTTAGCGGCCTGTAATAATGCGTTATTTATAACTTCGTTACTTACATACGGCCTAGCACCATCGTGTATTGCAACAAAATAACCGCTTGCGGCGTTAACGCCATTAACAACACTTTCAAACCTATAGTTTCCGCCTTTAACTACACTAATAGGTTTTTTAAACACTTTTACCATTTGTTCTATTTCGTTAATATTATCACCGCAAACAACAACTATTTCATCTGTTAACTCGTTGTCTTCAAAGGCGGCTATGCTATGCATAATAACCGGAATATTGTTTATTTTATACATAAGTTTGTTAAAACCCATACGCGAAGATTTACCCCCGCCTACAATAACGGCGCTTACCTTTTTATTATCTATCATTATAAATCCTTTATAAAAAATAAATTTATGTATTTTTGCCATTAAGGCTTGTAAATACAGTTAAAACTACAATTATTGGCAAACTAACCAAATGTGGTAATATTACAGCAAGTGCAAAAGTTGTGTCAATAAAAAACGCAACTAATATACTGCCAAAAATAGCAATAAGGCGCAAAACATAAAATAAAATAGCCTTTGTTTTGTTTTTAATTGTTAAGCAATATAAATACATAGCAGTTATACTGCTTATTATGCCTACAACACTACCGGTAAAATAATATGCCGAAAAATTATTGCTAACAAAAGCAACTAAAAAGCAAAGTAATGCTCCAAACAAAAATTGGCTAACTATACTTATAACTATAAATTTCAACTTATTCATAAAATTTAATATCGCTTTTAAAATATTCGCTCATTGCACTTAAAAGGTGTGCTGTGTCATTTGCACCGGCCGTTTCGTACGGGGAGTGCATTGCAAGCATGGCAACACCTATGTCGGCACAAGGTATAGACAACTGCGTTGTGCTTATATTTCCAAGTGTGCTGCCTCCTACAATGTCGGAATGATTAAAAAACAGCTGATACGGTATGTTTGCTTTTTTGCATATTGCAACCATTGCGCCGCCTGTTATGGCCGATGTTGTATACTTTTGGTTTGCGCTGTATTTAATAAGTACACCGCCACCCAAATAAGGTTTATTTGTTTTGTCGTGCTTTTCGGGGTAATTTGGGTGTATGGCGTGTCCGTTATCGGCCGAAAGCATACTACTTTTTGAAAGAGACACAATAAGTTGCTCCTCGCTAATATTAAAGCAAAGTGCAATGCGCCTAACAGTGCGCTTTAAAAATGTAGAAGCAGCACCTTGCATGGAAGAGCTGCCAACTTCCTCGTTGTCGAAAATGGCTGACATGCAAATATCTGTTTCGTTATTGCTGTTAATAAGTGCCTTTATACTTGTAAAGCAGCACTGTAAATCATCAAGCCTTGGCGCAGAAATAAACTCGTTATTTGCACCCCAAACAGTGCCCTTTGCATTATTGTAAACGTATAAATCTGCACTTACAATGTCATTCTCGTCAATATTAAATTCGTTTGCAATAAGGCTGTTTAATGTAGCATTGTTTTCAATACCGGCAAAAATAGGTTGCATGTCTTTTTGGTTTTTTAAATCTAAGCCTTTGTTTACGTCTCGGTTTAAATGTATTGCAACATTTACAATGCTAACTAAATTTCGCTTAAAATTTACTAGGTGGCTTTTAAGTTTACCGTCTTTTAACAGTACAACTCGTCCGGAAACAGAAAGAGGCCTGTCGAACCAAGGTGCACGTATATTGCCGCCGTATTCTTCAACATTTAATGTGGTGTATAAATTATTTTCAAATTTTATTTCGGGGTTGTATTTTATTTTATAGCAAGGTGTATCGCTGTGTGAGGCAATTATACGCAAAGCGTTGAATGTGCCATGTGGTATTTTAAATGCAATAATGCTAGATGATGCACACAAAATGTAATATTTACCACCGGGTTTTAATAGCCATTTCTCGTCATCTTTTAAAGCTGTAAACCCGTTTTTTTCAAACATATCACTGGCTGATTTTACAGCATGATAAGCGTCGGGGCTATTTTCAATAAACTCAAATAATTCGCTGTTAAGCTGCATTTTATCACCTCTTAAACAATTTAAATAATTGTATTATATAGTTAATTATATTGTACCAAAAAATGCATAGTTTTACTACCAAATTTATAATTAAAGTAAAATAATTATTTGTACATAATAATTGGTTTGCAGCACATAATATATGCGAGGTGAATTTTATGGATATAAATAAAGACATAAATAACGATATTTTAATTGATTTGCCGAACAATGTTCATAACGAGGCGGGTGTGGCCGAGGACGGCACAAAAGTGTACTTGGGCTCGCAATCACTTACATGGGACGCAAACCAAAGAAAGCAGGCATTACAAAGCAAAGCGGTAAAGCCGGCAATGGCGTATTCGCAAGAAGAATTTGTTGCGAACGAGCATACGGGACTGTGGGCTACACAAAAAACAGTAGAAAACCAGGTAAAGCAAAGGCAAGATATGCCAAAAGGTTAAAATTAATTAAGCATAACTGTTGCGAAAAAAACCTTAAATGATATTTATCATTTAAGGTTTTTTGTGTGAAATTTTGTGTTGATAATATTAGTTTGCTATGATATAATTTAAAACTATATTTTTGCAAAAACAATGTAAAACATTACTTAAAGCAAGTGCAAAAGGAGTTACATATGAGCTTTTTAAAAATTAACAATATACCGATAGATTTTAAAGAAGAGTACAGTGCCGAGTCTTCAAGGCGCAATTTTGCGCTTTTCTATTTTATAAGCGTGGGACTTCTTATTATAGAATCGGGCTTACTTATTTTTCAAACTATTAGGCTTGGCCCATTATTATTAACTATATTTTATTTTGATGTATATGTAATGGCTATTATATTTTCGGGCACATTTACAATTTTATATACACTATATAAATTAGAAAAAATAAAAAAATACCGAAGTACCGTAGACATAATTTTTGTGCTTTGCTTAATAACACTGGTACTGCTTACATGCATAGCAGAGTTAAGCAGCAATTATACACTGCCGCAAACAACACTTTTTGTAATAATGATGTTTAGCATATCTACATTAATATACTTAAATATAAAAGCAATAATATGCCTGTTAATAGGTGGTAATTTAACATATATGTTAATTACATTTTTAAGCGTTCTTCCTATAGATAATAAAATAAGCATGTCGATGGATTATGCTGTTTTGCTTGTGGTAAATATTTGTGTTGCAATAGTTTTTCATAATGCAAGAATAAATACTTTTATGAAAAAAATTGAAATTGAAGAAGCAAATAGAAATTTACAACTAACAAATCAAAAGCTTGAAAAACTAAATAAACAACTTGAACATATATCGAAGACCGATGCTTTGACGGGCGTATTAAATAGGCTTGCGTTTAACAATATTTTAAAAGAACAGTGGGATGGTGCAAAAAAAGGTGAAAAACCACTAACCGCTGTTATGATAGATGTAGATTATTTTAAACGATATAACGATTTTTACGGCCATATAGAGGGCGATAAATGCTTAGTTAATGTAACAAATGCAATAATAAAAAGTTTGCGTGCCAATATAGATTTTGTGTTTAGATATGGCGGAGAAGAGTTTGTGTGTTTACTGCCGTATACCGATGTTGAGGGTGCGAAAGCTGTAGTAGGGCGAATAATGAGCGAGCTAAAGAAAAAAGCGTTGCCACAATCGGAAAAGGGTAAGTTTATTACAATTAGCTGCGGAATACATTGCCTAACACCTAGCGAAAGTGATGACATGTATGAGTTTATAGAAAAAGCTGATGATGCTTTATACTATTCGAAGCAAACAGGTAGAAACAGATACAGTGTTTATGATACGGTAGCCGATAAAATAAAAGAAAAAAAGAGAACACAAAGCCCTATGTTAAGTGATGACTAAACAAATATATATTAAAAGGCATATGTCGGTTAAGACATATGCCTTTTGTTTTTTAAAATAGCTTATTAATATTATGTGCTATTGCCCACTTTTTAATATAAGCATTACACTGCCTTGGGCTGCCATACAAAGCGGGCATTTATCCCATGCCTGTGTAAGTTTGGCCTCATGTCCGCAGTCTGCGCATTTCCACTTAACGGGTTTATCGCGCTTATACATAGTACCGTTTTCAAGCTGATTTGCAATATCTTTAAATAAAAGTTTGTGGCAGTGTTCCACATCGGAAACAAGCGTAAATAAGGTTGCTATATCGGTAAAACCTTCTTCTTGTGCAACTTTGGCAAATTTTCTGTAAAGGCCAACCTCGTTTGTTTCGTTTTGTATTGCAAATAAAAAGTTCTCTTCAAAATTCCATTTTTCCTTAAATGGATAGCTTGCGTTAATAAGCACATCATCAAGTGTTTTTTTATCGGCTTCTTGCATTTTAGTATAGTACATTCTCGCGTGGTTAAATTCATTTTTCTCTACAGTACTAATAACATCGGCCAGTGCAATAAGGCCTTTTTGCCTTGCGGCATACTCTAAAAATTGGTATCTAACACGCGCTTGGCACTCTCCGGCCCAAGCTCTGGCCAGGTTTTCAAACGTTTTGCTCTGTTTTAAGTTTTTCATATTTATGCTCCCCGTAAAATAGTTTAATGTATTTGCGGTAAAACAATTACCGTAAAATGTTTAAGCATGTTTTGTAAATGCCTAATTACATTAAATATAATTACCAAAAAAGCATATTATATACATTATTTTAAAATAGCACCCTCGTTTGCGCCGCTAACGGCACGTGCATAGCGCTGTAGCCAACCTGTAAGCTGTTTTTCTTCTCTTGGCTTATGCTGTGCTTTTCTTTGTGCCATTTCTTCGTCGCTTACTTTTATATTAAGCTTACCTGCAGGTATGTCTATTTCTACAATGTCGCCCTCATTAACAAGCGCAATCGGCCCGCCTTGTGCAGCTTCGGGTGCAACGTGCCCTATAGAGGCACCCCTGCTTGCGCCGGAAAACCTGCCGTCGGTTATAAGTGCTACGGTTTTGTCTTGCCCCATTCCTGCAAGTGCGCTTGTTGGGTTAAGCATTTCTCTCATGCCGGGGCCGCCTTTAGGGCCCTCGTACCTAATAACAACAACATCGCCGTCTTTAATTTCGCCTTTGTATATAGTATCAATAGCCTCTTCTTCGCTGTTAAAAACACGTGCAGGCCCACTGTGGCATAGCATTTCGGGTGCAACAGCACTGCGCTTTACAACACAGCCAAGCGGTGCTATGTTACCCCAAAGTACTGCAATGCCACCTGTTTCGCTAAATGGATTTTCAGTAGGTCTAATGCTTTGTGTATCTCTGTTTTTGGCATTTGCAATATTTTCTTTAACAGTAACGGCAGTAACAGTTTTAATATCTGTGTGCAAAAGTCCTTTTTGTGCAAGCTGTGCCATAACGGCCTGTACACCGCCGGCTGCATCTAAGTCTTCCATAAAAGTTTGGCCCGCCGGTGCAAGGTGACAGTAGTTGGGTGTGCGTGCGCTAATATCGTTAATAAGTTTCAAATCTATTTCAACGCCGGCCTCGTTTGCAATTGCAAGTAAATGCAATATACTGTTTGTGCTACAACCCAGTGCCATATCAGTGCTAAGTGCGTTTTCAAACGCTTTTTTTGTAAGTATGTCTCTTGGGCGTATATTTTGCTTAATTAGTGTTAAAATTTGCATACCGGCTTTTTTTGCAAGCATTGTGCGCCTAGAGTTAACAGCTGGTATACTGCCGTTGCCGGGCAGTGCTATACCAACGGCCTCACATAGGCAGTTCATGCTGTTTGCTGTAAACATACCGCTACAACTTCCGCAACCGGGGCATGCATCTTTTGTAAACTCGTCCATATCGTCATCGCTTAATTTGCCTGCTTTGTAGCTACCCACAGCCTCAAACATTTGCGATAAACTTACAGCTCTACCATTATTTTTTCCGGCCATCATAGGTCCGCCACTAATAACTATAGATGGAATATTTATACGGGCAGCACCCATTACCATTCCCGGTACAATTTTATCGCAGTTTGGAACAAGCACAAGGCCGTCAAGGGCATGTGCAAGAGCCATAGTTTCTACACTGTCGGCAATAAGTTCTCTGCTAGGCAAAGAGTATCTCATTCCGGCGTGGCCCATTGCAATACCGTCGCACACGCCTATTGCCGGCATTAATATAGGTGTGCCTCCTGCGGCATAAACACCTGCTTTTACTGCATCCGACAGTTTATCTAAATGAGTGTGTCCCGGAACTATTTCGCTGTGAGCACTTATAACTCCTATTAGCGGTTTATTAAGCTCTTCGTCGGTGTAACCCATTGCATAAAACAAACTTTTATTTGGGCTGCGCTCTACACCTTGTGTTACATTTGCGCTGTTTAATGTCATAACTTATACGTCCCTTCTTTTATACATATATTATTCTGTTAAAGTATAACATATTAAAACTTTGCATTGCAACAAACGAGCAAAAATATTATAATGATAATGCAGCATAAAAATAAAAATACAAAACTTTTGTTTTGGAGGATTAATATGAATATACTTGTTGTGGGCGCCGGAAGAGTTGGCGTAAGGTTAATTGAGGCGCTGGAACATTTAGGGCATGACGTTGCAGTAGTAGAGGAAGACCCAAAATTACTTGATAATGTATATACAATGGCGCAACCGTTTAGTGGCACAGCAATAAGGGGCGTGCCAATAGACGTAGACGTGTTAAAGGGTGCAGGAATAGAGGTTTGTGATGCTGTTGCAGCTGTTACAAAAGACGACAATATAAATATAATGGTTGCGCAAATGGCAAAAGAAGTATTTGGAATAAAAAATGTAATTGCCAGAATTGCCGACCCTGAGAGCAAAGAAGTTTACAGTGAGCGTTTTGGGTTACATGCGGTTTGCGGTACAAATTTAACTGCACAGGCTTTTTTAACAGGCCTTTTGTACGATAGAGATGGAACAGACGATGAAGATACAAGGTTAACTATAGGTAGCACCACAGCAGAGTTTACAACTGTGCCTATAGATAAAAGACAAGTGGGTACACCGCTTAATGATATAGAAGTTACAATACAGGGCATGGTTAAGTTTGGCGTTTTAAGAGCAAATGGGGTAATGGAACTTTTAAGCGATAAAAATATAATTTTACGAGCAGGCGACAGTATTGTGTATGCTAAAATTATAGATTAATAATACAATTAATATAAAAAACCGAAAGGACAAGAGCATGAAAGTATGTATTGTGGGCGGCGGTAAAATAGGTTATTACCTTGCAAAAACACTTAGAGAACACGGGCATATACCTGTTATTGTTGAAGAAAATAAAGAGGCTTGTAGAAGAATAGCAGATGATTTTGATATGTCGGTTATATGTGGAGATGGCACAAGGCCCGAGATTTTAAAGCTTGCATTAGGCCAAAAAGAAAAATGCAACGCACTTGTGGCCGTTACAGGAAGAGATGAAAACAATTTAATTATTTGTCAACTTGGTAAAAAAGTATATAAGGTTAAAAAAACCGTTGCACGCGTTAATAACCCAAGAAACACCGAGGTGCTTAAAACTCTTGGTGTAGATATTGTCGTGTCGTCTACCGATAACATTTCACGGCTAATTGAAAGGGAAGTTGAAACAGATGCAATTCGCCATTTACTAAGCCTTGACAGTGGAACAACATCTTTAACACAAATAGAAGTGCCGAAAACGTTTATGCACAACGGTAAAACGCTTGCACAACTACCGGTGCCCGATAACGTAGTTGTAATATCGGTAACACGAAAAAATGAATTTGTAATACCTCGTGGTAACACAAAAATTATGATAGGTGATAAGGTAACTGTGCTTGCCAGAAACGAGGCATTTCCTTTGCTTGCCAAAGAATGGTCTTTGCTTGACGAAAATGATGGTTAATACTTATGTTTGTATTTTATTTACAAATATAAGTATAAAAAGTTTGTTTATTAATAATACTTTATAAAATAATACATATAACAATACTAATTAGAATATATTTATATGGCAAATGCCGAATGCGCCAATTAAGTATTATTTAAGGAGTGGCAAATGTATATAAAAGTAACGCGCAAAGCAGCTGGAATTGCGTCTTTGTGGCTTATATTACCGGGCGCTATATTTGCGGTGTTAATTGCATTTTTTATTAAGTTTATTTACGCTGTAATAATTTTTATTTTGTGGTGCGCAATTTTTATACCACTTGGAACAATATATTTTTCAAGTTTTAAACTTAATGTAAACGAAAACTACGTGTCGCTAAGGCATGGATTGCTTTACAAATTTGTACATCGTATGCCAAAAAGATATATAACAGGTTGCCATACATTATGTTGGTCTATGAAAAAAAGCGCAAAAACAGCTATTTTAATTATACTTTGCGCGTCCGGCTTTTACATAGTGCCGGGCGTAACACTAAGCGATGCACAAAAAGTAACAGATACCCTTATTTTGCGCGTTAAGGAGTGAGTAAAGTTAAAATAGAAAAAAAAGATAGATTCCACGTATTTTACAGCTTTAAATATTTAAAATATGCACTGCTTTTGTGCATTGTTCCTATAATTCAAGCACTTATAGCTTTTGATATAAGTGCTTTTATAAATGCGGTTATACAAAATATATTTATATTATTATTTTTTTTTATTACTTCTTTTTTAATGTGGTACAATACATCGTTTAAATTGTTAAACAACTGTTTAAATATAAGTCAGGGTATATTTATAAAGTATAACAGAATATATAAAAATAACAGCATAGCGGTTATAGATATAATACGTCCGTTGCATTATAGATTTTTTGGTGCGGCTAAGTTAATTATTTATTTTAAAAATCATGTGTACCCTAAAAAAATAACGCTAGTGTTGCCTAAAAAAACAGCAGAAAATATGGCGCAAACGCTTATGCCGCTTGTAAAAGAAAACAGTGTTTTTGAACCTATAGGCTTTGAAAAAATTGTGCTTGTTGTATTAAGTGCAAATATAGTAACAACAGCACTGTTGTTGTGGGTAACTGTGCAAAGAATGAGCGAAATATTAGGAAGAAACTTATATGACTTAGCAAATGTTGCAAGGGAAAATTTAATTTGGGTTGAAAACTTGCTTAAAAGCTTTTTGCCAGCGGGTTTGGCACTTATGGGGTCGCTGTTTTTTGGAGTAGTAAGTTTAACGATATTACATTCTTTTTTTAAAACAAGCGGGTTGCGTGTTTGCCGGTTTGGTGGTATAATATTAAGTGAATGTGGAGTGCTTATAAAAACACAGCGAAGAATAGAAATTAAAAGCATTACAAGTTGTGATGTGAGAATAACACCTACAGGAAGGTTATTGAACAGAAGCACACTTTATGTAACGGCAGGCAGCTTTAAATGCATCGATTTTCCTGTTATGATAATTAGTAATAAGCGCCCGTTTGCGCCAAAAATATTAATGGAAGAATATTATTTACAAAATGAAAATATAAGTGATACGAAGCAAAAAAGTTTGATTCAATATATATATAAGCCCGTTATTTATATAATATTTTTTTTGTTAATGTTAACAACAAGTTTAATAATAATACCTGCTTTTATACCACTTGCAACTGCGGCAATTGGGTTTGGAATATTGTGGTTTGCGCAGTGTGTTGAGGGGTATTTTAAAGAGGGAATTTGCATAAATAACAACAGAACGATATCTCTTAATTTTACAAGGTTTTTAACGTTTCATAAAGTATGCATATTTTATGGCGATAGCATGTACAGTATGTACAAAAGTCCTTTTGCAATAAAGAAAAAACGTGTTAATTTTTGTGTTAGGCTTGCCTCGGGAATTAAATACAGGGCAAGGGGTGTAAACCTTTACAAAGCATTAAGAATGAAATTTACAGTTTAGCGAATAGTGAAAAGGTGGAATTAATATGTACAAAGCAGTTGTATTTGATTTAGATGGAACATTGCTTGACACAATAACAGATTTAGCAAATAGCGGAAACTATGTTTTAGAACAATTAAATTTGCCAACACATACAGTAGAAGAGTTTAAACAAATGGTTGGCGATGGAATACCAAAACTTGTAGAGAGTATGTTAACTCAAACAGCCAGAGGTGGCTCTACACAAAAAATGGCGTTGCAAATGTTTATTAACCATTACAGCATGCACTCGTCAGATACAACTGCCCCATATGAGGGCGTTTTACCGTTAATAAGCACTTTAAAAAAAGCAAATATTCGGCTTGGAATACTTAGCAACAAAGAGGAGCAGGCAACACAGCGAATAGTACAAACATACTTTCCGGATAAATTTGACATAGTTTTTGGAAATGTAATAGGTACGCCTACAAAGCCAAACCCCGCACAACTTTTAACAATGTGCACAATGCTGGGGTGCTATACAAACGAAGTGCTTTTTGTGGGCGATAGCGACATAGATATGCAAACTGCTTTAAATGCAAAAGTAGATGGTGTAGGGGTTGCTTGGGGTTATAGGAGCGAAGAAGTAATATTAGAGGCAGGTGCAAAAACGGTTGCAAAAACACCACATGCACTATGTAAATACATATTGGAAAACAACCGCTAACAATTTTGTTTTTTATAAATTGTTAAGCGCAAAAAGGATGAATAAATAATGTTAAAAGAGCTATCATGGTTTAAATTTGTAAGCAGAAAAGAACAAGAAAAGCAAGATGCTATATATGCTAAAAAGATGTTTCCTTTTGGGCAAGAGCAACAAAAACAAACAGAAATAGAACTTATGCAAAGCTTGCTAACAAAACGAATGGATAAGCAAGAAATAATATACAACTTATTGTGTGTAAAGCAGGCGCTTATGGAAGAGGAAAATGCAGATAAAAAACAAGGTTTAGCATTGTGGTATAAAAGTAAAAATTTGTCTCACATGGAATATGAAGAAAAAATGTACTTTGTAAGTGCGGCAAGCCTTATTTTAATAGCAAAATCGCTAGATGAATTTCCTAGTAAACAATTAGTAATTGACAATTTAAACGGTATATGCGATGAATATGCTTATTTAAATAAAAATAAAAAGAAATAATAAAACCGACACCATTTAACAAGGTGTCGGTTTTATTTATGTAACACAAATAAAATAAAAGTTCCGTAAAATAAAATTAAACATTAACGTTGTACTAGATGTAGCAAATGAACCTACAAGTTCTGATAGAAATTCAATTAATTCACAGAACATAGCTACTTTTTCTTTTCCGAACTTTGCCAAAACAGTGCGCTCTGTTTCATCTTCATAACTAGCAGTGGTTTTATAATCTTTTGGGCTGTTTGGATTTACTGATAAATAAAATACACACTTTAGCAAAAGCTAAAGGGCAATTAAATTTAGAGAAGGCTGCATAAAGGTGGCATCGACGAGTTTGTGTAGTGAGTGCATTTTAAGTGCCGCCCTACGGCGGTTAGCTTCCGGCACTAGCGCTGCGGTGCGTCGCAACTAAAGCAACAAACCCGAGTGTACCTTTTGGCGGAATAACGAGGAGCAACGGAGCAGGGCGCGCGATGACTTTTACAAATGTGCAAAAAAAAGTCGTTGCAAACTAAGTGTAGTTTGCAACGACGTGGCGGAGATGGTAGGATTTGAACCCACGTGCCTGTTACAGCAAACGGTTTTCAAGACCGCCTCCTTAAACCCCTCGGACACATCTCCATTTTTAAAGTCGATAATTATATTACCATAAATTAAACGTAAAGTCAATAGCAATAAATATAAAATTGTGCAATTATTTAACTGCCGACTAAACTGTTTACCGCACTTAAAATATATGTTATAATAAATATATATGGCATTTAAACTATAGTTTTAAAGGATAATTAAATGAAAAACAAAACATTTTATCAAAGTGTGAAATGCGCTTTTGCAGGAATAAAAGCAGGGTTTAAAAGTGAAAAAAATTTTTTAATATATATTTTTATTACTATTGTATTTTTATGTTTTAACATAGTGTTACAAAGCACTCTTGCCCAATATTGCATTTTTTTGTGCACAGCATTTGGTGTTTTTTCGGCAGAGTTTTTTAACACTGCAGTAGAGTATATTTGCGATATAATTAGCCCGGAGTACGATGAAAAAGTAAAAATAATAAAGGACATTGCGGCGGCGGGAGTGCTTATGTTTGGCATTGCTTTTTTTGCCACGCAGGCAATTATTTTGTTGCCAAAAATAATATGATTAAAATTTACATAACTATTATGCCTGTAATTTTAGGTGGCATTTTAAATATGGTTTTTACAAAAACTAATTTTTATAAACGCCATTGCACACCTATAGATTTACATAAAAATTTTATAGACAATAAACGTATATTTGGAGATAACAAAACGTATATAGGTTTTGTATCTATGATTATTTTTACAAGTTTGGTGCAATTTTTTTGGGGTATGGTTTGTAAAATACCGTGTTTTTATGCAAATAACGAGCTATATATAATAAACGAAAATACACACATATTTAATTTATACACAGGTGCATTGCTTGGTTTTGCTTATATGATATGCGAGTTGCCAAACAGCTTTATAAAAAGGCGTATTAGCATTAAACCTGGCAAAACAAGTGGTGGAATAATAGGTGTTGTTTTTTTTGTTGTAGATCAATTTGATTCGGTAATAGGTACAGGTATAGTAATACTTGTGCTAACACAAATTAGTGCAATGCGCGTAGCAGTGTACATACTTGTTGGCGGTTTTACACATATTGTAGTTAATTTGTGTTTGTATGCACTTAAAATACGCAAAAATATATAAACTTTATTATTAAATAGCGGTTTTATTAATATAGTATTTTGCAAAATACCGCTAAAATATATTAAGTAGTAGGTGTTTTATAAATGATAGGCGAATATAACAAAAGTGTTATATTAACATATGTGGGCATTGCTTTTGCAGTTTTTGGCATGTATTTTGCAATAAATCAAAACATTAATTTTGCATTTTTGTGCTTTATAGTTTGTGGTGTGTGCGATTTGTTTGACGGCGCAATTGCACGCAGGTGTAAACGCACACAACAAGCAAAAGAGTTTGGCGTTCAATTAGATAGCCTAGCAGATGTTGTACTGTTTTTGGCGTTGCCAAGTGTAATTGCTTTTACAACACTTGGCAGTTTGGGATTTGTTTGCATACCATATGTTATTGCAGGTATAATACGCCTTGCATGGTTTAACATTACAACTGCACAAAGTAGTAATACATATTTTCAGGGTTTGCCAGTAACATACAGTGCACTAATATTTTGTGTGTTTTATTTAATACATAAACTATTGCCTGCAATAGTAAGTTATAATTATATAGCAGTAATTTATATACTTTGTGCACTTGCATTTGTTTTAAATTTTAAAATAAAAAAACCACGCGGTATTGCATATTTGTTTTTTGCTTTGCTTGCAATTGTTGTTTTTATAGGCATTTTAGTGGTGTAGCATTATGTATTATAACAGGTGTACTAAATCTATGTGTAACGAAAACGAACCATCTCAAAAAAAGCTTAATATTTTATACAATACAATTTTTGGAAGAATACTATTAAAATTAATTTTTTCAACAAGGTGGTTTTCGTATTTAGCGGGTGTTTATTATAAAAGTAGGTTTTCTTTAAGTAAACTTAAAAAATTTATACGCACTAATAATTTGCAAAGCTATGAAAAAAATATTGATAAATATAATAGCTTTAACGACTTTTTTATACGTAAAGAGCAGAGAAATTTTACGTATGAACACGGCGCATTAATATCCCCGTGCGACAGCCTTGTTAGTGTGTATAATATTACCGATACGCTTATATTAAATATAAAAAGCAGCAGTTATAGTTTGCAAACACTGCTACAAAACAACAAACTAGCTGAAAAATATATTGGTGGCACGTGTATAATATATAGGTTAACGCTTTTGAATTACCATAGATTTATGTTTGCACAAAGTGGTTTAATTACAAATTTTAAAACAATAAAAGGCTGTTTGCACACAGTGCGACCGCTTAGCAATGCAAAAAATAATTATTTTGAAAACACAAGGGCAGTTACGCAAATGGCAACACATAACTTTGGTAATGTTGTGCAAGTGGAAATAGGTGCAATGCTTGTTGGTAAAATTGTAAACCATAATACTAGCAACAAGTTTAAAGTGTTTGATGAAAAAGGATACTTTGAATTTGGTGGGTCTACAATAGTGCAACTTTTTGAAGCAAATAGCGTGAAAATTTGCGAGGATATTTTAAAAATGAGCAATAAAAATATAGAGTGCGAAATAGTGATGGGAGAAAAAATTGGCAATGTTTAAAAGATTAAATATATATTTTAAAGAGATGTACCCAATTATACCGCGCTTAGCACTTGGTTTTGTTGTGTTTGGAGAAATTTATTTCATATTACTTTTAAACAATTCGGTTACCGAGTTTAGCCTTGGAATACAGGAAGTTGTAGGTTCGTTTACAATATTTTCGTTTTTATTGTGGCTAAGAATTGCCGATGATTTTAAAGATTACGAACATGATAAAAGATTGTTTGCGCATAGGCCGCTAGCTTCGGGTAGGGTAAAAAAAAGTGATTTAAAATATTTTGTAATTGTACTAATAGCAATAACTGCGGTTTTAAATTTTGTTTTTATGAACAATTTTTTATTTTTCTTACTGCTGTACATTTATGGTTCGTTAATGGCAATATGGTTTTTTCAAAAACATAAAATACAAAAAAGTTTGCCGCTGGCTTTAGTAACACATAACCCTGTTCAACTTATTTTAAATATATATGTAATATCTTTTACAGTAATAAAATATAATTTACCCGTTTTTAGTGTTTTTAATTTTTTACTGTTATTTACTTTATATTTTCCTGCCCTTATTTGGGAAATTGCACGTAAAATTCGTGCGCCACAGCAAGAGGACGAATATGTTACATATTCTAAATTATTTGGTTATAAAAAGGCAGTTAATTTTATTTTAGTATTAACTTGGGTAGATATTATAACGAATATTTTGCTTGTATGGCAGCTTAATAAAATAAGCATAGTGCTTTTACTAATTAACACTTGTTATATAACATTTATATTTTTTGTATTTAAAAACAACCCATTAAAATTTAAACTGGTTAGTAAAGTAGAGCAATATACATATATACAAGAAATAATAATGCTTTTAACTATACCGCTTTATTTAATTTCTATTTAAAAAACCAAGGGGGCAACAATAATAAAAAGCAATAATTTGCAAACATTAAGGCAAAATGGCTTTAATGTACCGCCTTTTATCACTGTTTCAAGCAGTAAAAATATCGATATGTCCTTTTCAAATGCAAGTTATTTTGCCGCACGAAGCTCGTATTCGGCAGAAGACGGCACCTCGCATTCTTTTGCAGGTCAATTTGAAACTTTACTAAATGTTAAAAGGCAAGATGTAAAGCAAAGTGTTCAAACAGTTATAGATAGTTTTGAACAAGCGCAAGAATATAAAAATGCCCACGGAATAAATGAAGATGGACATATGCAAGTAATTGTGCAGGAAATGATACAAAGCGACATGGCCGGCGTTATATTTACGGCAAACCCACAGGGCATTTTAAACGAAATTGTAATTGTGCTTGGGCATGGCACAGGCGATAATGTTGTTATGGATAAAACACCTGTAACAACATATTACTATAATATAACCGACGATGTTTATTACTATGAAACAAATGGTAATTCGCCGGTTTTGGCTGAAAGTGCTGTGCAAGAAATATTAGACAATGCAAAAAAAATACAGCAATTGTTTAAATTTTATGCCGACATAGAGTTTTGCATTAAAGGCGATAAGTTGTATTTTTTACAGGTAAGGCCTATAACTGCGTTAAACACAGAAAAACAGTTGATATTGGACTCTAGCAATATATCGGAAAGTTATCCCGGCATTAGCCTGCCTGCAACACAAAGTTTTGCAAAAAGCGTTTACCACACAGCTTTTAAAAGCTGTTTAAGCATGCTTACAGGTAGCGAAAAGTTAGTATATAAAGCTGATGATATTTTACTAAATATGGTAGAGTGCTCTAGCGGAAGAATGTATTACCAAATAAACAATTGGTACTACATATTAAAGCTGCTACCGTTTTCAGGTAAAATAATACCTATTTGGCAAGAAATGCTGGGCGTAACGCAAAAAAACACACCGGATAATACAAATTTAAAACCAACTATATTATTAAAGTTTAAAATAGCATTTAACTTTATAAAATATTTAATAACAACTCCGAAGCATATGAAGAAGCTTAACGAATTTTTTGCAGATGTTTTTGATAAATATAAAATAGAAATAAATATGCAAAACAATAGTGAGCAGCTACTTAAAATTTGCGATGACATGGATAAAACTATAGGCGAAAAGTGGGGAATTACATTAATAAACGACATGTATGCGTTTATTTTTACGTTTATAGCAAAAAAGAAGTATTTAAAAAAGTTAAATAATATAAATAAACTAGAGAGCTTAAAACCGGTATATGCATTAAATAGCCTGGCAATTTGTGCAAAAAAGCATGGGCTTTTTAGCAATGAGTACAAGCAACAAAAACAGCAGTATTTAAACTTGTATGGCGACAGATGCCTTGAAGAGTTAAAACTTGAGACAAAAACGCTTAATACAAACCCTAGCATACTTGATGAACAGATAGAAAATTACGAAATTAGCGATGAACTTTTGCACAACGAAATTGCACATGAACAAAACAACAGGAAAGACCCGCTATTTTTACACCTTGCAAAAACAGGGATATTTAACAGAGAAGTTTCGAGAATGAACAGAACGAGACTTTATGGCCTAGCCAGACAAATATATTTGAAAATAGGGCAAAATTTAGTAAGCGAAAACGTAATTGAAAAAAGCGAAGATATATTTTATCTTTATCGCCACGAAATAGACGAGTGTATAAAAACAGCAAAAAGCATGAAACATGTTGTTGAGCAAAGAGTGGCACTTTACAATTCTTATAAAGAGCTTCCCGCATTTACTAGAATTGTATTTGCACAAAATGTTTTTAGCAAAACACCGTTGCATGTAAAAAATCAGCAGCTAAGCCTTACACAAAAGACACTTACAGGTACACCAAGCTCTGCAGGAATTGTAACTGCAAGTGTAATTGTTGTTAGCAGTCCAAGTTTAAGCATTAATACAACGGGAAAAATACTTGTAACAAGTGTTACAGATCCGGGTTGGGTATTTTTAATTAAAAATTGCGCAGGCGTAATAGCCGAAAAAGGCTCTTTACTTTCTCACACCGCAATAATAACTAGAGAACTTGGAAAACCGTGTTGTGTGGGAGTAAAAAAAGCGACAAAACTGTTAAAAACAGGAAACGTTGTAGAGCTTAATGGTACAACAGGGGAAATTACTGTTATTAGTTAGCATTTAAATTTATTTTTAGCTTATGCATTTGGCATATTTTTTGTTTAATTAATATTACCATATAAAAAACAAGCAAAAGTATAAACTACTTGTTGCTTGTTAGTAAATAAAATTATTCATCAAATAGCTGTGTGCTTAAATACCTTTCGCCGGTATCCGGTAAAATAACAACAACTGTTTTGCCATTATTTTCGCTTAGCTTTGCAATTTGTATTGCTGCATAAAGTGCCGCACCCGAAGATATACCGGTTAAAAACCCTTCAGTTTTAGCTAATCGTTTAGCCGTATCAATGGCGTCATCGTCGCTAACGGTAAATATTTCATCATAAATAGTTGTGTTTAAAGTTTCCGGAACAAAATTTGCGCCAATACCCTGTATTTTATGTGCGCCACTTTTGCCCTCGCTTAAAAGGGGTGAAGATAACGGCTCTACAGCAACTATTTTAATATTAGCGTTTTTTTCTTTTAAGTATTTTCCTGCACCACTAAGAGTTCCGCCTGTTCCAACAGCGCTAACAAAAATATCTATATTTTCATCAGTATCGTGCCATATCTCGGGGCCTGTTGTAAGGTAATGGGCATTTGGGTTATTTTTGTTAGTAAACTGAGAGGGCATGAAACTGTTTTTTATTTGCTCTTGAAAAAGCTGATGTGCCTTTTGTATGGCGCCCGACATGCCAAGCTCTGCTTTTGTAAGTACAAGTTGAGCACCATATGCCTTAAGCAATTTTCTGCGCTCAATACTCATGCTTTCGGGCATTGTAAGTATAATTTTGTATCCGCGCTCAGCACATATAGCGGCAAGGCCAATACCTGTGTTTCCGCTTGTAGGCTCTATTACAGTATAGCCCTGTTTTAGTAGGCCCTGCTTTTCTGCCATGTCAATCATATGCTTCGCGGCTCTGTCTTTAATGCTTCCCGCAGGGTTAAAGCACTCTATTTTGGCAAGTAATTTGCCGTTTATGTTATTTTCACTTTGCATTTTTTGCAAATGTACAATTGGTGTGTTACCAATAAGCGATGTAAAATTATTGTATATTTTCATTTAAAAACCTTTCTATTATACAAATTGAAGTTATGGCAATAAATATATGCCGCTTTAACGTTTAAACTTATTTTACCATAAAAAATTCTTTTTATCAAAAATATGGTATAATTAAATATAAGGATGTGATAATTTGTTACAGGCAATAGATATAGCCTTTTGGTCGGTTTTGCCGCTACTTTTATTAATGGCATTAGGCTATTTTTTACGCTTTATTAAGCTATTAGATGAAAAATTTGTAACAAGATTAAATGCGTTTTGTTTTAAAGTATTTTTACCTACAACAATATTTTGTAACATTTACAGCAGCGATTTTGAACAACTGTTTTCGGCAGAAATGATATTAACAGGGTTAATATGCATAATAGTAAGCTATATAATTTTATTTATAGCAGTGCCACTTTTTGACAAAGACAATGCAAATGTTGCCGTTATAATTCAAGGTGCGTTTCGCAGCAATTATGTTTTTTTTGGGTTACCGGTACTTGCAAGTATATACGGAGATTCCAAAACAGGTATTGCGGCAATTTTAGCTGCATTTGTTATACCTGTTTTTAATGCTTTAAGTGTTTTTGTGCTTGAAAAATTTTGTTCTAAAAAAACAAATGTTTTGCAAATTATAAAAAGTGTGTTTAAAAACCCTTTAATTATAGCTACTTTAATAGCTTTTGTTTTTGTATTAACAGGCATAAAACTTCCAACAGCAGTGTTTGAAACTGCTAAAGACGTGAGTAATGTGTCTACGCCACTTGCACTTATTTTACTTGGGGGAAGTTTTAAATTTACAGCGGCAACTAAAATATATAAGCAGCTAATTGCAACTGTAAGCATAAAACTTGTTATAATACCAATAATTTGCATACCTATTTGTATTTTGTTAGGTTTTAGCGGGCCTACACTTGCGGCACTGGCAATTTTATTTGCAAGCCCAACAGCCGTTTCCAGCTATACAATGTCTCAAAGTGCGGGTGCAAACCACGTGCTTGCAGGGCAAATAGTTGTGTGGACATCTATGTTTTCGCTTGTTAGCATATTTTTAATTATTGCAATTTTACGAGCATTTGCCTTTATTTAATAGTGTTAATTTGTTAAAAAAAATACGTTTTATGGTATAATTAAAATTAACATTTAATTATTAAAGGCTAACACTATTTATAAAATAAAAGTTAAATAACATATTTTTTATGTAAAAGGGGAGTTATATTGAAGGCCAGTATTGTAATACCAAATTTAAACGGTGCCAATTGGCTTAAAGATTGCATTGAAAGCATATACAGCCAAACTTTTACCGATTTTGAGCTTATAATTGTAGATAATGCCTCTACAGATGAAAGCTTGCAAATAGCTGAAAGTTATGAGGGGAAAAGCAATTATACACTTATAAAAAACAGCAAAAATACAGGGTTTAGTGCCGCAGTTAACGCGGGTATAAACATAGCAAAAGGGCAATATGTTGTATTGTTTAACAACGACGCTTTTGCAGAGCCTGATTGGCTTAGTGAACTTATAAAAACTGCCGACACTGACGAGAACATATTTGCAGTACAAGGTCTTATGATACGCCACTACGAAAGAGATATTTGCGACGATGCAGGAGATTATGTAACTTTATTTGGTTGGGCCTGCAAACGTGGTGATGGCATGTACCATAAAAGGTACACAAAACCGGGGCGAATATTTTCGGCATGTGGCGGTGCAAGCTTATACCGTAAAAGCATACTAGATAAAATAGGCCTTTTTGATGAGTTGTTTTTTGCATATTTTGAAGATGTGGATATATCTTGGCGAGCGAACAGCTTAGGGTATAAAAACATGTATAACCCAAAGGCTGTTTGCTACCATATTTGCGGCGCAACTACGGGCGCAGTTAGGTATAACGAGTTTAAAAGCATACAAAGTGGGCGAAACAGCATACTTTTGCCGTACAAAAACATGCCTATATTAATGTTTATAATTAACTTTATACCACTTTTATTGGGGTATTTGTTAAAAACAGTAATGTTTGCTTTAAAAGGGTATAAAACACCATACATAAAAGGTGCAAAAGAGGCATTTAAAGTAATGCATAAAGTTAAAAAACCTAAATTTAAGTTTAAAAACTTAAAAAACTATATTTACATAGAAATGTTGCTTTTTATAAACTGTTTTACTTACGTTATTTATAGATTGCGCAGAGCATTAAAAATAAAATAGAATAATTACAAATAATTTGCATAGAATTGTTATTAAACTTTATTTAATTTTTAAATTTATTATAAACAATATACAAAATACTATACAAATATATAAAAAATATATATAATAGTAGTAACAAAGCAAAAATTAACATTTTAGGGAGGATTTATTATGGGGTTACTTTCAAAAATATTAGGCTTAGGTGTAGCAACAGGTGCGGCTGTAGGTGCATATTTTGTTGCTAAAAAATATAAAGAAAATGCGCAAACGCCTATAATTACAATAGAAAATGAGCAAGACGGCACTGAAGAATATATTGCATTTAAAGAAAAAGATATGGTGCAAGACGTTAAGCAAGCCGCAAAAGATGTATACGAAGATGCAAAAACAGTTGTAAAAACATCGGCAGAAAAAATAGGTATAGATACAGTAGAATTTACAGGAGCTATGGGTGGTGCAAGTAAAGCCATAGCAGACGCAAGTAAAGCTGTTGCAAAATCTGTTAAAGAAAACGCACCGGAAGTAGTAGAAACAGTAAAAGCTAAGGCCGATAAAGTTGTTAAAAAAGTAAAAAATAAAGAATACACAACAACAGAAGTAGACGAGCTTATTTTATTAGAGCAAGATATTGAAATAAGCCAAACAGAAGAGTAAAGCGAAAGTGCGCAATAATTAAAAAGCACATAAAGTAAAAATAAACACCCTTAACAGTAACAATGCTGTTAAGGGTGTTTTAATTGTATTATAAGCCTAAAGTTGCACCTGGTGGTACCATTGTTTTAGAAAAATCATCGCTATAAAAACAAGAATAATATAAGTCGTATCTAAAATCGCTTAAAACATTTTTAATTGCATTAAATAATTTTTCGTTAGAAAAAATTGTGCTTGTAACAATAGGGCAATAACGTGTGCTAATTTGCGACATCAAGTCATCTTGCATGTCTTCTAATGACTTTTCATTTGCATAACTTCGTCCTACACTGTCGGTTGCAGCGTCTATGGAATCTGCAATAGAAATAATATCTATAATAGGTTTAACAGGGGACTTTAAGTTGTCAAACTCGGGCGGATAACCAAAGTTGCCATCAAATGTTTTGTGATGTCCGTAAGCAATATCGGAAAAACACGCAAAAAGTTTAGGGTTATCGTTAAAATTTATGCTCGATGCATTTTCGACTTCCTCTTGTACAAAGTTTTGAACAATATAATTAGGCGCTTTTTTAATAAAGGGCTCGGCTTTTAACGAATGCTGTTTTATAAGCTCAAATTCTTTATCATTTAGTTTTCTAACATAAAACGACACAAGATGAGAATAACTTATTTTGCCGATATCGTGAATAAGACCTGAGAACCAAACAAAAAGTAATATTTCTGCCGACTTGCTTTTAACATCCTCTATATTGTTAATTCCGGGCAAACCCACTAATTGCTGTGGCATGTATTTAATTAGGTATTCTGTTATAACAAAAGCAATTTTTGCAACCATAACAGAGTGCACATATGTTGGCACGTGCCTAAATACAGTTAAAGACAGCACAAGTTTTAAATACGTATAATCATCAAAAATAAAATGGCTGCCAATTGCAAAATTTGTTAAAAGAGTAGAAACGTGTAAGCTAGACATTTTTTGAGGTATACTTTCAACATAATTAAAAACATCTGCTTCAATTTCTTTGGCAATGCGCTCTTGATCAACCTTAGTGCAACCGGGTGGTGGGTCAAAGTGCAAATAGTAAAGATACAAACCGGCAATGTGCAATTTTTTATATAAATCATCGTAATTATAATCGTTGTCAGCCTGATTGTGAATATTTATTAAAATTGTTAAAAGCTCTTTACTTGTTATTAAATCATTGTAGTATTTTGCGGCATAATAGTAATAAATAAACTTAACTTGCCCACTTGTATAATCGTTTGTTTTAACATTTTTATCTTGCAATAATTTTGCATATAATGTTTCGGCAGATTCTAAAAGGCGTTTTTTATGGTTGTCGGTAACGGTAAAGCTTTTGGACGAGCGTAAAATTGAAATTGTAGTAGAACAAATATTTTCACACGTATTTAAATAAAATGCTTCCCACGTAAAATCTGGATCAACTTTTTTTGCTGTATTGTTCCAAAAGTCAAGTGCTCTGTCATATCTTCTAAATATTTCATTAATTTCTAAATTTGCAACGCTAATATAAGAGTTTCCGTATGCTCTAACTATTAAGTTTCTTATCTCCGAAGGAAACTCTTCATATCTATCGCTAAATGCCATAATCTTATCAAAACAATCGGACATATGGGGTTTAAATATATAACTGTCTAAATAAAAAAGTGCAAGCCCATTAAAAAACATATTCCTTATGTACATTTCATCATCGTTTATGTGCTTTGCATATATTGTTAGAGCCTCTCTAATATCACAACAAAGCCCAACGTCTACACTTTCCCTGTAACTAGATAGCTTTTCGGCTAGCTCTTCTAATTCAAGCGCATATTCATGTGTTAAAATTGTAGGATTTTTTAAAAATGGTGTTATATGCTCTTCTATAAGTGCATTTGTGGTGCTTATTACTTCTCTTATTTTTTTTCCGCGCTTAGTTAATATATTTTTAATTTTTTCTCTTGTTATATTTTCTTTATCGGCAAACTGCTTGCAGGCTAATTCTGCAAAAAACAGTTCGTTTTCAATTAATTTTTCAAATGCCTTTTGCACAAATTAACACTCCTTTCAACAATAGTTAAAGTAGTTTAAGCAGTTTAATTGCTATATTTAATTACCTGAAAATGCAAGTGTTTAAAATAATAATATTATTTATAATTATATCATATTTTAGTGATATAAAACAATTGTTAGTTTTGTTATATTTTAATTTCGCTAATATAATTTATTATATCACACGAAATTTGCGTTATGGTGCCTTTACTAAACGGAGAAGACAAACCAACATGTTTTATTAAATCTATAAATGTTTTATTGCTACCAATTTTCAATATATTAAAATAAAGTTCGATAGCTTTGTTTTTGTCTTTTAAAAATAAAGAAAACATTTGAAGTGCCATAACTTGAGCTAGCGCATAATCTATGTAATAAAATGGCGATTTAAAAATGTGTGTTTGGCGCTGCCAACCTGCACCTTCGCAATAAAAAGGCATATTATTAAAACTTATATCAGGGCGATATTTTCTTTCAAGTTCCAGCCATTTTTCATCGCGCTCTTTTGGCGTCATATCTGGTTCATTGTATATTGTCTCTTGAAATTCATCTACAAGGCATGCATACGGTAAAAAAATAATAGCATCTTCAGCATGAGCAAGGTTGTATTTTTTAGTGTCTTGTTTAAAAAACAACTCGTACCACGGCGTTGCTAAAAATTCCATCGTCATAGAGTGCATTTCAGATATATCCATAGATTGCGAGGCATATTGCTTTTGTTTAGATGAAAAGTATTTTGCTAATGCATGGCCCATTTCGTGAATAAAAACATAAACATCGCTTGATGTATTGTTAAAATTTGCGAATATAAAAGGATATTTGTAGTTGTCAAAATATGCACAAAATCCTCCCGGGGCTTTACCAATTCTCGACTCTACATCGTATAGCTCGTTATCTATAAGTAAATTAATAAGCTCGCGCGCGCTTTCATTCATTTCACTAAACATAGTTTTTGCATTGTCAATAATTTCTGTGCCAAAAACGTGTGGCCTTGGAGAACCATCTTTAAAAGTTAGTGCTAAATCGTAATATTCAATTTTATCAAGGCTTAAACGCTCTTTTCTGCTTTGCCTAATTTTTGTAACAATAGGTACAATGTTATTTACTACCTCGTTTCTAAAAAAAGCAACGTCGGTTTTTGTATAGCAGTTACGTGTAACTCTTGCATACCCAAGCTCTATAAAATTATTAAACCCAAGTTTTTTTGCCTGTGTAGTTCTTAATTTTACAAGTTTATCAAATATATCATCTAGTTGCCCTTTAACAGCTTTGTAGCAATTTCCCTCTGCTATTAACGCTGCTTTTCTAGTATTTCTGTCGGTATGCTCTTTATAAGGGGCTAACATTGTAAGCGGTATTGTTTTTTTGTCAAATTCAACACATAAATTAGACATTAATTTAGTGTATTCTTTAACAAGTAAGTTTTCTTGTTGAACGTCTTCTATTGTTTCTTGTGATGTAGCTTTAACATATAATTCTAAATTTTTTAAAGTAACATAGCATATTTTTTCGCTAAGCTCTTCTTTATAAGGGCTATGTACTACAAGAAGTGA
Source organism: uncultured Bacteroides sp. (assembly GCA_964369925.1). Classification (GTDB taxonomy): domain Bacteria; phylum Bacillota; class Clostridia; order Oscillospirales; family Ruminococcaceae; genus Ruthenibacterium. The sequence continues at coordinate 18,390 of CAYJGU010000007.1, read as the reverse complement.
AAATTGCTTATATTTTACGCTTAAAGCAGCGTATTGCTTAGATAATTCTGCGCTTTCTTTGGCGTAAAATTCATCGGATGTGTTTAAAAAACTTCTAATTCTTACAATAGAATATTGTGTAATAAAGTCATCAAAAATATTATCGACATAGTCGTAAATTTTAAATTGTTGCTGTGCACATGTAGCTGCCTTAAAATCAATTATTGCCTTATCAATTTCTTTAAGCAATTTATTTGCATTAGGTTTATCATATGGTATTTGTGAAAATTTCATAAGTTACTCCTAAAAAGTTAGTTATAAAAATATATGTATGTTAAAACCATGCTCCAAAAAAAATGCCAATAATAACATAAATTAACGATACCGCAATAATTATTGGGCCAAAAGTTAGCAAAGCGGCAATAATCATTGCTGGCAAATCGCCTTTTTCTAGCTCAATATTATTGTAATGGTCATCAAGCTGTTTTTTGCTTTTCTTTTTAAAAATATCGGGGCGAAATTTATTAAACATAAAAACCTTCTTTTGTTTTATAGTGGATAATGACACGCCACAAAGTGATTTTGTGATATTTGTTTAAGCTGTGGTGTATTTTGCATGCATATACTTTTGGCATACTTACATCTAGGGTGAAATTTACATCCCTTTGGCGGATTAATAGGACTTGGAACATCACCTTCAAGCAGTTGCGGTGTATAGCTTTCGTTATTGATGTTAAGGTTTGGCACCGAATTTAAAAGCGCCTGTGTATATGGATGCGCTGTGCTTTCAAAAAGATCGTTTGTGGGGCTAAGCTCTACAATACTGCCAAGGTACATTACTGCAATTCTATCGGCAATAAACCTAACAACGCTTAAATCGTGTGAAATAAAAAGGTATGTTAAATTGTTTTGTTCTTTTAAATCTAAAAGTAAGTTAATAACTTGAGATTGAATAGACACATCTAAAGTAGAAACACATTCATCGCACACAACAAACTTTGGGTTTAATGCAAGTGCACGAGCTATACAAATGCGCTGACGTTGACCACCTGAAAATTGATGAGGGTATTTGTGCAACATGTGAGGTTGCAAGCCGCACATGTCCATAATGTTAAGTGTATGCTCTTCAAGTTGTTTGCTTGTTTTTTTGTGCATTTTGTGGGCAATAACGCCCTCTTCAATCATTTGTTTTACGGTAAGGCGTGGGTTTAACGCCGAATACGGGTCTTGAAATACAATTTGCATTTCTTTGCGCAATTGGCGCATGTTTTCTTTTGTTAAGTTATTTAAAATTTTTCCGTTATAACAAATGGTGCCAAATGTTTGCTTGTAAAGTTGTAAAATAAGCCTGCCAAGTGTAGATTTACCACACCCAGACTCACCAACAAGGCCAAGCGTTTCGTTTTCGTATATATTAATGCTAACATCGTCTACTGCTTTTACATATTCTTTATTTCCAATAAAACTAAAACTTTTTTTTACAGGAAAATACATTTTAGCATTATTTATTTCAATAAGTGCTTTTTTGTTATTCATGTTCACACCTCGTATCGTCAGGGTAAAAACATCGCACACTGTGGTTAGCGCTTACTTGTACAAGCTCTGGCTCGCTATGTGTACATTGTAAGTTTGCAAAGGCACAGCGCTGTGCAAACTTACAACCGCTGGGCAAATTTAACGGGTGTGGTACATTGCCGGGTATTGTTAAAAGCCTTGTGCTGTTTTTTGCCGCATATGCGGGCATGCTTTTTAACAGCGCCCTTGTGTAAGGGTGAGAATATTGCTCGTTTACATTGAAAATAGAGCTAACAGGTGCAAGCTCTACAACTTGGCCACAGTACATAACGGCAACTGTATTTGCCATTTGCCTTATTACTGCTAAGTCGTGAGTGATAAACAAAATTGATGTATTATGTTGTTTTTTAAGCTCATTCATCAAATGTAATATTTGCGCTTGAATTGTAACATCAAGGGCGGTAGTGGGCTCGTCGGCTATTAATAGTTTTGGCCTGCACGCAAGAGCAATAGCTATCATAACACGTTGGCGCATACCGCCGGATAACTCGTGTGGATATCTTTTAGCCATTTGCTTTGCATTTGGTATTTTTACATCGTTTAAAAGCTGCTCGGCAAACTGCCTTGCTTGTAATTTGTTCATGCCGCTGTGCAACAACAGCGGCTCTGTAATTTGCCTTTCTATATTTAAAACAGGGTTTAAACTCGTCATCGGCTCTTGAAAAATCATAGAAATTTCATTGCCGCGTATTTTACGCATATCTTCATCGCTATAACCGGATATAACATTTCCATCAAATATTATACTTCCGTTTTGTATGCTTTGATTTTTCTCAAACAACTTTAACACACTCATTGCCGTTTGGCTTTTGCCACTTCCGGACTCGCCTATAACTCCAAGTGTTTCGCCTTTTTTTACACTTAAAGAAACACCATTAACAGCTTTTATTACATTGTTTTTTGTTTTAAAATATGTATGTAAATTTTCTATTTCAAGAATGTTACCCATTGTGTGCCACCTTTCGTTATTCGCTGTTGCGAGGGTCCATTGCCTCTCGCAAGCCATCGCCTATTAAATTTGTGCAAAGTGCCGTAAATATAACAAAAAGTGCGGGTATAAGCCAGCGCCACCAGTAAAATTGTATTACAGATATATCTTGAGCTGCCATAAGCATGTTGCCCCAAGACGGTGTAGGTTCTGTTACACCAAGGCCTAAAAACGAAAGTGCGGCCTCGGCAAGAAGTGAAGAGGCATAGCCCAGCGTAATATTAACAATAACAAGGTTAAAAATATTGGGTAAAATATGTTTTAACATAATAGTGTTGTTTTTTAGCCCTAAAGCACGTGCGGCAAGTACAAAGTCTTTTTCTCTTTCTATAAGTAGCTGTGCGCGTATTAGCCTAGCTAATGACATCCACGAAAGTACACCCAAAATAACCATTATCATGTATATTTTTTGTTCTTGCGTAAGCGAATGCCCTACTATATACGAAAGAGTAATTGCAATAGGGAAAAAAGGTATAGAAGAAAAAACATCTGTTATTCTCATTAAAATATGATCTACTGCACCGCCAAAATAGCCTGCGGTAAGGCCTACAAACATTGCTATTAGTACAGATATTATAACAGCAATAGCACCAACTGTAAGCGAAATTCTTCCGCCATGTATAATGCGCAAAAATATGTCGCGGCCAAAATGGTCGGTGCCAAACAAATACCCCTTGTTGCCCCAAGCATATATATTGCTGTTTTCATCTTGCGCATAAAATTGGTAGTTGTCGGCATGTATACTTTGTATGTCCTGCATATTGTTTGGAACATCTAAAGCATTAAGGTGTTCGCTGCCCCAAACCGTAACATTGCCGTCTTTTGTAAGTGCAACAAAATTGTCATAACCGGATTTTATACTAACAATATCGCTTTCAAAAGCAGGTATATTTGCAAGGTTGTTTTGGGCGCTGCCCCATGTGTATAAATTTCCATCGTTGTCTAACGCTAAAACGTTGTGTTGTGTTGATTGTATATCAACTATATTTACACTTTTATCTGTTAACTCTTCCGGCAAAAGTGTTGCAAATTCAGTGCCTCTATCGCCAATTACTTCAACTGTTCCATCGTCTAAAACAAGCGCAATGTTAGTATCAGATGCAGCAAAGTTTACAATGCGTCCCTTAACAGATGAGGGGAGAAGTAATGTATTTTCGGCCTGAGTGCTTCCCCAAATGTAAATATTGTTATCGCTGCCAAGAATTGCCGTGTATGAAGACATTGCAACAATTTTTATTATTTTTGTTGTGCCACCAGAAAATACATTTGCAATATTAGAAGGTATTTGGGTTTGACCATTGCCGTCGTAACCCCACGAATATAAATTACCGCTGTCATCGGCAACAACAATATGGTTTGCTCCACATGCAATATCAACAATGTTTGCATTTTCAACATCTAACGGCACATCAAAAATATTAGTAGATACATTTTCTTGGTTTTTATTTGGTTCGCTACCCCACAAATACAGTTTGCCGCTACTTGTAATGGCGGCGCTATAAGAAATGCCGGAGGATATTCTAACTATATGTTCGTTTTTTAGCTCTTGCGGGTAGTTTAAATAATTAATATCCGGCCGTAAATTTGCATGAGTAATTTGCGAGTAGTTTTCGTTTAGCGGCAATAATGCACTACCTAAAAAGCACAGTAAAAAAACAAAAATAAGCCCAATAGCGCCAACAATTGCAAGCTTGTTATTAAGCATTTTTTTTAGTATTAATTTTAAAGGTGTATAATTTTGTTCTATTGTATTTAAATTACTGTTATGTCCTTTAAAAAACCGCTTAATAGCGCTTAAAGGGCTAAATGTATTACTGTTTTTATCGCTATTGCTAAACATATATTCACACTTTTTAATCCTGTCAATTTAGCTTAATACGAGGGTCGGCAAGGACGTATACAATATCTGCAACTAGTACAGAAATAAAGCTTATTAAGGCATAAAACAAATTAAGCGTTACTATTAGCATATTGTCTCGGTTAAAAACAGATGTAATAATTAACGAGCCTATGCCATTATAGCCAAAAATATTTTCTATAATTGCACTGCCTGCAAAAAGTGAAAATAAGGTGCCCACAATAATATATGTTACGGGTATAAGTGCATTTCTAAAAGCATGAGAATAAATAACAACTTTTTCGCCAAGGCCTTTAGCACGTGCTGTACGTATGTAGTCTTGGCTAAGTGCATCTATCATTGCATTGCGTATATACCTTATTGCACCGGCTAGGCTAATAATTGTAAGTGTAATAGTGGGAAGTGCAAGTGTGCGTATCCACTCAAGTATAAGTTGGGGCGTAGTTAGCATTTCGGCATTTGGCATGCCGCCCATAGGCAGTACGCCTAAGTTTATAGAAAACACATATATTAATAATATTGCAATAAAAAAAGAAGGTGTTGAGTATGCTATGAGCGAAAAAAGTTGCCAGCCGTTATCAAAAAGAGATAAGCGCTTTGTTGCGCATTTTATTCCAACAGGTATAGCTATAAACAGGTAAAGAAAATTTACGCATAAGTTTAAAATAATTGTATTTCGCATTGGCTCGCCAATTACTAAAGATACAGGACGGTTATATGTATTTGAATAGCCAAAATCACCTTTAAATACACCTGATATCCAGGCAAAATATTGCGAAACAATATTTTTGTCAAGTCCTAAATTTATGTACATTGCCTCGTATTGAGTTTCGTATTGCTCTTGTGTTAAATCTGCCGGTAGCATAAGGGCAACGGGGTCTCCTGGCATAACTTTTACCAGCAAAAATATCACTATAGACACAAGAATAATAACAGGTATTAAAATTAGTAGACGCTTTAAAATATATCTCAGCAAAAGTTATCACCTACAGTTATAGTAATTAAGTTTTATGCGCAAAAAGTGCACATTCGCTTTATTGCATTTTTGCATAATTAGCTAGTTGTGCACTTTTTATTACTTAAATATTTTTACTTTTTTATTATTTTTCCGATTTAGATAAAGTACATATTATGTCTTCGTAACCCGCATATATACTTGTATTATAATTGTCTACATTAACATGGTAAATATCGTAATATTCGTTAGAATAAAGTGGTATTTGAGGCATAAGTTCGTTAAATCTTACCTGATAGTCAAACCAAGCTTGCAAAAAGCCATCTTTATCGTTTGGATCGGTCGAGCGCATTGCAATAATAAGTTCATCAAGCTCAGGGTCGCTTAATTGTGCTTTGTTTTGGCTGGTTCCTAAAAAGTCTGAATGCCATGTGTAATATCTATCGAAAACAGGTGAAAAATTAGTTGCAAGGTTAAATGTGTCATAAGTACGGTTTTCGCCAAGTTTATAAGCGTCGTAATAATTTTCAACAACAAAAGCCCACTCGCCTTTATCTAGGTTAAAATCTATACCTGCTAGCGGAGCGTTTGCAGAATACTGAACTTCAATTATATCGGTAAGCACATTGTCTTGCCCTAAGTGGTTAATTTCTAAAGGTTCTTGGTTTTCGTTGTAGCGCAAATATGTACCGTCTTGTGTTGCTTTTGTCCTGTCAAAAGAGGTAACGCCATCTTGCTCATACACCCACTGTGTTTCATCTAGGTAATTATTTGCAGTATCTACACTAAACGAAATAGGAAGTAATTCGGCTTGAAGGTCTGCAGCTTTTTCTTGATACATCCACTGTCCAATGCCATATTCGCTGTCTACAGTGCTGCCATAGCCACCGGTTACATATTCTACAACTTCGTTGCGATCTATTAAAGAAGCAAGGGCCCAACGAACATTAATATCAGAAGTTGGTCCTGTGTCGCATAGCATAGCTAAAAATCCATAGCCCGAGCGCAAATATGAGTGGTATAAAGCACTTTCAGATGCTTTTGCAGATTCTATTTTTTCGTGCTCTACTATTTCTTCAACAAGGTCAACTTGTCCGCTAATAACCCATTCTGCATTTGTTTCAATAGGTATACTTTGTTGAACAACATATTGAAAAGTTGGTTTGTTGCCGTTAATATCACCCTTAAAATACTCGTTTAATTCCAGTGTAACAGTTTGGTTTTCAAACGAAACAAAACTATAAGGTCCGCAAGTAACTGTTGGTGCATATCTTTCTTCGCTAACAATGCGAGTGCAATTTGTAAGTAAATCACCCTCAGAAAACTCAAAATAAGAGCCGTCTTGCGTGCTTATTAATTCGCAATTTTTAAGGTATGTATCAAAATGTATGGGGCTTAAAAAAGCGTAAACCGTTTCCCAGTAATAAGGAAGGTTTTCTGCGTCAATTGTAACTGAAAACTCAGTATCGCTTATATATTGTACACCGGAAAAAACGTTTGTTGTGCCATCTTTAAACTCTGTATAACCTATTAGTGCATCTGCTCCGGTAGAAGTAGCACCGGCCTCGGCCCATTCGGGGCTCGCAAACCATAATGCAGATGCAACGTAATCTTTTGCTGTTATTTTATCTCCATTATTCCAAAAAATATCGTCTTGAAGTGTAAATGTATACGTTTTATTGCCATCGTTATCTGTAGAAGTGTCTACATCTTGTACGCAAACAGTGTTTAAATATATTTCACCTTGTGCGTCTATTTCATAAACGCCCATATATCCGCCGGTAAGCACTTTTACAGATTCATCGTAACCACTGTTTCCAAATCCATTTATAAAGTCACCGGTCATGTCTTGAACACCAACTAAAAGTGTGTCAAGAGGTACTTGAGATGTGTTTTCGCTGCTTGTTGGCTCGCTTATTGGCTTGCTTATTTCATTTGCCAACGAATTATCGACAGATTTTGTGTTTGAACATGAAAAAAAGCTTGTTAAACAAATTAGCAATACCAAAACTAAAGTAATAGTACGTTTCATAATGCACCTCAATAAAAATAATTAATTTTAGTTTAACATATATTTACTTTGTTGTAAATGGATATTACATATATATAACATAATAATTATTTTTAAATTATTTTTCGTTTGTTTGCAAAGTATCAGTTGTAATTTTTGCTATTGGTAGTTATAATAAACACACACAACTTTATTATTGGTGTAAACAAATATATGGTTTTTATAAGCAATAATATTTTTGCATTTTTGTTTTGCTACATATTTGCTAATTTTATTATAAATACAATTGGACTTATGCGTTTTTAAATTAATAATTTATTAGATAGGAGATTAATATGATAAAAGTGCTAATGATTTGTCATGGAAATATTTGTCGCAGTACAATGGCAGAGTTTGTTTTAAAAGACATGGTAAAAAAGCAAGGGTTAAGCAATGAATTTATAATTAATTCGGCAGGGACAAGCAGAGATGCAATAGGTAGCGACACACATTATGGCACGAAAGAAAAATTGAAAGAGGTTGGTATACCTTTTGAAAAACGCAGCGCAAGGCAAGTAATAAGCGCCGACTACGATAAATATGATTACCTTATATGTATGGATGAAAATAACTTGCAAAATATAAGCAAAATAATACCCAAAGACCCACAAGGTAAAATTAGTTTATTGCTAGATTTTACAGGAGAGCACAGTGATATAGCTGATCCTTGGTATACCGGTAATTTTGATATTACGTACGACAATATAATTGATGGATGTACTGCATTTTTAAAGAAAGTTATTAAATAAAATAAATACATACACTTAAAAATAAATAAAAACCTCACCGAATTACGGTGAGGTTTTTTATTAAGTAATATTAAAAATTATTTTGCACTTCTTTTTTTGTTTCTTTTACGTGCATAAGGTTTTTTTGCAAACCCACTGCTGTGCCCGCCGCTAAACTTAGCTTTTTTTCGAGATTCAAGTTTTTTTACAGAAACAGGCTTGCCACATATTTTTATACCATTCATATCAGATATTACATCGTTTAAAATATCGTTTGGAACAGCAACAATTGCGTGGTCTTTCTCGATAGAAACTTTGCCTATAACCTTAGACGAAATGCCTGTACGCTCTGTTATAGCACCAACAATGTGGTTTGCACTACAACGTGATGATGAGCCTATGTTAAGCATCATTTTGCCAAAACGTGAGCCTTCATCGTCGTTTCTTGCTCTGTTATCGCTTGTCTTTGATACTGCATCTGTGGGTATATTTGCTAGTTCATCTATGTTAGCTGTGTCAATTTTAAGTGTCATATCAGCAAGTGTGCAAGCTATATCGTATGCGCTACAGCCGCTGTTTACTAAGGCATCTACCATTTGTCTTGCATAACTGCTTATACCGTTTTCTGTTTCATCTTTCACTTTTTGTATATTTTGCTGTAGCCTACTGTCTTTAATGTCTTGTGTGCTTGGAAGTGCAATGTGCTCTATGTTAGATTGCAACTTTTGAGCAAGGCGTTTAATAGTGACAACTTGTTGCTTGCCGCAACAAAGAGTAATTGCTGTACCGGTGCGGCCGGCGCGGCCGGTGCGCCCTATGCGGTGCACATAATATTCCGACATTCTTGGAATATCGTAGTTAAATACAAAATCTACATCGCTAACATCAATGCCCCTGGCGGCAACGTCTGTGGCAATTAGTATGTTTGTGTTGCCCTTTTTAAATGTAGACATAACGTTTGTGCGTTGTTGCTGTTTCATGTCGCCATGTATGCCTTGTGCAGAGTATCCACCCTCGCACAGCATATCTACAAGCTCGTCTACCATGCTTTTTGTATTTGCAAAAATAATGGCGCGTTGTGGTTTGTTATAAGCAATAAGTAGTTTAAGTGCAGCATTTTTGTGCTGTTTTTTAACATCTACGTACACTTGTTTAATGGCTTTTAATGTTGCCTTGTTTTGTACAAGGTTTATTTGTACCGGGTTTTTTTGAAACTGCTTTGTAATGTCTAGTATGCCCTTTGGCACTGTTGCCGAAAATAGCACCGTTTGACGCTCTTTAGGTGCATCTTGCAATATTGTCTCAATGTCTTCTTTAAAGCCCATGTTTAGCATTTCATCTGCTTCGTCAAGTACAATCATTTCAAGCTTGTCCAGCTTTAATGTGCCGCGCCTAATGTGGTCCATAATTCGGCCCGGTGTGCCTATTACCATGTTGGCGCCACGCAAAAGCCTAAATTGTGTTTTGTAATCGGCGCCGCCGTATATGTCGGCAGTTTTAACATGCGGCATATATGGTGATAATTTCCTAATTTCATCGCCGCATTGTTGTGCAAGCTCTCTTGTTGGCGACAAAATAAGTACCTGAATATTTTTTGCGCCTGCTTGTATACGTTCTACTGCAGGTATAGCAAATGCTATTGTTTTACCTGTGCCTGTCTGCGATTGTGCTAAAATATCAACACCGGAACGTGTAAGCGGTATTGTTTTTTCTTGTACAGGCGTAATTTGCTTAAAGCCCATTTCGTCAATAGCTTTCAGCATATCGGGGTGCACACTTAATTGTGCAAATGTAGTTGTGCTCATAAATCTCCTTTTTGTGTGTGGTCGTCAAAAAAAAACGAGATGCAATCGCATCTCACTCTAGCCGTCCGCACCTTGAGTTTATGGGCATTAAAAGTGCGCTATGGCTATTCAAAACGTATCGGTCTTACATTCTATCACATAACCAGTACAATTGCAAACAATATTTTTAGCAAAAATATTAATATTTTTAAGTAACATAATTATGTGTTCGTTTATCGTAATATTTTGCTATTATAACAAAAAAAACAAATTTAATTGTATTTAAAAAATAAAACAGATTTAAGTAAATTATACAAATTAAAATTATTTTTAATGAAATGCTTGTGTACGTGTTACTTGACCATAAAAAATATATATGGTATATTGGCTGTGTGTAACATATTATACATTGTAATTTGTACAATATAATACATTTAATAAATGAAACATAGGTGGTTGAAGTGAAAAAATACATAGTAACAAGGCTTATAGTTTTAGTACTTGTAATTGCAAGTGTACTTCTTTCTATAGGTGCATATGCAATGCTTCATACAACTTATATTGGTTTTTACAACGAAGCCAATGGACAAATAAGACAAATTGAAGAAATTTTAGCCGATAACGACAAAAATGTACAGCAGTTGCAAGAAGAGCTAAAGACTGATTTTTTAATTAGAGCTAATGCTGCCGCTTATATGATACAGCACAACCAAGATATTATTTATGATATTGAACAACTTGAGCATATAACAGACTTACTACAAATTGACGAGATTCACCTATTTACTCCTGAGGGGGAAATATACAGCGGTAATGTTCCAAGTTATTATGGATACACGTTTGATTCTGGTGAGCAAATGAACTTTTTTGCTCCTTTGCTTGACGACTACGATTTAGAGCTTGCCCAAGACGTGACACCTAACACAGCAGAGGGCAAAGAAATGCAGTACGTGGCTGTTTGGAGCGACGATAAGCAGCACATAGTGCAAATTGGCATTGAGCCGTTGAGACTTATAGAGGCAATGGAACAAACCGAGCTATCTTACATTTTTTCGCTACTTACCCCAACGGCAGATACAATGTTTTTTGCGGTAGATGCCACAACAGGAGATGTGATAAGTAGCACAAATCAAGCTATTAATAAGCTAAACCTTAAAGAGTTTGGATTGAACGGCTTTAGTGAAGATTATATACAACTTACGTTAAATGCAACTGTTGACGAAGAAGCTGGTCATGTGCTGTTTAAAGAACATACACATAATATATATATTGGATACTTTCAAAGCCATTCGTCTATTTACAGTTCAACATTGATGGGCATTGCGCTTATTACAGCAATATCGTTAATTGTTGCAGTTTTAATTATTTTAATTATTTATTTTATGCTAGATCGTGTTGTATTACAGGGCCTTTTGGAAATGGGAGATGGCATGGAGTTAATAGCAAATGGCAATTTAGATTATAAAATGGATGTAAGTGGATTGCCTGAATTTAAAGCCCTTAGCAACAATGTAAACTTTATGGTAAAACAAGTAGTGGAATCATCTTTAAAATTTTCCACCATTTTTAAGCATGTCCATGTGCCTATTGCCATGTACGAGTGCAAGTCAAATTCGGTTATTGTTACTGGGCAATTAGCAGAAATTTTGCAAATTAATGCTACTAGGTTAGAGCAAGATCTTAAAACTCCATCAAGCTTTTTAGCTTTTATTGAAGAAATTATGTCGCATCCTTATAAAAGCGAAAAAAATATGTATACCTTACATACCGATAATGAGGATAGATTTTTGAAAATTATGCGTTACCGGGACGGAGAGAGTGACTGGGGACTTATAATGGACACCACTGTGGAGATGAACGAAAAATATACTATAAAAAAAGAGCGTGACCTTGATTTCCTTACCGGATTATATGGTAAAAGAGCTTTTTTTGAACAAATGGATGATATTTCGCAACAGCCACAGAAAGTAAAAAAAGCGATAGTTTTTATGTTTGATTTAGATAATTTAAAATATGTTAACGATACATGGGGACATGAAACTGGAGATAGCTTTATTAACGCTGCAGCAAGTGTATTAAAAAAGAATAACCATGAATATAAAATTTGTTCGCGATTAAGTGGTGATGAGTTTGCCATGATTTTATACGGGGCTGATGACTACAGCGAGCTTGAAAATTGGCTAGAACAGATTAAAATGAATTTTGATAAATGTTACATTAAAACACCAACAGGAGAAGAACATAAGGTGAGTGCCTCGGTAGGTTATGCACTTTACCCCGAGCAATCGAAATCTATGCGAATTTGCCTTAGCCTTGCCGATAAAGCTATGTATAAAGCAAAAAGCAATGCAAAGGGAAGTATTGAAAAATATGAACCGTAGTTGAGTAATTTGTGAAAGTAAAATAATAATAAAAGAGGCAAATTTCCTGTTATGGAAATTTGCCTCTTTTTAATTTAATACTTATTTACAATAAACTAAGTTTCTACAGATACCACCTTGCGATGTTTTTTATTGCTTTTCTTTAACTCGTACATTCTGGCATCTGATATAGCAATTAACTCAGCTGCTGTAATTATTTCGTTAGGGTGCTTAAATGCTATGCCGTAGCTTATAGATGTTGTATATGGCTTATGATATAATTTTGGAATGTTAGCAACTGCTTTATAGCTTTGAATTATTTTTTTAGTTACAGCGTCTTCAACATCACATGTTCCAACAACTACAATTTCATCTCCACCATACCTACAAACTGAGTCTTCTTTAAAGTAATCTTGTAAAATTTCTGCAACAGTTTTAATATAAAAATCACCTTCGTCATGCCCGTGAACATCATTTACAACTTTAAGGCCGTCAAGGTCTACAAAAGCAACAAAAAAGTATCTGTTTTTACTTATCATTTTTTCAATAAGTTCATCTGCATAATTCCTAGTATATAAATATGTTAGGGGGTCTTTTATTGCCACTTGTTCTAAATCTTTAATTTTTTCTAAATCTTCGGTGTTTTTACGGCTTAGCCTTTTATATGTTTCTGTTTGAATTCTAAGCTCGGCAAGGTTATATGCAAATATAATAAATACAGCAAAAGCACTTATAACAACAAACCCTAAAACAACATAATGATATAATAATTCCCTGCCACCGTCTATACTTATAGTTAGTAAAAATGAAAACAACGTAACAAACAGTATAGAGTATGCCGTTGTTAAAAATGCAAGATTTTTATTATCGGAAAGTATAGTGTCTAGTGAGTTTCTGGGTATCATTTTCTTTGCAAAGCCAATTGTTGAAACAGAAACGGTAAAACATACCATAGAAACAAATAAAGATAGTTTAATATCTACTATAACATCTGTAATAATACCATGGTTAAACAATGCAGTTGTAGCTAGTGCAGCTAACCGCTTTGCAAATAAGTTAATGGTAAATGTAACCGATATGAACAACATTTGAATTGTATTAGCTTTGAACACGATTTTAGTTTCTATTAAAAGGAAAATTGCATACAAGAAAATGGCAAGTGGTTCAAACCTAATAGGTACATAGCATGAATAAACAATCCAAAAAGAAAAGTTAATGGCACCACATATAAAACCTGCCATTCGTGGAAATTTATTTACATTAAATATATATGCACAGTATGAAAAAAAAGTGTGGTGATAGGCAATAAACGATATTACAAATAAAACGGATAATAATGTGATCATACAGTATCACCCTCCCTTTCTTTGTAAAATATCTCCTTGTTTTTTCTCATATTTTCATCTGCTGTAGATAAAATATAATTGACTCCTTGTTTTTTTGCATCTTTATCTACATATATTGAGCCTATACTTGCGGAAACTAAAAATTCCTCGGTTTTATTTTGATGCTCGATATATTGCGTTATTCTCTCAATTATTTTTCCACAACTATTGTCGTTTGGATTAGGCATTAAAACTAAAAACTCATCTCCGCCTATTCGTGCTACAATATCATATTCGCGCACGGTGTTTAAAATAGCATGGGTAATTTTAATTATTAACCGGTCTCCGGCTTTGTGGCCATAAGTATCATTTGTGTATTTTAATGCGTTTATATCTACAAATAACACATAAAATGTTTCGTCAGTAAGTTCTCCGCTACACAAATCTTCAAGTAAATCCATTATGTATCCGCGGTTATATACTCCTGTTAACTCATCTCTTTCAATTTTTGTTATTAAAGTTTCTTTTTGTTTTAATATTTTTTGCTGTTCACCTATAACTTTATCAGAGTATCTTTTATATAGGCTTGCGTCAATTAAATTAATAGCGTATAAAAAGAATAGATAAAATATAAGAAGTGAGGCGAAAGAAACCGTTAAAGTAAGTACTATTTGTTCAAAATAAAAAATATCGCTAATCATAGTGGATGAATGATCTATTTGTAAAAAAACTATAAGAATAATTGATGCAAGAAGTATAACAGAGTGCTTACTTTTTACTGTAACTCTTTGAATAGAAGAGTTGTCAATATATCTTTTTACAATTTCATGGGCAAAAGACAAAACAACGCAAATAATTATAACAACAATATGGCCATATATGGAGTTTGATGTTACTTTAATGGGCTGAATTTTAAAAATATTACTAAAAATTATAATTAAAGGTGTTGCAAACGCAGATAAATGCAATACAAATATTGACGCACCACAAAAAACCTGAATAAAATCTGTTTTAGATATTAGCTTAAACTCTATTGTAAGTAATATTAATAAACAAGACATAGTTAAATAAAGCGGAAATTGTGAATATTGGCTATAAGCAAATATTGTAGTATTTAAAAGCGCTAACACTGAAAATAAAAACTTGTTTTTTATTCCCCCCACTAATAAACTAGTGGCGTAAGAAAAAACTGAAAACTGGTAAACTAGCATAGATATTAAAGAAATTATAAACAATAAGCTGTTAATTTCGATAGTCATGTATGGGTGCGCCTCCTTTTAGTAATTTTAATTTAATAAAATTACAGTTGCGATATAAGAAAAATAGCATATATAATTATAGCATGTGTTAAATTAAAAATTATAACTAAATTAGTTACTAAGATTCTTAGGTTAGTATATAAGTTAAAAGTTAATAAAGCAAGTAATTATTATTAATAAATACTTTGTTTTAATATTATAAAAAATACTTACTAATATTCTATCAAAAAAACCATCATAAAACAAGAGTTTTGGGCAATATTAATGCAACTTAAATTAAAGGTACTAAAAACCAAACATTAAAATACAAAAAGCATAAAACCATTTAATAAATAAAAAAACCTTGTAGCTTACGCTACAAGGTTTTTTTATAAAAAAGAGCCGCACATGCTACTAGTTTTAGGGGTTTAGTGCGGTAATACACTATACTGTTCAGAAATAAAATATTTTCCGTTGCTTGGGTTTTCACTAACATTATTTAGTGCCATTAAATCGTTAAAATGCCACCACTCCGAGGCAATTGGCGTTAGGCCGGCTTGTGTGCAATAATTTTGTAATAGTATTGCGTATTCATTTATTAGCCAAACACCGTGTGCAATTACAAATATAAACAAAACAAAATATTACCTTAGCAAATATACTGTGCCGAATGTATGGAAGATACTTGCATAAGGGCGATTATATGAAAACAAGGCTATATCTAGCATTTAAGCGAGATATAGCCTTGTAATTTATTAGTGAGATAATTTTTATTAGAAGCGAAAAGCCTTGAGTCAAGCGAATGTGCTCATAATTGGTATCATTCTTTCATTGGAATTTTAACAATATTATTTAATACAGCACTATTTTATTCACAAGAACCCCTTATGAAAAAAACTGATGAAATATGAACAGCAAGCTTAACACTTTGTGATTAAAAGGCAAATGTAAAATATGGCATAATTAGATATGAAATTGCCAATAAAGAACATACAAAACTAATATATAAAAAACATGCCTTTTTTCGGTTTATAAATTTTACTAGTTTTTTAGCTTAAATTTTGAAACTAAAGTTTGCATATTATTCGCTTGAGAAGAAAGCTCTTCGCTACTTGCCGCGGTTTCCTCGCTTGCTGATGAATTAGCATGTACAACACCTGTAATTTTATCAATATTAGTAGCAATTTCGTGAACGAGGCCAAGTTCGCTTTCAACCGTGCTAGAAATCTCGGTAACATCAGATACAATTTTTTGCATCATACCCTTAATATTATCCATAAATCCAATAGTTTCCTCTGCGTTAACACTAACCTCAGAAATTGATGAAACAGTCTCTCCGATTAGAGCAGATGTTGTCTTAGCGGCGTCTGCTGATTTGGAAGCAAGATTTCTAACCTCATCGGCAACCACTGCAAAGCCTTTACCGGCAGAACCGGCACGGGCGGCTTCCACTGCTGCGTTAAGAGCCAAAATATTTGTTTGGAATGAGATGTCTTCAATTGTTTTGACAATTTTGCTCACTTCAAACGACTTTGTATTAACTGTCCTAATTTCATCTATTAAAACATTTAACTTGAGCAGGGTGTTCTCCAGTTCATGCTCTGTATTGTTAACTTCTTCAGTAATTTCGACAACACTGTTGTTTGTGGCCTCAAACTGTGTTTGCATCGTGGTTGCAGAGTCGTTCAAATTCTCGATGGCAATTGTTTGGTCCATAGAGCCTTGAGCAAGCATTTGTGCACTCATTGCAATTTGTTCAGAACCTGAGTTTACTTGCATAGCTGCAACATTAATGTTTACCATAACCGAGGAAAGCTCGGAAATTAAGCCGGCAAGTGCCTTAGACAAAACATCTTTATCACTTCTAAGCTTTACATCAATGTCAAGGTTCCCTGCGGCAATTTCAGACATTTTCTCGACACCATATTGGATACCGTCGCTTGTTTCTTCGAAAGATTTTACAAGCTCTGAAATTTCTTTCTCTTGAATGTGAGATGTTTTTATAAAGTCTGTTTTAACACCTGAAGTGTCTCCGACAGCAAGTTGTCTTGCCCATTTTGTTATTGCAGATATTGGATTAACAATACTGCCTGCAATTTTAGAAGCGGTGAAAATATTTACACCAATAGTTACAAATATTGCAACTATAATTAATACAATTAATATAAAAATAACTTGATACAATTCAAAAATTGGGGCAACAGTTGCAATTGAAAGGTTTGCCATACCGACAGGGCGATATGTGACAACAGATAATGTGCCGTCAACACTTGCAATGGCAGTACCCTCATTACCCGAAGTCATCTCAACAATTACATCTCTAAATTCATCGCTCATTGATGCAATATATTCAGAAGATGCACTGTCGCCAGGCTCAGCCGACAGCCAGTTTTGCATAAGTACAATGTCATCGTTAGGGTGGCTTGACAACGTGCCGTCTGAATTTAACATAAATGTATAGCTGTTTTCAGTAATGCTGTGACTGTTGACTACCTCTGATAGGTATTCAAGCCTAACAAAGCCTACTAATACGCCGTTTTTTACACCATATTCATCATATGTCGGAGTTCCAATTCCCATTATTCTTCTGCCTGTACTGTTAGAGAAAGTAGGGTCTGCAACATGGGTGATTTCACTATTCCAAGGAACAGTAAAATATGATTTATCGGCAATAGAAACATTGCGACTCTCAGCACCTTCAGTATGTGCAACATTGACAGCAGTTTCGTCAGTTACAAGAAAGTGCGACCAGACGCCTCCTTCAAGCGCCATGAAATCATTTAGGTGTGGCTCCATCCTGTTGTAATCAAGAGAGTAGACCTCGGGGTTTTTAGCACTCAATTCAACAGCAAGTGAATATTTATCAATTCGCTCAACTAAGTTTTCAACTATTGTGTCATTTCTGTCGTTAAGCTCTTTTTGCTTTTCTTGTGCAATAATTGTATATGTAAGATACATAATTATTAGCATTGCAATGGCAATTGGAATCGCAAAAGACATTATTGTCTTTTGTGTAATAATTTTTTTAAGCGATCGTGTGTTGTTTTTGTTGCTTTTGTTGTTTGTTCCAATTTTTAAGCTCATATAACCTCCCAGTTAGTTAACAGTAAAATATTATACCTACATTATGTTACTTTATTAATAACACTAGCTAATTTATTATATCATTTTCAAAATATAAAGTCCATATATGTAAATATGAAAATTTAACCTCTTTGTTTATTTTATTGAAAAAATAGAGCTTATTATAAAAGATAAAAAGAATTTTACTGTGAATATATTGGCATCTGCTATTTGTGATAGCCTTTTTTTAGCTCCTGAAATGTCGGATGTTTATGTTGAGTTTTTACTGGAAAAACGCAGGAGCGTTAAACTACAACACCTATATGAAGAAATGTATAAAGTAACTACCGAGGAAACGTTAGTATTTATGGCAAAATATAATATAGATACAATAACTATAATTAAAACAATGTGTTTATCACAAAATGGGTTAACAAAAGCAAATATTGTACTATATTGTAAAAATCAATTGTGAAAAAGCAATATA
>CAYJGU010000006.1:0-99580 GCA_964369925.1 uncultured Bacteroides sp. | reverse complement strand
GTGCAACCTTTAAAAAGCCTGCAACGTTAGCGCCAACCATTAAGTTGCCCTCTACGCCACACTCTTTAGAGGCCTCATATGAACTAGCAAAAATGCCTTTCATAATATCTTGTAAGCGTTTGTCAACTTCTTCAAATGTCCAAGACAAGCGAAGTGAGTTTTGGCTCATCTCAAGGCCTGAAGTTGCAACGCCGCCAGCATTAGCAGCTTTTGCAGGACCATATAAAACATTATTTTTAAGGAATACTTCAACAGCCTCGGGAGTAGAAGGCATGTTTGCGCCCTCACAAACAGCTAAAACGCCGTTTTTAACAAGTAGTTTTGCGCTGTTTTCATCAATTTCGTTTTGAGTTGCGCTTGGTAGTGCAATGTCACAAGGTATGCTCCAAATGCCCGAACAACCCTCTGTGTACTGTGCTGTTGGCACTTCTTTAACATACTCGCTAATTCTTGCACGACGATTTAGTTTAATATCTTTAACTATATCAAGGTTAATACCGTCTTTATCGTAAATATAACCGCCGCTATCGCTTAGTGCAACAACTTTACCGCCAAGTTGTGTTGCCTTTTCTGTAGCGTAAATTGCAACGTTGCCGCTACCCGAAATAACAACTGTCTTGCCTTTAAAGCTGTCATTTTTCATTTTACCAAGTGCTTCTTGAGTAAAGTAGCACAAGCCGTAACCTGTTGCCTCTGGGCGAACAAGGCTACCACCGTATGTTATACCTTTACCTGTAAGTACACCTGTAAACTCATTGCGCAAGCGTTTGTATTGGCCATACATAAAGCCAATTTCACGTGCACCAACACCAATATCACCGGCAGGTACATCGGTAAATTGGCCAATATGTTTTGAAAGCTCTGTCATAAAGCTTTGGCAAAAACGCATAATTTCTAAATCAGATTTTCCTTTAGGGTCAAAATCGGAACCACCTTTACCGCCGCCCATAGGTAAACCTGTTAAGCTATTTTTAAATATTTGTTCAAAGCCCAAAAATTTAATAACGCTACCGCTAACACTTGGGTGAAAACGCAAACCGCCTTTATATGGGCCAATTGCAGAATTGAATTGCACACGAAAACCTCTGTTTACTTGAGTTTTTCCGGCGTCATCTACCCAAGCTACTCTAAATTGAATAAAACGCTCAGGTTCCACAATGCGATCAACTATACCCATTTTTTCAAATTCAGGGCGTTTTTCAACTATTGTTTCAAGGCTTTCTAAAACTTCTTTTACAGCCTGTAAAAATTCTGCTTCGTTTGCATTGCGTGTGCAAACTGTTTCATATACTTTTTTCAAATAATTGTTTTTTAACATTAACTTTCACAACTTCCTTTCGTTTTTGCTTATCCCTATAATAGTATATAATGTTGCGCAATAAAATTCAATGTTTTTTTAAATAAAACTTTATTTTTTAAAGAATTTATAGTAAATATAACATGCAATTTAATAAAATAAAGTATATAATACAAATAAATTGTTTTTATATATTAATAATTTGTAAAAAATGCGTAATATTACAAAGGGAAGTAAAACAAAATTTTATTAATAAAAATATTAGCCTTTTGCCATTACGTAAAAGGCAAAAGGCTAATGTTTATATACTAATTAAGGTTTTCGCTAGTTAATTCTGCATCTCTTTGTCTCATGTACTTTTCTTTTTCTTGTTTTTCAAAACTAAAAGTTTCTTTTTCGTTGTAAATTGTAAATGTATTTTTACCTAAGCTCTTAGAGTGATACATAGATAAATCTGCAGCATCAAATAGTGTTTCAAAGTTTGTGCCGTGTTTTGGTGCAATGCTAATACCTACGCTACAAGATATTTCAATATTTATACCATTTTGTGCATGGTAAGTTTTATGCAAGTCGCCACATAATTGTATTGCCTTTTTTTGTATAGTGCTTTCTTTTGTAGTACCGCACATAAATACAAGAAATTCATCGCCGCCTATACGTGCAACAATATCGTTTTCGCGGAAAACAGCAGTTGTTTTTGCATATACTTCTTTTAAAACATTGTCGCCCATACTATGTCCCATATTATCGTTAATACCTTTAAAGTTATCAAGGTCGAACATATAAAGCGTGCCGTGTCCACCGTTTTGCATGTATTCTTGAACCTTAACAGAAAAAGCCTGTCTATTGTATGCACCTGTAAGTAAGTCTGTTTCGGCCTTTCTTCTTAAAGATAATTCGGCTTGCTTCTCTTCGTTTATTTCATCTACAGTAATAATAGAAAAAACTTCATATGTGTCTTCTAATAAATTGGTGGTAATTCTCATTCGGTACCATAAATATTCGTTGTTTAAAAATGTTTTGCTATCCTCATTGCTGTGCGATAAATCTGTTTTAGAACGAAAATCTATTAGTTTTTCATTGCAACCATTATTAAAATTATCAATGAGCATGGCAGAATTAATAGATAGTATTTCGTCTAATTCTTGTGGGTGTGTAAAATTCTTAGAATACATGGCAAACAGTTTATCGGGAGCAGGTAAGTTATCTACATTTTTTTCCTCGCCGTTAACAAGAATGCGAACGATTGTGTCTTTAGTACAGTTAATTTCAATTAACACCTCTGCAAAGTTGTAAACTGCCGTGGCAAGGGCTTTATCGCTATCTATTTTAGTTTCAAGCTCTTTAGTTTTTGCTTTGTATATATTAAGGCTAAAAATTCTAATTAACATTAATAACATAATATATAAGAAAATAAGTGAGAAAACAGAAATAAAAATTTCTTGCACGGCTAAATTAATCGAAAAATAGTCTATTTCAAACATATATGAGTTAAAAATCATATATGCATTTAAAAATAAAGCCAGAATTAAAAGCGACGTATAAAAATATTTGTCTTCCATAATTTTGCGCACTGTTTTTAAAGGCATTAAAACTATAAATAATGTTAAAGTAAATATTTGTGCAACAAATGATAACAAATTTACTATAGGGAAAAATGCTGTGTTATGAATAACTGTGTGCATGCTAACTTGATGGTAAATACTTGCACTTGCTATAATTATGCCTCTTATAACAAATAAATGCAAAAGTGAGCCGAAAACAACACCAAGTATTGCTTTCAGCTCGCCTTTAAAAAGAATAATAAGCTCGCTTAATAAAATAAACGTGCAAATAAAATATTGTATAGTTGGGTTATTATAGTTTGTAAATAAAAAAATAGGCCCAATAAGTCCATTTAACAGACAAAATAAAACAACAGAGGGCACACCAAATCTAAGCGGATAATTTAGCTTACCACATAAAGTATAATTTAATAATGAATGAAAAAATATTACTATGGCCGAAATGAAGTAAAAAGTTAAGCTTTCTATATAAAACAACACCAATCACATTTCTAAAATTTATACACACCATTTGTTTATATAAATTAATTATAATATTTTTTTCAGCTTTATGCAACTTAATTATTTTAATAGTGCATTAATCAAATGGATAAACTACGCCCCAATCGTTTCGCAAGCTGTCCATAATTTTCATAACACTTAAAGTATCGCTGTGGGGTATTTGCTCGCATTCCAATTTACCATGCTTTATTGCATGCACACAGGCTCGTACTTGGTACTCAAAACCGGTAATTTGTGGTGGTGCAATGTAAGTTTCTTGCAATGTAAGCTTTTTATTTATGCGAAGGTAAACTTTTATTTGTGTAATATTGTTAATATTTTCTACTATTATATGCCCGCTTTCTCCGTGTATAGCGCCTATTTGGTCGGTTACAGCCGTTGCCGAACAAAATAAATTACCAATTATACCGTTTTTGTATTGTAAAATAATACTGTCTTGTAAATCTACACCAAGTTCGTTTTTTGCGCATACCGATGTAACTTTATCTATTTCAGTGCCAAAATATGCACTTGCAAATTGAACAGTATATACGCCAACATCTAATAGAGCACCACCGGCGAGCTCTGGCCGAGCAATGCGCGCTATATCGCTTATATTATAGCCTAAGTTAACGCTAAAAGAAGATATTTTGCCTATGATTTCGGATTTAATAAGCTGTTTTAATTTCTCGCATGACGGCATATAGCGTGTCCAAATAGCTTCGGTAATAAAAATATTTTGCTCTTTTGCATAATTTAGCACTTCACTTGCTTGTTTTGCGTTGCCCATAAAAGCTTTTTCGCACAAAACAGGTTTGCCGTGTTTTAATGCAAGCATTGCATTCTCGTAGTGGTGAGAGTGTGGTGTTGCTATGTAAACAAGTTGAACGTTTTCATCTTTAACAAGTTCCTCGTAGCTTCCGTAAGCTTTTACTACATTAAATTCTTTCGCAAATGCTTGTGCTTTTTGTAAATTGCGAGAACCAACAGCGTAAAGTGTAACGTCGTCCATTTTAGTTAAAGTTTTTGCCATAAACTCTGCAATTACACCAAGTCCGATTATTGCAATATTCATTTTACACACTCCTAATTTTATTTATTTTAAGCTCTCATTAATTCTAAACAAACTTTCGAGGCATTTTCCATGTCTTCAATGCAAAGTTGTTCGTTAGTTGTATGCACTTTTTCCATGCCTACGCCCATGTTTAACGCTGAAATATTATGTTGGTTATATATATTAGCATCACTTCCGCCACCGCTCATTTTTGTAATAGGTTCTAGGTTTACTTTTCTTGCAGCTTCCATTACTTGCTTAACAAGTGGATGACTGTCTTCGTAAAAATAGCCAAGGTAGCTTGTGTCAACTTTATGTTCAAATGTTGTGTTAAATTTTTTGCAGGCATTTTCAATGCAATCTACTAAGTGTTTTGTATGGTCTTGCAATTTTTGAGTGCTGCGACTGCGAACTTCCATAACAATTTCTGCCTTGTCTGCAACAATGTTTGTTGGGCCATTTGCAGAAAAAGTACCTATGTTACAAGTTGTTTCAAAGTCTATTCGCAACAATTCCATATTAGAAACAGCATGTGCCGCTACTTGTATGGCACTTATACCGGCCTCAGGCTCTATACCTGCGTGTGCCTTGCGCCCGTTTATAGTAGCTGCAATTTTGTTTTGTCCTGGTGCTCCCGAAATAATTTGATTAGGTCCGCCGGACGAATCTAAAATTATTGCATTTTTAGAAGCTATTCTTGAGTAGTCTAAATTTTTTGCGCCAAACATACCGCTTTCTTCTCTTACTGTAATAACAGCTTCTACTGTGCGGTGTTCTTCATTTGCTACTGCGCGCATTGCTTCCATAATTGCACAAATACCAGCTTTATCATCTCCACCCAAAATAGTGGTTCCGTCTGCTCTAATGTATCCATCATCGCATACACGTGGTTTTATACCTTTGCCGGGTACAACTGTGTCCATATGAGAGCTAAAAAGCAAGGGCTCTAAATTACTGTTGCCCTTTAATACGGCATAAACATTAAAGCCATTTGTATTAGCCGCTTGTGCAACATCGTCTGTATACACTTCGCAGCCAATTTCTTTAAAATCTTTTGCAAGGCGCTCTGCCATTTCTTTTTCGTTGCCTGTTTCGCTATCTATTTGCACATAATCCAATAGGCGCTGTACTAAAGAATTTTTATCAATTGTATTCATTGTTTTGCTTCTCCTTAATTTAAAAGGCGAGTTGGGTAATTAATACCAACCCGCCTAATATTTTTAAACTGTAATTACATTATGCTACAAAAAATAGTCCTGTGTCAATACCGATAGGAATGCGAAGTGCAAGCCAACCAATTAACAGTAGTGTCCATGTAATTAAAAATGCAATACTATATGGTAACATTGTTGCTGTAAGTGTGCCAATACCTGCTTTTTTATCGTACCTTTGTGCGCAAACAACAATAATTGCATAGTAGCTCATTAAAGGTGTAATTAAGTTTGTGCTGCTGTCACCTATACGGAAAGCAAGCTGTGCAAGCTCTGGTGAATAGCCAAGCAACATAAACATAGGTACAAATACAGGTGCCATAATGTTCCATTTTGCCGATGCAGAACCCATAAATAGATTTATGAATGCAGAGAACAATACAAAAAGTACCATTAAAGGTATTAGGCCTATATCAACAGATTCGAAGAAGTTTGCCCCGTTAATTGCAAGTATTGTACCAAGCTTTGTATAGTTAAAGTAAGCAATAAATTGTGCTGCTACAAAAGCAAGGGCAACATAGCTACCCATAGATGCCATAGATTTACCTAATGCCACACAAGTATCTTTAGTGCCTTTGCCAAAAGAACCTGTTATTTTGCCGTATACTACTGCAGGTATAAAGAACAATAAAGCAATAAGTATAACAACACTGCTTATAAGCGGAGAAGTAGGGCTACCTAAAATTTCGCCATCTGTATTTCTGAAGAAAGAGTTAGATGGTATGCAAGCACCTATAAGTAATATTACAAAAACAAGAGTTGCAAGACCCGAGAATTTAAGACCTTTTTTCTCTATCGCTGTTAAATCTCTAAGGCTAGAGTCTTCTTCGCCGTGTAAGGTTCCGTCGTAAGAGCCCAAGCGGCGCTCTACTCTATTAGTTACAAGAGTACCTACAATTGTAATTAAAAATGTAGATACAGCCATAAACCAGTAGTTACCTAAAACATTTACTTCATAGCTTGCAGATATAATAGAAGCAGCCTCTTGTGATATACCCGTTAATAGAGGATCTAGCGTACCTACAAGTAAGTTTGCCGAGAAGCCACCCGAAACACCTGCAAATGCGGCTGCAAGACCGGCAATTGGATGTTTGCCGTAAGCGCGGAATATCATTGCGCCAAGTGGAATAAGTACAACGTAGCCTGCGTCTGATGCGATGTTAGATAAAACACCCAAGAACACAACTACAGGTGTAATAAATGCTTTTGGTGTAACTTGAACTGTGCGTTTTAACATTGCGTTAATTAAACCGCTTTGTTCAGCAACGCCAACACCAAGCATAGCAACAAGTACTGTACCTAGCGGAGCATAACCGGTAAAGTTGCTAACAGCAGATGTAAACATCCATGCAATGCCGCTGCTACTTAATAAGTTAACAGTTGTAACAGTTGTCTCTTGTAATTCGCCGCCCGAAACAAGCATACCTGTTGCAGAAACGTTTAACATTGAAAGAATCCAAGATAGTACTGCTATAATAGCGCCCAGTATTGCAAATAGCGCTACCGGATGTGGCAGTTTATTTCCTACTCTTTCTACAACACCCAAAAATCCTTTTGTTTTAATTGTTTTTTCATTATTTGCCATTAATATTCCTCCCATATGTATAGTATAAATATATATATTTTTGCAATTATTAATTTATACTATATGTGTACTAGTGCAAGTTTTGTTTAAGCCCATTAGTATTAAAAAATAACGTTACTTTGCACTATTTAACATTGTACTATAAAATAGCACAAAATTAAACAATTTTTTAGCAAAAACACCTAAATTATTAATTTTTTGTTAATAATGTATATATTAATTGTGCAATAAACACAATTTATTTTTTTAAAAAAGCAATTAATTATTGAATACACGTAAAAAAAGCACCTAAACATATTAAAGTTTAAGTGCTTTTTTAAAATTAAAACTGGTATATAATTATTCAAATTCAATTGTTCCCGGTGGTTTTCCTGTGCAATCATAAAGTACTCGGTTAACATGTGCAACTTCGTTAACTATTCGGTTTGTAACACACTCAAGCAATTCCCACGGTAAATGTGCAGCTTCAGCTGTCATAAAATCGGTAGTTGTAACAGCTCTTAGTGCAATTGCATAGTCATATGTTCGCTCGTCGCCCATTACGCCCACACTGCGCATGTTTGTAAGTGCTGCAAAATATTGGCCCAAATGTTTACACACATCGCTTTTTGCAACTTCTTGCCTGTAAATTGCATCAGCCTCTTGTACAATATTTACTTTTTCGGGTGTAACTTCGCCTATAATTCTAATTGCAAGGCCAGGGCCAGGAAATGGCTGGCGCTGTATTAAATAATCAGGTATGCCAAGTTCTTTGCCAGCTTTTCTTACCTCGTCTTTAAATAAATCACGCAGTGGTTCTACTATCTCTTTAAAGCTTATTGCGTCGGGTAAGCCGCCCACGTTGTGATGGCTTTTTATTACTGTGCTTTCCCCGCCAAGACCGCTCTCTACTACGTCGGGGTATATTGTTCCCTGAACAAGAAAATCTACAGTGCCAAGTTTGTTTGCCTCTTGCTCAAACACTCGTATAAACTCTTCGCCTATAATTTTGCGCTTTTCTTCAGGCTCTGTAACGCCGGCAAGCTTTGAGTAAAAACGCTGTTGTGCGTTGACACGTATAAAGTTAAGTTCGTATTGTCCGCTTGGGCCAAATACAGCCTCAACTTCATCGCCTTCGTCTTTTCTAAGCAGGCCGTGGTCTACAAACACACAAGTTAGCTGTTTGCCAACAGCGCGAGATAATAACACTGCAGCAACGCTGGAATCTACGCCGCCGGACAATGCGCATAAAACACGGCCATCGCCTATTTTTTCGCGCAATTGCTTTATGCTTGTTTCAACAAAACTATCCATGCGCCAATCTCCGCTACAGTTACATACATTATATACAAAGTTATGCAACATAACAGCTCCCTGAACAGTGTGCAAAACCTCGGGGTGAAACTGTAGGGTATAAATGTTTTTTTCAGTACATTCAGCCGCCGCACAAGGGCAACTGTCTGTATGTGCTGTAATTTCAAATCCTTGCGCAACATTTTCTATGTAATCGTTATGGCTCATCCAGCAAACTGTTTTTTCATCTACATTACTAAAAAGCTTGCTTTTTGTATTTACATTAACAATAGTTTTGCCATACTCTCTTTGGCTTGCAACACTTACTTTGCCGCCTAAAACATGCATAATTAACTGTGCTCCATAGCAAATTCCAAGTATTGGTATGCCCATTTCAAATACGCACTTGTCTATTAAAGGCGATTCTTTTAAATAAACACTGTTTGGTCCACCTGTAAAAATAACGCCTTTAGGTTTTTTTTGCTTTATAGTATCAATGGCTTTTGTGTACGAAACTATTTCTGCATATACATTACATTCTCTTACACGCCTTGCTATAAGTTGATTGTATTGCCCACCAAAGTCTACAACCAAAATTAATTCTTGCATTGCTGTCCTCCAAAACAAATTTGTTTGTTAAATATAAAGTTTATTTATATATTTTAGTATAACATAATTTTTATATATCGTAAACAAAAGCAGTACTTTGCTTTATAAAAAAATCTTTGGCAAATATAACACTTGCCAAAGATTTATAATATATTTTACTATAACAGCTACATTTACCTATGCAGTAAGGGCTTGCTCTATATTTTCTACAACTTGCTGTGCATCTTCGGCTATAACCATAATTATGGCGCCATCGCTTGTTGTTTTAAGTTGTGCATTTTTTGCTATTTCATATTGGTCTGGTAAATAATTTTCAAATTCGCCTTGCTTTGCCACTATAAAGTTGTTTAATTCTTCAATAAGTGCATCTTCGCTACCAGGTTGTGGGTAAAATACACCTGTAAAATATGCGTGTATGTTCATCATAGAAAGTGTATAAGCGTATGAATTGCACGAAGATGTGTCTAGCCCAACAAGTTGCGATAAACCGGCAATTTCGCTCTCCATTGCGTCTTGAGGTACTTCCATTGGGTTGTGCAAGTACGAAGCAGGTTGTCCATCTTCAGCGGCTATTATAGCAAAAGCTGCATTCATATCATCATCTCTTACACTTACAATAATGTCTGTTAACTCTTGCGCAGATTTATAACTCTGTGTTTGCTCTTCGCTTTGTGTTTGTTCTTCGCTACCTACACTTTGCTGGCAAGCTGCCAAAAACACAGGCACAAGTGCCAAAATTAATAAAGTACATAATAGTTTTTTCATAATAATATTCCTTTCAATTTGCCTTTTGTAACAGTAAGTAGTAAAAATTTTAAAACTAAAATTTTATTAATTGTTAAATTTAAGGCTTTTAATTTAAAATATGTAGCACAAGTTATTGTGCATATATAATATACGCACTACAATAATAAATTATTGCACTAAATAAAAAATAAGCAAAAAAATACATAAAACCTTCGAGCATACGAAGGTTTTATGTATATAGAGGGGTGGGAAAGTATAAATATATGAACAGTTATGAGTATATCATTTAAAATATATTTGTCAAATAAAAAAGTGTGAATTTATTTTATAAAATATATTTACAATATACAAAAAACTTTATATAATAAACTTAAACATAAAAAACAATAAATTAAATTAAACTGCGTAATTTATTGCTAAACCCAAACTTTATTTAATTTTTATTTGTTTAATGGAGGTAAAAATGGACGAGCTAGACAGACAAATATTACGCCTACTTACTAACGATGCCAGAATGACAGTAAAAGACATTGCAACGCATATATCTTTAACAAGTCCTGCCGTTAGCCAGCGCATAAAGCGCATGGAAGAAATTGGTATAATTAGAGGATATACCGTTGTTTTAGGTGATACTTATACGCAAAAAACAATATCGGCAATAATAAACATAACGGTAAAAGTGCAAGATAGTAAAAAATTTATGCAACTTATAGAAAACAACAAAAATGTAAAAAGATGTCATCATGTTACGGGAAATTACAGTTATATAATAATTATTAAATGTAACGAAATGTATCAAATAGAAAAACTTATAAGTGAGTTTCAGCAGTTGGGGCAAACAAATACACAAATAATTCTTAGCACACCGGTAGACAGATATGCAGAACTTGAAATTTTGCACTCGCAAGATAAAGATATACCTTGACGTAATTAATTAAACAGCGTAAAATAATTAGAGATAAGAGCAGAAAAAGGTGGGTAAAAAAATGAAAAATAACGAAAAAAGCATGGAGCAAATAGTAAATTTATGTAAAAATAGGGGTTTTGTGTACCCAGGCAGCGAAATATACGGCGGCCTTGCAAACAGTTGGGATTTTGGCCCACTTGGTGTAGAGTTTAAAAACAACGTAAAAAAAGCATGGTGGAAAAAATTTGTGCAAGAGAGCAAACACAACGTTGGGCTTGACAGCGCTATTTTAATGAACCCGCAAACATGGATAACAAGTGGACATGTGGGTGGATTTTCTGATCCGTTGATGGACTGCAAAACATGCCGATCACGTCATCGTGCCGACAAGCTAATTGAGGATAAAGGCGGCGTTGCCGAGGGCATGAGCTTTGAAGATATGAGCGCATATATAAAAGATGAAAATATTACTTGCCCCGATTGCGGAGGCGATGATTTTACAGATATACGTAAATTTAACTTGATGTTTAAAACATTTATGGGCGTTACAGAAGACGCAAAAAATGAGGTTTACCTAAGGCCTGAAACGGCACAGGGTATTTTTGTTAACTATGCAAATGTACAGCGCACAACAAGAAAAAAACTTCCGTTTGGTGTTTGCCAGGTAGGTAAAAGTTTTAGAAATGAAATAACACCGGGTAACTTTATTTTCCGCACAAGAGAATTTGAACAAATGGAACTTGAATTTTTTTGCGAGCCCGGTACAGATTTAGAATGGTTTTACTATTGGAAAGACTTTTGTAAAAACTTCTTAATAAGTTTAAACATGAACGAGGAAAACATGCGCCTTAGAGACCACGGAAAAGAGGAGCTGTCGTTTTACTCTAATGCCACTACAGATATTGAGTATCTTTTCCCGTTTGGCTGGGGAGAGCTTTGGGGCATTGCCGACAGAACTAATTACGATTTATCTCGACATCAAGAGGAGAGTGGCAAAAGCTTAGAGTACTTTGATGCACAGAAAAACGAACATTATGTTCCTTATGTAATAGAACCAAGCCTTGGTGCCGATAGAGTTACACTTGCATTTTTATGTGAGGCATACGACGAAGAAATGGTAGATGAAGCGAAAAACGACAGTAGGGTTGTTATGCGTTTTCATCCTGCGCTAGCACCTTTTAAAGCGTGTATTTTGCCTTTAAGCAAAAAGCTGGCCGATAAGGCAGACGAAATACGTGCAGAACTTGCTAAATACTTTATGGTAGATTACGACGAGGCAGGTAGCATAGGTAAAAGGTACCGCAGACAAGACGAAATAGGAACACCGTTTTGCATTACTGTTGACTTTGAAACGGTTGGCGATGATGAAAAGCCGGCCGATGATTGTGTAACAGTGCGTGAGCGCGATACAATGAACCAAGTGCGTATACCTATTAGCGAGTTGCGCAGTTATATACAAGATAGAATTGAATTTTAGTTAGTATAAATAAAATAAATGCAACAGCAATTTATTTTTAACAGCCACAATAATAAGGTGTACATGCCTATAAGGGAGAAAAAACAATATGGAAACTAAATGGACAGACATACAAATTAATGTGGCGGCAAATTATATAGAAAACGCAGAAAGCGTTGCAACGTCTATAGCTACAGGTGGAATTTATATAGAGGACTACCGTGAATTAGAAAAAGATGTTTTAGAAATTGCACGAATAGACCTAATAGATGAAGAACTGCTTGCAAAAGATAGGCAAAACGTTATAATACACATGTATATTTCGCCAAACGAAAACTTAAGCGAAATAATGCACGTTTTAAATGAGAGAATGAGTATTGCAAATGTTCCGTTTGAAGTTAAAACTGAAGGTGTAAACCAACAAGATTGGGAAAAAGGCTGGAAAGCGTACTATCACCCAATTGAAATAGGTGAAAGACTTGCAATTGTACCAAGCTGGGAAGAGTATAACACAAATAGGGCAAAAATTTTGCTAGATCCGGGCATGGCATTTGGAACGGGAACGCATGAAACAACAGCGCTGTGCCTTGAAATACTTGATAAAACTATAACGGGGCAAGAAGAAGTGCTTGATATAGGCACAGGCAGCGGAATACTTGGCATTGCAGCAGTTAAACTTGGTGCAAAAAGTGCAAAGGGTGTAGATATAGACCCCATGTGTGTAAAAGTGGCAAACGAAAATGCAACTTTAAACAATGTGCAAAACAAGTTTATAGCCGAAAAAGGTGATTTATCGGGTGAAATTAGCGACAAATACGATGTAATTTGTGCAAACATTGTTGCAAATGCAATTATACAGCTTGCGCCCAATATTGCGCCGCTTTTAAAAGAAAACGGTATTTTTATGGCCAGCGGAATTATTGACACAAGATGCGATGAAGTAGTTTTAGAAATACAAAAAGCAAAGCTTAAAGTTCAACAAATTATGCACGATAACGGCTGGGTTGCACTTATTTGTAAGGCAGACAATTAACTATTAAACAATGCCCTTATGTTGCCTTGCGCAATGTAGGGGCTTTATTATATTAATAATAATTATTTTAGGAGATATATATGGCACATAAATATTTTTTTTCACAATTAAGTTCTCAAATGAAAAATTTTACAATTACAGGCGAGTATGCACACCATTTATCTAAGGTGTTGCGCTGTAAAATTGGCGATATTATAACACTTTGTGACGGTTTGGGCCAAGACTACAACTGTACCGTAACAAATATAGATAAGCAGAATATTTGTGTGGAAATAAATACCTGTGAAAAAGGTGTATCGGAGGCCGATGTACAGGTTAATATATATGTGGGCTACCCAAAACAAGATAAGCTAGAACAAATAATACAAAAGGCAACAGAATTAGGAGCTGTAAGTATAACGCCTTTTTACAGCAAATATTGTGTAGTTACACCCAAAAATAGCGATAAAGAAATGCAAAAAAATATAAGATATAATAAAATAGCGCTACAAGCAGCAATGCAAAGCGGCAGGTGCGTTTTGCCTGTTGTAAATATGCCCCTATCATACGAGCAAATGCTCGAACAAGCGTCAAAAAACGATGTATCGTTATTTATGTACGAAGTACAACATAACACAAATAGTTTACATAGCCGAGTTAGCGGTGGTGCAAAAACCATTGCCGTTGTTACAGGAAGCGAGGGAGGCTTTTGCCAAACAGAGATGGATAAGGCAAAAGATAAAGGACTTAGCATTATAGGCCTTGGCCCGAGAATACTGCGATGCGAAACGGCTCCCATTGCGGCACTAAGTGCCATTATGGCCCTAACCGGCAATTTACAATAACTTAATATATATTTATACTTTTAGTAATATTTTATAATTAAACAACTAATGGGAATGTATATTAAGTTTAGAAAGGGTTGTTTAATTGAAAAAACTATTATTTACACCAATATTTGTACTAAGTATGTGCATATTTATGTTATCGGGGTGCTTTATGGACGATGAAAATGATATGCATGAAAATAGCACCGCAAATGGGGGCGAAAACAGTATGCAAAATAATAGCGGTAGCGTATATGATTCTGATAGTATGAATAATTCACATCAAAGCGATAGTTCAAGTAGTACAAGCAGTTCAAGTAGCACAAGCAACAGTACAAGCAGTTCAAGTAGCACAAGCAACAGTACAAGCAGTTCAAGTAGCACAAGCAACAGTGCAAGCAGTTCAAGTAGCACAAGCAACAGTGCAAGCAGTTCAAGTTCAATAAGTAAAAGCACAGCAGCATCTGCATCGGCAGATGCTGCTTATGCAATAGCACAAAATGTAATGTGGAATTTAAAACTAGTTAATGCAAAAAACCCATTACCCGAGAATTTTAAAGTGGATATGCGTAGCATAAAAGGGTATGATGAACGCTTTTTTGATGTTAGAGCGGCCGACTATTTGGAAGAAATGCTAAGTGATGCAAAGATTGCAGGGCAAGAGTTATACTTAGTGTCGGCATACAGAACACCCGAAAGGCAACAGGCGCTTTTTGAAAAAAAAGTGGCTACATTTAAGAGCGAGGGTTTTGAACAAACCGAGGCCGAAAAACAAGCGGCCGCATGGGTTGCAAGGCCATATACTTCCGAGCACAATTTGGCACTTGCTGTAGATTTAGTATCGTCGGATTGGTATAAGCACAACACAGATTTGACAGCTGAGTTTGAAAAAACACAGCATTTTGATTGGCTTATACAAAACTGCGCAAACTATGGGTTTGTTTTACGATATCCTAAAAATAAGCAGCATATAACCGGCGTAACATACGAGCCATGGCATTTTAGATATGTGGGTGAAAGTGCAGCAAAATATATTATGAGCAATAATTTAACACTTGAAGAGTATTTACTTTTATAAACAAAATTTTAAATTTGTATTGGCTATGTTGCTATTTAAACCGGGTTATATTTAAAATATTACTCATTTATTAGCAATAGGCAAACTTATAAAAAACATAATATTAATTTATTACAGTAAAATTGCATACATGAATATCAAATCTCATAAATTGTAAGTAGATAAAGCAAATTGCTTTAAATGTACAGCTAAAAATGCATTTAAAAGCGGAACGGAGATTTGTATGCAATTACAAAATAAAGGTTTAACAAGCAAACAAGCACATCAAATTTTGCAAAAGCATGGCGAGAATAAACTTACCGAAAAAAATAGCGGTAGTTTGGCAGCCATGTTTTTTTCTCAGTTTAAAGATTTAATGATAATTATTCTTGCTATAGCAACAGTAATTTCGGTTGCTATGGGGCAAGGGGCCGAGGCAATAAGCATAATAGTTATTGTTTTGTTAAACGCAAGCATGGGTTTTGTACAAGAGTATAAAACCGAAAAAACATTAAAGGCGCTTAAGCAGTTGTCATCGCCAATGGCAAGAGTAATAAGAGATGGTGTGCAAACAAAAATTAAAGCAGAATTACTTGTTAATGGTGATGTAATTTTACTAAAAGCGGGAGATAAAATACCTGCAGATGCAAAAATTATAGATGCTGTTAATGTGAGCTGCAACGAAAGCATGCTTACGGGTGAAAGCCATGCAACAATAAAAAATACAAACGATAATATATATATGGGGTGCATTATTGCAACAGGAAAGGCGCAGGCAATTGTAACGCATACAGGTATGAATACGCAAATGGGTAAAATTGCCCATTTAATGCAAACAACACAAGAAGAACCGACGCCACTGCAAATTAAGCTAAAACAGCTAGGTAAATTTGTAGCGTTTTTATGCGTTAGCGTATGCCTTACAGTTGGAGTTATAGGCTATATTCAAAGCGGAGAGCTTTTAAACATGCTTTTAACCGGAGTGTCGCTTGCCGTGGCGGCTATACCCGAGGGCTTGCCCGCAATAGTAACAATAACACTTGCTTTAAGCGTTAATAGAATACTAAAAAAAGGCGCTATAATACGTAAACTGCATGCAGTTGAAACGCTTGGTTGTGCAAGTGTAATTTGCACCGATAAAACAGGTACAATAACACAAAACAAAATGGCAGTGCAAAAGCTTGTAACGGCTACAAATTCTAAAAGCAGCATAAAAAACTTGCTAAAAACAACAGTGCTTTGCTGTAGTGAAAATTTAAATGAAACAAAACCGGATTTATCGGGGGATGCAACAGAGATTGCAATATTAATTGAGGCAAAAAAGCAGGGTATACATAAAAATACGCAATTAGAAACATGGAGCATTATTAAAGAAGAACCATTTGACAGTTCGAAAAAAAGAATGAGTGTAACTGTGCAAAATAATAAAACTCAAAAACTAATATGCAAGGGTGCGCCTGAAATTATATTAAAGCTTTGCTCGCATTTTATGTGTGAAGATAAACCCGAAATAATGAGCGAAAAAATGCGTGTGCGCATATTGGCAGATATAAAAGCCATGTCTATGTGTGCGCTTAGGGTAATTGCAACAGCAGAAAATTTAAATGTGCAAAACGGCGAAAAAGACATGTGTTTTTGTGGGCTTATAGGAATGATAGACCCACCCAGACCAGAGGTGCTAAGTGCTGTTAGAAAATGTAAAAGTGCAGGAATAAAACCTGTTATGATAACAGGAGATAGTAAACTTACAGCGCTTGCAATAGCAAAAAGTGTAGAAATAGCCCAAAGAGGAGATACAGCAATAGAGGGCGAACAAATAGATAAAATGTCGGACGAAGAGTTAAAAAGTATATGCATGAAAACAAGCGTATTTGCAAGAGTGTTGCCGCAACACAAGCTTAGAATAGTGCGCATGTATAAAAAGTGCGGTGAAGTAACGGCAATGACTGGCGACGGAGTTAACGATGCGCCGGCCGTAAAAGAAGCTGATATTGGAATTGCAATGGGTATAACGGGCACCGATGTTACAAAAGAAGCCAGTGGAGTTGTTATAAGCGATGACAATTTCGCAACTATTATTGCGGCGGTGGAAGAGGGCCGAGTAATTTATCAAAACATAAAAAGGTTTATACGTTTTTTGTTAACGTCTAATTTAGGCGAGGTGCTTGGAATGCTTTTTGCTATACTGCTTGGGCTACCTGCAATGCTTGCTCCAATACAAATTTTGCTTGTAAATTTATTTACCGACGGGTTACCTGCAATTGCACTTGGCCTAGAACCCGCAGATGAACATATAATGAAAAACAAGCCGAGAAATAAAAAAGAAGGGCTTTTTGCAAACGGACTAGGCTTAACAATTATAATAAGGGGAACAATGCTTGCAATAGCCGCGTGTATAGCTTATATAAGTGTTTTAAATATGGGCGCAACACTGGAAATTGCACGAAGCGCAAGTTTTATTACAATTGTCATATCTCAAATGTTGCATATCTTTGAATGTCGCGGTAAAAATAAAATGGTATTTGGTGGAAATAACTACTTACTTGCCGCAATTGCTTGTTCGGTAATTTGCACTGTATTAAGTGTATATGTGCCTAGTTTTCAGCCAATTTTTGGCACACAAGCAGTATTGGGTTTGCATTTAATACCCGTTATAATTTGCAGCAGCGCAGGTTTTGCAATTACCACATTATGGCGTGTATTATTTAACGATTAAAACCGCTATACCCTGCACATACTATGCATAGAGTATGTGCAGGGGGTAAATATGTGAAAACAATAATTAAAAGCGTATGTTTTGCTGTATCAGCTTGTGTAGTAATTCTTTTTGGGTTTGCAACTTATATTTCTACACTTTTGCCCGATACATTTTTAGTAACACAAGGCGGTTCAATTAGTATTGCAGGTATGCCGTTTATAACGGTAGCCTCACATTCAATAAACGAGCCGGTAGCAAATATTACGGTGGGAAACTCATACAACGCACAGTTAACACTTGGCGGTTATATACCTGTTAAAACAGTGCGTGCACAAGTAGTAGACAGCAGGGTTGTGCAAGTTTGTGGCACGCCTTTTGGTATAAAAATGTTTGCTAACGGTGCAATGGTTGTGGGTTACAGCGATATATATACAACAAATGGGTATCAAAACCCTGCAAAAACAGCAGGCTTAAAAATGGGCGACATAATACAATCCATAGCGGGATACGATACAATTACAAATGAAGATGTTTCTAGCGCGTTGCAAAAAATTGAAGGCTCGCCTGCAGAAGTAACGTTTATACGCGATGGCGAAGAAATGAGTACGGTAATTACAGCTGTTAAAGACACTACCACAAATTCGTGGCGCACAGGTATGTGGGTAAGAGACTCCTCGGCGGGAATTGGAACAATGACTTTTGTAGACCCATTAACACAAAGCTTTGCAGGCCTTGGCCACTCTATACACGATATAGATACAGGTGATACTATATCGCTGTTAAAGGGCGAAATAGTAGAAGTTGAAATAACCGGTGTTACGGTTGGAAATGTTGGTAACCCCGGAGAATTACAAGGTAGGTTTATTAATAATATACCTACGGGAACAATAATAATTAACAATGATACAGGAGTATACGGTACGGTAAACACTTATTTTGAAGGCCTGGAAACACCGGTTGTGTATGCGCAAGAAGTAGAGCTTGGGTTTGCACAAATTTATACTACTATAGACGGACAAACACCGGAACTTTACTCTGTAAATATTGAAAAAATATCTTTAATGGGCGAAGACCCAAATAGAAATATGGTAGTTGAAATAACAGACCCAAGGTTGCTTGCAAGTACGGGAGGCATTGTGCAGGGAATGAGTGGTAGCCCAATACTGCAAAATGGTAATCTTGTTGGTGCAATAACACATGTGCTTGTTAACGACCCCACAAAGGGTTATGCAATTTTTGCCGAAAATATGCTGGAGACAGCAGATGAAGTGGCATAGTTTTACAATAATAAAGTGCTTGAAAGGTCAATAATAAAGTGCTTGAAAGGTCAATAATAAACATTGCAAGGTATATACGGCTAATAATAAAAAACAAACTGCCATTATCAAAATTGATAACGGCAGTTTTATATTGTGTATGTATGCTACAACATAAAATTACTTACTATTTTTTGATGGAATAACATATAAAACAACATTGCCTGCGAAAATAGCAAAAGTAATCCAAGCCGAAGTTTTGAATGCATTAAAAAAGTCTGCTCTCGTTTTTAATGAACCTTCTAATAAACCAAATGTACTTTGTAAAAAGCTATTATATCCAATTCCATCTTGTAGCTCTAAAACAAAAGAACCTATGCAGTTTATCCCTAAGTCAACAGATATAAATAATGAAACCAACAATGCTAATAATACTATATTTTTAAATATTTTCATGCATTTCTCCTTAGCATAATGTAAATAACCTTTAGTAAAGTATACCACAGAGAAAATAATACTTCAAAGCAATTTCAGCGTGCAAAACTGTTGTATACACACCTACAACTCCTACTAATAGTAAAATGTTTATTTATGTACAGCTATTTATATATTGCAGTGCCTTTTATATAGCTAGGTTTGTTGACATTATTTAAAAAAAGGGGTATGATATTTAGTTGTAACATAAGTTAATTATTTTTATGTAATTATATTATTGTGGGGAAATAATATAATGTAAAATACATAATTAAATATATGAATATATTAGCAAAAACACATAGAAGGGAAAGTAAAAATGGGGCAAACAATATCGCAAAAAATAATAGCAGCACATGCCGTTAGCGGAAGGTGCGAAAAAGGGCAAGACGTTGGTTTGCGTATTGACCAAACACTTACACAAGACGCCACAGGAACAATGGCGTACCTTGAGTACGAGGCAATGGGTATACCAAGAGTAAAAACACAGCTTAGCGTTGCATATATAGACCATAACACACTGCAAAGCGGTTTTATGAACGCAGACGACCACAGGTTTATACAATCTATAGCAAAAAAAATAGGTGTAAGGTATTCTAGGCCGGGCAACGGCATTTGCCACCAAGTGCATTTAGAAAGATTTGCAAAACCCGGCATTACACTTATAGGCTCCGACAGCCATACGCCAACAGCAGGCGGAGTAGGCGCACTTGCAATGGGAGCAGGTGGGCTTGATGTTGCCGTTGCAATGGGTGGTGGAGAGTATTACATACCATACCCAAGTATTACACTTGTAAAGTTAACAGGTAAATTACAAAAAATGGTTAGCGCTAAAGATATTATATTAAAAGTGCTTGAAATAATGAGCGTTAAAGGCGGCGTAGGAAAAATTATTGAATACGGCGGCGAAGGTGTAAAAACACTAAGCGTTCCACAAAGAGCTACAATAACAAATATGGGCGCAGAACTTGGCGCAACAACGTCTATATTCCCTAGTGACGACATAACAAAACAGTTTTTAACTGCTCAAGGTAGAGAGCAAGATTTTACTTACCTTGCGCCTGATGACGATGCACAGTACGATGAAATTATTGAGATTGATTTATCACAGCTTAAACCACTTGCTGCATGTCCACATAGTCCCGACAATATAAAGAGCGTTGAGTTGTTAAAACCTGTAAAGGTAGACCAAGTTTGTATAGGTAGTTGTACAAACTCTAGCTATACAGATTTAATGACAGTGGCACAAATGTTAAAGGGTAAAACAGTATGTGCAAATGTAAGCGTATCGCTTGCACCGGGATCTAAGCAAGTGCTTAGTATGCTTAGCGAAAACGGCGCACTAACCGACCTTATTAATGCAGGTGTGCGCATACTGGAAAGCACATGTGGCCCATGTATAGGTATGGGGCAAAGCCCAAACAGCGGTGGTGTATCTTTACGTACATTTAACCGCAATTTTGAGGGCCGCAGTGGCACAGCCGATGGGCAAATATACCTTGTAAGCCCGGAAACTGCAGCTGCAAGCGCTTTAACCGGCTATATTACCGATCCTACAACGCTAAAAAGCATTGAAGAAATTGAAATGCCACAAAAATTTGCTATTAACGATAATATGATAGATATGCCCGCTAGTGAGCAAGAGTACGAGAGTGTACAGGTTTTGCGTGGCCCCAATATAAAACCGCTACCAATAGCAATAATGCCACAAAACGAAATGGAAATGAAGTGCGCACTTAAAGTTGGCGATAATATTACAACAGACCATATAATGCCGGCCGGCAACAAAATATTGCCTTTTAGAAGCAATATTCCTCATTTAGCGCAGTATTGTTTTGAGGTGTGCGACACTGAATTTGCAAAGCGCGCACAAAAAATTGGCGGAGGGTTTATAGTAGGTGGCTCTAACTACGGCCAAGGAAGTAGCCGAGAGCATGCCGCACTTGTTCCTTTATATTTGGGAATACGTGCAGTTATAGTAAAAAGCTTTGCCCGCATACATAAGGCAAACCTTGTAAATGCAGGTATATTGCCGCTAGAATTTAAAAACGAAAATGATTTTGATAATATTAATTTACTTGATGAAATTGTTATAGAAAATTTGCTTGACGGTTTGCAAACAGGTAATGTTATACTTAATAATAAAACACAAAACAAACAAATAGAGCTTGTTTGTAATATTACACAAAGGCAAATTAACATTATAAAATCCGGCGGGCTTTTAAACTATACAAAACAACAAAGTACAAAATAAATACAAATAGTGAAATATATGAAATAAACAACGGAGGGTATAATATGGAAAGTATTAAAAGTGCACAAGAAAAATTTGCTGAACTAATAGCAGCTCAGCAAAAACGAGTTGAGGTTATGAAAAGCCAAGATGACTTTATAAATTATAACGAACTTGATAAAATAATTATAGGTGTATGCCCGGGAGACGGCATAGGCGACGCAATAACTAAAGAATCGGAGCGAGTGCTTAGGTTTTTGCTTAGCGAGCAAGTTGAGAGCGGAAAAGTAGAGTTTAAGCAAATAGATGGATTAACAATAGAAAACAGAGTTGCGTGTATGAAAGCTATACCGGACGATGTTTTGGCAGAACTTAAAAAATGCCATGTTATATTAAAAGGCCCAACAACAACACCAAGGGCGGGCGACGAATGGCCTAATATAGAGAGTGCAAACGTTGCAATGCGAAAAGAGCTAGATTTATTTGCAAATGTAAGGCCTGTTAAAGTTGCAGATCAAGGAATAGACTGGACATTTTTTAGAGAAAACACAGAGGGCGCATATACACTTGGCAGTTGTGGTTTTGAAGTTGAGGACGGTATAAGTATAGACTTTACTGTTACTACAACGCAAGGAACGAAAAGAATTGCAAAACTTGCATACGACTTTGCCGCCAAAAACGGTAAAAATAAGGTTAGTATAGTTACAAAGGCAAACGTTGTAAAAGAAACAGACGGTAAGTTTTTACGCTTGTGCCAAGAAGAGGGAAAAAAATACCCTGAAATAACAACAGACGACTGGTATATTGACATATTGACAGCAAAATTGATAGATGAAAAACGCAGACGTGATTTTCAGGTATTTGTGCTACCAAACTTGTATGGAGATATTATTACAGACGAGGCAGCTGAGTTTCAAGGCGGCGTAGGCACAGCAGGTAGCGGTAACATAGGTAAAAGATACGCTATGTTTGAGGCAATACATGGCTCGGCACCGCGCATGGTGCAAGAGGGCAGAGCAAAATATGCCGACCCTTGCAGTATGCTACGAGCAGCGGCAATGTTGCTTGCGCATATAGGTTATATCGAGCAATCTAATAAGCTAGTAAATGCACTAGACATATGCATGTTTAGTGAAAAAGCGCTTACAATTACAGGCCGCGATACAGGTTGTACTTGTAGCGAATTTGGCGATTACGTAATGAGTAAAATGTAATAAACTTTATTTCACAATAAAAAAAAAGAGAGGCCGAAAAATATGAATTTGCATAGTAAAGTATCTTTGCCAGTGATACGAAGACTACCACGATATTACAGACACATAACAGAGCTTAAAAATAAAGGTGTAATAAAAGTTTCATCTAGCGAGCTTGCGGCAATTATGGGCACAACGGCTTCTCAAGTTAGGCAAGACTTTAATTGTTTTGGCGGCTTTGGACAGCAAGGAATAGGTTATAATGTACAGTTTTTACACGATGAGATTACAAATTTACTGTACAGCGAAAAGAAACTTGGAGCCATTTTAATAGGAACAGGTAGACTTGGTAGGCTTATTTCGTCTTACCTTACCGGAGAGGCAAAAGGTTATAACTT
The DNA here is from genome assembly GCA_964369925.1 of uncultured Bacteroides sp. Classification (GTDB taxonomy): domain Bacteria; phylum Bacillota; class Clostridia; order Oscillospirales; family Ruminococcaceae; genus Ruthenibacterium. The sequence goes on along the minus strand of CAYJGU010000006.1, from coordinate 76,249 downwards.
ACTTGCGTCTTTTGATAAAAACAAAGACGAAGTGGGCAAAACTCTTTCCGGAGTACCTGTTTTAGATATTGAGGAACTTACAGAATTTTGCAAAGAAACTAAACCGGATATTGCGGCACTTTGTTTGCCAAAATCGGGAGCTATACAACTTGCACCTACACTCGTTTCGCTTGGAATAAAAGGCTTTTGGAACTTTAGCCACTACGATTTATCGGTAGAGTATGAAGGTGTAATAGTGGAAAATGTTCACTTAAGCGACAGTTTGGCAAGCCTTGCATACAGGGTGAGGAACGAAGGCGAATAATATTAATAAAAAGGATGCTGCAAAATGGCTAAACTTTATTATAGATATGGTGCAATGAATAGCGGTAAAAGCACAGCGCTTATGCAAGTTGCGCACAATTATGAAGAGCGCGGAATGAGAGTGCTTATAATAAAGCCGTCGGTAGATACAAAAGGCGGAGAAAGTGTTGTGTCTCGACTGGGCGTAAAAAGGCAAGTAGACATTGTTGTTAGCCCAACAACTAATATATACACAACAGTAGAAAACGATATAAATAAACACGGCTTGCTTGCTTGCGTTTTAACAGATGAAAGCCAATTTTTTACGCAGGAGCAAGCACAGCAATTGTTTATGCTTACAATAAATTTAAACTTGCCGGTTATATGCTACGGCCTTCGTACCGATTTTTCTTTAGTGGGTTTTCCAGGATCTACAAGGCTTTTAGAGCTTGCGCATAACATAGAGGAAATGAAAACAATATGTAAATGTGGGAAAAAAGCAATGTGCAATGGAAGAAAAATTAACGGAAAGTATGTATTTGAAGGCTCTCAAGTGGCTATAGACATGGAAGGTAGTGTAAAATACGAATCGCTTTGCCCTGCCTGCTACTTTAACGAGCGCGAAAAATTTTTAAGCTCTAAACAAAACAACACATAACACAGCGTATAATAACCGGTTTTAAAAATTATAATATATTGACAATAAACATAAAAATATTGTATAATTTCAAAGCAAGCCAAATAAATTGCTTTGAATTTATGCTGTTATAGCTCAGTCGGCAGAGCACTTCCTTGGTAAGGAAGAGGTCGTGCGTTCGAATCGCATTAACAGCTCCATTACTAAATGGGATGCCGTGCACTTTATGTATGGCATCCCGGTTGTTATAATAACATATTTTGAAAATATTGGTGAAAAAATAATGCTTAAAAAAATACTTGTAATACCTACTTATAACGAGCAAGACAGCATTGTAAACACAATAAGCGACATTAAAACGCATTGCCCCGATTGGGACTATGTTATTATTAACGACGGCTCTAATGATGATACACTGGCAGTTTGTAGGCAACATGGGTTTAATGTTATAAACCTTGCATCTAATTTAGGTCTTGCAGGTGCGTTTCAAACGGGTATGCTATATGCAAAAGAAAACGACTACGATTATGCAATGCAATTTGACGCAGATGGCCAACATTTGGCCAAGTATGTAGTTAAGTTGGAAGAAATGGCAATAGAAACAGGTGTAGATATAGTATCGGGGTCTAGGTATGTAAGTGTAAAAAAACCTTTTTCGGCACGCATGTTTGGAAGCCGACTTATAACTGCTATAATACACATAACTACAGGAAAGCTTTTAACTGACCCAACAAGCGGTATGCGGCTTTTTAATAAAAAAGTTATAAATGTACTTGCAAAAAGTGTTAACTGCCATCCCGAACCGGATACGCTTGCACACTTATTAAGGCAAAAATATAAAATAGCAGAGTGTCAAGTAGAAATGGCTGAACGCACAGCAGGTGAAAGCTATTTAAATATATTTAATGGTTTAAGCTACACATTAAACACCGTTATATCTATAGCTTTTATTCAATGGTTTAGAAAGGGTGACTAATAATGGGTGCAATGGGTACTTTGTTTAGAGTGCTGCTTATAGTTGGCTCTGTAATTACATGCGGTTTTATTTTATATAAAGTGAGAAAATCGAAAGTGCAAATTCAAGACAGTATATTTTGGATTTTTCTTTCGGCAATTGTATTTTTATTAAGTATTTTTCCGCAAATTGCATATTTCGTATCTGAAATACTTTTAATAGAATCACCTGTAAACTTTATATTCCTTATAATAATATTTGTGCTAATAGTTCACCAGTTTTATTTAACTATGAGATTATCGCAATTAAATAACAGAATTAAAGAAGTTGTTCAGCGCAAGGCTATAGATGACTTTGAACTAACAAAAAAGAAATAAAAAAAAGCTTAAAAGCGAAAATTCGCCTTTAAGCTTTTTGTTTTTTTTGTATAATAATAGCAAATATATTAATGCAAGGTATTATAATAAGCGGCAAAACCATTATTAAAAATAATACGTTTGTATTAAACGGAACTAAATCTAAAAATGTGTTTCTATTTAATGTTATATCGGTTATTTCAATTGTGTTAGAAGCATGAACGCCGCAGTCGAACCTAATTTTTTTTGTGCCTAAGGGCAAATTAAAAGTATAGTATCCATCTTTGTATTGGGCATAAAGCATTTTATTTGCCGAAAAATCATCATGTTCATCGCTTGCATAAAACAGGTTTATCTCTCCCGGAAGTTGCGAATAATTTAAGCGCATATGTAAACTTTTTATGTTTCCTACATCACTTAAAATAAGCTGAGAATCATCTGTTTGTGTAATTAATGTATGCTCGTTTACAACCTCAATACCTACATGCTCAAAACTATTTACATTAAGCTCGGCCGTGGTATAGTAATTAAACGAATATAACATAAAGTTTATAAAACCAATTAATGCAGCAAATATAATAAAAAATAGTGTTACACCAACATAACAAATTAAAATACTTTTAACAATATTTTTGTTTATATAGTTGTTAGCTTTTTGTATAAGTGCATAAAAGTTGTTTAGCTTAGTTCTCAATAGGCACCTCCTCAAAATACACGTTATCGCCTTTAATAACCTCATACATAGTGTCTTTTTCTAATGCCGGTTTAAAATGCTCGCTGTAAGATTTTACAAATTCCTCTTCTAAGTATGAAATATATATATAGTCAAAATTTTCATAAGCAATTTGTAAAAATTCTTCATCAGTGGCAAAAATGTAATAGTTTTCATTTTCGGGCGTCAAATACTGTGGCTCGCTAAATGATTTAGAAAAATCAAAGCCTGTAAAGTTATAATCAGCATTTACATAAGCGGGAAGCAAGTAAAACCTGTCAAGCATGTATGTATAATCGTTATATCTATCGGTAACCAAAAGTAGTTTAGGCGAAGTGTTTAATAAATAGTTATAAGGAGAAATTTCTTCTTTTACTTCCAGTGCTTGCTTGTAGTGATTTTGTGGGCTTGCAATAAACGTGCTATTTGTGCCAATAATAAAAATACAAGCGGTTAGCAATGCCGAAAATAATGTTATAATGTATGTTTTGTTTTTATTTATTAACACCTTGGCAACTAAGGCAATTGTTAAATATATACATATCCAATAATAGCTAGACATATACCTAGGATACTCAACCATGCCATCGGCAAAAGTAGTCATAAAATAGCTTATAACAAAAATATATAAAATAGCGCCCAGTACTATGCCTGTAAGTGCCATAATTAGCGGCGGTTTATACTTTTTATCTATAAAAATAATACATAATATGCATATAATAATTAATATAGATACTAAAACGCTGTCATATATAAAAAATACAGTTTTGGTATTTGTAAATTGTAACGCCATATCGTTTAGTATTTCTTTCTGCTGCTGTGTACGCATAGAAGGTGAAAAAATACTTTGCAATAAGCTTGGTCTTGGCTCTTGCTCAATAATTATTTCTGCTTCCACTTCGGTTTCTGTGTTTTGATTTATATTTATGGTAGAGTTGTTATGCTGCAGTGTAGCCGGTGTAACAGTTATATTCTTTGAAGTAGAACCGTATAGTATATCAAATGAAATATCTCGATAATATGAATAAACACCGGCAAGTATAATTACAGAAAATATAAGCGGAACAAACCGAAGTAAAAATTTTAACCCTTTTGGCTTTGGAATAAACAATTGAAAACAAGCTATAACGCACATTGCAAGAAGTGCAAAAATAATTCCTACATCTTTTACTAAACATAAAGGAAGTGCCGGCAAAATATATGCATATTTTAATAAACTGCCTTTTAGTAAAAAGTAAAGAAAAACACAACTAACTGCATAAATAACCATTAAAAAATCTACTAAACTTGTAGCGTAAGCGTAAGATTGACTTGAAAAATCGGGTGAAGATAAATGGTTTGTTTGGAAAAAACCGCACACAAAACAAAGCAAAAACACACTTATTGCAACTATATGCGAATTAAGTTTATTTGCTACAAACTCGCATAAAAGCGCAAAAGTTAAAAGAATTACAACAATGTACGAATAATAGTGGGCATAATTGTTATACTGCGGATTAAAAACAGATATTAAGAATGAGAGGACTGCGCTAGATGTTGGCAAAGTTGAATATATATTTAAACCAAAATTTTGCAAGAAAGGTAAAAAGTGTGTACTGTGTACTTGTTTTGCGGCTGTGCCCCAAAAAGAGTATTCATCCCAATAATAGTAATGTGGTTTTTGCCATGCATAAATTGCTAAAATAATAAAAGAGCTAATTAAAAATAATACAAGAGCTACATTAAAAAAATTTACTATAGCAGTAAAATTTCTTTTCTTTATATCTAATATAACTTGAGTTAACCCTAAAATTATACAAAGGGAATAAAAAAATACAGTTGCCTCAAATAATAAGTTAAACCCGCCTAAAAACCAAACAAAACTTACGCCAGTGCATAACAATAAAAATACACAAGCCACGGGTGAAACTTTAAATTTTCGGTGTAAAAAATAACCGGCAAAACTTAATAAAATTATTGGTAAATAATAAATCATGTAAACTCCACAAAATTAAAGTAAATATAATTATATATTAAACAAAGCATTAATGTCAACGAAAATAAGCTAACGGCAAAGTGGCAATTAAACTATAAAAATAATAGTGTGCATAAGTAAAAAAAAGAAAAAATATATATTTATAATCAAAATTACTAAAATTGAAGATTTTAGCATTTTGAATCGTTATATTTATAGTTAATATAAAACAAATTTACATAAAAATGCATACTTAATATATAAAATTGTACATAAAAATGCAATTATTTTTAGTTAAAGTTAAAGTATTACACTGTTTTGATTGAAATTTATGTGTATAATGTGTTAAAATGATTAAAGTTTAAATTTAAAAAACTTGTTTTTAACGTAATATAATTATTTTATTGATTAGTTAGCAAAATATAAATGTGTAAAATTTGAGCAAATATTTTTAAAGGAGATGATTTTTTGAACATACTGATTACAACAGATACGTATTATCCTATTGTAAACGGGGTTGTTACATCTACATTTAATTTAAAAACCGAGCTTTCAAAACTAGGACATGATGTAAAAATATTAACACTGACAGATGCTCAATCATCTTATGAACTTGATGGAGTAACTTATTTAAGCGCTTTAAGTGCCGATATTATTTATCCGGGAGCAAAAGTGTTTAAAAACTATTTTTCAAGGCATATTGAAGAACTAATAAAATGGAAACCCGATGTAATACATTCACAAACAGAGTTTTCTACGTTTGTGTTTGCAAAAAAAATTGCAAAAAGAACAAATTCGCCACTTGTACACACATATCATACTATGTATGAAGATTATACCCACTACTTTATTAAAAGTAGAAGGGTAGGAAAAATGGCTGTTTCTAAATTGTGCAAGTTGTTTTTGGATAAGTCGAACTATATTATAGCACCTACACAAAAAACAAAAGATGTACTTTTAAAATATAATTTAGACTGTAATATAGAAGTAATACCAACGGGTATAAATTTAAACAGATTTAAAAGTGTGCCACCTGACGAGAGAGTAAATGAGTTGAGAAAAAGGCACAACATAAAAAAAGATAATTTGAATATGCTTTTTGTTGGGCGTTTGGGAAAAGAAAAAAACATAGATAAAATTATAAAACTAATGCCAAAATTAGCACAGTACAATGTTAATTTTGTTATAGTTGGCGATGGCCCGGCTACAGAAGATTTAAAAACTTGTGCACAAAAGCATAATGTTAGCGATAAAGTAATATTTACAGGAATGGTGGCTCAAAACGATGTTGCCGATTACTATAGGCTTGGCAATTTGTTTGTAAGCGCCTCTACTAGCGAAACACAAGGGCTAACGTATATAGAGGCTGCTGCGTGTGGTTTACCAATGCTTTGCAAAAAAGATGATTGCCTAAACGGTATTATTATTGACGGTAAAAACGGATGGCAATTTATAGAAGATGATGATTTTATTGAACATATGAAAACATTTGCAACAGACACGCAATTGCAACAAAGTATGTCTCAAAAATCTCTTGAAATTTCAAATGGTGATTTTTCCAGCGAAACATTTGCGTTGAAAGTACAAAATTTGTATTACAAGGCAATAAGCCAAAAATCTAATATGATGTGCGGCGAAGTTTTACAAAACAGAGAGGCGTAAAATTAAATATAATTAAAAGGGCTTGCAGCATTGCAGGCCCTTTTATGTTGCCAAAAATATAATTGCAATAAATATATAGTGCATTAAAATACAATGTTTAATTTAAAGCTATATCTTTATTAAAAAGATTGTTAACTTGTGCAAGTAAATTTTCGTTTTGTTTGCTTTGTAAATTTTCGTCTTCTTCAATTAACATAGCCGCAACTTTTTGCGCCTCGTAAAGTATACGCGTGTCTGTGGCCAAATCGGCAATGCGCAGTGTGGGTAAACCGTGTTGCCTATTGCCAAAAAAGTCTCCCGGGCCTCTTGTTTCAAGGTCGTACTTTGCAATTTCAAAGCCATCTTGGTTTTTACACATAAAAGTTAGGCGCTCTTTTACACTATCCTGCGTGTTGTCGCTTATAAGTATGCAAAAACTTTCATGTTTGCCCCTGCCTACACGTCCGCGCAATTGGTGCAGCGCCGATAACCCATATCTCTCGGCGTTTTCTATTACAATTATTGCAGCGTTTGGTACGTCTACACCAACTTCAATTACAGTTGTAGATACAAGCACATCAAAATTTCCGTTTACAAAATTTTGCATTACCTCAGATTTTTGTGCGCTTTTTAATTTGCCGTGCATTAACCCAACATTATAGCCTTTTAAAAGCGGTTTTGCTGTTTCTTCAAAGTATGTAACAGCAGCCGCCATGTCTTGCGCACCGTCCTCTATTAATGGGCAAATTATATAACCTTGCCTGCCTTGTTTTAATAGTTGTAATAAAAATCCGTACATATCGGTGCGCTTTAATGAATTTATAGCGTATGTTTTAATTGGGGTTCTGCCGGGCGGCAACTCGTCTAGCACACTAATGTCTAAATCTTTAAACATTAAAAGAGATAGAGTTCGGGGTATTGGTGTTGCGCTCATTACAAGCAGGTGGGGGTGGTTTGCCTTTGCTGCAAGTTTGCTTCGCTGCCTTACACCAAATCGGTGTTGCTCGTCGGTTACTGCAAGTGCAAGATTTTTAAAAGTTACTTCGTCGCCGATAACTGCATGTGTGCCAACAATTATTTGGGCAGTACCGTTTTGTATTTGCTCTAATGCTAGTTTGCGGGCTTTGCCTTTAACGCTGCCCGTTAAAAGCACAACGTCAATATTAAGTGGCTTAAACATTTTTTGTAGCGAGGCTGCATGTTGTATTGCCAATATTTCGGTAGGCGCCATAAGCACGCTTTGGTAATTATTTTTTGCACATGCAAACATTGCAGCCGCGCAGCACAGTGTTTTGCCGCTTCCAACATCACCTTGCAAAAGCCTGTTCATTGCATATATATTACTCATATCGGCTAAAATTTCTTTTATAGCGTTGCTTTGCGCATTTGTTGGCTTGTAAGGCAATGTGTTAAAAAACGGTTGCAAATTTATACTGCTAATTTGTGCGCATGTAAGTGCGCTTGCATTTTTGCGCAAAAGCAATAAACCAAGCTGTACGCACAATAGTTCTTCAAAAATTAAACGGCGCCTAGCGTTTTGTATATCTTGTAAATTTTTAGGAAAATGTATTAAAGTAACTGCTTCGTTTTTGCCCATAAGCTTATACTTATTAATTATTTGCTGTGGTATGTTCTCGCTTATACACTGTGCTGTTTTAAAATAAGCTTGCAATAATTTAGATATATAAGCACTGTTTATTCCCTCTGTTTGGGCATATATTGGTATAAAAGGTGTGTTTTCGGCGTCAAATGTACTTAACACTGTTGGGTTAATCATCTCTTTAACACTAAAATTAGACGTTAATTTGCCATAAAAAAAATACTCTTTTGAAATTTCGAGCTTTTTAATTGTATAAGGATTGTTAAAAAAATTAACAACAAGCTCACCGGTTTCATCGGCGCAGTTTGCCTTGTGTATTTCGCGCCCGCCGCTAATTCTAACACTGTTTTTTCCGTAAACTGTTGCCTTTACAACACACTTTATATTGTAAGGGGCATACGCTAAAGGATACGGCTTTGAAAAATCTATGTAATTTTTGGGGTAGTAATTTATTAGGTCTTGAACAGTACAAATGCCAAGCTTGCTAAGAAGTTGTGCGCGTTTTTCTCCTACTCCTTTTAAAAACCGTATATCCATGTAAGCCTCCTTTTTACTATTTTGTGTTTAACAACAGCATAATTAAAAATGTCACTTATTATTATGTCAAACTTATTATAATACGTCAATACGCAAATATATTGTTTTAATTAGTATTAAAAAATAAAACAAAAAATTTAATTTATATTTTTTTTACAATTTAAATGTAAAAATAGGCATAAAAAACCGTAAAAATTAAACATATACTTAAATGTATATAAAAATAAAATGCATAAATAAAAATGTAAAAATAGCAAAACTATATTTATAGCATATTATAAACCATATTAATGTGAAATGGGGAATATATGTGAATAGTATAGCGGCGGCATTAACTGCCACAGGATTTACATTTTTTATGACAAGTTTAGGTGCTGCCTGTGTATTTTTATTTGTAGGACCTATAAAAGACTCTTTTCAAAGAGCCTTTTTAGGGTTTGCTGCAGGTGTAATGATGGCGGCATCTTGTTGGAGTATGATTGTACCTGCAATAGATATGGCGCACCAGCAAGGTAAAAGTGGATGGCTACAAGCAGGTGGCGGCTTTATACTTGGCGCGGCATGTTTGCTTGTTATGGATAAATTTATTACAAAGCAGTATATAAAACAACAGCAAAGTAAAGACGAAAATAGCGGCAAAAGGCGAACGGCATTGCTTTTTGGATCTATAACACTTCACAATATACCCGAAGGTATGGCGGTTGGCCTTGCATGTGCGCTTGCTGTACAAAGCAATTCTCCGGCAGAAATTGCAGCGGCAGTTGCCCTTGCCCTTGGTATAGGATTACAAAATTTCCCTGAGGGAGCTGCGGTATCTTTGCCGTTTAGGCAAGAGGGATATAGTAAAATGCGCAGCTTTTTATATGGCGCGGCAAGTGGCGCAGTAGAGCCGCTGGGCGGAGTTATAGCCGTGGTTTTAGCGGTAAGCGTTGCAAATTTATTACCGTGGCTATTAAGTTTTGCGGCCGGTGCAATGATTTATGCTGTGGCATGTGAGTTAATACCGCGAGCAAATAAAAATTATAACGAGCACGCAGGAGTAATAGGTGTAATTGCAGGGTTTGCATTTATGATGATACTTGATGTATCTCTTAGTTAAATTGATATAAAAAACGGCTTGAACAGGAAAATTAGCCTGTTTAAGCCGTTTTTTGTATTATAAATTTAAATTGCCATAGTAGATAAAAAGCATTTTGCCGTTTAATAGCTATAATTAAACAAATTATTGTGCAATTACAGCTAATCGCTTTTAATAAAAATAGGCACTAATGTAACGGCAAGCCATGCTGCTTGGTAAAAAATAATTGCAGTTAAACTTAACGATGTAAGTACACCTGTTATAGTTAAAATTAATGCAATAAGCATTGTAAAAAGTACAGATGATATTTGTATATTGTTTAAAAGCTTTTCTTTTCGAGAGGCGCTGCATGCGGCCTTTAGCCCGCCTATGAAGGAATTAAAACCGCCCGTGTGCGTCATATATCCGTCACTTTCCGGCATATAATCTGTTTGCTGGCTTAAAAGGTCTTGCTCGTTTTGAGACATTACCTTTACACTTGCAAGAGGTAAGTTGTAAGTTTGAGCGACTCTTTGAGATGTTATATTAAAATCGTCGGCTTTAATTATAACGCTAAAACCTGATTGTATTAACCCCTCTAAAGATTTTTTTGCCGTTTTATTGGGGCTGTGGCTTATTATATAAATGCTGTACGGTCGTCCATTAAGTGCAAGGTACATAATGCTGCGTTTGCCGTTTTGTGTAAAGCTGTTTTCATACTCTAAACTTGGTATTTCAATGTTATGTCTTCGCATCATTGCCCTGTTGCCCAAAAGTACATGTTGCTTGTCTACTGTGGCACTAAAGCCAAACCCTACAAAAGTTTCCGAGTTTGTAACAGGTAAAAGCATATTCTTTTTATTGTCTATAAGTGCCATAAATGTATCTCGAAGTGTGGGGCAGTTGTAGTAAACTATACTTGCGGCAAATATTATTGCCATATCTATACGCCTGCCCATAAATGGCTTTATACCGTGCAATTTAACACTTGTAGATGGAAATAAATCTTTACTGTGCAACATAACGGTGTTGCAAAGCTCTAGCCTTTGTACTGCGCCGGCGCCGGGTACAACCGCACCATGTTTTGCTGCAGTGCGCTGTAACATAACCGATGGTATTGCATACACAAGAGTTAAAGAGAGTGGTGCTCCTATACATAAAACTGCAGCAAAAGTACTTGCGGCCGTTGTTACATTTTGTGTTAGCACTGCCGATATTGCGGTGCATAAAATAGTAGACATTAATAGTATAAGGCTAATTTTTCTGCCGTAAACGTCGCTTAAATGCGATGCAAAACTTTGGCGTAAAAAGCCCCTAACAAGAGAAGTAGGCCTGCTTACAAGCAATATAGGGTCGCTTTCTACCAGGCCAGAGCACACCATTTTAGTTAAATCTCTTCCTGCAACTATAAATGCGGCACTGTGGTCTTCGCCTGCAATTGCAATTGCAAAACCTTTTTTAACACTTTTAACATGTAGCCATTTGCCTAAATTGTTAAAAAACATTGTAAGTGCAACTATGCTTGAAAACAAGCTAATGCTATTGTAATTATAAGTGCCTGTAAACACAAGCAATATTATGCCTTGTGCAATTGCACCTATAAGCGATAACGAAACAATAGTGTCGGCGCTGGGCCTGCCAAACAAACCCGAAATACCGGCTTTTAATGTTTGTATATTTACGGCAAATAAAATTAAAAGCATAGAAATGTTGATAATTAAATATGTAGTAGGCTCGAATATGGCGCCTGTAACATTTGCGCTATTGCTTATTGCCCCGGTAATAAACAAAAATAAAAATATGCTTATGCTAATAACACAATTAAAAATTCCGGCAAAGCTTTTATTTTTAAGTTTTTGCATAACGGCAGGGGCGTCTGTAACGTGGTTATAGTCTTGGTGCTGTTCGTAATCTTCGCTTGGTATGCCGTAAATATCAGGGTCTACCCCTATTGTAGATGTACGAGTAATAGGCATGTTTACTGTTATTTCTTTAAAAAGCATGCCGCTGTTTTTGCTTTCGCTCCAAAAGTCATTTTTAACAACCTCGGGCGTTTCCACTATTTTTTGCTCTTTTTTTACAACATTTTGAGGCGGTACACCAACATTTAATGTATCATAATATTCTTGAGCTTTCACATCTACATGGTTTTGCATAAATGTATCCGAGGGTGCATCTTGTTTAATTATGCTGTCGGTATAATATTCTCCGTTAATGCTGCTTGCCGAAACAAACGATGACGGTTTAGAATCTTGAGGTGTGTTTTTAGGAATGTTAAAATTAATTCTGTTTAAAGGTTTGCGAGCGGATTCATTTTTTTGTTCAAATAGTTTTTCGCCTTTGTGTTCGCTGTTTTGTTTTTGTGCGCTGTCTGATTGCGACATAGGCACACCAAAAGTATCTGTAGATTGGCTAAGCAAGCTAAATCCTGTAAGTGTTCCATGTGCGCCAACAGGCTCTGTGTTTATTTCAATACCTTTTTTATTATTAACAGCCGCCCCATCCGACGAAGCAACAACAGAAATATTTTGTCTGCTTGGTGCAACTTTGTTTTTGCGCGGCCTTTTTTTATCGTTTGTGTTTTTTGCAGGGAGATCTGCATTAAAATTTACATCTTCAACAACATTTGCAACACTATTTTTAAAAAAGTCTTTAAAATGTTCATCAACATCAACACGTATAACCTCTCTGCGATGTTTCATGCCCGGCAAATTGTAAAATTCGCTGTTTTTAGATGCTTGCGCCCTTGAGAGTGCGCTCTCTACAGCCACACGCTCTATTTCGGCCAGCCTTTTTGCCTGCATTTCACTGTATGCTTTAATTGTGGGCAATTCTATTGTACGTGTTTCGTTTTGTATAACAGGTGAATTAAGTGGCGCCCCTGCAACAATTTTTGCGCGCATAGGTGCCTGTGTTAGCTGCTCGTTTGGTGCAGAAACAATGTTTACTTGTGTATTTGCAAGTTGTGATTGTTCGAATTGCAATTTTGCAGCTTTTTGTGCGTTATTTTGGGACAGTGATTGTTCACCGGAAATAGTTGCTTTATTTTCGAAGGACGAATCTTTCTTCGATATGTCACTATCTGTTATTATTAAAGGTTTTTTTGCACCGCTTATTCCCAAATCAGCTAAAATTTCATTTACATCGCTGTCTATACTGGCGCTTTTAGCAAAGCTTGTATCTGTGTGCTCAAGCTCCAATAATATTTTTTCAATGTTAGATTTTTTGTCGTTTTCTTGCAAAATGTCTCCCTCCAATCTCGATACTATTAATTAAATACCGCGTTGTTTCATTATTTCGTAAGTAATTATACCTGTTGCAACCGATACATTAAAGCTATCTATACCTGTGTTAGTACTTGCCATTGGCAAACTAACGCTGGCATCGCATAGGCTTTTAACAAGCCTAGAAACACCCTTGCCCTCGCTGCCAACAACAAGAGCTATGGGGCCTGTAAGGTTTTGTTTATATACGGGTTGTCCGTCCATGTCGGCGCAGTAAACAAAAATGTTTTCTTGTTTTATTTTACGTATTACCTCGGCAATATTTGCTTGGCGCACAACGGGTAGCCTAAGTGCTGCGCCGGCACTGCTTTTTATTACAACGGGTGTAATACCAACAGCACCACGCTTTGGTATTACTACTGCATGTGCCTTGCACAAAAATGCAGTTCGTATTATTGCGCCTAAATTATGCGGGTCTTCTATGCCATCCGACAATAATAAAAATGGTGGTTCGCCATTTTGCCTTGCTGTTTCTAAAACGTCGCTTAGCTGTGCGTATGTAACACATGCACCGTATGCGGCAACGCCTTGGTGATTTTCGCTTTTGCACATGTTTTTTAATTTTGTTTGATGTACACGCTTTACAACGGCTCCTGCTTGTTTTGCTAGTGCTGTATAATAACTTACTTGTGCTTGAGACATTGTGTCAGACACATAAACTGTATCTACACCATCGCCGCTTTTTAAAAGTTCTGCAACGGCGTTTTTGCCATAGCAAATAGTGTTCTCTTCAAAAATATCGCTGTTTTGTATATGTTGTGTGTTTTTTTCCATAATGTAAATGCTCCGTTTCTTAAATAAGCACAAAATAAATAATATAAATGCATATATATGCAAAAAAAATAATTAGCATTTTGCAGACATAATATACTAATATATATTATACCATAAACTATAATAAATTTTCTATAAAAAACCACAAATTTATTAATAATAATTTTACACAATATAAATATAAAAATGTGTAAATTTATTGCGATATTACAATAAATGTGTTATAATTAGCTCATAATATATCGCACATTACACAGTGTAAATGTGTGGTTGCAAAAGGGAGGTCTTTATATGAAGATTATCTGTACAGGGCGCAAAGTTAACTTAAAAGAAAGTTTTGAGAGCAGAGTTGACAAAAGGCTTGCAAAGCTTGATAAGTTGTTTTCGAGCCAAGCTGAGGCAAAAGTAACAGTTACTGTTGAAAAAGACTGGCAAACAGTTGAGGTTACCGTACACGACAAAGGATTTACTTGCCGCGCAGAAAAAGATGCACCAAAAATGGAAGACGCATTTGAAATGGCGGTAGATTTACTTGAGCGCCGCATACTTAAAAACCGCAAGCGCCTAGCCGATAAAATGTCGAGCAAAGATTTGACGTCGTATTTTAGCGGTGAGGACACAGAAGAATTTGTTAGCGAAGAATACAATGTAATACGTGAAAAACATTTTTCGTGCAAACCGTCTTCTGCAGAAGAGGCAATTTTGAATATGGAAATGCTAGGACACGAGTTTTACCTATTTAGAGATGGTGAAACTGACGATATACAGCTTGTTTATAAACGCAAAAACGGTACTTATGGGTTGCTAATACCTGAAAGATAACTTAAGCGTTAATAAAATTAAATATAAAATGGCCTGCCTTAGTTTTTTTATTGGGGCGGGCCATTTGCTTTTTTGTGTTATTTTTGCTAATATACAATCGTAACAATAATAATTGCAGTTACAATTACAATGCATAGGCGGCAAGTATGTAAAGGCGCCGTGTTTTATTATAAATTTAAGCCTAAAAATATATAACAGGCTAAGTTTATATTACCGAAAAGGGGAAAAAATGATATTTGATTTAATAGCACCTTGTTATTTTGGCACAGAAAGTAGTGCTGCATTTGATTTTAAGCGAATAGGTGCACAAGACGTTAGTATTACAGACGGCAGAATAAGCTTTAAAGGCGATGAGGATATTATAGCTGCTGCTAATATTCAAAGCAGGTGTGCCGAGCGCATATTAATATTATTAAAAACTTATAAAGCTACTACATTTGATGAATTATTTGACGGTGTTTACGATATTGCATGGGAAGACATAATGCCGAGCGATGCACAATTTCCGGTAAAAGGTAGCAGCCTTTCCAGCACACTTTCAAGTGTTCCTGCTTGCCAAAGCATAGTAAAAAAGGCAATAGTAGAGCGATTAAAAAATAAGCATGGTGTTAACTCATTACCGGAGAGCGGTAACATGTATAAAATTCGCTTTTCTATAAGAAAAGACACAGCACAAATTATGTTAGACACATCAGGTAATGGTTTGCATAAAAGAGGATACAGAAAAAACAGTACGGCTGCACCGCTAAAAGAAACACTTGCCGCTACTATAATAGACCTTGGTCGTATATATCATGACAGCTTGGTGCAAGACCCGTTTTGCGGAAGCGGAACAATTATGATAGAAGCGGCAATGAAAGCTATGAACATGGCGCCGGGGCTTAGGCGACACTTTATAGCGCAAAACTATGCCTTTATAAATAAAGATGTTTGGGCAAGACAGCGCAAACGCGCACTTGATGAAATTAAAAGAGACGTTAGTTTTGAAGCTATAGGTTTTGATATAGACCCAATTGCTGTAGAATTAAGCAAAGAAAATGCAAAACTTGCCGGTGTAGATACAAAGTGTAAGTTTTTTGTAAAAGATGTTAAAGATTTTACCCCGTCAAGCAGTAGTATTATTTTTACAAATCCGCCGTACGGAGAAAGATTGCTTGATGTTAGCACAGCGGTAGAAATTGAAAAAACACTTGGCAAACAACTTGTGGACAACCCTGTCAGAGGTGCTTATATTATTACATCGAATGCAGAGTTTGAAACAAACTTTGGGAAAAAAGCCGACAGAAGGCGAAAGCTGTACAATGGTATGATACCATGCCAGGTTTATATGTACTTTAAAAAATAATGTAAAGCGCACTGTTAATAAATAAAAAGTAACAAAAATTATAAAATTTTATTACAAAATTTGTATTATAATTTTATAATTAAAAATAAAGCTAATTTTATTGGAAAATTATGCAACAAATGTTAATAATTTAACCCATTGTCTATTGCTTTAATTGTAAAAAAAAGCTATAATATTATGGGTTAAACAATCTATCGAATTTAATGGAGGAATTTGGCAATGAGCAGTTTAGGTAAAAAAACAATAGACGATATTCACGTAAAGGGTAAAACCGTTTTGGTGCGTTGCGATTTTAATGTGCCAATGAAAGACGGAGAAATTACAAACGACAACAGAATTGTTGCGGCACTGCCAACTTTAAATAAACTTATTAAAGATGGCGGCAAACTTATTTTGTGCAGCCATTTAGGTAAACCAAAAAATGGTGCGGAAGATAAATTTAGCCTAGAGGCAGTTGGTGTTCGTTTGTCTCAATTGCTTGGCAAACCTGTAGTTTTTGCAAACGATGATAACGTTGTTGGCGAAAATGCAAAAAAAGCAGTAGAGGAAATGAATGACGGCGATGTTGTGCTTTTACAAAATACAAGATTTAGAAAAGAAGAAACTAAAAATGAAGATGCATTTAGCAAAGAGCTTGCAAGCCTTGCAACTGTTTTTGTTAACGATGCATTCGGTTCAGCACATAGAGCGCACTGTTCTACTGCCGGCGTAACACAATATATTAAACAAACGGCTGTTGGATATTTAATGGGTAAAGAAATAGAGTATTTGGGCAATGCGGTAAATAACCCCGAGCGCCCATTTGTAGCTATTTTAGGCGGAGCTAAAGTTGCCGATAAACTTACAGTTATTGAAAACTTGCTTAATAAAGTAGACACTTTAATAATTGGCGGCGGCATGGCTTATACATTTTTAAAAGCACAAGGCTTTGAGGTTGGTAAAAGTTTAATAGACGGAGAAAAACTTGACTACTGTAACGAAATGCTTGCTAAAGCAAAGCAAAAAGGCGTTAGTCTTTTGTTGCCGGTTGACACTGCAGTTGCAAAAGCTTTCCCAAATCCTATCGATGCAGAAATTGAAGTTAATTATGTAGAAGTTAGCGGTATTGCTGCTGAGGATATGGGGCTTGATATTGGACCAAAAACAGAAGAAATTTTTTCAAATGCAGTAAAGCAAGCTAAAACAGTTGTTTGGAACGGACCAATGGGCGTTTTTGAAAATCCTGTGCTTGCTAAAGGCACAAGAAATGTTGCAAAAGCACTTGCAGAAACAGACGCTACAACAGTTATTGGTGGCGGCGACAGCGCAGCGGCAGTAATACAACTTGGTTTTGCCGATAAAATGACACATATATCTACAGGCGGCGGCGCAAGCTTAGAATACCTAGAGGGTAAAGATTTGCCGGGTATAGAGTGCATTGAAAATTCCTAAATAAAACTATTTTACCTTTAAATTGCTATAATTTAAAGGTAAAATTTTATTATTAACAAATTTAAATATCGCTATAATGCGAAGGAAAGGACTATGTTATGGATAAATTAAAACGTAAAGTTGTAATAGCCGGAAACTGGAAAATGAACAACACAGCAACACAAACAGGCACTACATTAAACGCTATGGCACCGCTTGTAGCAGGCGCCGATTGTGAGGTTGTAATTTGCACACCATTCACAAGCATACAATCTGCATTACATGCAACAGATAAAACTAATATTGAAATAGGCGCACAAAATGTTCACTTTGAAGAGAGTGGCGCATTTACAGGTGAAATTTCAGCTGCAATGCTTGCAGATATGGGCTTAAAGTATGTAATAACAGGTCACTCTGAGCGCAGACAGTATTTTGGAGAAACAGACGTAACAGTTAATTTGCGCACAAAAGCTGCCATTGCAAAAGGCTTAACTGCAATTGTTTGTGTGGGTGAAAGCTTAGAGCAAAGAGAGCAAGGTGTAACTTCGGAACTTGTACGTTTGCAAACAAAAATTGCACTTAAAGATATAAGCGCAAGCGATATGAAAAATGTAATAATTGCTTATGAGCCTGTGTGGGCAATAGGAACAGGCCGTACAGCAACAGCAGACCAAGCACAAGAAGTTTGCAAAGTTATTAGAGACGTTTTAGCAGAAATTTACTCTCAAGATGTAGCAGATGCAACAACAATTCAATACGGCGGAAGCATGAATGCAGCAAATGCAGACGAGTTACTTTCAAAATATGATGTTGATGGCGGACTTATTGGCGGTGCATCGCTTAAACCGGAAGATTTTGCCGCAATAGTTAAGGCTGCAAGTAAATAAAAAGTGAAGGGAACCTATATGAAAAAACCATTACTTCTTTGTATTTTAGATGGATTTGGATACAATGAACAAGATTTTGGCAATGCAATTAAAAGTGCTAATACGCCAAATTTAGATAAACTATTTGAGGAAAATGCACACACAACAATTGGAGCTAGCGGAATGGACGTTGGTTTGCCCGAAGGGCAAATGGGCAACAGTGAAGTGGGCCATACTAATATAGGTGCCGGCCGCATTGTGTACCAAGAACTTACACGCATTACAAAAAGTATTAAAGATGGAGACTTTTTTAATAATGCAGAACTTTGCAATGCTGTTGATAGCGCTATTAAAGGCGACAAAGCATTGCATTTAATGGGACTTTTGTCGGACGGAGGCGTGCATAGCCATAACGAGCATTTGTATGCATTGTTAAAGTTAGCTAAAGATAAGGGCCTTAAAAAGGTATATGTACATGCAATAATGGACGGCAGAGATGTACCGCCACAATCGGGATTAGATTTTGTAAAAGAGCTTTTGCAAAAAATAAAAGAGATTGGCATTGGCGAAATTGCAACTATAACAGGCCGTTACTATGCAATGGATAGAGATAACAGATGGGATAGGGTTGAAAAATCTTACAATGCATTTGTTTGCGGGCAAGGAGAAAAAGGCGAACCTGTTCAAGTTATGGAAAATAGCTATGCAAACGATGTTACAGATGAATTTGTTTTGCCTGCAGTTACATGCGATGGCGGCAGAATTAGCGATGGCGATAGCGTTGTATTTTTCAATTTCCGCCCAGACAGAGCTAGGGAAATAACAAGAACATTTGTGGATGATGATTTTGACGGCTTTAAAAGAGAAGGCGGTCGTTTAAATTTAAATTACGTTTGTTTTACACAGTACGACGCTACAATGCCAAATGTACAAGTAGCTTTTAAACCACAAAGCCTAAACAACGTACTTGGAGCATACCTTGCAAATAGCGGCAAAACACAATTAAGAATTGCCGAAACAGAAAAATACGCACACGTAACGTTCTTTTTTAATGGAGGCGTAGAAGAGCCGTTTGAGGGAGAGGACCGTGCACTAATAAACAGCCCTAAAGTGGCAACATACGATTTACAGCCAGAGATGAGTGCTTATGAAGTGGCAGATGAGTGTGTAGAACGTATAAAAAGCGGCAAATACGATGTAATAATATTAAACTTTGCAAACTGTGATATGGTTGGACATACAGGTGTGTTTGATGCGGCAGTTAAAGCTGTACAAGCGGTAGACGAGTGCGTTGGTAAAGTTGTTGCTGCAATGGAAAGCATGCAAGGCACAATGATATTAACAGCAGACCACGGCAATGCCGATAAGATGTATGACGAAGACGAAGACCACCCATTTACAGCGCATACAACAAACCCTGTACCGCTTTTGGTTATGGGTATGGGCGATGTAAAGTTGCGCACAGGTGGCGTTTTGGCTGATATTGCACCTACAATGCTAAAAATATTAGGTTTGCCAATTCCCGAGGAAATGAGCGGAACAAGTATAATAGAATAAGTGTAAATATTTTGGCAATTGTTGTTTAACGGCAAGCCAAAAGCCACATAAAAAGTATTATATTGTAAATAGTAAAATATAAACACAAAACGCTTAATACATGTAAAGTGTATTAAGCGTTTTGTTATTGTAGTAATAAAGTTAATAAAGCTGCTTATAAAATTAAAATATATTTAAATTTTATAAAAAATATTATGCACACAGCCTAATAGCTGTGTGCATAATTATTATCGCCCTACCTCGCTTAAAACAAGGCCATCGTTGTGCTCTTGTGCCCATGTTATGTTCCATGCACTTGTAAATAGTAGCAAATATCTTCCCTTAAAATCTTCTACACATTTTGTGTCGCTTGTAAGTGCAAGGCGCTTTGCACTAAATGTTTCGCTCTCTTCGTTTTCTATCCAGCGTATAAAGCTATAAGACATTTTATTAATCCTAATATCAACGCCGTACTCGTTATTTAGGCGGTGTTCTAGCACTTCAAGTTGCAATTCACCAACAACGCCAACAATAACTTCTTCCATGCCGCCGCCGGGCTCTTTAAAAATTTGTATTGCTCCCTCTTTTGCAATTTGCTCTATACCCTTAACAAATTGCTTTCTCTTCATTGTATCTACCTGAGACACCCTGGCAAAATGTTCGGGGGCAAATGTTGGTATACCCTCGTATTCAAAAATTTGCCTTGCATTAGTTATTGTGTCACCTATAGAAAAAACTCCAGAGTCAAATAGGCCTATAATATCTCCTGCAAAGGCCTCGTCTACGGTTTCTCTTCCATCGGCCATAAGTTGTGTGCTTTGTGTAAGTTTTAACTTTTTATTTGTTTGAACATGTGTTACGTCCATTCCACGTTCAAATTTTCCGCTAACTATACGTAAAAAAGCTATTCGGTCTCTATGAGCCTTGTTCATGTTTGCTTGTATTTTAAATACAAATGCCGAAAAATCTTCTTTAGTTAACGGACTAATAATGCCTGCACTACTATTTCGTGCAAGTGGTGTGGTGCTTAACTTTAAAAAACTATCTAAAAATGGCTCTATGCCAAAATTAGTTAATGCGCTGGCAAAAAACACAGGTGTAAGTTTTCCGTCATCTACCATTTGCTTGTCAAATTCATACGACGCACCATCTAAAAGCTCTATATCATCTATAAGGGTAGAGTGCAAATTTTCGCCTAAAAGCTCGTCTAAATTTTCATCGCCCAAGTGTGCCGATATTTTATCTGCCTGCAAGCTACCAACTTTTCCGGTGTGCTCAAAAGCAAGTATTTCTTTGTTTTGCCTGTCGTACACACCTTTAAAGTCACGGCCGCTACCAATGGGCCAGTTCATGGGGTATGTTTGTATTTCCAACACTTGCTCAAGTTCTTCAAGTAAATCAAAAGGGTTTTGCGCCTCTCTGTCCATTTTGTTTACAACAGTAAAAATAGGTATACCACGCATTGCACAAACCTTAAAAAGCTTTTTTGTTTGTGCCTCTACGCCCTTTGCTGCGTCTATTACCATAACAGCGCTGTCGGCGGCCATTAAAGTGCGGTATGTGTCCTCACTAAAATCTTGGTGACCGGGAGTATCTAGTATATTAATACAAAAATTTTGGTACTCAAACTGCATTACAGACGATGTAACAGAAATTCCACGTTGCTTTTCAATTTCCATCCAGTCGGACACGGCGGCACGTGCGCCTTTTTTGCCCTTAACAATACCGGCTTGCTGTATGGCACCTCCGTATAGCAGTAATTTTTCGGTTAACGTTGTTTTACCCGCATCGGGGTGAGATATAATTGCAAAAGTTCTTCTGCGCTGTATTTGCTCGGTGATATCTTTCAAAATAATCTGCGGCTCCTTTTTAATAAAATGCTAATTTACGTTTAAATTTATATTTTTATACAATGTTAATCGTCAACATCTGCCATTTCAAGGCCTTTTTTGCGCGGGGGTTTTGTATCTCCATGTTTAACAAAAAGCATTGTTACAAAACTTAAAATTACAAAAAATGTGGCGTACGGAAATAAAACTCTCATGCTAATGCTATCCATTAAAAATCCACTTAATATAGGTGTTAATATTTGAGATGACATACTTACGGTATAGTAATAACCTGTATATTTTCCAACATTGTTGCCACTGCTAAGCTCTACAACCATAGGATAGCTGTTTACGTTTATAAACGCCCAACCAAAACCTGCAAAAGCAAAAAATACATATAATAAGGCATTTACACTTGTAAAAAATATGCCGGAGAAAAAAGCAACAGTAAGCATTGTTATGCCCATTAAAATTGTTTTTTTGCGGCCAATTGAGCTTGCAATAAACCCAACGGGTAAATATGCAACAATTGCAGCGGCAGTGCTAACAAGCAACACGTTTGCAAAGTTGCCCTCAAGTACGTTTTCTGCGTAACGGCTAAATGCACTCGTTACGGCGTTGTAACCAAAAAACCATAAAAATATACTAGTTAAAATAAATATAAAGCTTCTATATACGTCTTTTGGCATTTTACTATTGTTGTTATTGTCCTCGTTTTCGACACTATCTTTTTCGCTAACTGCAAAAGTTTTGCTTTCTTGTTGCATTTGCAATGCGCATGCGTTTTCTTTAATGGTAAAAAACAAAACAACAATGCAAAGCGACATAACAAAACCAAGAATAACAAATACCTGTAAATACATTGGGTTGCTACCTGTTGTAGGAAAAATAGCCATGCTTGCAAGCATTAAAATGCCACCGGTAGCGCCCATTAAATTAATTACGGCATTACCTTTACTTCTAAGAGGTTTTGGCGTAACGTCGGGCATAAGTGCTACTGCGGGAGAGCGGTAAATTGCCATTGTAAAAAGTGAAAGGCCAAGCCCAAGTAAAAACACTATTAAATTGCCCTGACTTTCAGCAAACGGCATTAGGTACATAAATAAAATGGTAAGTAAACTACCCACAAGTATATATGGCATACGTTTACCAATTTTTGTTCTTGTGTTGTCGCTAAGTTTGCCAAAAATAGGTAGCATAAATAGTGCAAGTATGTTGTCTAGTGCCATAACAATGCCTATATTTGTATTGCTTAAATTAAAAGTGCTGTCTAACATTAGGGGTATTACACTGTCGTACACTTGCCAAAATGCGGTTATAGACATAAATGCCATACCAACAAATATAGTGCGTTTGTAATTAAGTTTCATAACTTGCCCTCCAAATTTTAACTAATATAGTGTTTTGTTTAACACGTAGTTTGTTAACAGCGTTTACTGCCAACTTATTACTTTACTATTGATTACTGTAATTTTTAGTTTACATATCATTGTACCATGTCATTAAATAATTTACCACAAAATTATTTAAATTCTTCCCTTACTTTGCCTATAAGCTAAAGGAGATACACCAACAATGCTTTTAAATACTTTAGTATAGTAGCTTTGATCCTCAAAACCCATCGTTTGCGCTATGTCGGACATTCGCAACTCTTGCTTTAACAATAAAGGTTTGCTTTTATCTATGCGCAAGCGGTTAATATACTTTGTAAAACTTTCGCCTTTTTCTCGTTTAAAAATGCGGCTAAAATATGTGGGAGATAAATAAACCTCTTTTGCTACTTCTTCAAGTAATATTTTTCTTGTACAATTTTCTCTCATATATAAATCGGCTTTTCGCATTACATTAACATGTTTTACATCGGCATAATTAAATATACTGCTAATAAAATTATTTGTTACACCCGCAAGCCAGCTACAAAGCGCATCAATTGTATTAAGCGTTGGCATAACGATTAAGTAGTCTTGCGTTGTTTGTAACGTGCTTTTTACATCTGCTCCGGAATTAATAGAAGCCCTAGAAATAAGAACTAAAAGTTCATTTATTCGTGCTTTTGCCGTAGCAATGTTTCCTCCGTTAACAAAAAATATATAACCAAAAAGTTCGTTTAACAGTTTTTGCGCCTGTGCTTTGTTTCCATCACTTACACTTGCAAGCAAAGCATTTTCGGTGTCAAAAGGGTACGGCACAGTGTTTTGTTCAAATTTAAACTGCTCTATAAAGCCCGATATTTGACTCTGCAATTGGTCGTCGCTTTGCTTATCTAGCATTCTACTCGTTTCGTACATATTATTTAAAAAGCCTGTTTGCATAAATAGCATTGTAGATAGGCTTTCAACTTTTTCAACTGGTACAACAGGTAGTTTGTTTAAAATATTAATTACATTTTTTTTGCTGGCACTTGTTAAATTTGGCATTTGCTCTAGTTCATATTCAATATATTCTTCTCTGTCTACCATAAGTAATGGGCCTGCCGTTATTTTAGTGCCATCGCCCTCTTTGCCAAATATGGGCGACACAAAACAAGTTAAGCCCATATGGCAAAAATATATGTACTTTCCGCCAAAACGTTCGGCTTGGGCCATGCCGTAATTTTGTGTTTGTATGCATTTATCCTTTTTTATATTTGCTGCACTACATATTTCACAAGTATTGCATCCATACCCATTCTCGCTTAGTATATTGCCTCTTGTGTCGGAAACAGTGCAGCCAATGCCACTTACATTTGAAAATGCTTTTGCACACTCAAAGCTTAGGTTTAAAGTATCGGTATTTGCGTATTGCATAAAATTCATCCTTTAATTTATTGCACATTAACAATTAAAAAAAATGCTTTTTTGGTAAAATTTTGTCTTGTTAACATTTTAGTCAAAAAAAGGAGAAATGTCAATCTAAAAACAGCAAAAAAGTGCTAAAATAATCATAATATTACAATATAATATAATACCAAAGGGTTATATTATAACAAAACAAGGCTATAAAAGCTTTAAAATCAACATTTAAAAAATATTCGGAGGTCAAAATGAGCTTATTAAACGAAATATCAGAGAATTTACAAAAAGGTAAAGCGAAAATAGTAAAAGAGCTTGTGCAACAAGCGATAGATGAAGGCATTAGCGTACAAAAAATATTAGATGAAGGCCTTTTAAGTGGTATGAATATAATTGGTGTAAAGTTTAAAAATAACGAAATATTTGTACCAGAAGTACTTGTTGCAGCACGTGCAATGAACATGGGTGCACAACTTTTAAAACCACTTTTGGCCGAGAGCGGTATAAAAGCTACAGGAAAAGTTTGCATTGGCACAGTAAAGGGTGACTTGCACGATATAGGCAAAAATCTTGTAAAAATGATGCTTGAGGGCAAAGGTCTTGAGGTTATAGACCTTGGCACAGACGTATCACCTGAGATGTTTGTAAAAACAGCTAAAGAGGAAGATTGTCAAATAATATGCTGCTCGGCACTGCTTACAACAACAATGGGCGTTATGCAAGATGTTGTTAACGAGGCACAAAAAGAGGGCATAAGAGATAAAGTGAAAATTATGATTGGTGGCGCACCTATTACGCAAAATTACTGCGACCAAATAGGAGCCGATAAATATACACCGGATGCTGCTACATGTTCGGAAGTGGCGGTAGAGCTTTGCACCGCATAATAAATTTAAAGACTAAAAAATAAAACTAATTTAAATTAAAACTTAAAAGCATTTAAACAAACTGGTAGTGCAAGCAAATAGTATATATTTTAACTTGCATTACCAAAATAAAACAATAAGGCATGCAGCTGTTTTGTGGTATGTTTGTTTAAGTGTGCCAAAATAATATTTAAGGGGAATAAAATGCAAAACATAACACCTAAAGAGTTATTATTTAAAACATTAAGAGGCGAAAAAACAAACAGAGCACCTTGGGTGCCGTTTGCAGGCGTACATGCAGGTAAATTAACAGGAGTAGACGCACAAACAATACTTCAAAACGAAGATGAGCTTATAAAAGCACTGCTTGAAGTAAATAAACTTTATAAACCCGATGGACAACCGGTTGTTTTTGATTTGCAACTGGAGGCAGAGGCACTTGGATGTGAATTGTTATGGACGAAAGACGGCCCACCAAGCGTTGCAAGCCACCCACTTGAAGAAACAATGACAGTGCCTTGCGACTGTACATTGCCTGATGAAAATTCGGCACGTATGCCAATGGTACTTAGTGCAATGCGCAAAATGAAAGAGCTTGTAGGCGACACAACTGCACTTTACGGTTTGTTTTGTGGCCCGTTTACTCTTGCAAGCCATTTGCGTGGCAACGATATTTTTATGGACATGTTTGATGATGAAGATTATGTAAAAGAATTATTGGAATTTTGCACTAAGTGTGGCAAAAAAATGACAGATATGTTTATTGATGCAGGAATGGATGTTATTGCAATAGTAGACCCGCTTGTATCGCAAATTTCGTCTGATCACTTCGAGCAATTTTTATCAGAGCCATTTAGCGAGCTGTTTGACTATATAAAAGAGAAAAAAGCTTTTTCTTCGTTTTTTGTATGCGGAAACGCAACTAGAAATATTGAGGTAATGTGTAAAACAAAGCCGGATTCTATTTCGGTAGATGAAAATGTAGACATATTTGCGGCAAAAGCAGTTTGTGATAAATACAACGTAGTTATAGGTGGTAACATACCGCTTACAAGCGTAATGCTACATGGTTCTCAGCAAGACAACATGAAAGTTGTTGTTGACATGTTAAATAAACTTGACGAATACAAAAACTTTATTGTGGCGCCCGGCTGTGATATGCCGTACGACGTACCTGTAGAGAACACAATAGGTGCTGCACAAGCTGTATTAGATACTGAAAATGTAAGTAAAATGGTAGAAAACTACACAGGAGAAACTTTTGACATTGAAGTAGAACTGCCCGATTATAACAACCTTGAAAAACCACTTGTAGAGGTATTTACACTGGACAGTGCAACGTGTGCGGCTTGCACATATATGATGGGCGCAGCAAACGTTGCAAAGCAGACATATGGAGATAAAATTGACGTTGTAGAGTATAAATTTACAGTAAAAGAAAACATAGCAAGATGCAAGAAAATGGGAGTATCTAACCTTCCAAGTATTTATATAAATGGCCAGCTAAAGTTTTCATCTATAATACCAAGCAAAGAAGAGCTTGAAAACGAAATAAACGCTGTTTTGTAAGTAAGATAATTTTAAACAGCGGAAAGTGTTTAAAATATGATAGACTTTTACCTTGTAACGGGCTTTTTAGGTGCGGGAAAAACAACATTTTTGAAAGAATTTTTAAAAATATTAGCACCAAAACGTATACATTTAATTATAAACGAGTTTGGTAAGCAAGGCGTAGACGGAGCGCTGCTTAGTGAAGTTGGGGTTGTGCTTGATGAAATAAATAATGGCTCTATATTTTGCACATGTAAAGCAGATAAATTTGAGAGCGTATTAAAAGGTGCAATAAGCACAAGCCCCGACGTTATAGTAGCAGAGGCAAGTGGCCTTGCAGACCCAACAAGTATAAACAGTGTTATGAGCGCTTTTACACACATTAACTACAAGGCAAGCATATGCATTGCAGATGCAGTAAGACTTGAAAAGGTGTACAGCACTGCAATAGTGTGTAAAAGGCAAATAACAGTTAGTGGCCTTGTGCTATTAAATAAAACAGACATTGCCACAAACGAGCAGTGTGAAAAAAGTATAAGTTTAATAAAAATGGCTAACCCTTTTGCAGTAATTAAAAAAACCAAGTACGGTAAAATACAGCCACAATGGATAAACGAAATAGGTGCTGTACCTGATATAGAGCAAATAAATAGCACAAAAGATATTACCCTACAAAAAATAAGCGTTAAAGTAAGCGAAAACATGAATATGCAAAGTTTAAAAGGCTTTTTGGGTATGCTAGCCGATGCCAGTTATAGAATGAAGGGTTTTGTAAAAATAGAAGATGGTGTGTTTCATGTGGATTGCACAGGCCCCGACATACAAATAAAAAAATACTGTGGTAATGCAAACAACATAATAGTACTTTTAGCAGGAAAAGGTATGCCGCTAAGAAAAGCTGTAAATGTTGCAATTAAATGGTACAGCAAATATGCAGCTATTTATACCGGTGAATAGTATTAAAAAAGCTTAACTTATAATAATATTTGTTGTAACTTTTTGGTAATTAACATGTAAGCAATAAAGCGAAAAGTAAAACAAAAAATTAGGGAGCAAAGCAGTGCAAAATAAAATTAAAGAGATAGAAA
The DNA here is from genome assembly GCA_964369925.1 of uncultured Bacteroides sp. Classification (GTDB taxonomy): domain Bacteria; phylum Bacillota; class Clostridia; order Oscillospirales; family Ruminococcaceae; genus Ruthenibacterium. The sequence goes on along the minus strand of CAYJGU010000006.1, from coordinate 48,376 downwards.
ACAAGATTTTAGAACTTGGAGCAAACAAGACAGCTAGTGTTAATGTAAAAGACATAGTGTTTGACAAAGGTTTTAGATTGCTTTGTGAAAGCAATGCTTGTGGAAAATACGGTAAGTGCTGGACATGTCCGCCGGACGCCGGAGAGATAGAAAAGCTTATCGAAGATGCAAAGAGCTTTGACGGGGCAATTGTGTATCAAACTTATGGTCCACTTGAAGATAGCTATGACTTTGAGGGAATGATGGCTGTAGGTGAGGCACATAATAAGCTAACACAAAAAGTAATGAAACAATTTAGCGGGGTAAATTACTTTAAAAAAACATTACACCTGGGCGCAGGTGGGTGCCGTGTATGCAATGAGTGTGCAAAACTTACGCAAGAGCCATGTAGGTTCCCGCTACTGGCGCTTTCTAATTTAGAAACATACGGTATAGATGTTTCTCAACTGGCAAAGTCTGCCGGATTGAATTATATTAACGGGCAAAACACAGTAACATATTTTAGTGGCTTTTTTTACAAGCTTTAATTAAAAACAAAAAACACAAAGTTTTATGTAGTATAAAACTTTGTGTTTTTATATGTAATTATTAAAATTTTGTATGATAATTAATATTGTTAGCCTCTATTTTTGTCGGTAATTTTAATTATCCATACAAAAACAAACGCGCCAATAGCACTAAGTGCAATTTCGGCTATCCATGCGTTAACACTTAAATTAACATAATAAACGCTTAGCCCACCTAATAAACCGCCAAACATACCACACAAAACGTTGCGCAATAAATTTATTTTATTTTTAAACAAAGATGTGCAAATGCGCCCGATAACACACCCAGTTGCAATTGACACAATAACAGTTAGACCCATAAAAGAAAATGCTCCTTAAAATTGCGTTTATTATATATTATATTTTTACGTATGTATATAATTATAAAGTTTATGCGCGTACTTGTCAAATTAATATTAATATGCTAAGTTAAAATATAACTATATATCAACAATAACATAATTTGTGAAATTAATTGTATTGACAACAAAATAAAAAAAATGTATATTTTATTGGGTGCAATATTAACAATAAGTTAATTTGTTGCTAAAATAAATTAGTAGGTAAACAATTTATATGTTTTCAAATTTTATATCAATAAAGGCTGAATTTGTAAAAATACTAGGCCCTACACATTTATTATACCTTGCATTTTGCATTTTTACTGTGTTTATGTTTATTAAAAACCACACATTTATTAAAAAACATAAAAACAAACTGTGTAAAATATTTTTTTGCACACTCCTTTTTCAGCAAATATTTTTGCTTTATGGTTGGTATGCATTTGCAACTCCGGTTTTTTTAGCAGAGGGTTTGCCGTTACAGCTTTGCCGTATTGCAAGCATATTAACATTGGTGTTTTTAATTACAAAAAAAGAATGGGTATTAAATATTTTATGTTACTTTAGCGTTTATGCGCTAATTTCGCTTTTTTACCCGCTACATGTATTTAATTTTACGCATATAAGCGGTATTTCGTACATGATAAACCATATTATAACAGTGCTTATACCTGTTTTTGCTGTAATAGCGTACAACTGGTATCCAAGCTGGAAAAGCTATGTACACGCAGTAATTGCTTTTACTATTTATTTACCAGTTGCAATTATTGCAAATTATTTTACAGGTGGCAACTATTTTTATCAGGTAGATAGGCCTTTCTTACATAATGTTTCTTCGTTTGTATTTGCCATGCTAACGTACTTTATTACAGTAGGCGCTTATGCACTTTTAACTTATATTGTAATATTGCTAAAAAAACTGTACGTTAAAAATAAAAAAAGTAAAAGCCTAACTGTTTAAAATTTACATTACATTAAATAAAAAGTGTGCGTTTTTTAAAATACGCACACTTTTTATTTAAAAATATTATTTTTATGCAATATTTATTGCATATTTACATTTGTTTAAAACAGCCCTTATTGGTTTTAACAGTACTAGGCAAACAACAAAATTACCTACACAGTGTAGTATATCAAACGGTATACCGGCTATCCACCAAGCAATACCAGAATAAATGCCGTTTGTTAGCATATAGCTAAGAGAGTAAAGCGCACCGTATAAAAGACCGAAAAAGCCGCTTATTACTGCAAACAATATTGTACTGTTTAAGCGGTGTAACAAGCGCACCATAATAAAAAGTACAAGCCAAATGTAAAGTTGTGGGAACCACCAAATGCCAAACCCGTTAAATAGCCCATAAATAAAAACATAACCATAAATTGCAGGCATTGTTAGCTTTGGAAGCTCCAATGCAAATGCAATTATTAATAAGCTCACAAGCTCTATGTTCGGCATCGCGTCTAGCGCATATTTTGAAACAACAAGTATTGTTGCCATTAATGCCGCAGTTACAAGGCGACGAGTAGTTAACATTTTTTTAGTATCCCTCTTTTAGTGTTATTTCAAACGTATCTCCATCTGCAATTGGTGTTGTATCAAAGCTTGTCATTACATCTTCGCCGCCCTTTGTTAGGCACCACCACTGTTCTTTAGAATCATCAACAACTACACCGTTAACTGCAGTTACAAAAATACCCCATTCGCCCATTTCGCCCTCAATTAACTCTTCGTTTGTAAGTACTTCTCCTAAAAATTCTAAGTCGGTGTCGTAGTTAAATGTCTCTGTCGAGCCATCGGCTAAAACAACATCTACAGCAATACTTTTATCTCCGGCAGTTGTTTGTGGCATGCCAAATTGCAACCATATAACTACAACAGCTATTATTGCAAGTGCTAGCACACCAACAGGTATTAATACTTTTTTACTCATTCAAATTCTCCTTAATAATAATTTACATATAAAAAAACCCTACCAGTACGGTAGGGTTAAATTACTTTTTAAAAAGTTTGCAAACTTTAAAAGCGCACCGCAACCATTCATCGTGGCAGATAAAGGTACAGTGTACCTTTACAAGTACATCAAAACAACGGCATTCCGGCTTAGTGTAATTTTACACTTTACGGCGGCGAGACCGCACATGATTTTAACATGTTTCCCCGCTTATTTTGATACATATTAAATTGTATAAATATTATAACATAGTTGCTTTAATATTAAAAGACTTTTTTTATAAAATTTGTAAAAAATTGCAAAATTAAAAAAACATTCCATCTGTATATTTTTGTATAAATGTTGTATTTGCTTCTAGGTGTATTGTAGTTGCTAAATTTGCAATTTTTTTAACATTGCTTTGTAAGCTTTTGCAAAGCAACAACATGCATGCTCCCATAAGCGCACTATTGCCCATTACTTTTGCCTTTTGTTTTAATTGTTTTGGTATAAGGCCAATATTTGCAGCGCTGTTTATATTTAAGTAGCTTCCAAAACCACCTGCAATATAAAATGTTTCTATATCATCATAATTTAAATTAGCTGTAATAATTGTTGTGTCTATACCGGCACATATGGCACTTTTGGCAAGTTGTATCATTCGCACATCTTTTTGCGTTATTACAACAGGGCTTAAAATTGTGTGCTCGCTTTCTTGCATGTACCCAGTTTCATCTATTATGTCTAACTGTAATAAACACGCTATAGTATCAATTACTCCGCTACCGCATATGCCAACAGGCGCAACATTGCCAATAACACTGCAGTTAAGTTTGCCGTTTGCTACACTTACATGGTCTATTGCACCTTGTTTTCCGCGCATACCCATTTGTATGCCGGCTCCCTCACATGCGGGGCCTGCAGCTGTAGAGCAACACGTAAGTTTGCCGTTATGCCAAAGTGCTATTTCACCGTTTGTGCCAATATCGCAAAGAATGGCGCTTTTATTTGTATTGCACATGTTGCTAGCAAGTATTGCTGTAGTAATATCGGCGCCTATAAATGCCGATATGCAAGGGGGTAAATATACTTGTGCGTTTTTACATATTATATTAAGTTCTTTTGCACTTATAATTTCATCAAATAAACAATCGGCCTTAAACGGTGCACAGCTTAAACTTTTTGCATTGCGCTTTGTTAGCAAATATAGCATTGCGCTGTTGCCCGTAATAACTATGCTATCCACTAAATCGAAAGATATATCGGCAGCTTGGCACATATCGGCTATTAACTCATTAATAGCCGTAATTATAATTTGCGACATAGTAATTGCATTTTGCTCGCTTTCCAGGCAAAATCCAATGCGCGTTATTACATCTGCGCCGTATGCAACCTGTGGGTTTTGGGCAGATGTTGTGGCAATAAGAACTTCAGTGCTATACAAATGTGCGGCAAGTGTTGTTGTGCCTATATCAATGGCAATACCGTATTGTTTAAACATAGGGTTTTTATCAAAATCAGGTAAAATACCGTCAGTTTTTATAACAGATTCAACTTGTTTTTTTAACGTTACGTTGCAATCTCCCATTACTTTACAAAAGCAAGCTAAGCGTATATTGTTTTCAATATCTTCCAAAGTAAGAGCTTCGCGCTCTTGTGGTGTTATACTGCTAACATTACCACAAATATTAACTCGGCATTTTTTACATGTTTTATTTCCGCCACAATGCGTATTAATGTGTTCAAATTGATGTAAACTGTATTGTGTATTATTTTTTTTAAAACAGTGTAAGCTTAATGCATTATACAATAAAGTACCAATGGGCACTTGCAATTTTACACTGTTATTTATAGTTATTTCGGCTGTGCTGTGCATGTGCAAAACCTACCTTTTAAAATGTGAAAATTGTGATATAATAAATTTTATAAAATAATAAAACTAAAAAATGCGGTTTCGAAAATTAAATAGAAAGGAAGCCGCCAAATAAAGAAAGAGTGTTAACGATGAAAAAACTTTATGCATTTAATGCGCTTGTTGCAAGAATGAAATATATAACAAGGTGGGGGCTTATGCGTTCATCAAGGGCCGAAACACTGAGTGAACACACAACAGACGTTGCTATACTTGCGCATACTTTATGTCTTATATCGCAAAAAATATACAATACAACAGTAAGACCCGAAACTGTTGTTGTTGCGGGTATATACCACGATGTAAGTGAAATTTTAACGGGAGATATGCCAACACCTGTAAAATACAAAAGCGAAAATTTGCGCGCAGAATATAAAAAACTTGAAAAAGATGCGTCAGATACACTTGCGCAGTTGTTGCCAGAGCAATTGCAAAACGATGTTGGAATGTACATGAGAGGCGAATGTCTTTCACAAAAGGAGAGGCAACTGCTAAAAGCGGCCGACAGACTATCGGCACTTATTAAGTGCATAGAGGAGAGCCAAAGTGGCAACAACGAATTTGATGGAGCAAAAAAACAGCAGTACAATGCGCTAAAAAATATGAGTTGCCCCGAGGTTGACTATTTTATGGCTCATATGCTTGATTGCTACTCGCAAACACTTGATGAGCTTGCAAAATTTTAATTGTATTGTGAAATTAAACTATATAATAAAAATTATACTATAGCTAACAAATATTTTTAGATGTAAATTGTTATTTAAATTTGCATTTTTATAGGTTATCTGTAACATCTTTTTTATTTGCGTGTTCAAATGCTGTGTTAATTATTTCGTCTAAATCGGTAAAACTTTTAAGCGCACAACAAGCCCTGCGCAAGCTAGCGGCACCTTTTAACCCATGCATATAGTGGCCGGCTATGCTTCGTGCTTGTTGCATTGCAACAAACTCGCCCTTGTCCATACACATGGCATATATATGTTCTTTCATAACGGCAAGTTTTTGCGCAATAGTAGGCATAGCAGGTATGCTTTTACCACTGGCAGCCGCCGATATTTGGCTAAATAGCCATGGGTTACCCATAGCGCCCCTACCTATTGCAACACCGTCGCAACAAGTTTTTTTAAGTATTGCTAAATAACTGTCAATATCAGTAACATCACCGTTTGCAATAACAGGTATTTTAACACACTGTTTTACTTGTGCAATTGCATCTTCGTGTATACCGGGCCTATACATTTCGGCACGTGTGCGCCCATGTACGGTTAACACTTGTATTCCCACACTTTCGCACTTTTGTGCTATGTCACACGCTGTATAGTCTTGTTTGTCACCATCCCAGCCTAGGCGCATTTTTACTGTTACAGGCACGTTGTACTTTTGTGCGTTTTCAACTACTTCTTCGGCTATTTTTGCTGCTGTGTCAGGTGTTTTCATTAGTGCGCTACCCGCGCCACTACTTGTAATTTTAGGTGCGGGGCAACCCATATTAATGTCAATAAAGTCAAACTTAATGCCGTATTTGCCACTGCAAATCATATCGGTTGCCTTACCCATACACTCATAGTCCTCGCCAAAAATTTGTATGCCGTAAAGGCCATTTCCCTCGGTGCCTTTCATTAATTTAACACTTTTTTTATCGCCCATTGTAAGTGCTTTAGCACTAATCATTTCGCTAACAGTACTTGTGGCACCGTAATTATCGCATAATATACGCATACTTTTATCGGTTAGGCCGGCCATAGGTGCAAGGCTTGCGCCAAAATTCATATTCAATTTTTCAATAAATAAATTGTTCATAATAAAACAGTATACCATAAATGTAAAAATTGTGGTATACTAAAACAGCGTTAACTTTATATATTGTTGCGCATTATATAATATTTATTTAGTAATTTTTGGCTTGCAATTTACACTGCAACTGCCCAAATATTATATGTTAAACATATTGCTGCTTAATTGTAAAAAGTGGCAGAGGGAGTTTTTTTTGAAATTACTTGTTATAGATGGAAACAGCATAGTTAACAGAGCTTTTTACGGTATTCGTATGCTTACAACAAAAAGTGGTATGTATACAAATGCAATAACAGGCTTTTTAAACATTTTAATTAAACTTAAAACCGAGCATAACCCAAACGAAATTGCAATAGCTTTTGATTTAAAAGCACCTACATTTAGGCATAATATGTACAGCGATTACAAAGCGCACAGAAAAGGTATGCCCGAAGAACTTGCAATGCAAATGCCTGTGCTAAAAGAGTTGCTTTTATATTTGGGTTACAATATAGTGAGCTGCGAGGGTTATGAAGCCGACGATATTTTAGGAACACTAAGTAATGAATGTGCAAAAAGAAATGATATATGCTTGCTTGCCACAGGAGACAGAGATAGCCTACAGCTTGTAAACAAAACAACAAGCGTTTTGCTTGCCACAACAAAGGCCGGCAAAAGCATAACTTTGGTAATGGACGAAAATGCGGTACACGAACAATACGGCCTTACCCCAAAACAGCTTATAGACGTTAAAAGTCTAATGGGAGATGCATCGGACAATATACCGGGTGTGGCTGGTGTTGGGGAAAAAACAGCGCTTACACTTATACAAAACTTTAACAGTTTAAACGAGGTTTACGAAAATATAAGTGATGACCGCATAAAAAAAGGCGCTAGAGAAAAGCTAATAAATTGTAAAGATAACGCATTTTTAAGTTATGAGCTTGCAACTATCAATTGCAATGTACCAATAAATGTTGATGTTGGAGCGTATGAGATAAAAACAAGCGAGCAAAACTTAAAAAAAGCAGAACAACTGTTAAATGAACTTGAAATGTTTACAATGATTAAGAAACTTAATTTAGATGATATAGAGCACTGTACAGCTAAAGAGGATTTTGAAAACGAAAAACTTGAAGTTGATGAAAATGTGAACTGCGAACAACTTTGTGGTGGTATTGTTTATATATATTGCGAAGATGCGACAGAAGAAAACTGCGAAAATAATGTTATATGTGTGCAAAATAATAAAGTTTGCATTACAAATTTAAATAATGAAGCTTTTATAAACTTAATAGAAAATAAAGAAGTTGAAAAAAGATGTTTTGATGCAAAGCCTTTATTTAAAGCTGCTTTTTTAAATGGTAAGCAGGCAAATAATATTACGTTTGACGGTAAAATTGCCGCATACTTGTTAAACCCCGATACAAGAAACTATACAATACAGCAGCTTGCCCAAAGCTATGGTGTAAAACCTGCATTTAAATGCGAGTACACGCAGGCAGCTTTAATAGCTAATGTGTGCGACAATTTAAAAAAAGAGTGCGAAGCCTTAGAGATGTATAATTTGCTTTGTGACATTGAAATGCCGCTGTGTAAGGTGCTTGCACACATGGAACTGCTTGGAATAGAAGTAGACAAAAAAGGAATAGAGCAATTTGGCATTGAACTGCAACAGAGCTTAAAAAGCGAACTTTTAGAAATATACAATTATGTTGGGTACGAATTTAATGTAAATAGCCCAAAACAGCTGGGAAAAGCTTTGTTTGAAGATATGATGCTGCCAACAGGTAAAAAAACAAAAAGCGGGTACTCTACAAATGCAGAGGTGCTTGAAAATTTGCGCAAATACAGCCCTGTTATTGATCATATTATGCTTTATCGCACATACCAAAAACTTAACAGCACATATGTAGAGGGGCTTTTAAAAGTTATTGGCGATGATATGCGCATACACTCTACGTTTAACCAAACAGAAACGAGAACAGGGCGTATATCATCGGGCGAGCCAAACTTGCAAAACATACCCGTTAGAACAGAACTGGGAAGCAGGTTTAGAAAGTACTTTGTTGCAAAGAGAGGTTGCGTATTACTTGATGCCGACTACAGTCAAATAGAGCTGAGAATACTGGCACACGTATCGGGTGATGAAACAATGCAAGATGCATTTAACCGAAATGCCGATATTCATAAGTCTACAGCTGCAAAAAGTTACGGTGTAAGTGAAGACGAGGTAACGCCGCAAATGCGCTCGTCGGCAAAGGCAATTAACTTTGGCATTGTGTACGGCATAGGTGCTTTTAGCTTAAGTAAAGATTTAAACATTAGTGTTAAAAAGGCCGATGAATTTATAAAAACGTATTTTAACAATTTTCCGGGTGTAAAGCAGTATTTAGATAATACAGTTGAAAATGCAAAGCAAAACGGATATGTTACAACGCTTTATAACCGCAGGCGCAATTTGCCCGAGCTTGCAAACAGTAATTTTAATGTGCGCGCACTTGGCCAAAGAATGGCAATGAATACGCCTATTCAAGGTACTGCTGCAGACATTATAAAACTTGCAATGATAAGAGTATACGATAGGCTACACAAAGAAAAGCTTAATGCAAAGTTAATATTGCAAGTGCACGATGAACTTATAGTAGAAACGCCTCACGAAGAAATAGAAGTGGTGAAAAAAATAATTAGCGAAGAAATGAGCAATGCCGCGCAGCTTGCCGTACCGCTTTTGGTAGATGTAAACAGCGGTGAAACTTGGTATGATTCGAAGGGTTAACGAAAGCTTTTAAATAGCGTATAAATACTAACTGCAAGAAACGGATATAAATTATGAATTTAAATAGCTGCAATATAACTTATGAACCTATGCAAAAACAGCATGTAAGCGAAGTGGCACAAATTGAAAGCACGGTACACGACGGCTGGAGCGAAGATGTTTTGATCGCTACACTGAAGTTTGCGCAAAATAAATGTTTTGTTGCACTGCATAGCGGTAAAGTATGCGCATTTTGTGCCTTTAGTTGTGTGCAAAATGTTGCAAATATAGATGCAGTTAGCACAGCAGAGCAATTTAGGCGCAAGGGTATTGCAAGTGGACTTTTAAATTATGCGTTTAAATATGTTGCAAATATTGGCGTTAATACTTTTTGGTTAGAGGTGCGAAGTAAAAATACATCGGCAATAAACTTATATAAAACGCTGGGATTTACCCAAAACGGAATGCGCAAATGTTTTTACACAAACCCCGTCGACGATGCAATATTAATGCAAAAGATGATTTGATTAAAGAGAGGTTTGCCTTGAATATACTGGGAATTGAAACAAGCTGCGATGACACATGTGCCGCCGTAGTAAAAAATGGCAGGGATATATTGTCGAGCTGTACTGTTACGAGCGCAGATGAACAAAATAAATTTGGCGGTATTGTACCCGAAATTGCAAGCCGCCGACATATAGAGCATATATCTAGTGTAGCGCAAAATGCGCTGGACAATGCAAATTTAACAATGGACGATATACATGCAATTGCGGTTACGTTTGCACCTGGGCTAATTGGTGCGTTGCTTGTTGGTGTAAATTTTGCAAAGGGTTTAGCATATGCACAAAACAAACCACTAATACCTGTTCACCATTTAAGGGGGCATATTGCCTCGCTTTACATAACGCATAAAAATTTAACTCCGCCATTTTTAACGCTTGTTGCAAGTGGCGGGCACAGCCACATTATACATGTTACAGATTACACAAAATTTAAAGTGTATGGCCGTACACTGGACGATGCCGCAGGCGAGGCATTTGATAAAGTGGCACGTATATTAAACCTAGGATACCCCGGAGGCCCTGCCGTAAGTAAGGCTGCTAAAAGTGGAAACCAAAATGCATATAAATTGCCCATACCAAATGCAAGCAAAGAGTACGATGTTAGCTTTAGCGGGTTAAAAACAGCGGTATTAAACACCGTAAATAAATTAAACATGCAAGGTGAAAACGTAAATGTAAACGATATGTGCGCAAGTTTTGAGTACAGAATAGCAAGTATACTAAGCCAAAAATTACTGCTTTGTGCAAAAAACAATAATATTAATAAAATTTGTTTAGCAGGGGGCGTTGCTGCAAATGGTTTGCTAAGGCAACTGCTTAGCGAGGGAACACATGAAACAGGCGCAAAACTGTACATGCCCGATTTATCGCTTTGTACCGACAACGCGGCTATGATAGCCGCACAAGGGTATTATGAATATAAAAACGGCAACATAGCGCAAAATACACTAAATGGCCTACCCACACTAGAAATAGACTATATGTAACTAAGTAAAAGCATATATAATTTTTTATTGTATAGGTTACAGTTAACAGTAATTTAAATAAAATAAAAAATGTTAAATAAAAGGAGAAAACTTATGTTTAAATTTGCACATTATAATTTTAACGTACTTAACCTTGAAAAAAGCCTAAAGTTTTACGATGAGGCTTTGGGGCTAAAAGAGGTTAGAAGAAAACAAGGTGAAGACTTTACACTTGTATTTTTAGGTGATGGTAAAAGTGAATTTGTACTGGAACTTACATATAATCATGGCCGCACACAGCCATACAGCCATGGAGATAACGAGTTTCACCTAGCTTTTATAACAGAAGATTTTGACGCAAGCTATAATAAACACAAGCAAATGGACTGTATTTGCTATGAAAATAAAGAAATGGGCCTTTACTTTATTTTAGACCCTGACGATTTTTGGATAGAAATTATACCTGCAAAAAAATAAAATATTGCATTTAAAGCCTTATATACAATATAAGGCTTTTGTTTTTGCTGTTTTATTTTTAAAATAAGTAGTCGGTAATGCAATTTGTTACAATACTAAGCAATAACCCTTTTGTAAAATATTTTACATTTATTTAACGTTGCCATGGTATCAAACTTTACACACACTTTGGTAAACTATATGTGCAGGCAAGTCCTGTAAGTAAATGCCGACAAAAAGCACAGGCAAGTAAACTTGTAACGTGTTTGGCATTATTAAACAATTTACATTGGTTGCCTTTTACCAAAACAAATTTATATTTAATAAATTATTGTAAGTAATAAAATAAGGCAAAACAATAACATGTAAATTAAATATACAAACATATAATTTAAGGGAGAAAACAAAAATGAAAAAACTATTAGCATTAATTTTAGTATTGGTATTTAGCACAATTTTAATGGCAGGATGTAGCACAGAGCAAGAGCCAGCTACAACAGAAGAGCCAGCAGCAGAAACTAGCACAGCAGCTACATCGGAGCTTGAGGGAACAGTTGCACTTGGCGGATCTACAAGTGTAGAGAGCGTTATTTTAAGTGCAATGGAAGTATTTATGATAGAAAACCCAGGCGTTACAGTTACATACGACCCAACAGGTTCATCTAGCGGTGTTACAGGCGCAATAGATGGTAGCCTAGACATGGGACTTGCTAGCCGTGACGTTAAAGACACAGAAGAGGCAGAAGGCGCAATGGGCACAGTTTTTGCAATAGATGGTATTGCAATTATAGTTCACCCAGACAACGCAGTTACAGATTTAGCACTTGCTGACATTACAGGCATTGCAGATGGCACAATTACAAACTGGAGCGAAGTTGGCGGTGCAGACGCAGAAATAGTTTTAATTGGTCGTGAAGCAGGCAGCGGTACACGTGACGGTTTTGAGAGCATTGTTGGTGTAGAAGAGTGTGTTTACCAAGAAGAAATTAACTCAACAGGCGGCGTTATCGGTTCTGTATCAGGTAATCCAAATGCAATCGGTTATGCATCACTATCGGCAGTAGACGAAAAAGTTAAAGCTGTTACAGTAGACGGCGTAGAGGCTTCTGAGGCAACAGTTCAAGATGGAACATATGCAGTACAACGTAACTTTAACTTTGTTACATTGGCAGAGGGCGAGCTAAGCCCAGCAGCACAAGCTTTTTATGACTATGTATTAAGCGCAGACGCAGCACAACTAATTAAAGATGCAGGTGCTGTTCCTCCGGTAGCTTAATTTAACAACAATTATTTTGTAAGTAATAAACTTCATGCGCAAGTAATGTTTAACATTGCGCATGAAGTTTTCGGCTATAAATAAAAAATGTAGTGTGCAAATAAAAAATAAAACTTTTGGGCATTTTAAGAGGTGAAATTATTGAAAATAAAAAAAGCTATTGAAATTATAATGAATGGCGTTTTTTTTACATGTGGAATAGTATCTGTTGCGGCAGTTGGGCTAATTACGGTTTACATGATATTTTCAGGTATTCCGGCAATGGCCGAAATAGGTGTTATAGAATTTTTAACAGGTCAAGTTTGGAAACCTACAGCAAGTGAGCCGTCTTTTGGTATACTTCCGTTTATATTAACAAGTATATACGGTACATTGGGCGCAATAATTTTAGGTGTTCCAATAGGGCTTTTAACAGCTGTGTATCTCTCAAAAATTGCAAGTGATAAAGTGGCAAAAACCGTGCGCCCCGCAATAGAGCTACTTGCAGGTATACCAAGCGTTGTGTACGGCCTTGTTGGTATGATGGTTTTAGTGCCGGCGCTTAGAACTACATTTAACTTACCAAGTGGTGCAACACTTTTTGCGGCCATTATTGTTTTGGCTGTAATGATATTGCCGGGTATTATTTCTGTTAGTGAAACAGCGCTTTTAAGTGTGCCGCCCGAATACGAAGAGGCGAGCCTTGCACTTGGCGCAAATAAAATAGAAACTGTATTTAAAGTTAGTATACCTGCTGCAAAAAGCGGTATAGTGGCAGGTATAGTTTTGGGTGTTGGCCGTGCAATAGGCGAGGCAATGGCAGTAATAATGGTTGCAGGCAATGTTGCAAACATGCCAAGCCTTTTCGAAAGTGTAAGATTTTTAACAACTGCTGTTGCAAGCGAAATGTCATATGCATCAGGCTTACACGAACAGGCACTTTTTAGCATTGCCCTTATACTTTACTGTTTTATAATGGCAATAAATGCTTTTCTAAATTACTTTTTAAAGAAGGAGAAAAAAGCATGAGCCATAACTTTAAACGTAAACTGTATACAAATTTTTTTAAAACAATTATATATGCAAGTGCAATTATTACAGTTAGCTTATTAGTTATATTACTTGGGTATATTTTTGCAAGGGGCATACCGCATATAACTTGGCAATTGCTAAGTACAGCACCCGTTTACACAAAAGACACTATTGGTATTTTGCCAAACATTATTAATACACTTTATATTATAGTTTTAACACTTGCCATTGCGCTTCCTTTAGGGGTGGGTGCGGCTATTTATTTAAACGAATATGCAAGTAATAAAAAATTTATTGCTGTAGTTGAATTTACAACAGAAACACTTGCCGGAATACCAAGCATAATATATGGCCTTGTGGGCTTATTGTTTTTTGCAAGAATGCTTGGATTAAAAGTAAGTTTGCTTTCGGGTTGTTTTACAATGGTTATAGTTATATTACCTACAATAATAAGAACAACGCAAGAGAGCTTAAAAACAGTGCCCATAAGTTATAGAGAAGGCGCACTGGGACTTGGTGCAACAAAATGGTACATGATACGCACAATTGTAGTGCCAAGTAGCATTAACGGAATAGTAACAGGATGTATACTTGCAGTAGGACGTATAGTGGGCGAAAGCGCCGCACTTTTATTTACAGCAGGCCTTGGTACATCTATTGCAAAAAACGTTGTGCAGGCATACCAAACAGGCGGTGGTACACTTAGCGTTGCGCTTTATATGTATGCGGCAGAACGTGCCGAATTTGACATTGCTTTTGCAATTGCAACTATATTACTTTTGCTTGTACTAATTATAAATATTTGCACAAAATTAACAAAAAAAATATTTACTCAAAAATAAATATAGTTTGTGTGTATTTATAATTTTTATATATTATTTTATTAATAAATGGTATAATTACATTAACAATATTTTGTGTTAATTATAAACTTAGCGGCAATTATTAGCAGTTTAACAGCAGTTATAAAAACAATATATTTTTTACTTAAGAGAGGGACGTGCATATGATTACACCTGCAAATGAGGCTATAATATGTGCAAAAGATCTTGATTTGTACTACGGTGAATTTCAAGCGCTTAAAAAAATAAGCATGGATATACCAAAAGGGCAAATTACAGCACTTATAGGCCCGTCCGGTTGCGGTAAATCTACATTTTTAAAAACTATTAATAGAATGAATGATTTGATACCCGGCGTTAAAATAGAGGGCAGCCTTACATATAACAATAATGATATTTATGCAAAAGACATTGATGTTACAAAATTGCGTAAAAATATAGGTATGGTTTTTCAAAAGCCAAACCCATTTCCTATGAGCGTATACGACAACGTTGCTTATGGGCCGCGCCTACACGGCACACACTCACGCGCACAGCTAGATGAACTTGTAGAAAAAAGCCTAAAGGGCGCTGCGCTGTGGGAAGAAGTTAAAGATAGGCTTAAAAAAAGTGCACTTGGGTTATCGGGAGGGCAACAGCAAAGGCTTTGTATAGCACGTGCACTTGCAGTAGAGCCTGAGGTGCTTTTAATGGACGAGCCTACAAGTGCACTAGACCCTATAAGCACATTAAAAATAGAGGAACTTGCAGCAGAACTTAAAAAGAACTATACAATTGTAATAGTAACTCACAATATGCAACAAGCATTGCGTATATCAGATAATACAGCATTTTTCTTGCTTGGGGAAGTGGTAGAATATAACGATACGCAAACAATGTTTAGCTTGCCTACCGATAAGCGAACAGAAGATTATATAACAGGGAGGTTTGGATAATATGCGAAGTCAATTCGATAGTCAATTGTTACAATTGAAAAAAGAACTTACATATCTTGGCGCACTGTGCGAAACAGCAATAGCCAAAGCTGCAAAGGCAATTAAGCGCGAATACGACGATGATTCTATAGAGGAAATGTACGTTGCAGATGATGAAATAGACAGAAAAGAAAGAGAAATTGAATCTCTTTGTATAAAGCTATTGTTGCAACAACAACCGGTTGCCTCAGATTTGCGCCAAATTTCTGCAGCACTTAAAATGATAACAGATATGGAACGTATAGGAGACCAAGCAGTAGATATTATTGAAATAGTAAGCCTTGGTAATATTGCTATAGATGCAAATACAACACATTTGTACGACATGGCAAACGAGACAATTAAAATGGTAACAAACAGCATAGATGCATTTGTGAAACAAGACAAAGAACTAGCAAAAAGAGTTATAGATATGGACGACATAGTTGATGAGCTGTTTAATACCGTTAAAGAAGAAGTTATAAACTTGTTAAGTAAAAAAATGACAAGCGGTGAAATGGCAATGGATATGCTTATGATAGCAAAATACTTTGAAAGAATAGGCGACCACGCAACAAATATTGCCGAGTGGGTTTTATTTAGTATAACAGGCGAGCATAAAAACTATCAAGAAAGCAAGTAAAAACAAAATACCTTAAACTTAAGAAGGTGAATTATATGATTTATTGTGTTGAAGATGATGATTCTATTCGTCAGCTTGAAATATATGCACTAAAAAGTGCAGGCCTTGAAGTAGAAGGCTTTGCCGATGCTACGTCTCTTTGGCAGGCGCTGCAAAAGCAAACACCCGAGCTTTTAATATTAGATATTATGCTGCCCGATGAGGACGGCTTATCAATACTGCAAAACATAAGAAAAAATTCTAAAACATCATCAATTCCGGTTCTTATGGCGTCGGCTAAGGGCTCGGAGTACGACAAAGTTTTGGGACTTGATAGCGGTGCAGACGATTATATATCTAAGCCGTTTGGTATGCTGGAACTTGTTGCTAGGGTAAAGGCGTTAATAAGAAGAACAAGTACCCAAAATAGCGATACAATAACAGTTGGCAACATTACAATAAACATTGTTCAGCACAAAGTGTATGTGGGAGCACAGGAAGTAATTTTAACCAGAAAGGAATTTGCTGTTTTACAAACGCTTATGAACAATCCCGAGCATGTGTTTTCCAGAGATTTATTGCTTACACAAATTTGGGGTTACGGATTTGACGGTGAAACAAGAACTGTTGATGTGCATATGCGCAGTTTAAGAACAAAACTGGGCACATATGGAGATCAAATTGAAACCGTTAGGGGAATAGGATATAGAATAAGCAATGTTGCAAAACAGGAGTAATTATGAGAAAACACATAACAAAAAAATTTACACTGATAGGCACAGGCGCTGCATTTTTATGTAGCATTATAGTATTTTTTGTATTGCAACTCAGTGCAAGCAAGCAAATGGAAGTTTCGGTGAGCAGTAGCACAGAGGTTTTGGCCGAAATATTTAACAACAGCAACATTAGTGCCGAAAATATAGAAATAGACTATAATGATGATTTGCGTGTTACGTGGATTGCACAAAACGGAGATAT
Organism: uncultured Bacteroides sp.; assembly: GCA_964369925.1. Taxonomy (GTDB): domain Bacteria; phylum Bacillota; class Clostridia; order Oscillospirales; family Ruminococcaceae; genus Ruthenibacterium. The sequence continues at coordinate 31,444 of CAYJGU010000006.1, read as the reverse complement.
TTTGTTTGACACTGCAAAGGCAACCGAAAACCATGCCGATAGACCGGAATTTATTAGCGCGCTTCAAACGGGAACCGGGCAAGTTAGAAGAACATCGGACACATTGAGGCAAGAGACATTTTACTATGCACAAAAGTTAAACGATGGCAGTGTTTTGCGTGTAAGTGCAACAACACAAAGTGTGTGGTCGCACGTTCTTAGTGTGTTGCCACTTATTTTGCTGGCAATATTTGCGGTTGCAATTTTGTCTAGAATAGCCTCGGGTGCGTTTACAAGGCAAATAATGAAACCTATAGAATCAATAAATATTTCTAAACCTCTTGAAAACGATGTGTATGATGAATTTACACCATTGTTAAGGCGCATAAATAACCAAAACGAAGAGTTATCAAGTCAGCTTATACAAGTTGAAAGTATGAGAAACGACATTGCTGCTATTATGAACACTATGATAGAGGGGTTAATACTTTTAAACAATTCGGGACTTGTGCTTAGCGTTAACCCAAGTGCGTGTAAAATTTTAGAAGTGTCGGAGGATACTGCTATTGGGCAACCGCTTTTGGCGCTAAATAGAAACAGTGTGTTTATGTCTTTAGCAAATGCGGTGGAAAAAAACGAAAATTTGCAAACTCAGTTTAACATGAACGGACGAATTTACAGGGTTATGCTTAGTAAAGCCGAAGAGGGCGGAAGCATTTTAATGCTTGTAGATGAAACAGAAAAATGTGAATCGGAGCAAATTAGAAGAGAGTTTTCGGCCAATGTATCTCACGAGTTAAAAACTCCGCTGCAGTCTATACTTGGTTATGCAGAGTTGCTGAAAAATAACATTGTGAACGAAGACGATAAAAACAGCTTTTATACAAATATATATAAAGAGTGCAGACGCCTTATAAAACTTGTGCAAGATATTATAGATTTATCCAGACTTGATGAGGGCGCAAGCGCAATAGCGAAAGAAAACGTGGATATTTATAATACAGCACTACTTGTAAAAGAAGAACTTGTCGAAAAAGCAGCTAAAAAGAATATAACAATTAACGTAACAGGCAAAAAACAAATAGTGTTTGGAATACCATCGCTATTGCACGAGATTGTTTCGAACCTTGCCGACAATGCCATTGCGTACAATGTTGACGGTGGAAGTGTAACAATTAATGTTGCAAAAACAAATAAAGGTGTTAACCTAACTGTTACTGATACAGGTATAGGGATACCCGAACAGCACCATGCAAGGGTGTTTGAACGCTTTTATAGAGTAGATAAAAGCCACAGCAGGGTTACGGGTGGAACAGGCCTTGGCCTTAGCATAGTAAAGCATGCCGTTGCTGTGCACGGTGGTGAAATAAGCTTGCAAAGCAAACAAGGGCATGGAACAAGCATAAGCATTAATTTTAACAATAAAGTAAATTAATAATAAAAAGCCACTATACAGCTGTATTGTGGCTTTTTTTACTTTGTAACAAGTGGTTAAATTTGCTAATAAATTGCACATAGCTTTATGTATATACACATTTATTTTTTTTTGTTATAATAAAATAATTAACAATATTAAAAATATACTGTAAATGTAAAGGTTTATTGTTAAATTTAAAAGCAATTTAAAGGAGATTTAACATTGACATTTTGTTTTTTTTCGGCGCAATACTTGCCAACCGTTGGTGGTGTGGAACGCTATACAGCTAGCCTTGCAAAAAAACTTATACAAAGCGGACACAAAGTAGTTGTTGTAACAAGCAGTTTAAAGGCAAAACCAATGTACGATATGTGCGAGGGGGTACATGTTTGCAGGGTGCCGTCTGTTCCACTACTTAATGGGCGCTTACCTTTTGTACTGCCTTTTATAAGTTGGTTTAAAATAAAAAAACACCTTAAAAAATATAATATAGACTTTATAACAGTTCAAACAAGGCTTTACCCTTTAAGCTTGCTAGGTGTAAATTTTGCAAAAAAAAATAAAATAAACTATATTGTTGTAGAGCACGGTGCGGCGCATTTAATAAATAATGGCATAATTGGAAAGCTTTGCAATATTTACGAACATGCGCTTATGGCGCTTGTAAAAAGGGGAAATACACGCTTTTATGGCGTTAGCAAGGCATGTACAAAATGGCTTAAACACTTTAATATAAACACACAAAACGTGCTTTACAACGCTGTTAATGTAAAAGAAACCGAGAAAAAGGCGCAGAATGTAATTGCTAACTACGAAAATGAGCAGGAATATATAAATAAGTTTATAAGTGGTAGCAAACCATATATAACACAAAAAAATATGAAGCCATTTAAAACAGTGGCTTTTAGCGGTAGATTTATAAACGAAAAGGGTGTTATGCAGCTAATTAGTGCGTTTAACAGCATACAGGAAAAACACAAAAATGCTGTGCTTTTACTTAGTGGCAATGGCCCGTTGTTGCAAGAAATACAACAAAATTTACCACCAAATGTGTACTTAACAGGTGTGCTCTCGTACGAGGAGAATTTAGCCTTTATTAAAAGTGCCGATATTTTTTGCCTTCCAAGTTATTCAGAGGGTTTTTCTACAACCATACTGGAGGCGGCAACTTTAAAAACGGCTATTGTAACAACAAAAACCGGTGGAAGCACCGAGCTTATTTTAAGCAATGAGCACGGCGTTTTGCTTGATGATACACAAGAAGTAAGCATAGCGAAAGCACTTGATTTTATGCTGCAAAACGATGAAAATAGACAAAAAATGGCACAAAACACATATGAAGTTTTGTGCAAACATTTTACATGGGACAGTGTTTGCGAAAAATTAATTGACATTGCAAATAATTATAATTAAATTGAAATGTACGTTAAACAGTGGTTTGTAAGCATGCTAAAAAGTAAAGTGTATACTCAAAAAAAGCTTACAGTATAAAAACTACAGTAAACGCAAATATTGCAAGCAAAGCTATAAATACCGGTATAACCGGTATTTTTTTTACGTTAAACGGTAAAAAACTTCGCCTCCAACAAACAAGGTTTGCCACATATTTTTCTGCCTGGCTTTTTTTAACCGATATTTTAACACCGGGACAGTCTGCTTTTAATACAACATAAACTTTTTCAAAAAATTCGTGCTGTGGATTTGTTATTTCTATTACTTTTTTATTAACACCTTTTATTTGTGCCATAAATTACTCCGTTCTTTAATAAAAATCATTATTTAACATTTTTTTATAATATTTAAAGCATTGGCAAAGTTGTAAAAAAATAATCTTTATAATAAAAATATTATTACAACAAGTTATACGTTTTGTAAAAGTGTATTTTAAAATTATAATTGTTGAAAACTCTGTTGAAAGTGTGGAAAGATGCTTGTTTTTCAACGAAAAGCACGTGTTGAATAGTAAAAAAGGTGCTACTTTTCAACACAATGTTGAAAGTTTTAAACAAAACAGAGAGTTAATAAATTATTCATTAAAAAAAATCAATTGACAAATTTAATAAAAAAAATATTTTTTTTTATTAAATTTACGTTGTTTTTACAAAGTGTCTTTTTGCGAAAATTTTACATAATAATACAATATTTTACATTATTAAACATATTATTTTTTAAATATTTAACCAATAAGGTATAATTAATATAAAAACTAATTTGTTAAAAAACAAAGTTCAGAAACTGTAAGTGCAGGTTGTAAAGCCTTGTTTATTGCAAGAGCTAGTAGGCAAGAAGCATTTAAAATAATGGCATCTATATTTTTAGGTGTTACAGCAAGTGTGAAATTTTGCTGTTGCCAATGTGCCATTGTAGGTACACCAAGCGCAATTACGGGCACACCTAAGCTTTGGTGTGTAATAATTTTGCCGTTTTTAGGGTGCAGGCCAGAGTTTGTAATTTGCACACTGCAACCCATGCGAGTTGGCATGCTTGTGCAAAGGCTGTCTACAAGTAGGGCGCATGTGGGCTTTAACTGGCTTGTTATACCTTTTATTATGCTTAACGTGTCAGCACCTGTTGCGCCTGCTACGCCGGGGCTTATTGCAGCTACTTTACGCAAAGGTATATCGCTTACTGTATTTTCGTTAGTAACAAATACTCTATCGGCTGTGCTTGGCCCTAATGAATCGGCCACAATGTTTCTATTGCCTATACCAACAACAAGTATATTTCCTTGTTTTGGCAATAGCTCTCGTATTTGCTGTGCTATTGCGTGTACAAAATTTTCATCTTCAGGGTTAATTTTGTTAAGGCTTTTCGTCTCTAATGTAATGTAACGCCCTTTTTGTCTTCGTAAACCGGTTTTTAATATTTCTACACTTGTAAGTTTAATGTCTCCGCTTTTTAAAGTGTGTATTTTTACGCCATTAGGTATTTTTCCCTTGCGTTCACCATATATTTCACAGGCAATATCTGTGTATAAATTAGCCATTTATATGCTCACTTTCAAATATTTTTATGTTTTTTTAAAAAAACACTTGCTCTCGGACTAAAAAAATGGTATTATAAAGTGCAACTGTTTTGGTAATTAAGGAGGTGGTACGATGCCTAACATTAAATCACAAAAAGATAGAGTTAATCAAACTAAAAAAGAAACCGCACGCAACAAATCAATAAAGTCTAACCTAAAAACAGTCGTCAAAAAGGCAGATGCCGCCATCGCTAAGAGTTCTGCCGATAAAGACGCACAAGTTAAAGTTGCAATTACAGCAATAGACAAGGCAGCCTCGAAAGGCGTTTTGCACAAAAATACTGCATCACGTAAAGTTTCAAGGCTTGCTAAAGCAGCAACAAAAAAATAAGTGTTTAATTATATTTAACACATACAGGCAATGCACAAAAAGTGCATTGTCTGTTTTTTTGCTGTTTAAACCCAAGTTAATAACAATTTATATATTTATTATGCGCACACTAAAAGTGTTGGTTTTATTTTAAATGTTTTATCTGTTTTGATCTTTGCTTTTTGCAAAAAGAGATGCAGTAAACCCGCAAAGTAAAGATAGCGTAACGCCGCCTGCCGCTGCACCGAGTCCACCGGTAATTGCTCCGAGTAAACCATTTTCATCTACTGCTTTTTTAACACCCTCGGCTAAAACATGGCCAAAACCAAGTAGCGGTACACTTGCACCACTGCCGGCAAAGTATAATAAGGGTGAAAACAAACCAAGTGCACTTAAAATTACACCGGCAACAACAAATCCTACAAGTATTCTTGACGGGGTGAGCTTTGTGTAATCAATTAAAAGCTGCCCAATAACACACAGTGCACCACCAACAACAAATGCCCAAAAATAATTCATAATAGTTTTAAATCCTTTCGCAAATAATTTACAAAATTAAAAAATACTAAACAATAAATGCATATTAATTATTTGTAAAGCTAATATGAGCCAAATGGGCAATAGAAGGTATAGCCTCGCCTTGTAAAAATGTTGTTTGGCTCATAAGTGCGCCTGTAGATAAAAACAATATATCCCGAAGCTCGCCTTTTTGTACTTTTGGTAATACATCGCAACACAAAACGCAAGAACTGCAAGCCGCACCGCTTGCACCCGATTTAACATGTTGATTTTCCAAATCGTATATTATAAGGCCGCAATCTTTATGATTATGCAAATTTATATCTTCTTTTGCCATAATTTCGTGTAGTAAGTTACTTCCTACTTTGCCCAAATCACCCGTGTAAATTGCATCAAAATCATCTACAGACTTATTAGTGTCGGCTAAATGTTTAATAATAGTATCAGCGGCGGCAGGTGCCATTGCCGCACCCATATTGTTTATATCGTTTATATTATAATTTTGCACACTTCCAAAAGTTACGCTTTTTATAAATGGCGGTTTGCCTTGTTTTGCCAATATTGCAGCACCTGCACCCGTTACTGTCCACTGAGATGTCGGAGTTCTTTTGCCACCGTACATAAGCGGTGTTCGATATTGGCGTTCGGCTGTGCAAAAATGGCTACTGCTCATAGCGGCGGCAATATTAAATGCTTTGCCGCTTATAAGGCACGAAGCAAGAGCTAAAGCTTGAGTCATAGTGCTGCATGCACCATATAAACCTATTAAAGGTACGTCTATTTCGCTCATTGCAAAGTGCGTTGCCGTGCACTGGCTTTGCAAATCGCCTGCAAATACGCCTTCAATATCGCTTGGCTTTATGCCGCACTTTTGTGCCGCTGTGTATAGGCACTGCTGTGCCATACGGCTCTCGGCTTTTTCCCATGTTTTTTCATCGCACTTTGTATCTGTCAATAGTACATCAAATTTATCGGCAAGCGGGCCCTTACTTTCTTTTTTACCGCCAACTGCCGCATAAGATATTATACTTACACAATCGTTAAAAATTATTGTATTACCTAAGCGTTTCAAATATTTACACCTCCAAGTGTTAAAAAGTAATATATTACACCCCAAATAAAACTTGCTATTGTGCCATAAACAACTACAGGGCCGGCTATTAAAAACATTTTTGCGCCAACACCTGTAATTAGGCCTTCACATCGGTATTCTATTGCGGGTGCTACAACGGCATTGGCAAAGCCCGTTATGGGTACAAGTGTGCCTGCACCCGCTTTTGCCGCAAGTTTTTGGTATAAACCTAAGCTAGTTGCAAGTGCACTAAGGCAAATTAAGCCAGCGTTAACCATTAGCGATGAATTATTTAAGCTAAAATTTAAAAACACAAATATAGTGTGCATAATTTCTCCAAGCATGCAAATTGTACCGCCTATTGTAAAAGCGTATAAACAATCTATAAAAGAAGTAGATTTAGGTGCGTTTTTCTTTTCAAGTTTTGCGTATTCTTCTTTAGTCATTTTCATAGCAATACCCCCTATTAATGCTTTTAATTTCCCCATTATTAATTTAAATATGTAAAATTAACACTTAAAAAATATTATTATTTTACAACTTTATAATAAGCATTGTATATAATTAAAAATATTGTTGCTAATATAGTAAATTTGCAAAAATTTGCAAAATAATGTAATATTAAAAAGTATACTGTTAATTTGTTTAATAAAATTGTATTAACAAGTTTGTACAATGTTTTAAACATACATAAATAATAAACGGAGGTTTGCACGTGCAGAAACTTTATAAAAGATTTATTAAACGTATAAACCGTTTAATTGAGAATGTGCGCAAGGGAAGTATTGTGGATATTGCGCTTTTAATAACAGGTGTGGCACTTGTAATTACAATAGTAGTAATTTTTTTAGTTATGCTTTTAAGCAATAACGAAGAGTCGCAGCAACAAGTAAACTCTGAAAGTGGCAGCGGTGCACAGTATAATAGTACAGACAGGAACAATGATATAAGTGAAAGTCAAGGTACTGTAAACCCGTTTGAGCAAAATTCGCAAAGCACTACAACATCGTCGTCATCTCAAAGTGCCGGACAAAGTTCAAGTTCATCTTCAACTACAAGTACAGCATCTTCTTCATCTACAACAACTACACCGGCAGCCACCACTACTACACCGGCTACAACTACAACTACGCCCACAACAACCCCACAGCCCGAACAACCGCACGAACATACATATCCTGAAGAGTGGACACGCATTGCACATCAATGTGAACCCGGCCTTGAGGAGAGAAGGTGCACAACATGTACAGAAGGTACAGAAGGGCATATAGAAACAAGACAAGTGCTTGCAATTGCAGAGCACACTTGGGGATCTCAGGTGCTAATATACGAAGAGGGCAATGATACAGCAGTAGGATTTAGCCAGACGTGCAGTGTATGCGAGGCTGTTTGGACAGAGTACTACGAAGTTGAAAGTAGTACACCGTAAGTAATATATTTAATTTTAAATACAAAAAACCGCTTTTAAAGGCAAAATACCGGGCCTTTAAAAGCGGTTTTATTATTTTTTAAGTTTATATTAAAGATATAGCTTCGTTTAAATTTTCAACTATATAAGAAGAAAGACGTTTCATCTCGGCGTCTGCCGGTTCTCTGTCGGGAATCATAACAGTATAACATCCTGCGGCATTTGCCGATTTCACTCCATTATAGCTATCCTCAAATGCAATACAGTCTTCTGCCTTAACACCAAGGCGCTGTGCTGCAAGTATAAAAATATCTGGGCTTGGTTTGCTATTTTCAATTTCGTCGCCACCAACAATAACATCTATGTATTGCTCTACATTTGCTTTTTTTAAATTTCGTATAACTTTGTCTCGGTTTGTACTAGAGGCAACTGCCATTGGTATACCCTTTGCATGTGCAGCTTGTAAAAATTCAACAAGGCCGGTTTTAATTGGAACATGCTCATTTAGTTGTGCTTCCATTCTATCGCGAATTTGAGCGGTAATGTCATCGTAAGGAAATTGGTTGCCAAAAAAATTAGTAAATGTATTTTTACATCCCTGTTTATTTTGCCCGCGAATATGCTTTAAATGCATTGGCGTTACGGGGTATTTTTCTTTAGCGCATATTTCCATCCATATCTCATCCGACATTCTTTCTGTGTCAAACATAAGTCCGTCCATGTCAAGTAATATTGCTTTGTATTCCATAATGCTCCTTTTAATAATATAATTTTGTTTAAATTTGTGTTGCATCTATTATAATAGCTTAATAAATGCAGTACTTTTATTTTATCATAGTATTAAATTTTGTCAAAGTGTAAAAATGTAATATTTTTATGCTAAAAAATTGTATATTACATAATAATATACAATAATGCGCATTAAATTTAAACTTATATTGCAATTAAGGCTAATAAAGGTTATAATGTACTTTATAAAATTTTGCTTGTGGGGGAATAGTAGTGTTAAGTATAAATATAACAAAAACGCAAAAACCAAGGCAAAAACCAGATGAGAACAATTTGGGGTTTGCAAAAAACTTTACAGATCATATGTTTATTATGGATTATGAAGAAGGTAAAGGATGGCACAACGAAAGAATTATACCTTATCAAAATTTATCACTTGATCCTGCATGTGTAGTGTTTCATTATGCACAAGAGGCTTTTGAGGGGTTGAAAGCTTACAGAACACAGCAGGGTGAAGTTTTACTTTTTAGGCCGGATTGCAACGCACAGCGTATGATTGATACATGTGAAAGACTATGCATGCCACCTATACCTAAAGAAGACTTTGTACAAGCAGTTAACGCAATTGTTAATATAGACATTGACTGGGTACCAAAACAGCCCGACACAAACCTTTATATACGTCCATTTATATTTGCAACAGACGTTGGTCTTGGAGTACATGCATCAAGTAAATATCACTTTATAATAATATGTGCTCCGTCGGGTGCATATTATAAAGAGGGAATAAACCCAATACGCATATTTGTAGAGAACAACTACATTAGAACAGCGCCCGGCCTTACAGGAAGTGCAAAATGCGGTGGAAACTATGCGGCAAGCATTAAATCGGCACATTTGGCACAAGAAAAAGGTTTTGCACAGGTACTATGGTTAGACGGCGTAGAGCGCAGATATATTGAAGAAGTTGGCAGTATGAACATATTTTTTAAAATAGACGGCGTTATTTACACAGCCGAGTGTGGAGATACTGTTTTAGCAGGTGTTACAAGGCGCAGTTGTATAGAGCTTATGAGAGATTGGGGATATAAAGTAGTTGAGGGTAAGCTTGATATTGCCGATGTAATGAGTGCATCGAAACAAGGCAAGCTAGAAGAAGTTTTTGGCACAGGTACAGCAGCTGTTGTTAGCCCTGTTAAAGAACTTGTTTATAAAGATGACACTGCGTTTATTAGCGATACAATAGGTGAGCTTACACAAAAAATATACGACACTTTAACAGGTATACAATACGGCAAAATAAGTGACGATAAAAATTGGACATTAAAAGTAAAATAATAATATAGATATTAAATAAAATTAATATATAAAGCATAAAACTATAAATAAAAAAACTTAAACATTTTGGAGAGTGATGATTTGGACACCCAGGGCCCCAGTACGTATATTCTTTTCTTTGTGCTAATTTTATTATCGGCATTTTTTTCCGCTAGTGAAACAGCACTTTCATCGGCAAATAAAATTAGGCTTAAAACAAAAAGTGAAAATGGCAGTAAAATGGCTGCCTCGGCATTGCGCCTAGTAGAAGATTTTGACAGGACGTTATCTGCTATTTTAATAGGTAACAACATTGTTAATATATCTTCGGCTTCGCTTGCAACAATAGTTGCAACAAGCCTACTAGGAGAAAGCGGTGCGGCAATTGCAACAGGTGTTGTTACGGTAATTGTACTAATTTTTGGCGAAATATTGCCAAAAAGTTATGCCAAGGACAATGCAGAAAAAGTAAGTATAGCTATTGCGGCCCCACTGCAATGGATGAAAGCTTTTTTGCGCCCATTAATATGGGTGTTTGTGCAAATAAAAAGCATTTTTACAGGCAGGCGCTCTACAGAGCTTAATGTTTTGCCAAGCGTTACAGAGGATGAGCTTAAAACAATTATAGACACCGTTGAAGAAGAAGGCGTATTAAATAGCAGAGAAACTGATATAATTCAAAGTGTTATAGATTTTAACAGCATAACAGTACAAGATATTTTAGTGCACAGGGTTGATATGTCTGCTGTTGATGTTCATGCACCTGATGATGAGATAATATCTCTTTGTGTGCATAAAGGCTTTAGCCGAATACCTGTTTTTGACGGCAGTATAGATAACATTATTGGTGTGCTTTATGCCAAAGATTTGCTTGCGGCACTTAGCCAAAACAGAGAAATTAATCCAAGGCGCATGAAAAGAGACGTTATGTTTGTTTATAAAACAAAACGTATTAACGATTTACTTGCAGAGTTAAGGCATAAAAAACAGCATATGGCAGTTGTAACCGACGAACATGGCGGAACACTTGGCCTTGTAACTATGGAAGACATATTGGAAGAGCTTGTTGGCGAAATATGGGATGAAACAGATAAAGCCGAAATAGCTGTTAGGCGTATTGATGCTACAAGATGGTTTGTTATGGCCGACACACATATAGACGACTTGTTTGAGGAAATACACTATGTGGATAAAAACTTTGAGTGCGAGTCTACAACTGTGGCGGGCTGGGCACTTGAGCAGTTTATGAGAATACCAAGCGTTGACGATACATTTATATATAAAAATTTAAGTGTAACAGTTAATAAAATGGATGATAAGCGAATAGAGAGTGTTACTGTAGAAATAATGAGTAAATAATAAAAAAACAACAACCTGTAATTTTTACAATAAAATTACAGGTTGTATTTTTGTATAGTGCGCTTTATAAGTAAAGCAATAAAATGTTGGTATACAGTAAATTCTACAAATAAGTTACAATAAAAACGTAAATATTATTTTTGTTTTATTGCAAAAATTGTTATTTTATGTTTTACTTTATATAACGCATGTACGTTTTATTTTTTTTAGTATAAATTATTGCTTATACATAAATGTAAGGGCAGCTTATTAAAGCAATAATAATATTATGTTTTGCACAAAGTAATTGGGGGTGAAAAACATTAGAACAGACAGTGAAATTATTGGCCAATTTATAGCCGCAATGAGAAAAGAAAAGGGGCTAACCCAAAAGCAATTGGCAAAAAAGCTTAATGTTTCGGATAAAACAGTTAGTAAGTGGGAACGTGCAGTTTGTTTGCCCGATATACTTTTAATTGTACCGCTTAGCGAGGAACTGGGAGTTACAAGCACAGAGTTACTTAGTGGTGAAAGGCTTTTGCAGGGAAATGCATATAATGCATTTCAAATAGACGGTGTGCTTAAAGACCTTACACAAATACATAAAAATAAGGCTTTGTTTATACCTGTTAAAAAAAGCAACTCAATTTTAATAGTGTTAAATACATTGTGCTTTTTAGCATTTGTTTTGTTTTTTGCATTTGCGTATTTTACAATAACTAATATACAAATTATAGACGAGGTTTATTACCCTGTAGTGGGCCCAACTTTTAGTGTGCTTGGCATAATATTAATTGGTGTAAACGCACTTATTTTAATTTTAACTCTATTATTTTTTAACCGAAAAAGCTTTATATATGTTTTTTCGGTAGTACACTTTTTAAGCATAATTATTAGCACGTTGTATTTTAGAAGTGCACTTTTTAGTTTAGACACAAATATTACAGGTAATATGCCTGATTGGCTACTTGAGTGTGCATTTATTTACGGCGGTGGTGTTGTACTGGCAGTAATATTAAATGTGTTTGCATGGTATAAGTTTTACCGCAAAAACGATATATAAAATATTGAAGTAAAAACAACTATTTTAATTGATTTTAGCACCGATATGATGTATACTAATATAGAAGCAATTTAATAAATATTATTTTTTTGGAGGTATTTTTTATGCTTGTTAATGCAACACAAATGTTACAAAAGGCCAGAGAAGGTAAATACGCGGTAGGTCAATTTAATATAAATAACCTAGAGTGGACAAAAGCGGTTTTACTTGCTGCACAGGAGATGAATAGCCCTGTTATTTTGGGTGTTTCTGAGGGTGCGGGTAAATACATGACAGGTTATAAAACAGTAACTAATATGGTTAGTGCAATGGTAGAAGGCCTTAAAATAACAGTGCCTGTAGCATTACACCTTGACCACGGTAGCTACGATGGTGCAATTGCCTGTATAGAAGCAGGATTTAGCTCTGTAATGTTTGATGGCAGCCACTATGCTATTGATGAAAACAAGCAAAAAACAACTGAAATTGTAAATATAGCTCATGCAAAAGGTGTTTCGGTAGAGGCTGAAGTTGGAAGTATAGGCGGCGAAGAAGATGGTGTTGTAGGTGCAGGTGAAATTGCAGATGAAAAAGAATGTGCAATGATAGCCTCGCTTGGAATAGACTTTTTGGCGGCAGGTATAGGCAATATACACGGCATGTACCCTGAAAACTGGAAAGGCCTTGCATTTGATGCATTGCAAAAAATTAACGAGGAAACAAATAACATTCCTTTAGTATTGCATGGCGGTACAGGCATACCAGATGAAATGATTAAAAAAGCTATTAGTTTAGGTGTGTGTAAAATTAATGTTAATACAGAGTGTCAACTTACATTTGCACAGGCAACAAGAGAGTATATAGAGGCAGGCAAAGATAAACAAGGTAAAGGGTACGACCCAAGAAAATTGCTTGGACCTGGAACACAAGCAATAATAGATACAGTTAAAGAAAAAATTATGCTTTTTGGCTCAAACGGTAAAGCATAAATAACAATTTAGCAAGTTATTATTTATTTAATTTTAACGGTGTGACTTATGTTAGTCACACCGTTTTTGTTTTTATGTATGCTATTAATTGCTATTAAACTGCAATCTGCCAGTGCTTGTTAGTATTGTTCTAACAAATGCAAACGGAGCATATATATTTTTAGTTAAATAAAGGAAATATAATAGGCCGGAGGGTAAAATGAAAATAAAGAAAATGAATGTTGCAAGTAAGATGCTATGGATGATTCTTGCAAGTTTTACTATAGTTAGCTTAGTTATTGTGGCAAATGTAATTAACTACTCCAGCATTTTATCTGTTTTTACAAGTGCTGTTATTTCACCAAGTGCAGCATTTAAAGCAGGAATTATATATATTAACGATTTTAGCAGCCGAAATGATATAAAAGTGCAAAGTGGTTTATTAAGCAATAGTTATAATTTATATTCGTGGTCTTACATACCAAATACAAATGCACAGCAAGTGCAGGCACAGCCAAGCGAGCAAATAGAAGAAGATGATCAAACACAGCAACAGCAAAAGCCAGATAGTGCGGTAGATATAATTGCTTCTACTTATTCGCAAGGAACAAAAGACAGCTATGTGCAAACGGGTGATGGTTCAATATGGAATTTAACATCGCTTTCTACACAGGAGATAAGCGCACAAGTAGAGCAAGCTTTGCCTTTTGAAATAGAGTTTTTTTCTAGTGAGCCACAAGTGTTAATAATGCATACACATACTACAGAAACATTTGAGCTTGAAAATAGAAACTGGACTTATCCTGATTTTACTGCAAAAAGCACAGATAATGAAATAAATATTAGCGCAGTTGGGCAAGTAATAACTACAACATTAAATAATGCGGGTATAAATACACTGCACGACACAACACTGCACGACTACCCAAGCTACGACGGAAGCTATGGCAGAAGTTATGAAACAGTACAACAATATTTAACACAGTATCCAAGTATTAAAGTTGTTATAGACGTGCACAGAGATGCCATACAAAAGCAAGACGGAACGAGAATAAAACCTGTTGCCGAAATAAACGGTCAAACTGCCGCACAGGTAATGTTGATAAGTTGTGCCGATTATGATGGTAATATACCAAACTATAAACAAAACCTAACGTTTGCAGCAAAATGGCAAGCTGAAATGGAAAAAATGTATCCGGGCCTCACTCGCCCTGTACTTTTTGATTACAGATATTACAACCAAGACCTTACAACGGGCAGTTTGCTTTTAGAGGTAGGTGGCCATGCAAACACATTAGATGAGGCGTTATACAGTGCCGAGCTTGTTTCGCATGCACTTATTTCGCTATTTTTGGGCGAGTAATTAAAAGCAATAAAAATAAACAGCATTGTTAACTAATAATATTGTGCATACCTAAATTTAAGTTTAGTACACATATTTGTTAACAGTGCTGTTTTTAAATTAATCTTAAAATATTTAATTGTTAAGTTTATATGCCTGATACAGTCCATCTAAAATAATATTTGGCATAATGTTAATTTTGTGCCTACAATGCGGTACTATTAATGTGCTTGCACCACCTGTTGCAATTATATTCGCATTCAAATTCATCTCTTGTAAAAATTTGTCAACCATTCCGTCCAACATGCAAGCACTGCCGTATATAAAGCCGCTTTGCATACTGTGTACGGTGTTTGTGCCTATTGTAAGTTTGCTTTTTGGCTCTTTTAACGCAATACCACCAAGTGCACTTGCGTTTTTAGTAAGTGCATTTATGCTTATAAAAACACCGGGCATTATGCTACAGCCAAGTATATTTCCGTTTTCGTCTGCGGCTGTAATTTTTGTGGCTGTTCCCATGTCTATAATAATAGCAGGCAACATGTTTTTTGCCTTTGCACCTATAACACTAGCTACTAAGTCTAAACCCATTTCGGTGGGACTGTCTATTTTAATTTTTATACCCGTTTTTAATTTGTGTGTAAGCATTAATGTATTAACATTGCAAACAGTTTTTATTGCGTTTTCAATAATATGTGTAACTTGTGGCACTACGCTAGAAAGCACAGCACCTGTTATTGTGTTTTTGTTTAAGTTGTGCAAATTTAATATGCCCTTAATTTGTAGCGCATATTGGTCGCTTTCTAGCCTTGTGTCTGTGCTAAGGCGTGTAGAAAAAACAAGTTTGTCGTTTTCGTAGGCACCTAGCACCACGTTTGTATTGCCAATGTCTATTGCAAGTACCATATTAAATAATCTCCGTTTTTATAGCATTATTATACATATTCATCGCTAAAAATTTCTACATACTTTTCTTGAGATTGGTTTTGCAAATAAAGTGCTCCGGCAACAAAAAATGCAAAGCTAGAAAGAATAAAAATTAAGTTAATTAAAAATTTCATATATAATATTACCTCTTTTATAAATTGTAATGTAATGTAAACGTTGTGTTGTTAATAAGGAACAATAATAAAACTATCTGCACCTTTTTGTGTTAGGGCAAGCTCGCCCTCGGGCACACTAAAAGCCGAGCCAAAGGCGTTTTCGGTTAGACTGTATAAAAACAAATTGCCGCTAAATACAGTGTTGCTTTTTAAATTAATGCTAAAAGCTTTTTTAAATGCTTGCTTGCAAATTTTAAAATTAACACTCCAGTATATGCCTTGTTCATCGCTACCGGTAATAACAGCACTTTGCTGTATATAACTGCTATCTATACAATTATTTGTATTGTGCTCGTTAATTATACTGCCGCTAACAGGTATATACTTGCCGGCAACAATATTTAAAATGTTTTCGCCGCTTAAATGCTGCAATGTAACAGCAATACGGCTGCCATCATCGGGACATTCATCAAAACAAGTAAAATTGCAATAAAGCTCTTCGTTATGTGCATAACATCTCATATAAGTGTAAACATTATCTCGCTTAGCATTGCCGTAATAGTGCATAACCTTTAAAACGGGAACAGTTTCCATAAGCAACGGCGTTTTGCTATCAGTAATAAAATATGGCAATTACAATTCCCCCTTACATGCAAATTATATCATAATTGCGTATGTACCGCAAGCAGCATATATTTATAC
Organism: uncultured Bacteroides sp.; assembly: GCA_964369925.1. GTDB lineage: Bacteria > Bacillota > Clostridia > Oscillospirales > Ruminococcaceae > Ruthenibacterium. The sequence continues at coordinate 15,233 of CAYJGU010000006.1, read as the reverse complement.
AATTTGCAAATAATTGTAAAAAAATGCAATTTTAACTTGTTAATAAATTAATTTACATTGACTATGCGAATTTTGGTGTTAAAATAGTAATGTTAGCGCCTACAGCATATTTTAAATAGTGATATAATCTATTAAAAATAAACAGTATTTTACAAACCATGTTTAATTATTTATTGTTTAAAAATTCATTTAAATATATAAAAAAGCGGTTTGTACACATAATATTATTGCAATAACAATATACGAAATGAGGGAACAAATTTGAAACGTAGCGCACTGGGTGCACATGTAGGGCATAAAAAAGCCACGGCCTACAAGGCTACAATTAAAATGCCACTTCCAACTAAAATAGTGTTGCCAATGCAAATGCATATAGGTGCAACTTGCAAACCTACAGTTAAAAAAGGCGATAAAGTACTTGTTGGCACAGTTGTTGGCAAGGCTGAAGGTTTTGTTAGTGCCGATATACACAGCGGGGTATCGGGAGAGGTAAAAGAGATTGGTGTTTTAAAGTATGCCAACGGTGCAAGTATAGAGGCAGTTACAATAATACCCGATGGCTTGCAACAAGTAGAGCCGGATATTAAACCGTTTGAAGTTACAGATGCCGATTCTTTAATAAGCGCAGCACAAAAATGCGGACTTGTGGGTCTTGGCGGTGCCGGATTTCCTACTGCTGTAAAGCTTGCGCCTAAAAATTTAAGCGAAATAGATACACTAATTATAAACGGTGCAGAGTGCGAGCCATACATTACAGCCGATAACCGTGAATTTTTAGAATGTTCGGATACTGTGCTTAGCGGCATAGAAGCTGTTAAAAATGCGCTTGGAATAAAAAAAGTGGTTATAGGTATAGAGCGCAATAAACCCGAAGCAATAGATTTAATGTACAGTTTAACTGAGCACGACAAAGATATTGAAGTAAAACCGCTTGCAAGCAATTACCCACAAGGTGCGGAAAAAGTGCTTATATACAAAACAACAGGCAGAGAAGTAAAACGTGGTACATTACCTGCAAATTCGGGCGTAATAGTTATGAATGTTACTACAGTTAGCACGCTTGGTAAATTTATTAATACCGGTATGCCGCTTACAAAAAAACGCCTTACAATAGAGGGCAGTTGTGTAGAAAAAAAGCAAAACGTACAGGTTATTATAGGTACACCTATATGTGAAGTGCTTGATTTTTGCGGCGGAATAAAACCCGAAACCGGCAAAATAATTACAGGTGGGCCAATGATGGGCCTTAGCGTTGTTAGCACGCAGTTTCCTGTATTAAAGCAAAACAATGCAATTTTGGCGTTTAGCGAAAGTGAAGCTAATTTGCCAATGCCAAGTGCATGTATTAGGTGTGGAAGATGTATATCTTCATGTCCTATGGGGCTTTCGCCTGTTGAAATTGCAACGGAATATGCTAATAAAAATGTGGAAATGCTAAACAAAATGATGGTAGATTTATGTATGAGCTGCGGCACATGTACATTTGTTTGCCCGGCAAAACGCCATGTATCTCAAACAATGGCACTTGCAAAAATAATGCAAAAACAGGGAGTGTAAATTAATTAATGGAAACAAAAAAATATATTGTAACCTCATCTCCCCATATAACCGATAACGCCAGCACAAGAGGGTTAATGCTAAATGTTGTATTTGCTCTTTTGCCTACATTTATTGCGGCCGGCTTTATTTTTGGTGCAAGAGCGTGGCTTTTAACCGGAGTTACTGTTGCATCTTGTGTTGGTTTTGAGGCGCTTTACAACATGGTAAGAAAACAACCGCAAACAGTTGGGGATATGTCGGCAGTTGTTACCGGTATAATACTTGCATTTAACTTTCCGTCTACCTTGCCGCTTTTTATAGCAATTATTGGTGCATTTGTTGCAGTTGTTGTTACAAAAATGCTATTTGGCGGTATAGGCTGTAACTTTGCAAACCCGGCACTTGTTGGGCGCACTGTTTTATTTGTTAGCTTTGCATTTCACATGTCTAACTACGGGTATCCTGTGCAGTATAAGCTAGATGCACTTGCAAGCGCAACACCACTTGTAGCAGGAAAAACACTTAGCGGGTCTAGTATGCTTTTACCACTATTAACAGGTGTTCACGGCGGTATGCTTGGCGAAACATGTGCAATTACACTTATTTTAGGTGGAATTTATTTAATAGTATCAAAAACAATAAGTGCAGCAATACCGGCATCATATATTGGCACAGTAATTGTAATGTCGTTATTATTCGGTCAAGATGCATTGCTCCAAGTACTTTCGGGCGGGTTATTGCTTGCATCATTTTTTATGGCAACAGACTATGTTACAAGTCCATTTACACGTAACGGTAAAATAATATACGGTATAGGCCTTGGCATAATAACATGTTTAATACGCTTTTGGGGCAACTATGCCGAGGGCGTTAGCTTTGCGCTTTTAATTATGAACCTTGTAGTACCTTATATTAACAGTGCAACTAGGCAAACACCACTGGGAGGTGCAAAGGCAAATGGATAAACAAAAAATTTGGAGCGATTTTTTAAAGCCCGTTGTTATATTAACAGTTATATGTATTGTAACAAGTGCGTTGCTTGCACTTACAAACGAGGTAACAGCACCTATAATACTTCAAAGTGAAATAGACAGCGCAAATGCTCAACGAGCAGAACTTTTGCCGGCTGACGGTTTTACAGAAATTGAATCTACAATTGAAGGTGTAACACAAATTTATAAGGCCGATGGCGACATGGGATATGTAATTACAGCAGGAGCCAATGGCTATAACGGCAATGTACCTGTTATGGTGGCGTTTGACACAAAGGGAAAAATATTGGGAGTAAGTTATTTGCCAAATAGCGAAACACCGGGTTTTGGCCAAAAAGTAAGAGAAGATGACTTCCAATTACAATTTAGCGGTATGGATGCACAGCCTTTAACGCTTTCAGATATAGATGCTGTTTCGGGTGCTACTGTGTCTTCGTCGGCTGCGGTAACTGCGCTTAATAAAGCCATAGAAGCTTATGGGCAAGTAAGCGGTAACGAAACACAAGAAAGTGTGCAAGATTTAACACCGGAAAACATACACGAGCTTGTACTGCCAAACGCAGGGGAGCTTACACAAGTGGATATGGATAACAACGAAGTTGATAGTGTGCTTAAAGGTGAAAATTACGGACATATAGTTTATGCAAGCGAGCTGGGCTATAACGATAAGCCGTTAACAGCCGTTGTTGGTTTTGATGACGACGGTGTAATAGTGGGTGTTTGGTTTGATTCTACAGGTGAAACAGACGGACTTGGAACACAAGTTACAACAAACCCCGATTTTGCACAAGGATTTATAGGCGACAGCGGTAGTGCCGATACAGATATTATTGCAAGCGCAACATATTCTTCGCAGGCGGCAATAGATGCTGTTAACAAAGCGGTAAATTATATAAATAATGTAACAGGAGGTGCATGATGACCAAGTTTAAAGTTTTTTCAAACGGTTTAATAAAAGAAAACCCGGCTTTTAGGCTTGTTTTGGGAACATGCCCCACACTGGCGGTAACAGTAAGCGTTATTAACGGTTTTGGCATGGGTATGGCAACATTGTTTGTTTTATTGTGCTCTAACATAGTTATTTCGCTACTTCGCAAAATAATACCAGACAAAGTTCGTTTACCTGCATATATAACAATTATAGCAACATTTGTAACTGTTTGTGGCATGCTTATGAATGCATATGTGCCTGCACTTGCACTTGCGCTTGGAGAATTTTTAGCACTTATAGTTGTTAACTGCATTATACTTGGAAGAGCAGAAATGTTTGCAAGTAAAAACACAGTTGGCCTTGCAGCGCTTGACGGTTTAGGTATGGGCCTTGGCTTTACACTTGCACTTGTTAGCATGGGTGCTGTAAGAGAACTTTTTGGAGCAGGAAGCCTTTTTAACATAGTACTGTTTGGAGAAAAATCTATTTTTGGGGCGGATAGCTTTGCCGCTATGGTAGAGCCAATGAGAATATTTACACTGCCTGCAGGAGGATTTTTTGTATTTGGTGTTTTAATGGCTTTGGTTGTATATTTAGAAATGAAAACAAATAATCAAATTAAGCGCAGCATAGGCTGTGAAAGTTGCCCCTCGCAAGTAATTTGCGCTATAAAAAAGGAGGCTGAAGAATAGTGGATATAGCCGGTATAGTGTCGATATTTTTTACAATGGTACTTGTAGATAACTACGTTCTTGTAAAATTTTTGGGTATATGCCCGTTTTTAGGTGTTTCTAAAAAGTTAAACAGTGCCGTTGGTATGTCGGGTGCTGTAATATTTGTTATGTTTTTGGCAACGGCTGTAACGTGGCCGGTTTATACGTTTTTATTAAAGCCAAATGGCCTAGAGTATTTGCAAATTATTATATTTATTTTAATAATTGCGGTACTTGTGCAACTTGTAGAAACTACATTAAAAAAATATGTGCCTCCGCTTTATAAGGCTCTTGGTGTTTATTTGCCGCTTATAACAACAAACTGCGCAGTGCTTGGCGTTGCTAACGCAAACATATTGCAAGAACTTAACTTTGTTCAAAGCCTTGCAAGCGCACTTGGTGCTGGCGTTGGTTTTATGCTTGCAATGGTACTTTTTGTGGGCGTTCGCAACAGAATTGAAAGTGCAAAACCACCAAAATGTTTCGAGGGTCTTCCGTTAACACTTGTTTCGGCTTCAATAGTCAGCTTGTCGTTTATGGGTTTTGGCGGCATAATACAAAATATATTTGGCGCTTAGGGGGAAAATAAATGTCTATAGTAAGTGCAATAATTATTGTGGCTGTTTGCGGTATATTGGGTGGGGCAATTTTAGTTTTAGCCTCGCACTTTATGTTTGTAAAAGAAGATGACAGAATAGCAAAAGTATTAGAAGTAATGCCGGGTGCAAACTGTGGAGCTTGCGGTTATGCGGGCTGCGCAGACTATGCAAAAGCAATAGTAGAGGGCGCACCCGTAAATAAATGTATACCCGGTGGTGAGGCTTGTGCAAATGCAGCGGCGAACATTATGGGCGTAGAATCTAAAGAAGTATCTAAACGCAAAGCTGTTGTTGCTTGCCAAGGAAATTACAATAACACACAAGATAAATACACATATCAAGGTATAAAAAGCTGTAGTGCATGTAGCGCACTTTACGGTGGAAGCAGTATGTGTGATTATGGTTGTTTAGGTTATGGCGACTGTGTAAATGTATGCAAATTTAACGCTATTACAGTTGAAAACGGGGTAGCTGTTATAGATAATGAAAACTGTACAGGTTGTGGTGCATGTGAAATTGTATGTCCAAAAAACATAATTTGGGTAAGGCCGGAAAACGATAAGCCTATTGTTCTTTGTGCTAATAAAGATAAGGGCGCATTAACCAGAAAAGCATGTACAGCGGGATGTATAGGTTGCATGAAATGTAAAAAAGAGTGCCCTGTAGATGCAATTGAAATTAAAAATAACGTTGCAAGAATTGATTATGAAAAATGCATTGGGTGCAAAAAATGTGTAAAAGTTTGCCCTGTAGGCGCTATTGCGGTATCTGCTTAAGTTTAAAATATGCAAATAGTGTAAATAAATGTTAATAAAAAAACTCTCGGCATGCAAAAGCAATGCCGAGAGTTTTTTTTATAATAATTAAAAAGCAAGAATAATTCCGCCGTCGTTTGCATATAAACTAGATAGCCCGGCAGTTGGAACAAATACTATTTCTTTAATTGCCTCGCATTTCAAAAGTAATTCGCTTTTTACCTTTTGTGCGCGATCGGCGCAATTGCAATGTGTAATAACTAGCGTTAAACTTTGTTTTGCAACATCTTTAGTGTAGTTAACAACATTGTCTACAAGGTGTACCATAGCGTTTTGTGTGCCTCTTACTTTTTCAAGTGCTACAATTTGGCCGTTGCCGTCCGAGGCCATTATTGGCCGTAAATTAAGCATGCTGCCAACAACACCGGCGGCTTTAGATATCCTGCCGTTTTTAATAAGCGTGCTTAAATCTTCAAGAACAAAACGTGTTTGCATTCCGTCAATAAATTCGCTTACCTGTTTTACAATTGTATCAAATTCAATGTTTTCTTTTATAAGTTTGTGAAGCAAAAGTGCAATTCTTGTTTCACCGGCTGCAGCGCTCTTACTGTCAAAAACATGTATTTTCTTATCAGGATATTTTTCGCGAGCAAGCTCTTTTGCTACCATTGCAGAGTTGTAAGAACCTGAAAGCTTAGATGATATTGTAACTATAAAGCAATCGCCATCGTTTTGAATATAGTTTAAAAAATTTTCAGGCGAAGGGCAAGCACTTGCGGCAGGCCCATTATATGCTTTTATTGCTTTTAATAGGTTTGGCACGTTCATGTTTTCATCATCTAAAAATTCATCATCACCTACTATAACAGTAAAACCAACTAGTTTAATGTTTAGCTCATTTTTCAATTCATCAGTTAAATCGCAAGAGCTATCGGCTATAATGTTAATTGCCATAGTAAACCTCCACTAATATATTGTTTTGGTATGCTTTGGCGGCTGCAAGTAAGCAACAAGCCCAAAGCCATTATAAATAGCATATTGTACTTTGTGTAAAACCAATAATTAAAGTATTAACTATATGGCTAAAACTTTATTTATACTAATTTAGTATAACATGCAATTTTTTAAAAAGCAACAAATATGCTTGTAAATGTTAAGCAAATTTGGTAAAATTTTGTGGTAAGTAATTAATTTTATTAAAGGAGTTATATAATGAAATCTGATATACAAATAGCGCAAGAGGCAAAATTAAACCCAATAAATAGCATTGCAAATAAACTAAAAATTTCAGATGACGATTTAATAAATTACGGAAAATATAAAGCAAAAGTAGACCATAGAATTATTAAAAAATTAGAAAATACACAAAACGGCAAAATTATACTTGTAACGGCAATAAGCCCAACACCTGCAGGAGAGGGGAAAACAACAACAAGTATAGGCCTTGCCGATGCATTACAGCACCTTGGTAAGAAAACAGTTATTGCTTTAAGAGAGCCAAGCCTTGGGCCTGTTTTTGGTGTAAAGGGAGGTGCGGCCGGTGGCGGTTACTCTCAGGTAGTGCCAATGGAAGATATAAACTTACACTTTACAGGTGATTTGCACGCAATTGGTGCTGCAAACAATTTGCTCGCCGCTATGATAGACAACCATATCTACCATGGAAATGAGCTTAATATTGATCCGCGTAGAATTTCGTGGAAAAGATGCGTTGATATGAATGACCGCCAACTTAGATTTATAACAGACGGACTTGGCGGAAAAGTTAACGGCACACCAAGGGAAGATGGCTATAACATAACAGTAGCTAGCGAAGTAATGGCTATATTTTGCCTTGCAACAAACTTAGCCGATTTAAAAAAGCGCCTTGGAAACATAGTTGTTGCGTATACATTTAACGATGAGCCTGTTACAGCGTCACAGCTTAACGCACAAGGGGCAATGTGCGCATTGTTAAAAGATGCATTTGACCCAAACCTTGTACAAACTTTAGAGCATACACCTGCGCTAATACATGGCGGGCCGTTTGCAAACATTGCACATGGTTGCAACAGTGCTGTGGCAACAAAGCTTGCATGTAAGCTTGCCGATTACGTTGTTACCGAGGCCGGCTTTGGTGCAGACCTTGGTGCTGAAAAATTTTTAGACATTAAATGTAGGCTAGCCGACATTAACCCAAGTGCTGTGGTAATAGTTGCAACTGTTCGCGCTTTAAAACATCATGGTGGATGTACAAAAGAAGAACTTGGTATACCTAATACGCAATTACTTGAAAAAGGCAGTGCAAACCTTGTGCGCCATATTGAAAATATTAAGCAAAACTTTGGTTTGCCTGTTTGTGTTGCAATAAATGCTTTTCCTACCGACAGTGAGAAAGAGCATGAGTGCATACGCAATATTTGTAAAAACATGGATGTGCCTTGTGCCCTAAGCGAGGTATTTGCAAAGGGTGGTAAAGGTGGTACAGAAATGGCAAATGCTGTTTTAAGTATTTTAAAAGAAACAAATATTAATTATACATATACAATGGATATGAAACCGGAAGATAAATTAAGGGCAATATGCCAAAAAATATACAGGGCAGACGATATATTAATAAGTAAAAGTGCGCAAAAACAATTAGACGCTTTGAGTAAAAACGGGTTTGATAATTTGCCTGTTTGCATAGCAAAAACACAGTATAGCTTTAGCGACGATGCTAGCTTAAAAGCTGCCCCGCTTAACTTTAAAATGACACTTAGAGAAGTGCGACTTAGTGCCGGTGCCGGTTTTATAGTTGCTGTTATGGGCGATATTATGACAATGCCAGGTTTGCCAAAAAATCCTGCGGCACAAAGTATAGATGTTGACGAACAAGGAGTTATTACAGGGCTGTTTTAGCATAAAGTTTAAATTAAGCATATAATAATAAAAAAGTGGCACAAACGGGCATACGTTTGTGTCACTTTTTTATGTTTTTGCATAAAATGAGAAAAAGGAGTGAGTGAATATGAAAAATAAACAACTCGATTTTTTTCTCGGTGCCCTTTCGCCCACAGGGTTTGCGGGTTATTATTCGCAGCTTGTAAGAGATACAGGAAGCCACGTTGTGCTATTAAAAGCCAGTCCCGGTTGCGGTAAAAGTACTCTTATAAAAAAAGTTGCACAATATTTAATTAATACAGGTAAACAAGTGCAGTTAATTCACTGCGCACAAGACCCCGGCTCCTTAGATGCCGTGGTTTGTAATGCTCAAAAGTTTATAATGGTAGATGCCACTTCTCCACATTGCATGGAACCGCAATACCCAATTGCATTTGAACAGGTAATGCCGCTTTATTACTGCGTTAATGCAAACATTATGCAAAAACACAGGGCAAAAATAATACAACTTTACAATAAAAATAAATTTTTAAACGAAAGAGTTACACGATACCTTGCTGCAGCAGGTAGTTTACTTAGCGATACGCAAAGAACAGCACAAACATTTACTAACATGTCTAAGGTATATGATTTGGCAAAGGCGTTGTGTAAAAAGTACATTTTAAGTAAAGGCAATGAAACGAAAAAAACAGGGCAACTACAAAAAGATTCAAGTGAAAATGAGATAAGTAGAACATTTACAACAAAACAACTTTTACAAAATAATGACCAAGAGGATATTCGTTTATTAAGTGCAGTTACTTGCGATGGTGTTACGTGTTTTGAACAAACTGTGTTTAGCCTTGCAAAAAATATTGTTGTACTTAACGATGAATTTGGCTGTGCTTGTAAAGCGCTTTTATATATTTTGCGCCAAGATGCAGTAGAAAAAGGGTATAAAATTATAACGTGCTACTGCCCTTTAAACCCGTACGATAAAATTGAGCATATAATTATACCAAGCCTTAGCCTTGCATTTGTAACTAAAAATGCGTATCACTTTACAAATACAAAAAGAAACAAAGAGAATAAAAATTTAAATGTTAGAACTATACACAATACAAGGTTTTGCAATAAAGATGGCATGAGTATGCGTAAAAAAAGATTGCAGTTTAACGCAAAAGCAACAAAACAGCTTATATTACAAGCGCAAAACCTTATGCAAGAGGCAAAAAATTGCCACGACGAGCTGGAAAAATATTACACAGATGCGGCAGATTTTAAATTGCTAGACAAAGCGTATCAAAAAATTGAAAATCAACTTAGCCTAAAAGATACGTAATTAAATTGCAATTTTAAAATTTTACGCACTATAACTTGCAAAAACAAGCAAAAACGTATAATATAGTATAGTAAACAAATAATAAAATTATATTTATAATAAGTTTAAAGGAGCATGTAAATGACAATTACAAAAGATAGCGTAATAGGCGATATATTAGATAAGGCACCACAACTTGCACCTATATTTTTAGAGATGGGTATGCATTGTTTGGGCTGTCCGTCATCCAGAAACGAAACAGTAGAGCAAGCCTGCTATGTACATGGTCAAGACGAAAATGTGCTTGTGCAAAAATTAAATATAGCGCTTAATGACAGTGAGTAACGACATAAAGTATCTTGACGAGCGATTGCTTGCAGTGGCAAAGTTTGTGCGAGACGATAGCATGTGCGCCGATATAGGTTGTGACCACGGCAAGCTTAGCGTTTACCTTGCAAAAAGCGGTAAATGCAAAAAAGTATTTGCCTGCGATATTAGCGAAAAACCCCTTGAAAAGGCTCGCAAGTTAATAAAAAATGCAAACTGCACAAATGTTGAAACTCGCCTTGGAAACGGACTTAATGCAATAAAAGAAAACGAAGTAAACGATATAGTTATAGCCGGCCTTTCAGGAGTAACAATTGCTGAGATACTTGCTGAAGCACAGCAATTTTGGAAGGACGGCTATCGCTTTGTTTTCGTACCGGTAAGTAAAAGCGATTATTTAAGAAAGTTTTTGTGTGAAAACGGCTTTAAGCTATTATGCGAAGAACCGGTTATAGCGCAAGGCCGTGTTTACCCTGTAATGCATGTTGCTTTTACGGGGGAAAAGTACATACCAACACAACTTTTTTGTGCTGTTGGGCTTGTTAGCGGCAAAAGCGCGGGTGCAACAGCTTACAAACAAAAACTTTTACGCCACCTAAAAAAGCAAAAAAACGAACAGCTAACAAAGGAAGTTGAGCAATGGTTTACATAAAAGATATAGAAGAGCATTTGTATAAATTTGCACCAAAAGAGCTTATGTTTGAAAAAGATAATGTGGGCGCACTTGTTTGCAATAGCGAGCAAGTTAAGGGTGTATTGTGTGCTTTAGATATTACAAAAGATGTTGTAGAAGAGGCATTGCAAAAAAACTGCAACTTAATTGTTGCGCATCATCCGGTAATATACCGCCCACTTTATAATATAAGCGAAAGTGATGTAGTATATAAACTAATTAATAACAACATAGGTGCAATTTGTATGCACACAAATGCCGACGCAGCACAAGGCGGCGTTAACGATGAACTTGCCAAAATTTTTAATTTGACAAATGTGCAGATATTTGGCGATGGCATGGGTAGAATAGGTTGCTTAAAAAGTCCTGTTGCAAAACAAGAATTTTTAACTATGTGCAAAAGTGTTTTTGGCAACTTTTATGCAACAGTAGGTGCCGGAAAACAAGAAAATAAAATAAAAAATGTAGCGCTACTTGGCGGTAGTGGAGCTGATTATATGTTTGAAGCATATGCAATGGGCGCTGATGCATTTATTACGGGAGAGGCCGCGCACCACTTTGCAATAGCGGCAAACCATAGCGGCAAGCTTTTAATATCGGCGGGGCACTACCAAACAGAAAAACCTATTGTAGAAGTATTTGCAAATTACATTAAAAATAAGTATAACCAATTACCTATTTTAATTAGTGAAAGTGAATATGCGCCGTTTGAGTTTTTTTAAGCACAAATAAGCTAGTTGCAATTTTTGAAGTTTAAATAAATAAATAAAAGTGTAAACATACTTTTAAATAACATACAATTAATATTAAAATAAGGCAAAATATAATTTTAAAGGATAATAATATGGCATTAGATGCTGCGACATTAGCGCTTATTGCAAACGAATTGAAAAACGACTTGCTAGGAGCCAAAATAGATAAAATATTTGAACCCACGCGAGATGAAGTGGTGTTTAATATGCGAATGCGCAAAGCAGCCGAAAAAAATAAGGCTTTGCGCTTGTTTTTGTCGGCTCGTAGCGGTTCGGCACGTGTGTGCCTAACAAACGAAAACTTTGAAAACCCTGCTATACCGCCGTCATTTTGTATGCTGCTTCGCAAGCATTATACGGGTGGTAGGTTAATAAATGTGCACTGCCCACAGGCAGAGCGTATTGTGTTTTTTGATTTTGCGTGTACAAACGAAATGGGTGATGAGGTTACAAATACAATTGCCGCAGAGCTTATGGGAAGGTATTCTAACCTTGTGCTAATAAGAGACGGCAAAATAATAGACGCATTAAAACGTGTGGACTTTGAAGATAGTGCAATTAGGCAACTTTTGCCCGGTTTGCCATATAGTTTGCCGCAAAAGCCCGATAGATTGCCTTTTTTTGAGACAGATGTTGAACAAATAGTGCAGGCGGTGGAAAAGCGCAGTGCACCTGTTCAAGATGCACTTATGAAAGTTGCAAGCGGCGTGGGACCTGTTGTTTGCCGAGAGGCTGTTTACAGGGCTTTTGGTGGTCAAGCTGTTTTTTCCGATGCGATGAGCGAGGATGAAAAGAAAAAGCTGCATAATGCAATAAAAGATATATGCAATATTTACAACAGTGGCGGTAAGCCAAATATTGTACTTAACAGCGATAAAAAGCCAATAGAATTTAGTTTTGTGCCGCTTTTACAGTACGAGGGAGAATGTACATTTTTACAGTTTGAAACTTATAGCGAAATGCTGGAAGAGTACTATGCTGCAAAAGATAAAGCAGAAAGACTTAGCCAAAAGGGCAAAGACTTAACAAGAACAGTAAAAAATGCATACGAGCGTGCAATAAGAAAAAACATTGCAAGAAAAGAAGAACAAGAGAAAAGTGAACAATCGGAGAGCTTAAGGCTTTTTGGGGAAATATTAAATGCAAATTTATTTGCATTTAATAAAGGCGATAAAAACGTTACACTATTAAACTTTTATAGTGGCGAAAATATAACAATACCGCTTGATATACGGCTTACGCCATCGCAAAACGCGCAAAAATATTTTAAAGAGTATAAGAAAAAACAAACTGCGGCAAAAATGCTTACTAAACTTTTAATAGATGGTGAAAATGAAATTAAATATTTAGAAACTGTTTTGTATGAGATAAGCACAGCAAAATTAGAGGCGCAGCTTAACGAAATTCGTGCAGAACTTAAAGCGCAAGGATATTTAAAATACTATAAGCAAAGAGATAAAAAGCAAAAACCGTCTGACTTTTTAAGGTATAAATCTACAGATGATTTTTTAATTTTAGTTGGGCGCAATAATACACAAAACGATTTGCTAACATTAAAAACAGCACGTGGTAGAGATTTATGGTTTCACGTAAAAAATGCACCGGGCAGCCATGTTGTTGTTATAACCGACGGCCAACAAGTGCCAAATAACACTAAAACGCAAGCGGCAGAAATAGCGGCGTATCACTCTAGCCTTGGCAACGGTGTTAAGGTAGAGGTTGACTTTACACTTGTGCGCAACGTAAAAAAAACAAGCGATTTAAAGCCGGGTATGGTTATTTACGACCCGTACGAAACGGCAATTGTAACGGCAAACGAGCAAGAAATAGAGAAACTTGCAATAAAATAAGTGCTTTTTTAAAAATAACTTGTAAAGCTATTTAATTATTACAGCATTGCACTTGGCGCTTTATAAATAAAAATGCTCAAAAGAGGTTTTGCAAATGGATTTTATTAAAAAATTAAATTTTAAAATTGTAGACATAATTGGAATACTGGTATTAACAATAGTGTTTTTTACAATGCCTATACTTTTTCAGCCGGACTCTACAACTTACCTAAGAAATGCAGAAAACTTAATGGGATATACAGATGCATATTCGGGAATTAGGGGCCTTGGTTTGCCTATAATTTTTGTTATGTTTGAAAAGTTGTTTGGCTACACGGTAAGGGGCTTTTCGGTTGGAATGTTTTGTGTTTATGTTATGTTTGTAATAAGCACTTTTGGGGTATTGTACTATTTAAAAATATCGCAAAAGCTAAAGCGTGTTGGCACGTGGGTGTGCGCAAGTGCAATTTTACTTTTAAATGTTGTTGTAATTACATATGCACACGCTGTTTTAACCGAGTTTTTTGCATTAGCGGTGGTTGCTGTTTATACGTTAATAATGCTGTCAATTTATAACTGCAAAATAAAAAACAATAAACAAGCTGTTATATTAAAAATTGCACAGTCTTTAGTTACAGTATTTGCTCTTGTTTTTATATATGCCATAAAACAAATGTTTTTTCCAATAATTTTACTGCAATGGGCCACATTTGTTATATTAAATTTAATTAAAAAATTTAGCATAAAAACAATATTAATAAATTTTGTTATACTAATATTAATGCTTGCAATACTTTTTAGTTACATTACAGTTTATGCAGGCTTTACACAGGGCGAAAATATGGAAGGGGACAGCGTTGCGTCTTTTGCTGGTAGTTTTATTATAGACGGCCTAAGATATTTTGTGCCACAAAACAGCGATGTAAATGCAAACACTCCGGTAATAGTTTACGCCGATAGATTTGAGGAAATAGATACATTTTATTTTGATTTTGATTACACGTTGGCAAACTCAATAGAATATTTTTTAACGTGTTTTACAAAACATCCGCTGCGTGTAATTTTTGGATATAGTGCAAATTACTCTATCATATCTGGGGTAGAGCACACGTATGTAGATGAGCTTAGCAGAAGAGCGCATTATCCTGTAACAAGCCAATTTCACTTTGATTTGCTTTATGAGTCAAGTTATTATATAGATTTATACAAAACACTTTCAGATGAAAGTGAAATGTACCCAAGCTTTCTTGAGGGCACCGAGTTATCTCGTGAGCGCTTTAGCGGAGAGCCTGTGCAGGCGGCGCTAATAACCAATTTGCTTTACAACACGTATTATGCAAACTTTTCAATTATAATTTACACGTCTATAACTTATTTTGCGCTTCTAATTGCAATAATTTGTACCGTGCTTTTAATATATCGTAAAAAGAAGCTTGGCGTAATATCTATGCCGCTTGTTATAAACATTATATTTAGTTTAAATATATTTATATACATTATGTTTTTGGCATTAACGGCGCAAAATATAGACAGATACGGCATACCTATAATTTTTTATTGCGGTATAATAGTGCTTAATATACTAGCTAGCGTGCTGCCATTTTTGGGTAAAAAAATAACGGCTTTATACAAACGTTTTATTAGTACTACAAAAAATAAAACAAAAACAGGCAAAGTATAAATTATAATTATAATGCTAATAAGGCAAAGCTCAAAAGTAATGCCACTTAAAATGTATTGTGCGCAGTATTTAAAAAGGCGCTGCGTACAATATACTTTTTATTTTATGGCTATTGACTCGCCTTTTATGAGGCAACCGTCAATTATGCCAATAAATAATCCATGCGGATTATAAATATTGTACTTTGTACAATATACTTTTTATTTTATGGCTATTGACTCGCCTTTTATGAGGCAACCGTCAATTATGCCAATAAATAATCCATGCGGATTATAAATAT
>CAYJGU010000005.1:55614-100140 GCA_964369925.1 uncultured Bacteroides sp. | reverse complement strand
TGGCGTCCCCGAGACGATTTGAACGTCCGACCCCACGCTTAGGAGGCGTGTGCTCTATCCAGCTGAGCTACGGAGACAAATTATAGTTGTATAATAGCAAAATATTTAATATTGTTAGTTAATAAATGCTTTGCTAAAAACATGTTTAAACACAATTAGTGTTACAATAAATTCTAAATTTAAAAAAATTAGAATTTAAAAATAACACTATAATTATACATTTACTCAAATTAAAAATCAAGTAAAATTTTTAATTCTTAAAACAAAACTTCAGCATTACATTTGTTTGTATCAAAATCCTTAAGTGTTACACTAACAATATCGCCACTTTGGCAGTTAGCAGCTTTAACAATTACAGGTATATACTCTCTTGTATAACCTGTAAAATACCCATCACCCATATCTTTTTCAAGCAATACTTTTGCAACACTGCCCTCAAACATGCGTATAATTTTGTTTCTTATATCGTCACTAGCTTTTTGCATTATTTCACTGCGTTGTGCTCTCAGTTGTGCATCTATTTGGTTAGGTAAATTAAATGCTTTTGTGCCCTCACGTCTTGAAAAATTGAACACATGCACTTTTAAAAAGTTTATTTTTTGTACAAAGTTTAAGCTTTGCTCAAAATCTTCATCACTTTCACCCGGGAAACCTACAATAACATCAGTTATAAAAGTAGCACATGGCAATTTATTTTTAATATAATTTACAACGCTCTCATACTCACTTGTGCTATACCTTCTGTTCATTGCTTTTAGTGTTTTATCGCATCCGCTTTGTAATGCTAAATGAAATTGAGGACAAAGTTTTTGTACTTTTAATATGCGGTCTAATATATCATTAGTTAGCATGTCAGGCTCTAAACTGCCAAGGCGAATATTTTGAATACCATCAATTAAGGCGATTTTTTCAACTATATCTGCTATATTAGTGCCGGTATCGGTGCCATATGCACATATATTTATGCCGGTAATTACTACCTCACAAACACCGCTTTCAGCAAGGCTTTTAATTTCGCTTAAAATACTTTGTTCATTTCTGCTGCGCACATTGCCTCGTGCATAAGGTATTATGCAATAAGAGCAATACTTGTTACAGCCATCTTCTATTTTAACAAATGCTCTTGTTCTATTAGCTTTTATAGGTTGAGGCAATTCTTCAAAAAGTTGTTTTTTCTCGTGCGGGTTAATTGCAATTATTTTTTGCTTTGTTTTTTGGTATTGTACTACATAATTGTAAAGTTCTTTTTTATTGTTAGCCCCCAAAATAATATCGGCTTCGCTTATTAAAGCTGCCTGCTTGTTATACGCTTGAGGGTAACAGCCCATTAGCACGGTTATAGAGTTAGGATTCTCTCTTTTGGCCCTACGCAGCCACTGCCTACTTTTTTTGTCGCCTGTGCTTGTAACTGTACAGCTATTAACTACATAAACATCGGCTTGTTCATCTCTATCAGCTGACGAATAACCTTTGCTGCAAAATAAGTTCATAAGTGCAGCGCTTTCGTTTTGGTTTACCTTGCAACCTAATGTGTAAAAAGATATTTTCAAAATCCTACCTCTGTAAAAAAAAATATAATAATCGATATTTATTATACTAAAAAAGCTATAAAACGGCAAGTCACTTCATATAAATATAAAGAAAAGGAGGGACAAATACATGAAAAAACCTTTATTTGTTGTATTAGCAACAATATTTATTATGTACACATTTTTTGTACCCATTTTATCGGTTAATACTTTTGCCGATATAACACCGGTGTCACCTTACGTGCAGGACACAACGCAAGCCGTGGCACAAGCACCGCAACAGCAACAAGCAACAACACAGCAAACACCCGAAACGCAAACACAACCTGAAGAGCAAGTACAACCACAAATTGAAGAACAACCTATTGAGCCAGAACAGACTGAGAATGAAGGAATAAATGTTTCAGATATGCTTGGGAACTCTCAAACACAAAATATTATTAGCGATGAGCCAAAAGCAAACACCGCAAGAATAGAGCTTCCTTCATTTGATGTACCATGCAGAAATGCAATATTAGTTTCATCAGATACAGGGGAGGTGTTATATGAAAAGGACCCTGATACAGCTGTACCTGTTGCATCTATTACAAAAGTTATGACACTTTTGTTAACGCTGGAGGCGGTAGAGGCGGGCAAAGTTAGCCTTAGCGATATAGTTCCTATATCTCAGCATGCTTACAATATGGGGGGAAGCCAAATATGGCTAGAGCCTGGTGAAGAATTTACTTTAGATGAACTAGTTAAGGCAATATGTGTAAGTAGTGCCAATGACGCTGCAGTGGCAGTTGCTGAATTTGTAGGAGGGTCGGAGCCTGCATTTGCCGAAATGATGAACAACCGTGCAAAAGAACTTGGAATGA
Source organism: uncultured Bacteroides sp. (assembly GCA_964369925.1). GTDB lineage: Bacteria > Bacillota > Clostridia > Oscillospirales > Ruminococcaceae > Ruthenibacterium. Next base: position 97,751 of record CAYJGU010000005.1, on the reverse strand, counting down.
ACAATACACATTTCGTAAATGCTTGTGGGCTAGATGCAGAGGGTCATTTATCAACTGCAAGAGATGTTGCAATTATGTCAGAGGTTTTGCTTCATCACCCATTAATATTAGAATATTCAGGTATATGGACAGATTCGCTTAGAGATGGCCAAACGCAACTTGTAAATACAAATAAGTTGTTAAATGTATACGATGGAATTACTGGGCTTAAAACAGGAACAACAAGCCAAGCAGGAGTGTGCATAAGTGCAACTGCAACAAGAGAGAACACAAGCCTTATAGCAGTTGTGCTCGGCTCAAACTCGGGAGAAGAACGTTTTGAAGCTGCGACTTCTTTGTTGGATTATGGATTTGCAACTTATGAATTTGTGCATTTTCCATCTATAGAAAATGCCCCCGAAACAATGGCGGTAACAAACGGAGAATTACGCGATGTTTCGTTAATATACGGTACGCCTGAGGGTGTATTAGTACGTAAGGGTGAAAGCAAAGACTTAACGAGCGCCTACACTGTTCCAGCAAAAGTTCAAGCACCTATTGCCGAAGGTGAAGAAGTAGGTCAAATATCGCTTTTATTAAATGGGCAGGAGCTTTCAAGTTACCCAATATTTGCCCAAAATGAAGTACAGAAGATGAATTTTTCTAACGCATTGTCACTTTTAACAAAAGCATTGTTCAGTTTGTAAAATTAGTGTGACTTGTATTGACACAAAGCCCCTTTTTAATATATAGTATTAATATAAATATTGTTAGAATAAAAATATTTATTACGTATTAATGTTAAAAATACATGCTAAAAAGGGGGAACGCGCATGGGCGTTAAATTAAATACAAAATATATTGATAAGTTTGTGCAAAGCGAAGAACTTACATCTGTTTTTACACAGGTACAACTTGCACATGAGTTATTACATGGCAGGCAGGGTTCCGGCAGTGACTTTTTAGGTTGGCTGGACCTGCCTGTTAATTATGACAAAAGTGAATTTGACAGAATAAAAAAAGCAGCACAAAAAATTAAAAAAGACAGTGACGTGTTAATAGTTATTGGTATAGGTGGCAGTTATTTAGGTGCAAGAGCCGTTATAGAGGCTGTAAAAGGAACACTTTATAACAATATTTGTAAAGACACACCGCAAATTTACTATGTTGGCAATTCAATAAGCCCATCTTACTTAAACGACGTTATAAAAGCGTGCGAAGGTAAAGATGTAAGTGTAAATATTATATCTAAATCCGGTACAACAACAGAGCCGGCAGTTGCTTTTAGAGTTTTTAAAAAGTTGCTAGAGGATAAGTACGGAGCGGAACAAGCAAAAAAACGTATATATGCAACAACAGATAAAGCAAAAGGAACACTTAAAGAGCTTGCAGACGCGCAGGGATACGAAACATTTGTAGTGCCTGATGATGTTGGCGGTAGGTTTTCGGTGTTAACTGCCGTAGGGCTTTTACCTATTGCGGTTGCTGGTTGTAACATAGACGAGCTTATGGCCGGTGCTGCACAAGCAAGAGATATGTTTGCTAATTGTAATAAGAATAACGACTGCTATAAATATGCAGCTTTGCGCAATATATTGTACCGCAAAGGCAAAACTGTAGAATTGCTTGCATGCTATGAGCCTAATTTTACAATGATGAATGAATGGTACAAGCAACTTTTTGGCGAGAGCGAAGGAAAAGACCAAAAAGGACTTTTTCCTGCTAGCGTTATATTTTCTACCGATTTGCACTCTATGGGGCAATTTGTTCAAGACGGCGCAAGAATTATGTTTGAAACAGTTGTAGATATTAAAAAATCGATGAATGATTTTTATATTGAGAGCAGTAAAGATAATTTTGATGGATTAGATTTTTTGGCAAATCAAAATATGAGCGTTGTAAACACTAAAGCAATGCAGGGCACTATTTTAGCACATACAGATGGCGGTGTGCCAAACCTTGTAATTGAAATGGAACAACTAGACGAGAAAAATCTTGGTCAGTTAATATATTTCTTTGAAAAAGCCTGTGCTATATCGGGATATTTGCTTTGTGTTAACCCATTTAACCAACCAGGAGTAGAAAGTTATAAGAAAAATATGTTTGCCCTTTTAGGTAAACCTGGCTTTGAAGAGCTAAAAAATGAGCTTGAAGCAAAACTTTATTAAAAAAAATACTGTATTATGCAAAATTTTATGGTATAATAAAAATGTAACAATAACCAAAATATAATTAATGTAAAAAAACACCGAGAGGTGTAAATAATTAAGGGGGACTATTTTTATGGTTAAATTAATTATTGGCGAAAAGGGTTCGGGCAAAACAAAAAAAATGATTGATATGATTAACGAGTCAGCAAAAACAACTCCGGGAAACATTGTGTGCATTGAAAAATCTATGAAACTGACATATGATATTAATCATGCTGCCCGTCTAATAGATGTGGACGAGTATAAAATATCGGGCTACGAAATGCTTTACGGATTTATTGCAGGAATACTTGCCGGAAACTATGACATAGTTGAAGTATACATAGACGGAATATTAAAAGTGGGAAATCAAGACATAGAAGGACTTTGCGAAGTGCTTGAAAAATTAAATACACTTACAGGTGAAAATGTAAAAATAATTGTAACTGTTAGCAACAAAGAAGAACTTCTACCTGAAGGTGTAAAAAAATACGAAAATGCATAAATAAAATAAAAAAACACGCTTATAGCTTTTAAATATAAGCGTGTTTTTTATTTTTGCATGTAAAAGTTTAAGCTTTGTTTTTGTGCAACATGTCACATTTATTATTGTTTTTTAATTTATAAAAAAATAATGTAACAATTTAATTTTTATATGTAAACTAATTTAATTTTATTAAATTTTTACCTCAAAAGCCAACAATTAAATATTGCGAAATAGCAATATATTTAGCAATTTAATAATTATTATTGAAATTATAAAAAATTAGCAAAGTAAAATTGCTTTTTTTTGAAAAATATTAATAAATTTACTAATATAATAGCAACTTGAAAATATTGCAAAATATGATAAAATTAGATTGAATGGACATTTATTATATAGTAAATGCGCTATATAAAAAGTAAGTGTTTAAAAATTAGAAGTTGTTTTAATATAGTAAAATATTGCTTTTGGTAGGGTGCGAATTGTGGAATATAATAATGGAAACAAGAAAAAAGTTGAAGTAGATAGCGAGAAATTGATAAAATTAGGCATGCAATCGGGTTTAAATATAGACAATGTGATAACTTCAGCAATACTTAACCTATTGTATGAAAATCATGATAATTTATTGATTAATGAAGCACTAGAAATTATTTGTAAGCATTTTAATGCCGAAAGATGTTATATTGCGCAGACTTTTGACAAAGGAATGACATATAGTTGTACATATGAATGGTGCGAAAATAATGTAACTAGCTACAAAAATGTTAATCAAAATGTATTGGCAACTAGTGTAAATCAATTTTTAACACTTACGCAAGCAAATGGTATTTATGTGTGTAAAGACATGAACGATTGCAATATCCAAGACGAGATACCATCAATTATTTTGGGAAAAGGAACAAAGTCTTTTATTCATTCGCAAGTAAAAAGAGAAAATAAAATTGCTTTTTTTATAACAGTAGAGGATTATAAGTCAAGCAGAGATTGGACATATTCTCAAGTATGTACAATTGAGTACTTATCAAAAATAATATTCACAGTAATTCAAAGCAATAATATGTTTAGCGAAATTAAAAGGTTAAATGAATATAATAAAGTATCGGCTTTTGTGGCAGATAATACAGATAACTTTATTTATATTGTAGACCCGGATAATTACGATATATTACACATGAATCAAAAGGCATTAAATATGTATAATCACCCCAAAGAAAGCGTATGGAAAAATAAAAAATGTTACGATTTGCTTCATGGTAAAACACAGCCATGTGAGTTTTGTACTAACAAAATGACTAGAGAAGATGTTTTTTTTGAGTGGCAATATTATAACCCAAAGTTTAATAAAACATATTTGTTTAAAGATAAGCTTGTGCAGTTAAATAATAAACTTGTAAAGTTACAAATAGCTACAGATATTACCACTTTGGTAAAGCTTGAGGCTGAATTAAAAGATAAGTTAGATGAGCAAACCCTTTTGCTAGATTGTATAAAAATGCTGCACTCTACACAAGCACCAGACAAATCTATTGAAAAGATACTGGGAACTATTTGTAAATATTTTGAAGCAGATAGATCTATGGTATTGCAAATTTTACAAGATGGTAACGTAGTTAGCAATACCCATGAGTGGGCAAAAGAGGGTATACAATTTCGTAAACACTTATTGCAAAATTTATCTATAGACGTATTTATGCCGTTTTTTGACAAATTTGGAAAAAACAAAGTATCTTACATTGAAAATGTAATGGAATCATTTAATAATAACAAACAATTAAAAAAGTTGATGAGTGATCAGAATCTTAGCAATATTATTTGTGCGCCCATTTTGGATTCACGCGGGGACTTTATAGGTATGTTTAGTGTAGAAAATCCTACAAAGAACGTTGAAAAATATTGGTTAATTGAATCACTTTCCGGTTTTGTATCAGACTTTTTGGAAAAAAACAAATTTGTAGAATCTCTTAACAAATTAAGTTATTACGATACATTGACCGGAATTAAAAATCGTCATAGCTATAGAAAAGAACTTAAAGAAATAGATGAAACAAATATCTCATCGTTAGGAGTTGCTTATGTTGACATAACAGGCCTATCGAGAATAAACGAAGAGAAGGGAACGCGATTTGGAGATGAAATTGTAAAGCAAATTGCAAGAATGTTAACAGAGGTTTTTGCAGAAAATGTTTTTAGAGTAGACGGCGATGAATTTGTTGTTTTGGAAAGAAATGTAAAAGAAATTGTTTTTGAACAAAAAATTAGTTTGTTAAAAAATGAAATAAGCAAAAAAGATGGCCTTAGTGCATCTATAGGCTATACATGGAATACAAATTTTAATGTAAAACAAGAAGATAAAAGTGACAATTACATTACGGTGAGAGATAGTAAAAGATATACTGCTATGTTAAGTAAAAATTTGGAGCATGAAATTAAAAGTGGCAAATTTGAAGTGTTTTTACAACCGCAAATTAATTTTAAATCAAATAAGCTTGATGGAGCAGAAGCTCTTATAAGGAGAATTGATGCAAGCGGAAACGTGCAGTCTCCCGCATCTTTCGTACCTTTTTACGAGAAAGAGGGAATGATTTCTCAAATAGACATTTTTGTGTTTAGAAAAATGTGCGAATTAATAAAAGGTTGGGATAAAAAGGGCATTGCTTTAAATATTAAATTCTCAGTTAATCTTTCTCGTTCTACAGTAATGGAAAAAGATATTATTAATAAATTGAACAATATTTGTCAAGAATATAATATAAACAAATCTCGGATTATATTAGAAATAACAGAAACAATTAGTCATTCAAGCGACAAAGTGTTCGCAAACATTATAGCCACAATTAAACAAGCAGGCTTTAGTGTATCGCTGGACGATTTTGGCAGTGGACATGCAAATTTAACTTCGCTCAGGGCATCAGATTTTGATGAGATAAAAATAGATATGGGCCTTACAAAAGATGTTCATAATAACGAAAAAGCAAGAATTCTTACAAAGGTGGCGTTAAACCTATGTGAAGAATTGGATAATATGGTTTCGGTAGCCGAAGGCATAGAAACATTAGAACAGTTTAATACTTTAAAAAGCTTAAACTGCGAAAAAGGCCAAGGATACTATTTTAGCAAGCCAATAACTATTAAAGAGTTTGAAAGTAAGTACTTTTATTAAAAATGAACCTTTGTTTAAATGATATAGTACAAGAATTCGTTTTTTATAGCATGCTTATAGCATAGATTGGGGAATTTATGAACACAGCGTATGATAAAAACAGTAAGAGCACAGTAGTGAAATTTACAGTTGAGCAATTTTTAAAAATAATAGATAATATACCTGTATGCATTAATGTTTTGAATGATAAAGCTGAAAGTGTTTATTGTAACAATTATACAGTAGATTTATATGGCGTTAAAACAAAAAATGATTTTATGAACTGTTTTTATGATTTAACAACAGAAAATCAGCCAAATGGCATAAATTCTAAAATTGCATTTAGCGAGTATGTTTTAACAGCACTTGAAAAAGGTGAGGTTCATTTTAATTGGTTAGATATTAAAGCTACCGGTGAAGAACTTCCATTATTTATTAGCATTTATAAACTAAACACAAAAAGTGATCAAGGTGAAGAATTGCTTGTTAGCACAATGAGAGATTTGCGCCCATATCTTGCAGGCTTTGAAGAAGAAGAGCAGTTTAATGACTATTATTACAACCAAATAACTTATAAAGATTTGTTTAATTCTGTAGCAGAGCTAACAGACGAATGGTTTTGGATTTATAATGTAAATATGGCTACTATACAGTTTTTTGGAAAAGGTAGAGAAATATTGGGTCTTGAGTCCAAGAAAATGCCGTTTCCAAGTTATGTTGTTGATAGTGGCATGGTATACCCTGATGACTTAGATGTTTTTTTGAAATTTGATGAAAATTTAAAAACCGGAATTGTAAATCCTTGTGAGGTTAGGTTTATATCGGCAAGCGGTTCAACTCGATATTATAAAATAACATATAAAACAATATACGATAAAAGTGGAAAACCTTTATTTTCAATAGGAAAAACATACGACATTGACAAGCAAAAAAGGCTTGAGGTATTATCTAAAACTGATTTACTTACAAATTGCCTTAATAAAATAACAACAGAAAATGTTATTAAAGATATTATAGATAGTAATCCTGAATCATCTCATGCGCTTTTTATTATAGATGTAGATGACTTTAAATCGGTTAATGATGAACTAGGGCATTATTTTGGAGATAATGTACTTTGTGATATAGCAAAAAATTTACACTCGAATTTTAGAAATGTAGACATTATAGGAAGAATTGGTGGAGATGAATTTCTTGTATTTATAAAAAATATAAGTAATGAAAATGTAATAATAAGTAAAGCCGAAGCAATTGCAACCGCCTTTCAAAATAGTTATTCAGGAGAAAATAAAGACTATAAGGTGTCGGGAAGTATAGGAGTTGCACTTTATCCAAAACATGCAACAACGTACGAGGGATTATATAAATGCGCAGATAAAGCTCTTTATGCCTCTAAGATGGCAGGCAAAGACAGATATACACTTTATAGTGATAAATTGTCGGACATAAATACTAAAAACTTAACTGCGGTTGACAATGCAAACAAAGTATCTCATTCATATTATGATGTAGATATTGTATCGTCGGTATTTGATTTGATGTATGAAGCTGATGACGCCGCAAAAGCTATGAACACTGTTGTTAGGGTTCTTGCAACTCATATGAAGGCAAATAGGTGTTATATTGCGCAAACATTTGATAAGGGCGAAAGTTATGGTATAACTTACGAGTGGTCTATTAACGAAGAGGATAAAAAAATAGATGTATTTAAGGATATTAAATTAGAAGATGTAAGAGAATTTTTTGAAGAGCTTGAAATTAATGGTATAATGCACAGCAACAGTTCGCTTTTTTTACAAGTTAAAAATAATACTAATATTCCAAGTCCAAAAAATCCCAGTGCATATTTGCTTGCCCAAATTAAAGGAAAAGGCCATACAAGGTTGATACTTGGATTAGATGATGACAACCCAAATCGTGTTTGGAGTGAAAAAGAAATAAATACTGTGCAATACACAATTAAAATGGTGTCTATTTTCCTTTCATTAACTAAAAATAATAATTAGGTAAACCTAATCAAAAAGCTCGATGCAAAATAGCATCGAGCTTTTTATATTTAACCCGCACGATATTATGCGCTTATAAATAGCCAAATTTATATAAAACAAAATAGTATAAATTTATAAAGCTTACAAACAATATTGTACATAGGCAAATGCAGTACTATTTAATTGGGGGTTAATTATGCATAAATACAAAAATAAGAAACTAAAAGGCTTTACACTAGTAGAACTTATAATAGTAATTGCGATTATATCTATTTTAGCGTCAGTTTTAATACCAAGCTATTTAAGGTATGTAGAGCGCTCGAGGCAAAGTAACGATTTACAAGTGGCAACAAATTTAATGCGTGCGGCTACTATAGCAGTTGCAGACCCAAACAGTAATTTACCGGCCGGATGTGTGCTGGAAATACTTTGGGCAACAGGAGACGTAAGAGTAAGCGAGCAAGACTTGTATGGTGGCAAGCTTTATATTAGGTCACCTCAAACATTATCTCGTGTATCTGTATTATCACAAAGCGGTGCCACCGGTATTGATGACGCGTCAGCGCTGCGCCACTTACAAGTTATGATTTATGGTATTATGGGAGTTGAAGATGTACAGGAAGATTTTACAGGAACAGGAATTGTAGGTCAACTTGAAGATGCACAATCTAGGGCAGGTAATAGTGCAAGTTTCTCTTTTCACATTCATACATCTACAGGAGAAATTGCACTTGCGACATATTCTGAAGACGGTGATGTAAATGTATGGATTGATGAAATAGGTGTAAATGCAATACATGCACCATAAATAAAAGAGACATTATATAGTTATTAAACTATATAATGTCTCTTTTTAAAATAAAATAATACTATTGGTTAAAATAAAGTTCTTCAAATTCATTTATTGGTATGGGCTTTGAAAAGTAATAACCTTGTGCTGCATCACATTTAATTTTCTTTAAAAAGTTTTTTTGATACTCATCTTCAATACCCTCGGCAACTGTATACATGCCTAAATTTGCAGCTAAAGATATAATGCTCTCTACTACAATATTTCCGCGGTTGTTTTCATCTTCATCATTTGCCTCTATAAAAAAGCTTCTATCAAGTTTTAAAGTATCTACTTTAAAATTCTTTAACATACCTAAAGATGAATAACCTGAACCAAAATCGTCTATAGATAACAGGAAACCTGCCTCATGTATTTGTTTAGATAAAACTTTTAGTTCTTCTTCATTTTCAATTATTGTGCTTTCTGTCAATTCAATTTCAATGTATTTTAATTGCACACCAAAAGATGTTGCAATTTGTTTAATTTCTTGTACAAAATTTCTGTTTTTTATATGCAACCTTGAAAAATTAACAGATATAGGCAAACAATCTACACCTTTGTTCATCCAATCTTTTAATATTTCGCAAACAGATGTTAACATGTACTTATCAAGTTCCACGATAAATCCGTTTTGCTCAAAAAGTGGAATGAACTCTCCTGGATAAAAAAGACTTCCATTGGGCTGAATCCATCTAACAAGAGCTTCGGCACCTAATATTTTGCCGGTTGATACGCAGTATTTAGGTTGAAGAAAAACTTTAAAGTCTTTATTTTCAAGTGCTTTATGCATTTTATTCGCAATTTCTGTGTCACGCAATACTTTTTTTCTAAAATTCTCGTCATAATCCCAAATATTACAAGAGCTATTGTTTTTTGCAAATGAATGAGCCATACTAACTTTTGTTATAATGTCGTTTACATTATTTTCACCAGGCTTTATTTCGTAGCGACCATATCTAAACGTAAATTGGTGATCATCTATATCAGGTAAAAGTGTTCTAAAAATATTTTCAAAATTTTGCGAACTCTCTTCAAGGTTTTTGAATAAATCACTCTCGCCAAAAAGCATAAACTCATCTGCCGAAACACGAGCCTGTGCAAAATGTTTGTCTGTAACAGTTTTTCCAGTATCGGCTATGCTACAAATTACATTATTACCAATATCGTATCCAAATATTTCGTTAATAACTTTAAAATTAACTAAATCAAACTTAATTACAGTAAAAGGTTGTTTAGGATATTTAATAAGAGTTTCTCTTATTAGCATTTTAAATTTAATAATGTTAGGAATTCCTGTCAATTCATCATAATAAGCAGCTTGTTCTAAAATTTTAGCAGCATTGTTTTTAGATGTGACAACATAAACAATAGTAATTAAAGCAAGTAAAACAATTGAAACACTTAAAAAAATCATTCTGCTTGAAATATTTTGAACACTTTGGATTAAACTTTCTTCAGACATTTCAAAGTATAATATCCAACCGTTTACTTCAAGAGCTCTATATTCGGCAAATTTTTTGTCTCCAAATAGTGAATAAGATATACTACCTGAATTACCTTGAGAAAAGTCAGCGAGTATATTTTCAAAAGTAACATTGTCTTCAAATATTGCATTTTTAAATGCATCAAAACTTAACTCAAAAGAAGATGTGCTTAACAATATAGAACTTTCGCTGTCTAATACTAGGTTTAACCCACGGGCATCTGTAAAAGTAGTTAATAGTGTTTCTAGGTAATCTGTAGTATACTCAACAGCTAAAACACCATCAACTTTATTATCTTTATAAATTGGCACAGAAATTATAATTACGTCTTCTAGTGTGTAAGGCGATTTTTGTGGGGCTGAAGCAAAAATATCTTCATTTATAGATGCCTTGAAAAAGTCAGTTTGAGATACATCTGTAAATTTACGAGAAGGCAAATATGCCAACCCGTTAGCGTCTACAATTAGCATGGTTTCAAAGTTCAGTGCTTCTTGTTTTTCTTCAATATATGCTAAAATACCACTTTCATTTATGCCAATTATTGGTAAAGTTTCGGCCATACTTGTTACGCCAAATATTATACTATCAATTTGCCTGTTTAAAGCAAGCTGTTGTTGGTCTGCCAAGTCTTCAAGATTTATTCTCGCTGAATTTTCAAGCTCTTGATTTACTGTATAGTTGAACATAAAAATACTGTAAATAATTATAATGAAAATGATAAGTCCAACAGATATAGTGAATATATAATTTTTGCGTTTCATAAATACTCCCATCTTTCATGTAACTACTTATATTGTACATAAAAAGAGCATAATTAAATTATTTTAGTAAAATAAATACGTAATAATATATTAGCAGTATATTATAGTAATGTCAACAATTTATACATGCATATAATGATGATGCTATGTTTATTTTGATGAATTTAAAAAAATAGATACTATGTTATTTATTTTGTACAAATTTGCGCTTAAAATTTGTAAAAGTTGACAGGTGGCAATATTTTATATACAATATATATTAATAAATAATTTAATATAATTGTGTGAAAAAATTTGGAGTTTTTTATGTTTAAAACACTTTCGCAACCAGTAGATTTAACTACCGGAAAGCCACTAAAAAAAATAGTGCTATTTATGATACCAATGTTACTTGGAAATATAGCACAGCAATTGTATAACACTGTAGATAGCATTATAGTTGGAAGATTTAGCGGAGATAATGCACTTGCAGCAGTTGGCAGTGCAGGGCCGATTTTAAATTTACTTATTGTTTTTTTTGTTGGTATATCAATAGGATCGGGAATAATGGTATCGCAATATTTTGGTGCAAAAGATAGACAAAACCTAACTGCAGCAATTGAATGTTGCTTAATACTTAGCGCACTTTGTTGCGTTACTGTTAGTATTGTAAGCCCTTTAATAATAAGGCCTCTTTTGCAGTGGTTAGATACCCCAGCGGCAATTATAGAGCAAAGTTATCAATACTTAATGATATTATTAATAGGGAATATGGGCCTTGTGTTTTTTAATATATTATCAGGTGTGTTAAGAGGACTTGGGGATTCTATATCTTCTCTTAAATATTTACTTATTGCAACATTTGCAAATATTGTACTTGATTTTGTTTTTGTGGCGTATTTTGATATGGGCGCAGCTGGTGTTGCTTTGGCAACAGTAATTGCACAGTTTATTTCGGCAATATTTTGTATTAGAAGGCTATTTAAAATGCAAAATTTGTTTAAAATAAACTTTAAAAGTCTAAGCGTTAAAAAAATGCACTTTCAAACAGTATTTCGCCTAGGCTTGCCATCTGGATTAACTCAAGTAATGTTAGCATTTGCAATGATAATTGTACAATCTCTTACAAATAGCTTTGGAGAAATGTTTATAGCGGCAAACGTAATTGTTATGCGTATAGATAGCTTTGCAATGATGCCAAACTTTTCTTTTGGAAGTGCCATGAGTACATTTGCGGCACAAAATGTAGGGGCTAAAAAAATTGACAGAGCTGTAAAAGGCGGAAAAATGGGTACGCTTTTTGCTGTTGGTGTTTCGCTAACAATTACAATTATACTTTTAATTTTTGGCAGATACTTAATGGCTATATTTACACATACATCGGAGCTTGTAGACCTTAGCATGAGAATGATGACTATTTTAGCACCTGGTTATATTGCCATGGCAGTTACTCAGTGTTTATCCGGCTTAATAATAGGTGCAGGAGACACAGTAACACCAATGTGGATATCTCTTATTACAAGTGTAATTATAAGAGTGCCACTTGCATATGGACTAGTATATTTAACAACTACCGAGCAAGCTCCAAACGGAGCGAGCGAAAGTATATTTATATCTCTTTTAGCAAGCTGGGTGTTTGGTGCAATAATAACATATTTTTGCTATAAAAAAGGCAAGTGGAAAACAAAGGTATTAAATAGCGCTGCATAAAAATTAAATAAAATTAATTTTACAAAAAATATTGCATAAATATAATTTATGCAATATTTTTTATTTTATTTATTGTGTTTTTAAACATCTGTATTATTTGTTTGTTTTGGTGTTGGCACAAAACTTTGCGCAATACTGCGCTTATATCCTTTAGATTTTGTATATAAAAAACCGAAAACCGAAAAAACAACAGCGCCAATAAAGTTAACAATCATATCTTTCATTGTATCTATAAGGCCAATGTCTAAATAACCTCCAAGCCCAAGAGGCTCATCGTTAATATACACCTCGTTAATTCCATTAATACTAACTACGGTATTAGTTAAACTTTCATCAAGCGACACAGTGTGTATAGAATTAATTATTGTATCTTTTTGCATGTCTGTAAAGAAAAAGTAATCCATGCCAAATTCAAAAAATTCCCATACAACAGCTACAGTCATTGAAAAGCAAAAAGCTGTTAGTGCCATAAAAATAGGGGATAAGTCGAAAGTTAGCCGTTTATCATTATTTAAAATAACTACTAAAGAAAACCCAACAGCAGCAGCTAAAAACCCGTTTAACGTGTGAAGCATTGTGTCCCACCCTGGAATACGAACGTAAAAAGCATTTATTTCGCCTAAAATTTCTGCTGCAAATATAAAGCAAAAAATAGTTATTTCAAGTGCTGGTGGTAAATCTATACGCATTTTTACTTGTATCCAAACAGGTATATAAAATAGCAGTAAAGTTAACAAGCAAAAGAAAACACTTTGATAGTTTTGTAAAAAAAACTGACGGACCATAACTACAACTACGATAAAGCGAAGTATACTAAATACAATAAACGAGCTTTTGTTTTCTCGCAATTCATCTTCAAGTGCTTTTCCAAAGCTTTTTTTAATTTTATTCTCTTTCTGTTTTTTAATACTCATAAAAACTCCTTTACAAATAATAAACATAAAAGCAAAATCAAGTGCATTATATTTATTATATGGTTATAAATTTGCTGTCGAACGGAAACGGCTCAATATGCCTAGTTTTAAAATATCCCCGAAAAATATAAAAAACTCAAATGTTAGGTATACTTTATCACATATAATAAAAGTTGTAAATTAAAATTTTGCATCATTTTTCATCAACATTTTCGTTGTTTGTACCGGATTCTTTTTTGTCTGCTCGTTTTTTTATAAATGTAACTGCTAGCGTAAATAAAACAAGAACGCTAATAGAAACCGCAAGGCCCAATGGATTTTCGGATATATTTGACGCTGAATAACCAAGATAGACATAAACGAAACTGCCGGGTATCATTCCAATAAAAGTGGCAATTGTGTAGTGTTTATATTTTATACCAATTATAGCAGATAAATAATTTACAGCAGCAAAAGGAAAAAGAGGAATTAATCTAGCATACATCATAAAAATAAACCCATTAGCAGTAGCTTTATCTTTTGCCTTTGCTATAAAAGAGCCCGATTTAATAAATTTTTTAACAAAGTCTTCGCCCAAAAGTTTGCCTAATAAATAAGACAAATGACAGCCTAAATTGCTGCCTATAATAGTTAAAAGCAACCCATACCAAAAACCGAACAATGGTGCAGAGATTAATGTTAATGCACCAGCAGGAACAATAAGTGTTACCGATATAGCATAAATTAGCACAAAAATAAGCGGCGCATAGCGATTATTTTTTACATTGTCCAACATATCAAGCATTGCTTGAATATTAATATAGTCTCTAAATAGAAAAATTAAAATAATAATAAAAAGAACTATGCAAATTTTAACAATGGTTTTTGTTTTCATATACAACAAGCCTCCTAAAACAAAACACAAAATAAAAAGGCGAAACTAAAAATATAATTTACTATTTTTTGTTGTTGCGAGTTTCAAATAAAATAATTCTTGTCATTCTTATTATGCCGGTTAAAATCATTAAAGCATTAAATATGTTAATAAAAATAAAAATGTAGCTAGGAAAAATCATCATTAAACTAAATACAATAAAACTTTCAGTACGTTCTACTAGGCCAATGTCGTAGTGCATGCTTTTATTGCTGTTATTTTTAAACAAACTTCCAGCAAGCATAAACGTGCTAAAGTTAAATATCATACCAGATAAAAATATAAAGTAACTTAGTGTAAATTCAGGTTTGAAAATATAAAAGCCAATTATAATTAAACATTCAACTGTTCTATCAAAAACTAAGTCTAAATATGCTCCAATGTTAGATTTTTTGTTTGTTAACCGTGCAACTGTGCCGTCTAGCACATCAAATAATCCGGATAACCATAAAAATGCAAGTGCTATTATGGGCTTTGAAAAACACAAAAAAACAAAAGAGACAACACCTAGAATTAGCGCAAAAACTGTTACGGTATTTGGGTGTAAATTAATTAACTTTAAAAATTTTGCAGCGTTGTCAAATGTACTTTGAGTATATTTTCTAACCCTTGTATCTATCATTTCTTATCTCCTTTGTTAACAATTTTTTTAATTAAACTTTGTTGCCACGGTTTTACATTATCTTTAAATTTATTTATTGCAAGTGTTTTTACAATTTCGCCCTGAATAGGATACTGATAAATTACATTTAGTGCACTGCTTAAAGTAATGCGGTTTGCTAACATAACCGACAGCTGAACTATCATTTCGCTGGCCTTTTCGCTTACAATTGTAGCGCCAATAACTATACCTTTTTTATTTAAAATAAGTTTTACAAAGCCTGTTTTGTCGTTGTCGGTTTTTGCTCTATCGTTGGCATATATGTCAATAAAATGCACAGTAACATTGTTTTTGTCGCATTCTTTTTCGGTTAATCCAACGTGTGCAACTTCCGGAGAAGTATATGTGGCCCAAGCAATATTTTTATAAGACGTTTTAAAAATAGGGGCAATTAGTGCATTTTTTACAGCTACACCGGCCTCGTAACCGGCAGTATGAGTAAATAAGTACTTGCCTCTAACATCACCGCAGGCATATATGTTTTTTGCAGACGTTTGCAATTTATCGTTTACAGTAATAAATCCTTTTGCATTAGTAACTATGCCTGCGTTTTCAAGGCCGATGTTAGCAGTATTTGGCTTGCGTCCCAGCGCAACAAGTAATGTATCGCATTCAAGTTCGTAAACATTACTATCTTTTTCAATAGTAACAATTGTGGTACTATCTTTATTTTCAATTTTTAATATTTTACTACTTAAATGCAATTTAATACCATCATTTTCTAAACTTTGCACCATTAATTTTGAAACTTCGGGTTCATCTTTATTAAAAATAGTAGGGGCCATATCTATAATATGAACATTGCTTCCTAAAAAGCTAAACCCTTGTCCAAGTTCTAAACCTATAGGGCCTGCACCTAAAACTACCATGTTTTTAGGCAATATTTTTAAATCAAAAATATTTTCGTTAGTATAATAATTTACATTGTTTATGCCCTCAATTGGGTAAACCGCTGCAGTAGAGCCGGTGGCAATAATAATTTTTCTTGTGCTGTAAATATTGTTGCCAACTTTAACGCTGTTTGCAGACAATATTTCTCCATGCCCTTGCACAACATGTGCGCCAAGAGATGTGAACCGCTCGGCAGAATCGTGTGGGGCTATTTGAGCAATGATATCCTTTACACGCTGCATAATTTTTTCGATAGAGACATTAGTGTTTTGAGTAGTAATGCCGTATTGGGAGGCATGATTTATGCAATTTGCAATTTTACAACATTTTAAAAATGCTTTGCTTGGCACACAACCATAATTTAAACAATCTCCACCCATTTTTTTATTTTCAACAAGTAAAACTCTTGCACCCATACCACATGCAGTTGCAGCTGCAACAAGGCCGGCACTACCTGCGCCAAGTATAGCTAAGTCATATTGATTGTTCATATTAATATCCTCAAAATAATTTAAACAAAAACTATCGTATTATTAATAGTATATCAACAGAATTTACAAATGTAAACAAAATAAAAAAATAAATCACTTGCTAAGCAAGTGATTTATTTTTAGCTTATAATTAATAGTTTACATATATATTAGTTTAATATATAAATAGCCATGTTTAAATAGCCGGCAAACGTTACCCAAAGTAAATAAGGAACAAGAAGCAAGGAACCTATTGTGGTAAAAGGCACTGCAAGTTTAATAGTATAAAAAATTAATACCCATAGCAATAAAAGCCAAATAAAAGCAAATAAAAAAGCTTGCAAATTAAAAAATATAATAGACCAAAAAAAGTTAACACCAAGTTGCAAAGCATAAACTATAAGTGCTTTATTTTTGCTGCATTCGCTTTTATTTGATGTATATATTAAATAACTGCAAATGCCCATACAAACATAAAGTATAGGCCAAACGACGCCAAAAAGCCAAGATGGCGGAGAAAGTGCGGGTTGCTTTAAGCTGTTAAAAATATCAACAGATGAGCTTGATATAAAACCTGATAGTCCCCCAACAAAAAGAGGGAGCAAAATTGATATTATAAGTGGTTTGAATTTAATTTTCATAATAACTCCTATTTACTTAATGTTATATGTTTAAAATATAACATTAAGTATTTTAAAATAATAAATTAACAATAAAAAATGTTTAACTATACTATTAATATATATGCAATTATGTAAAAATATGTTACAAATTTATTATTTATAATGTGCATTTAATTAAAAATTATTATTTAAATATTAAATAAACAAATAAAAAAAAGTGGCATTAAGCCACTTTTTTTATTTGTTTAGCTTGCTTCGCCTTCATCTGGTCGTGCAAATTGGCTGTAATACAAATCTTTGTAAAAACCGCCTTTTTCTATAAGTGCATCATGGCTACCTGTCTCAATAATATCGCCATCCTTCATAACAAGTATTGTGTCGGCGTCTCTTATAGTGGAAAGTCTATGTGCAATAATAAAACTTGTTCGTCCACGCATAAGTTCATCCATTGCCTTTTGTATACTCATCTCGGTTCTTGTATCTACACTAGAGGTTGCCTCATCAAATATAAGGATTTTAGGATTTGAAATAATTGTGCGTGCAATTGTTAAAAGTTGGCGCTGGCCTTGGCTTATATTACTTGCCTCTTCATTAATAACAGTGTTGTAACCGTCAGGCATAGTGCGCACAAAATGATGAACTTGTGCAGCTTTTGCGGCTTGTAATACTTCGTCGTCTGTTGCGCCTAGCCTGCCATACCTTATGTTTTCCATAATAGTGCCATTATAAAGCCAGGTGTCTTGTAACACCATGCCAAAGCTATCTCTTAAATCACCACGTGCAAAATTTTTAACATCGTTGTCACTTAATAGTATGCTTCCATTGGTAACATCGTAAAACCGCATTAAAAGCTTTACTACTGTTGTTTTACCTGCACCGGTAGGGCCTACAATTGCTACTTTTTTACCACTTGGTATAAATGTAGAAAAATTGTTTATTATTGTCTTTTCCGGAATATAACCAAAGTTTACATTTTTAAACTCTACGTCACCATTAATTTTTGAAACACTAACAGGGTTTGAAACTTCTGCGCTCTCTTCATCTTCATCTAAAAATTCGAAAACACGTTCGGCTGCAGCTGCTGTTTGTTGCATAATATTACTAATGTTTGCAATTTGCTGCAAAGGTTGTGTAAAGCTGCGCATATATTGTATAAAGGCCTGTATGTCGCCTACGTTTATACTGCCTCTAAGGGCTAAAAAGCCACCTAAAATACATACGCCTACATAGCCTAAATTACCGGCAAAGTTCATTAACGGCATCATCATACCGCTAAAAAATTGGCTTTTCCATGCCGTAGAATACAAGGTATCATTCATTTTTTTAAATGTTTCAATGCTTTTTTCTTCACCGTTAAAAGCTTTTACAACAAGATGCCCACCGTACATTTCCTCAATATGGCCATTAACCTTTCCTAAATACTCTTGTTGTTGCTTAAACAGGGGCTGGCTGCGCGTTATAACAGCTCTCATACCAATAAACGATATAGGCAAAACAAAAAGTGCAACAAGCGACAGAAGAGGGCTAATTAATAACATCATAACAATTATGCCAATTACTTGAGTTACAGATACTATTATTTGCGATAAACTTTGATTTAATGTTTGAGACACTGTGTCAACATCATTTGTTATACGACTTAATACCTCGCCTTGAGGTGTTGTATCAAAATATGAAAGCGGCATTTTATTTATTTTTTTGCTTATATCACGGCGCATATTATAACTTATTTTTGTAGAAATACCTGTCATAACCCAGCCTTGAATATAAGACAAAGCAGCGCTTATTAAATAAACCACAAGTAAAAATAAAAGTATATTGGCTATAGCGGTAAAATCTATACCTCCTGTACCTGTTGTAATTGCAACAACTCCCTCGTATAAAACAGTGGTTGCGTTGCCAAGCACACTTGGGCCTATTATGCTAAACACACTAGAAGCAATGGCACAAAAAAATGTAGCTATAATTGCAGGCAAATATGCTCTCATATATTTTACTAAGTTTTTAAATGTACCTTTAAAGTTTTTTGCTTTTTCACCCTGCATCATCACACCGGGTCCGCCTGGTCTACCGGCCCCAGGACCGCCTGCATTTGGCCCAATGTTATTTTTATTAATTCTGTTTTCAGCCATTATGCAAGTTCCTCCTTAGACAGTTGACTTTGAGCTATTTCAAGGTAAGGTGTACAATTTTTTAACAACTCTTTGTGTGTGCCAATTCCAACAATATTGCCTTCGTCAAGCACTACTATTTGTTCGGCGTTCATTATTGTAGATACACGTTGTGCAACTATTAAAACTGTTGCATTTTGTGTATAACCTTTAAGTGCTTTTCTAAGCTTTGCATCTGTTTTAAAATCCAGCGCACTAAAAGTATCATCAAAAATATAAATAGGTGCTTTTCTAACAAGTGCCCTTGCTATTGAAAGGCGCTGCCTTTGCCCGCCGGATACATTTGTGCCGCCTTGACTTATAGGCGAGTTAAATCCTTCATCTAGTTTTTGTATAAACTCGCTTGCCTGAGCAACTTGTGCGGCTTCGTTTATTAAAGATTCGTCTGCATTTTCGTCACCATATAATAGGTTGGAGTTTATGTCTCCGCTAAAAAGAAGACCCTTTTGCGGTACATATCCAATAATTTCTCTCAAATTGTTTTGAGATATATCCTTAATATTTATTCCATCAATTTCTATACTGCCTTTTGTAGCATCGTAAAAACGTGGTATTAAATTAATAAGTGTGCTTTTACCACTACCCGTGCTGCCAATAAAAGCAGTTGTTTGCCCGGATTTTGCCGTAAAGCTAATATTTTGCAAAACACATTCCTCTGCACCGGGGTACGAAAACGATACATTTTTAAACTCGATATTGCCTGTAATGTTTTTAGATACTTTTTTTGCAGACACAGGGTCTTTAATTGAATTTTCGGTAGTTAAAACTTCGTTTATCCTTTGTGCCGATACAGTAGCTCTTGGCATCATAATAAACATCATGCTTATAAATAAAAAGCTCATAACAACTTGCATTGCATATTGCATAAATGCCATCATATCGCCAACTTGAATTGAAGAAGCCGCAATTTGGCTGCTGCCAATCCAAACAATAACAAGCATAATTGCGTTCATAATAAACATAACTGTCGGCATCATAGTAGCCATTGCTCTATTTACAAAAAGCATATTACCGGCTAAGTCTTTATTAGCTTTGTCAAAACGCTCTTCTTCAAACTTTTGTGTAGAAAAAGCACGTATAACCATCATGCCCGAAAGACTCTCTCTGCTTACAAGGTTTAATGCATCTACAAGTTTTTGCATTACCTTAAAGCGAGGAACAGCAACTATAAATAAAATTAGTATTATTAAAAGCATAATAATTATTGCCAGTGCAATAATCCATGTCATAGAAGGTGCCATTTGCAATGCCATAATAATGCCACCTATACCGGTTAGCGGAGCTAAAAATAAAAGGCGTAAGCCCATACTTAAAAAGGATTGCACTTGCGTAATATCGTTTGTAGTGCGAGTTATTAAGCTAGCAGTGCTAAATTTATCAAGTTCAGAGTTGTTAAATCCTGTTACTTTTTCAAAAGTGGCAAGGCGTAAGTCTTTTGCAACTCCTGCGCCAAATTTTGCTATAAAATAACCGCCTGCAATTGCGCAAATAACAACTACAATACAAACTAAAATCATGCTCATTCCTGTTTCAAAAATGTAGCTTGTTTGCATACTGTTTGTGTTAGCACCTATACTTTGGTAAAAACCTTTTATAAACATACTAGAAACATTTTGTTTCATAAGATCTTCGGTATTTAACGAAGTTTGAATATAAGCTTGTAGTGTATCGTTTGGCATTTGTGCAATTAAAGGTATAATAGAACTTATGTCGCCAAAGACATTGTTTTGTATATCTTGTGCATTATCAACGGTTGTGTTGGCGTTTGTAGTTGCCGATAAATCGCTTAATATTAGCATTAATGAATATGCAGATGTTGAAAAAGCACTGTCGAGCTGTGATGTTTGCTCTTGAGATAAATCTGTCTTTTTAAACAGTGTGCTTTCATCGGCAGTTGTAAAAACCTCTTGCTGCTTTAAAAGTTCATCTCCCAACAAGTTTTCATAGCTGTTGGCAACAATTTGTTTTTGCTCTTCGCTCATAAAATTAAGCATAAAGTTAAAGCTGCCATCATCAATTGCATCGGGAGAAACTTCATCTATACCCGACATTTGTATGCCAATATTAACTATATCGCTCATTATATTGGGCAGCTCTAAAGAAGTAAAAGACTGGCCAAACATTAATAAAATACCGAGAATAAGCGAAATGATATATGGTTTTGAATATTTTTTTAACTTAAACATCGTACACTCCTAAATTATTATAACTATAAAATAATACACTTTAAAGCAAATATATGTCAATGAACTAACTGTTAATAATTAAATAATATGTTCATTATATTAAACATAAAAATCATTTTCTAGTGCTTCAATATTTATATCTAAATTATTAGTAGCCTTATTTTGTAAGCGAAAGCTATCGGGTGTAACACCTGTGCTATTTTTAAAAACTTTGCAAAAGTAGTTAGACGATGTAAACCCGCACATATCGGATATTATGTTTATTTGATAGTTTGTAGACAGTAAAAATTGTTTAGCTGCATTTACTTTTACATTAGTTAAATATTTACCTGCAGAGATATTCAAATGCTTTGTAAACATTCTCACTAAGTGATTTTTGCTTACTCCTAAATTGCGGCTAAGTTCATCTATACCATAAAGGTATGCATAATTGTTTTGCATCTCATAAATAGCTTGTATAACAATTGTTGGTGTTTTTTCATTTTTTAGTATTTCATCTGCGTATGCAAGCTTACATAAAAGTTCAAACCCAAGTAAAAATGGTGCTTTGTTATTATTTTTGCTATATATAGTTTCTATATTGTTTAATAAATTTGTAATGTCGGTTTTTGCCTGTACATTTAATTGTATTGCGCTATTAATATTGCCCGACATTTCCAAAGCGGCACTTCCCGATAAGCACAAAAATATACCAATTGACTTACTGTGCACATCAATAGATGAAATATTGTTTAAAATAAGCAATTCGCCGCTTTTAACTGTATTTGTTTTGCCACTATCTAAAAAAACATCTAGTGAGCCCTGTTTAATATATACAATATATATATTGGCATTTGGTATATTTAATGTTATACCGGTGTCGGCATTAAATTTTGTACATAAAGTTACAGTGCAAATCAATTCAGGGTTAAATATCAAAAACATACACCTCATATCAATATTTTGCTATTTATTTATTAATATTAGCATGATATTATTATATTATTATTTTTGACTAGGGTCAATAGTATCAATAATTTACACTTTGAAGGAGATTGAAATGGCAAGTATTAGTTTAAAAAACATATTTAAAATTTATCCCGGAGATGTTACTGCGGTATCAGACTTTAACCTTGAAATTGAAGATAAAGAGTTTATTATTCTTGTTGGACCTTCGGGTTGCGGTAAATCTACAACATTGCGTATGATTGCCGGCCTAGAAGAAATTACAAAAGGTGAACTTTATATTGGCGATAGACTAGTTAACGATGTACCACCAAAAGATAGAGATATTGCAATGGTTTTCCAAAACTATGCACTTTATCCTCATATGACAGTTTACAAAAACATGGCTTTTGGTTTAGAACTTCGCAAAACACCAAAAGACGAAATTGAAAAACGCGTTAGAGAAGCTGCAATAGTTCTTGACATAGAGCATTTGCTAGAGCGCAAACCTAAAGCTCTTTCAGGTGGTCAACGTCAACGTGTTGCTCTTGGTCGTGCTATGGTTCGTAACCCTGCAGTATTCTTGCTTGATGAGCCACTATCTAACCTTGATGCAAAATTACGTACTGCAATGCGTACAGAAATAATTAAATTACACTTAAAATTGGGTACAACATTTATTTATGTTACTCATGACCAAACAGAAGCTATGACAATGGGTGATCGCATTGTTGTTATGAAAGACGGCTTTATTCAACAAGTTGACACACCACAAAACTTGTACGATTATCCTTGTAACATGTTTGTTGCCGGATTTATTGGAAGTCCTCAAATGAACTTGCTTGACGCAACATTAGAAAAAGAGGGCAGCGATTATTACATTACAATTGGCAATGATAAATTGCTTGTTGATCCTGCAAAAGTAAATGCAGAAATGGAAAAATATATCGGTAAAAAAGTTAAAGCTGGTATTCGCCCAGAAGATATTAAAGATGATGAAGAATTTTTATCGAAACACCCAAAAAGCACAATTACTACTACAGTTGAAGTATCAGAGCTTATGGGTAGTGAAATATATCTATATCTTGTGTATCAAGAAAGCAAGCTTACAGCACGTGTGTTGCCAACAAGCAAAGCTAAAAACGGTACAGAAGTTAAAGTTGCAATTAACATGAGCAAATTGCACTTGTTTGACCCTGAAACTGAACTTGCAATAATGAACTAATTATAATAGTGATGTAATTTTAAGCAACCTTTTAATGGCACATTAAAAGGTTGCTTTTTATTTTGTATTAATTAATGCAAGTTTAAAAATTTGTTAAGGCTCTACTTTTTCCATAATTACATCTACACCTAAATCCATAACATTTAAAAGTTTAATAGTGTCTTCTTCAAATTCGCCCACACCTTCATAAATATCAGCACTATAATTAATAGCTGTTTGTGTGCTATCAATATAATTCCAAGTTCCTGTGTATGTTGTACCATCTGCAGTTACTAAAAAGGTTCCGAAAGTGTCAACGTCAATTTCAAGTTCGCCTTTAAAATTATCTACAAGGCCTGTTTGCGCAATTATATCTATAGATAGATTTACTCCGCCAACAACAACATAGTTTGCGCTCCATACACCAACAGCAGGTCCGCCAAGGGCAACTGTACTTTGGCTAGTGTCGCTGTTTGCAACCAAAGATGCTTCAGGTTCTTCTAAAATTTCAGTTTTACTTTCAACTACAGTATTAACTTGGTTTTCATTTGGTTTTAAAATTATTTGAGAGATAATATAAACAATTATAAAAACAAATATAGCAATAATTGCAATTATAATAAATTTAAAAAAAGTGCTTTTATTGCTTTTTTTAGAATTTAAACATTTTTTGCAAACTATATTACTACTTTTTATGCTTTTGCCACATTTTGTACAATAAGGCATATACATGCTCCTTTTTAAATTAATAATGTAAATAATTATAACTTAATATATTTTAATACTCAAGTATTATATTAGGCTTAAAATTAAAATAAATACACAAAATACAATTAAAATGAAAATGATTGCAATAAGATATTTTTTATGTTAATATTTACAAATAAAATTTTAAATAAAATATAGTAAGGGAAATTATTATGTATAACTTTGATGAAATAATAGACAGAAAAAATACGAACGCATTAAATACCGATGGTTTTAGAGAGTATATTTTTAAAGATGACGGCACATTGAAATTTAATTATAAAGATGAAGAATTTATACGTATGTGGGTTGCAGATATGGAGTTTGCTGTACCCGAGGTAATTACAGATGCCATTAAACAACGACTAGATAGAAAAATATTAGGTTATACAAAACTTTTTGATGACAGCTTTTACAATGCATTTGTAAACTGGTGTAAAAAAAGATATGACTGGACATTCGAAAAAAATGAACTATTTACATCGGGTGGGGTTGTACCGGCGCTACAAGAACTTGTTGAGTTTATATGCAAAAAAGATGAAAATGTACTTATATTAACGCCATCTTACTCTCCTTTTCAGCGCGTAGCAGAATATAATGGTGTTGGCTGTGTTTGTAGTGACTTAATATATGACAACGGTAATTATACAATAGATTTTGACGATTTTGAGAAAAAAGCAGCCGATAAAAAAACAACACTGTTTATTTTTTGTAACCCACATAACCCATGCGGTAAAGTTTGGGCACAAAGCGAATTAGAAAAAGTTGCACAAATTATTGAAAAACATAATTTGTGGGTTATATCTGATGAAATACATTGTGATTTGCTTAGAAAAAATGAAAAACACACTCCTTTGGGTAAAGTTATGCCAAACTATAAAAAGCTAGTAACTACTATGTCTTCCAGCAAAACATTTAATTTGGCGGGCTTAAAGTTCTCTAATACTATAATAAGAGATGAAAACCTAAAAGATATTTATACGCAAAGACATAGTGCATACGAAAACCCGCTTAGCGTAGAAGCGGCTAAAGCGGCATATGAAAAAGGCGAGCCATGGCTGTTTGAATTGCAAAATTATTTAGATAATAACTTTACATTAGTTAAAGAAATGTTGAGAGAGCAATTGCCTAAAGCTCAATTTTGTATTCCTAAAGCTACATATCTTGCCTGGGTAGATTTAAGTGCTTACTTTAACAAAAATGAAGATTTAACAATGTTTTTTGCAAATAATGCAGGCGTATTATTAGAAGATGGCAATATGTTTGTTCAAAATGCAAAAGGTTTTGTAAGGTTAAATGTAGCGTGCCCAAAAAGTGTACTAAAAGAAGGATTACAACGTATTTGCGATGCTGTAAATAAAAAAATATAGTAATTTGCTTTATTAAAATGCATATACATTTAAGTATATGCATTTTTGTTGCGCAAAAATAAGTTAAAAATTTTAAATAAATTATTAATTTTAAAAATAATACTAAATTTTGTGTTGACAAATAGTATTATAATTGCTATACTAACCTAAAATATTTTAATTAAAATATTTTAACTAAATAATGCAAAAATAATTATTGGAGGAATAAATAATGTTGGAAAAAATATGTGAAGTAATTGCAAACACATTGAGCTGTGAGGTAGATACATTAACACCACAAACTAGTTTACAAGAAGATTTGGGCATTGATAGCCTTGATGCTGTAGAGCTTAATATGGCACTTGAAGATGAATTCAGTATATCTATAACAGACGAAGAGCTTGCAGCGCTAAAAACTATTGAAGATATTGTTAAAATTGTTAACGAAAAATCTAACTAATTAATTAAAGTGCACTGGCACTACAACATTATAACGGAGGCAAAAATTTGCCATAAAATAAAATCTCCATATGCAACATTGGAGATTTTATTATATTTTATAGAAAAACCCAATTAGAACGGAGAATAATATGCCGCAAATAGATATAATGAAACTTTGCGATTATTTTGAAAAAAGTAGCCTTACTAAATTTGAGTATAGCAACGAAAAAGAAAAAATAGTACTTGAAAAGCAGATTGAAAAAACAACTGAATATGTAAGTGTACAAACACCACAAACACAAAAACAAGCAAGTACAAGCTTAAAAACTGAAGTGGAAAACCCTAACACAACAGTTACAGCGCCACTTGTAGGTGTTTTTTATGCCGCGCCATCGCCTAACGACAAGCCATTTGTAAATGTTGGAGATAAAGTAGAAAAAGGGCAAATTCTTTGTTTATTGGAAGCTATGAAAATGATGAGCGAAGTTACAAGCCCTGTTAATGGTGTAATTAAAAAAATTAATTTTGCCAACGAAGATGTTGTAGGTTTTGGCGATGTACTTTTTGAGGTTTTGTAATGTTAAAAAGAGTTTTAATTGCTAATAGAGGCGAAATTGCCGTAAGAATAATTAGGGCATGTAGAGAACTTAATATAGAAACTGTAGCTGTTTACTCAATGCCTGATAAAGATGCCTTGCATGTACAAACGGCTACTTTAGCTGTGTGTATTGGCCCAGCAAAAGCGGCAGACAGTTACCTTAATATAAATAATATTATTTCTACAGCAATTGCCACAAATTGCGATGCAATACACCCAGGATATGGATTTTTATCGGAAAATAGTGATTTTGCAAGATTATGCATAAAAAATGGCATTAAATTTATTGGTCCCTCGCCAGATACAATAGACCAAATGGGCGATAAAGCTACTGCCAGAAAACTTATGCAAAAGGCAAAAGTTCCAACACCACCGGGAAGTGACGGTATACTTAAAAATGTAGAACAAGCAAAAAAACTTGCAAACAAAATTGGGTACCCAGTACTTTTAAAAGCATCCAGTGGCGGCGGTGGTCGTGGCATACGTTTAGTGCAACATGAAGATGAATTTGAAGCTAATTATACATCTGCATCGTTAGAGGCAAAAAATTGCTTTGGCGACGATAGTCTTTACCTTGAAAAATTTATAGAGAATCCAAAGCATATAGAATTTCAAATTTTGGCCGATAGTTTTGGAAATGTTTTTCATTTGGGCGAAAGAGATTGCTCTGTACAAAGAAGAGGGCAAAAATTAATGGAAGAAGCACCTAGCTCTGCCATTAGCAATGAACTTAGAAATATGATGGGTAAAACAGCTATTACTGCGGCAAGGGCTGCAAATTATACAAGTGCAGGTACAATAGAATTTATTTTAGATAAAAAAGGCAATTACTACTTTATAGAAATGAATACACGAGTTCAAGTGGAACATCCTGTTACAGAAATGATAACAGGCATTGATATAGTAAAAGAGCAATTGAGAGTGGCAAGCGATTTACCGCTTAGCTTTAACGAAGTTAAATTTAACGGCCATGCAATAGAGTGCCGAATTAACGCAGAAGACGCACAAAACAATTTTGCACCATGCGTTGGAAAAATTGATTTTTTACATTTTGCCGGTGGCAACGGTGTTAGAATTGACAGTGCAATGTACAATGGAATGACATTATTGCCTTATTATGATTCTATGATAGCAAAAATTATTGTACATGGAGACACACGACTAGAGGCAATAAGAAAAATGCGAAGAGCGCTTGAAGAAACTGTTATTTCGGGTATAAATACAACACTTGAGTTTCAGCACTTATTAATGTTTAACAAAAAAATACTAAGGGCCGATTACGACACATCGTTTATTCAACAAAATATTGAAGACATTTTACAGTCTTATAAAGAGGCGATTGAAAAATAATGAATCCTTTTCAAAAAAAGAAAAAGTTTTTAAATAATTTGTCATCTTTAAAGCCGTCTAACGTTCAAAAAGCAACAAAACTACTTGTTTGTAAAAACTGCTATAAAGAAATTGACAGCGCAAAAATAATTGAGAATAGTAATATTTGCCCTTCTTGTAATTACTATTTTCCAATGTCCGCAACAAGGCGACTTCGAATGGTATTTGATGATTCAAAATACACTAGACTTTTTAATAATATATGTGCGAACGATCCATTGCTTTTTCCTGAGTACAAAGAAAAAGTAAACACAATTAAACAAACAACAGGATTAAATGAGAGTGTTATTTGTGCTGTTGGAACTATTGGGAACATAAAAACAGCGGTTGCATGTATGGATACTCGCTTTTTAATGGGAAGCCTTGCAAGTGCCACAGGAGAAAAAATTACACTGCTTTTTGAATATGCAACAAAGCATAAGCTACCCGTAATTATGTTTACAGCATCGGGCGGGGCGAGAATGCAAGAGGGAATTTATTCGTTGTTCCAAATGGCAAAAACATCTTTTGCGCTTAAAAGGCATAGCGATAAAGGTTTGCTTTATACTGTTGTTTTAACAAACCCTACAACAGGCGGTGTAACGGCAAGTTTTGCTAGCCTTGGAGACATTATTATTGCCGAACCTAACGCACTTGTGGCATTTGCAGGACCAAGGGTAATAGAGCAAACAATTAAACAAAAATTGCCCGAGGGTTTTCAAAGTGCTCAATATGTAATGGATTGTGGTTTTATAGATATGATAGTAGAAAGAAAAGATATAAAACATACTTTGGCAAAAATTTTAAATATGCACAGTAAAGGGTAATTAAGTATGGAACAAAACCTAACACCGGCACAAAAAGTTTTATTATCGCGAGACGTTAAAAGGCCAAACATTGACGACTACATAAATAATTTGTTTGAAGATTTTATGCCGCTGTGCGGTGACAGATATTACAAAGAAGATGCAAGTATACTGGGCGGTATTGCACTGTATAAAGGCTTGCCTGTAACTGTTATAGGGCACAGAAAAGGTAAAACTTTAGAGGAAAACATTAAATATAATTTTGGTATGACAAACCCTGCAGGCTATAGAAAAGCACAGCGGTTAATGAGGGGTGCGCAAAAATTTAATAGGCCAATTATTACCTTTGTAGACACTCCTGGTGCATACCCCGGCATGGAGGCAGAGCAACACGGACAAGGAGAGGCAATTGCAAGTTGCCTTACGCTTTTAAGCGATTTAACTGTGCCTGTAATAGCTATTATTACAGGTGAGGGTGGAAGCGGAGGTGCGCTTGCTCTTAGTGCTGCCAACAAAATAATAATGCTTGAAAACGCAATATTTTCGGTATTGTCACCAGAGGGATTTGCATCGATTTTGTGGAAAGATGCTGCTAAATGGGAACAAGCCGCAAATATGATGAAACTTACAGCAAATGACTTGAAAGATTTTAATATTGTAGATGAAATTATTAAAGAAGACAGAAAAGATAACGAACTTGAAACAACGAAGCTATTTATAACACTTGACAGTTGTTTGGAAACTAATTTATACGAACTTTTACAATTAAAACCGGATAAATTGAAAAGTGCAAGATATAAGAAAATGAGAGAGATAGGAAGAAAATTACAAGCTATTTAATAGTAATTTTTGTCATGTTTTTCACCTTTTATAACCGAAAGGAATTTATATATACATGGGAATAAGACTATTGTCTTACGGTATGGCAAAGGCAAACAATGCTGTAAAAAACAGCGATTTTGAAAAAATACTTGATACTTCTGACGAGTGGATTTTTACTCGCACAGGAATAAAACAAAGGCGATTTGTATCTGACGGACAAAGCAACGAAAGTATGGCGATACAAAGTGCAAAACAAGCTGTAGAAAAAAGCGGCGTTAATATAAGTAACATTGAAGTTTGCATTGTTGCAACAATGACACCGGACAAAAGCGCACCTTGTGTTGCATGCGAAGTTGCAAAAAATTTAGGGTTAGGCCAGCAAACTATATGCTTTGATTTAAATGCTGCTTGCTCGGGCTTTGTTACTGCTTTAAACGCAGCACATGGTTTGTTAGAGAACAAAAATAAATATGCACTTATAGTTGGAAGCGAAGTATTGTCTGGCGTATTAGACATGAAAGATAGAACAACCGCAGTGCTATTTGGAGATGGAGCAGGCGCTGTATTAATAAAAAGAGACGACAACTTGAAACACGCATTTTTGGGTGGATATGTACCGGATGATAACAATGTGCTTTATGAAGATAAGGCTACAAAACGCCTTAATATGGATGGGAAAGCAGTTTTTAGGTTTGCAACCGAAAAAATGAGTTTTGCATTAAATTCAATTTTAACCGAAAACAACTTGCATATAGATGATATAGATTTAATTGTCCCGCATCAGGCAAATAAGCGCATTATAGACTATGTGCAAAAAAAGATGAATATAAGTGCAGATAAATTTTTTATGAATTTGCAAGATTACGGCAACACATCGGCTGCAAGTATACCAATTGCTTTATATGAGGCAAATTTAAAACAAAATAAAAAAGTAATATGCGTAGGTTTTGGCGCAGGCCTTACTTACGGTGCAATTTTACTTAACACATAAAAGGGGAATAATTTACATGAATTTAAACGAAATACTAAAAACAAAATATCCAATTATACAAGGTGCTATGGCAAATATATCAACAGCAGAATTTGCAGCTAATGTGTCTAACAGTGGGGCTATGGGCATTATTGCAACAGCTACAATGGAACCAGATTTAGTTAGAGAACAAATAAGATTATGCAAATCACTTACAAATAATCCATTTGGTGTTAACTTAATGCTGATGAACCCAAGAATAGATGAAATTGCCGATTTAATTATAGAAGAAGGCGTTCAGTTTATTACTACAGGAGCTGGAAATCCCGGTAAATATATGGAGAAATGGAAAGCCGCAGGGATAACTGTTTTTCCTGTTGTGCCAAACGCTACACTTGCAAGAAGAATGGAAAAAGCCGGTGCAGACGGTATTATTGCCGAGGGAACAGAAAGCGGCGGACACGTTGGAGAAATGACAACAATGGCACTTATACCACAAGTTGTAAGCGCAGTAAACATACCTGTTGTTGCAGCAGGCGGCATAGCAAGTGGTAAACAAATGCTCGCAGCTGAAATCTTAGGTGCAAACGGTGTTCAAATAGGCACGTGCCTTTTGGTTAGCAATGAGTGCCCAGTACATGAAAATTATAAAAATGCTGTTATAGATGCAAAAGACTCGGATACAGTTGTTACCGGAAGAAGTAGCGGTGCACCTGTAAGGGTTATTAAAAACCAAATGACAAGAGAGCACATGAAACTTGAAAAAACAGGCGCAGACAAAATGGAACTTGAAAAATATACACTTGGCGCATTAAGAAGAGCAGTGTTGGATGGTGATGTTAAGACCGGCTCGGTAATGGCTGGACAAGTTGCAGGAATGGTAAGTGAAATTAAACCTATTAGCGAAATATTGCAAAATATGGTAGACGAATATACAAGCATAAAGCAACAAATTAAGTAATTTATTTAATACATTTTTTAAAAATAAGCTTTATGTTTAAAAAATAAAAAGCAAGTTGTACAATAAAGCAATAATACTACAATATAAAGGATGAAAACATGAATTTAGCTTTTGTGTATTCGGGGCAAGGTAGCCAAAAAATTGGAATGGGCAAAGATTTATTTGAGTATAGCGATATATTTAAAAAAGCATTTAATTTACTGGATGATAATAAAAAAACAATTGCTTTTGAAGGCCCGGCAAACGAGCTTGGCAAAACAAAAAATACGCAAGCCATTATGACAGCATTTAGCGTTGGAGTTACCGATATGCTAAAGCAGCAAGGTATAACGCCAAATGCGGCAATGGGCCTTAGTCTTGGAGAGTACGCAGCACTTTATGCAGCAAATGTATTTCAAAAACAGCAAATAATAGATATAATTAACTTTAGAGCAAGTGAAATGACAAAGGCAGCCCAAGGCGTACAGTGCAAAATGGCTGCAGTTTTAATGTTAGACAAGCAAAAAATAGCGGACTGTTGCAGTGAGGCGTCAAAAAAAGGTGTTGTAAGTATTGCCAACTACAATTGCCCGGGGCAAATTGTAATTTCGGGAGAAAAAGACGCGGTGGAGTTTGCAGCAGAACTTTGTAAGCAGGCAGGTGCAAAAAGATGCATTTACCTAGATACAGAGGGAGCATTTCACACCGAAGTTATGAATGACGCATATGTGGCACTTAAAAATAGATTTGAAAATGAAGATTTTACACAACCGGAAATACCTGTTATACTTAATAATATTGCAAAACCTGTGCAAAGCGTAAATGAGTTGAAAAACAATCTTGCTTTACAAGTTAAAAGTAGTGTGAAATTTGAAGATAGCATAAAATACTTACAACAGCTTGGTGTAGATACAGTTATAGAAATTGGTCAAGGAAAGACACTGAGTGGATTTATTAAAAAAACAGCTGCAGAAGTTGCTGTTTTTAACATTGAAGACAAAGAGAGTTTTGAAAAAACAGTTCAACAAATAAAAAATGCTTAATATGTGAGGTTATTGTATGAAAGGCAAAACAGCAGTAGTTACAGGTGGAGGCAAGGGAATAGGCAAAGGTATATGCCTTGCCTTTGCAAAACAAGGTGCAAATTTAGTTATTAATTATTCAGGCAGCGAAAGTGCGGCAATAGACACTAAAACAGAATGTGAACAATTTGGTGTAAAGTGTATAACAGTTAAGGCTGATGTATCGAAAACCGATGAATGCCAAAGCTTAGTTAAGCAGGCAATAGATGAATTTAAAACAATAGATATACTTGTAAACAATGCAGGTATTACAAAAGACAACTTAATAATGAGAATGAGCGACGAAGAGTTTGATGATGTTATACGTGTTAATTTAAAAGGCACATTTAACATGATAAAAGCTGTAAGTCGCCAAATGATGAAACAAAGAAACGGTAGAATAATTAACATTGCAAGTGTTGTAGGGCTAATGGGTAATGCAGGACAAGCAAACTACAGTGCAAGCAAAGCGGGCATAATAGGCCTTACAAAAACATTTGCAAGGGAAATTGCCTCTAGAAACGTAACAGTAAATGCAATAGCTCCTGGGTTTATAGTATCGGACATGACAAACAATTTGCCTGATGATATTAAGCAAAAAATGCTTGATACAATACCGCTTAAAAGTTTTGGAACAGCAGAAGATGTAGCAAATGCGGCTGTATTTTTGGCAAGTGAACAATCAAAATATATAACAGGTCAAACACTGTCGGTAGACGGCGGAATGACAATGAGATAAAGGAGACAACTATGAATAAGCGAGTTGCCATAACCGGTATGGGAGCAGTTAGCCCTATAGGAAATACTGCACAAGAGATGTTTGATAACGCACAAAATGGTGTGTGCGGAATAGATTTTATTACAAAATACAATACAGACAACCAAAAAGTTAAAATTGCAGCAGAAATTAAAAATTTAGATATTGAAAAATATATAGATAAGAAAAACTTAAGAAAATATGCAAAATTTACTCAATATGCGTTAGTAGCAGCACAAGAGGCTATAGAGCAAAGCGGAATAAACAACGAAAACACTAATTTTGATGACTGTATAGTAAACATTGCAAGCGGAATAGGCGGACTTGAAAACATAGAAATAGAACAGACAAAAGGCCTTGAAAAGGGTTTTGACAGAGTATCTCCTTTCTTTATTCCAATGGGCATTTCTAATATGGCGGCAGGTGCCGTAGCAATAAAATATGGCTTTAAAGGTATGTGCTCATGCGTTGTTACTGCGTGTGCATCTGCGTCTAACTCTATTGGCGACAGCTTAAGGGCAATTAGGCATGGGTATGCTACTGTGGCAATTTGCGGTGGCTCCGAGGCAAGTATTACGCCACTGGGTATGGGTGGTTTTACATCTTTAAAGGCTTTGTCTGAAAGCAATGACCTTAAAAGAGCAAGCATACCTTTTGACAAAGAGAGAAATGGGTTTGTAATGGGCGAGGGCGCAGGTGTGCTTGTGCTTGAAGATTATGAGCATGCACAAAAAAGAGGTGCAAAAATTTTAGGCGAAGTAGTGGGATATGGTTCATCTTGTGATGCATACCATATGACAGCACCAAGTGAGGACGGAAGTGGTGCCGCTAAGGCTATGCAAGCGGCTGTGAAAGATGCACAGCTAACGATGAAAGATATTGGATATATAAATGCACATGCAACAAGTACGCCTATGAATGACAGATGTGAGACAATGAGCATAAAGTTAGCATTTGGTGAGCATGCTAAAGATATATTAATATCAGGTACAAAATCTATGACAGGCCATTTGTTAGGTGCTGCAGGTGCTGTAGAGGGCATACTTACTGTGCAAAGTCTTACAAATAATATTGCATTACCTACAATTGGTTATAAAGTGCCTGATGAAGAGTGCGATTTAAGTGTTGTTACAAATGTTAAAAAGCAAATGAATTGTGAGTATGGTATGTCTACATCGCTTGGCTTTGGCGGACATAATGCAGCTATTATATTTAAAAAAGCATAAGGGAGAAAAAAAATGGAACTTAACATTACACAAATAATGGAGATAATACCACACAGATATCCGTTTTTGCTTGTGGATAAAATAACTCAAGTAGAGCCCGGAGAGTTTGCTATAGGTATAAAAAATACAACGGCATCAGAGTATTTTTATCAAGGACATTTTCCTGATTATCCTGTAATGCCCGGTGTATTAATAATTGAGGCACTTGCACAAGTAGGCGCAATAGCAATACTAAGTTTAGATGAATTTAAAGGTAAAAAAGTGCTGTTTGGTGGTATAAAAAATGCAAGATTTAAAAAGCAGGTTGTGCCGGGAGATACAATTACACTTGAGTGTAAATTAACACAGAGAAGAGGCCCGGTAGGTTTTGGACTTGCAAAGGCCACAGTAGACGGAAAAGTAGCAGCTCAAGGTGAACTTTCGTTTGCAGTTATAGATTAAGTTAAAGGAAAAAGGTGATAATTATGCTAGAGAAATATTTTTCAAGAGTTTACACAAAGTTTAAACTAAAATTTTACCAAACAGTTTTTGCTCAATTTGAGCAAAGGGAAGCAAGCCTTAGTGTTGTAGAAACTTTTTGTGTAGAAGTAATTTATGCTTTAAATAGACCAACTGTGAAAGAGTTTGCTGAATTTGCACAAATATCATCTCCGAATGCTGCATATAAAGTAAACAGTCTTATTAAAAAAGGTTATATTAAAAAGGTGCAAAACGAGGAAGATAAAAGAGAATTTTACCTTGAAGTTACAGAAAAATATTTAAATTATGTAGGCATAACATACGATTATATTGCACTGGTTATGCAAAGAATACGTGATAGATTGAGTGAACAAGATATAGAAAAATTTGAAGAAATTATGCAAGTATTATCGGAAGAATTAATGCCAGAAGTTCCGATAAAAAGAGAATTTTAAATTTGATAATTACACCTATATAAACAATTATAAAATAATAAATAAAAAAATGCGCTTTACTTCATGTAAAGTGCTTTTTTTATTAAAAATCATTTAAAAACGTGCATTTTTTTATTTTCTATGTTAAAATTAAAAGTAGCTTTATACATTTTTTATATAATGCGTTGCATTATATACTTATTATTTTATGGCTATTGGCTCGCCCCTTACGTGGCAACCGCCAATTATGCCAATAAATAATCCTACAGGTTATTTATATTATAGTATTGTTGTATATTTGTTTTTAAAAGTGAGGTAGTTATGCATAATCAAACGTTACTTTTTTATTTATCTGTTGCAATTTTCACACTAGGCAGTATAGGTGTTCTTATTTTGGTGGGAAAAAATAAATCGAACCCAAAACGAAGAATTGCAGCGTTAATGGTTGTTAACGCCTTGGCGCTTTTACCGTTATATTTAAATGGAAATAAAAATGCACAAGGTGGTATATTAGACACAGCAATAAGTGCTGTTTTAGAAATTATAAAAGTAGTAACAGGAAACGGAGAACTTTCAACTACAAGAGAAATGTTAGGAGATGTGCCGGACAGTCTTGTTGTAGTTTCTGCAATATACACAGGTATTGTGCATTTAACACTGTCGGCATTATTACTTGGTTTAATTTTAAGCTTGTTTAAAGACTTTTTTCCGAAAATTAAATACAAATTATTTAGTTACGGAGATGTAAATGTATTTAGCCAGTTAAATGAAAGAAGCCTGTTGTTAGCTAAAGACATTTATGTAAATAGGACTAAGGATACAATAGTTTTTTTAAATACTTCTGTTGATGAAACAACAGACAATGAGGTTATGATAGAACAGGCTTTACGAATAAATGCATTTGTATTTAGTATAGGTTTAGGTTCTGTAAAATTTAATAGTAATATTAACAATGTTCATTTCTTTTTACTTAAATCAAACGAAAAAGAAAACTTGAAGGATTCGCTTGAACTTACAGACAAGTATAATAAAATAGATTTTAAGCAAAATATAAAAATACATATTTTGTCGTCTCAAGAAGAAGTAGAAACAGTTATGGACGCCACAGTGCGAAATAACGAAAAAAAATTAAAATTAAGGCTTATAAAAGAAAACAGATTAATGCTTTATAATTTGTATGAAAATTTACCGTTGTTTTTAGCAAAAAAAGATGACGAGCTTGAAATTTTAATTGTAGGTGTAGGTAGAAAAGGCCTTGAAGCCGCGAAAATTGCAACTTGGTGTGCTCAAACACTAAAAAACAAGCCAAGAATTATTATGGTAGATAAAGATGGAAGTATAGAAAGCAAATTTGAGAAAGAATGCCCAGGGTTGTATTGTAAAAAAGATTTATGCATGGGTAGCGATGAATGCCAAATTATTTTTGAGCGATTTGATGTTGAGAGCGGAGACTTTACCGAAATGATAAAAAAATATCCTAATATTGGGTATGTTATTTGCACGCTTGGTGATGATAGAATGAATATTAGAACTGCTATTAGTGTGCGGAGCGTTTATGAAGAGATAAAGTTTGAGAAAGATGGAAAAATTACAGATTTGCCATTTATAAATGTATTGGTAAAAGATCAGTTTTTGTTTGATATAACAAAAGATTTGTGTTATGATTACGCAAGAGGTATATACTGTAAATTGCTTTCATTTGGCAGCTTAAAAAGCACATACACATGGGAAAATATAGTATCGCCATACTTAGATGCATTAGGAATGGCCTTTAATAGATTTTATGAAATGCATTTTAATGAATATAAAGTTATACAAGCAGCGCATGATGAAAAACAGAAAATAAAAGAAGAAATTTTTGATGTTGCCGATCATAACTATGAGAGAAATCAATATAGCAAAGCTTCTTCTACAGCTCTTGCAATTCACTGCAAATATAAGTTGTTTTCTTGCTTATCAGAGCACATGGGAAATAAATATGATAATGAAGTATGGATGAATACCCCGAGTGTGGAATTGATTAACGAAATTAAAGATATAATTGACAACCCAACAACCGGTGAAGTAATAGTTGAAGAGCTATCAAAACTTGAACATAGAAGATGGAATGCTTATATGCTTGCAAATGGATGGCGAAAATGCACTACACAACAAACTAAGAAGTGGTACGGGCAATTAAGAGATTACAGAAATTTTGCAGCTAAGTTGCACCCTTGTATAATACCATGGAGTGAACTTGATAATTTGAGTAACTGGATGTTTGAACAATTTAACAAAAAAGTTGACTTTAAAGAGCTCGATAGAATTATGATTAAACATTTACCTGAAATTTTACTTTGGGCAAATGAAATAAACAAAAATAAATATTAATACTTTTTTTAAAAATAAAACTTTGTACATAATTAAAGCGAAAAAAGGAGAAAAAATGGGATTTTCAACCGTATTATTCGCGTTTTCATTAACTTTGTTTGCAGGGCTAGCTACAGGAATTGGCAGCGCTTTATCTGTATTTGCTAAAAAAACAAACACAAAGTTTTTATCGTTGTCGCTGGGGTTTTCTGCCGGTGTTATGATATATGTTTCGTTTGTTGAAATACTTGCTAAGGCAAACGATTCGCTATCTGTTGCATTTGGAGAGAAACTAGGTTCGTTTGCAAGTGTTGGAGGGTTCTTTTTTGGTATTGCTTTAATTGCAATAATAGACAAAATGGTACCTAGCATGGGAAACCCGCACGAAGTTCACACCGTAGAAGAGATGGACGGTACAAGCGAAGAACACAAAACAAAATTGATGAGAATGGGTGTTTTAACAGCGTTATCAATTGCTATACATAACTTTCCTGAAGGTTTAGCTACTTTTGCCGCTGCACTAAGTAGCCCTGCAACTGGTTTATCTATTGCTATTGCAATTGCAATACATAATATACCCGAGGGAATTGCTGTTGCTGTGCCTATATACTATGCCACAGGGGATAGAAAAAAGGCAGTTAAGTGGTCTTTTTTATCAGGGTTATCGGAACCGATTGGCGCAGTGCTTGGCTATTTAATATTACAAAATTTCTTAAACGACGCAGTAATGGGTTTTATTTTTGCAGTTGTTGCAGGTATAATGGTTTTTATAAGTTTAGACGAACTTTTGCCGGCAGCTAAAGAATACGGAGAACATCATTTGTCTATATACGGACTTGTTGCAGGTATGTTTGTAATGGCGTTAAGTTTGGTGCTGTTTATTTAAATACATTTTTTACATAAAATAATAAAAACTCTTGCCCTTAAATGTTTGGGCAAGAGTTTTTGCTTTAATAAATTAATATACTTTTAATTATAAATACAGTTAAATAAATGGCTTAACTAATATTAAATAGATCCAACAGCTGCTTTTAATTCATCTGCTTTGTTAACTTCTTCCCATTTAACACCTAAATCTTCTCTGCCCATATGTCCGTATGCAGCTAAATTTTTATAAATAGGTTTTCTTAAATCAAGCGCATTTATAATTGCTTGCGGTGTAAGGTTAAATACCTTATTAATTGCCTGTTCAATTTTTTCTTCGGCCACAACAGATGTGCCAAATGTATCTACGCGAACACTTACAGGCTCTACAACTCCTATTGCATAAGCAAGCTGAACTTCGCATTTTGTTGCAAGTTTTGCAGCAACAACATTTTTAGCAACCCATCTTGCGGCATAAGCGGCACTTCTGTCTACTTTTGTGGGGTCTTTACCACTAAATGCGCCGCCACCATGTCTGCCTGCACCGCCATATGTATCAACAATTATTTTTCTGCCTGTAAGTCCTGTATCACCTTGTGGGCCGCCAACTACAAAACGTCCGGTTGGGTTAATGTAGTATTTTGTATTATCATCAACAAGATTTTTAGGCAAAACAGGTAAAATAACTTTTTCAATTATATCTTTACGTAAGTCCTCAAGGCCTATTTCAGGAGCGTGCTGGCTAGATATAACAACTGTGTTAATATGTATTGGTGTGTCGCCATCATACTCAACAGTTACCTGGCTTTTGCCGTCTGGTCTTAAATAAGCAAGTTCTCCGCTTTTACGTGTGTCGGTTAACTTTTTGCTTAATTTATGCGCTAAACTTATTGCAAGTGGCATTAGCTCAGGTGTTTCATCGCAAGCATAGCCAAACATCATTCCTTGGTCTCCTGCACCGCCGGTATCTACACCCATAGCTATGTCGGGGCTTTGTTCGTTAATGTTGCTAATAACGGCACAAGTTTCGGCATCAAAACCAAATTTAGCTCGTGTATAACCAATATCGCTTAAAACATCGCGCACTATTTTTTGAAAATCAACATAGCAGTTAGTTGTTATTTCACCCATTAAATGAATAAGCCCTGTACTTGCGGTTGTTTCGCAGGCAACCCTACTTTTAGGGTCTTCAGCAAGAAGTGCATCTAAAACAGCATCGGAAATTAAATCGCATATTTTATCGGGATGCCCCTCTGTAACACTCTCGGATGTAAAAAGTTTTTTGTTATTCATAAAACAATTCTCCTAAAATAATAATATTTTTATTTATGTTTACATAAAAATTAAAAGTCCGGTGTTTTACACCGGACTTTGCATAAAGCTTATCTCTCGGTGTTAACCGCAGGAATTGGCACCTTGCAATTGCAGGTTGCCGGACTTCGTAGGGCCTGTACCCTCAGTCACTCTTGATAAGAAGATATTTAATTTTTGTAAACAGTTTACCTATTTTTATAATTATATATCGATGTAAAAAAAATGTCAACAAAAATTATTTTGTGGAGGTATGAAATGAACGAATATGCTATAGTAAATAAACCGATAGCAAGTATTTACAGTGAAAATAAAAAAGGAGTAATTACAGATGAAGCATTGCATGGTATGAGAGTTAAAATACTTGATAAAAATAAAAAGTTTGCGAAAATACAAACAGATTATAATTATATGGGATTTGTAAAAAATAGCAATTTAACATACGAAAACAGCGAAAACAAATATGCTATAAATATGTATAACACTAACTATGAAGTGACAAATAAATTTATAGTTACAGCTCCATTTGTAGATGTTTTAAACAAAGCTGAGATGCAAAGCACAATAATAAAAACTATACCAAGAGGATCTATTATTTGCAAAAACAACAATTATAATGATTATGTACAAAATGATTGGGTTAATGTTGTTTTACCAAACGGTAAAACAGGGTATGCAAAAAGCTCACATATAAAATTTATGCCTGTAAAAGCAGCACAATTACACAACATAACAAAAAAACAGCAACAAGAATTAAGAGAAAAAATATGCGACAGTGCGTTAAGTTATTTAGGAACCCAATATAGATGGGGAGGGAAAACACCGCTTGGTATTGATTGTAGTGGATTAACATTTATGGCGTATATGTTGAACGGAATATATATTTATAGAGATGCAAAAATTAAAAAAGGATTTGCAGTAAAACAAATACTAAGCTCTAAAATAAAAAAAGCTGACTTATTGTTCTTTCATGGTCATGTAGCCATGTATTTAGGCAAAGGCAACTTTATACACTCAACTGCTTTTTGCCATCAACAGGGCGTTGTAATTAGTAGTTTGTGTAAAAATAAAAGCAATTTTAGAAAGGATTTAAAGCATAGTTTTATAGCAGCAGGTAGTGTTTTTGAAAATTAAAATTGATACAAGTCAAGTACAGTAAAATACTATATATAATAATGTATATTATTATTTATTGGTATATTTGGCAGTTGTTGCGCAAACGGCAAGTAATAATACATAAAATTTAAGGAATTTTACGTATTACAACATAAAATATAAACAATA
The DNA here is from genome assembly GCA_964369925.1 of uncultured Bacteroides sp. Taxonomy (GTDB): domain Bacteria; phylum Bacillota; class Clostridia; order Oscillospirales; family Ruminococcaceae; genus Ruthenibacterium. Next base: position 56,460 of record CAYJGU010000005.1, on the reverse strand, counting down.
TTTTGAATAAATATTTATAAAAATTAGTTGATTTATAAGTTGAAAGTTAGCAAAATATGTGGTAAAATAAACGCTAATTTAAAAATAACATTTTAAATGTTAAAATAAAAAATAGGGAGACAAAGAAAGTATGAAAAAAATATTGGTTTTATTTTTAGCCGTAGCAATGTTATTTACATTTGCGGCTTGTTCATCTCCGGCACAAGAAGAGCCAGCCGAAGTTGATAGCCAAGCACAAACACAAGACGAACAGCAAACAGAGCAAGAGCCAACACAAAGTTTTAAAATTGGTATAATTCAACAATTGCAACACAATGCGCTAGATGCAGCAGCACAAGGGTTTCAAGATGAATTAACAAGACTTGCTCAAGAAGAGGGCATTGAAATTGAATTTGATTTACAAAATGCATCTGGCGAGGCAAGCAACTATGCGCCAATAGCTACAAAATTTGTAAACGACGATGTGGACCTTATACTTGCTATAGCAACATCGGCAGCACAGGCAACAGCTACAGCAACACAAGAAATTCCTATTTTAGTAACAGCAGTTACAGACCCAGAGAGTGCAGGCCTTGTAAATAGCAACGAAAACCCTGGAGTAAATGTATCGGGAACTTCCGACATGAACCCAATTGAGCAACAAGCAGACCTATTAGTTAAATTGGTGCCAGAGGCACAAACTGTAGGTTTACTATACTGCTCAGCTGAAGACAACTCTATTTTGCAAGCAGAAATAGCACAAGCAGAGTTTGAAGCACTTGGACTTGAAGTTGTTGTTGCAACAGTAGCAGATTCTAACGAAATTCAAGCAGTTACAACAAATTTGATAAATGAAGTTGATGCAAT
>CAYJGU010000005.1:48005-55584 GCA_964369925.1 uncultured Bacteroides sp. | reverse complement strand
ACACTTGCCGGAGCTATGGCTACTGTAGACATGATTACAACACCAGCTGGCATACCTGTTATTTGTGGTGAAGAGAACATGGCTATTGAAGGTGGCGTTGCTACATACAGCATTAACTATACAAATCTTGGCGCGTTAACAGCACATCAAGCATTTGATATACTTGTTAACGGTGTAGACATAACAACTATGCCAATTCAATACAGCGCTCAAGAAGATTTGACTGTATATTTTAATGAGGAAAAATTAGCAGAAATGGGACTAGAAATACCTGCAGATTTTCAATAATTAGAATTTAAAATATTATATAATAAAAAACGGCAAGTTTGACTTGCCGTTTTTTGCTATATATGGTATAATTACAAGACCTATGGCATGTGGAGGTATTAATATTAATGGATTTTTTATTTTCTATTTTAAGAGGTTTGCCCGGAGCGGCATCGCAAGGTTTAATTTGGGGTATATTGGCAATAGGCGTATACATAAGCTTTAGAATACTTGATTTTGCTGATTTAACAGTGGACTCAAGTCTTGCAACAGGTGGCGCAGTAAGTGCGGTGCTTATGCTTAGTGGTATGAACCCAATGCTTACACTTGTTTTTTCAATATTGGCTGGAATGTGCGCGGGTGCTGTAACAGGTTTGTTAAATACAAAGCTTGGAATACAACCTATTTTGTGTGGCATATTAGCCCAACATGCATTTTATGCTATTAATATGAGAATTTTGGGTAGAGCTAACGTTGGTGGATTGAGCAAATTATCGCCTGTTATTACTCTTAGCAACATACCTATGTCTATATTAACGGGTATATTATTTGCAATAGCAATTATTATAGTGCTATATTGGTTTTTTGGCACCGAAATTGGCAGCGCAATTAGGGCAACTGGCGATAACCGTAAAATGGTTAGAGCACAAGGTGTTAATACAAATAGCATGAAAATGATTGGCTTAATAATTTCAAACGGATTTGTGGGACTTGCAGGTGGCTTACTTGCTCAATACAGTGGTGCAGCCGATGTTAGCATGGGTAGAGGTGCAATTGTTATAGGTCTTGCAAGTGTTATTATAGGCGAAGTTTTGTTTGGACATAAATTTAATTTTGCATTTAGGCTTGCAAGTATATTTGTAGGCTGTATAGTATACTTCTTTGTTACTGTTGTTGTTTTGCAAATGGATATTAGAGCAGATGATTTAAAACTGTTTAATGCTATGGTTATTGCAGCAGCCCTTGGAATACCTTATTTAAGAAAAAAATACGGCAAGGTAACAACAAAAGGAACAACACCAATAAGTGCTACTGCGGGTGTAAATATAGAAAATTTGCAAGATGAAATAGATAGCCAAGATAAACAGGAGGTGTAGCACGTGTTAACAATAACTAACGTTAGTAAAGCTTTTAATGCGGGCACAGTAAACGAAAAAAGAGCAATAGACAATATATCGTTTACACTTGAAGATGGAGATTTTGTTACAGTTATAGGAGGCAACGGTGCAGGTAAAAGTACATTTTTAAACTTGCTTGCAGGTGTTTATTTGCCCGATAGCGGTATAATTACGCTTGATAATGTAAACATAACAAAACAACCCGAACACATACGTGCAAAAATGCTTGGAAGAGTTTTTCAAGACCCAATGATGGGTACAGCAGGAAATATGGGCATAGAAGAGAACCTTGCTATGGCATATAGAAGAGGAAAAACGCGTACACTTTCTTGGGGGATAAAAAAGGACGAAAAGGCAATTTATAAAGAAAAATTAAAAATGTTGGATTTAGGACTTGAAAATAGAACGTCAAGTAAAGTTAGGCTTTTATCGGGTGGGCAGCGCCAAGCAATAACTTTGCTTATGGCAACTTTAAAAAACCCAAGGTTACTGTTACTTGATGAGCATACAGCAGCTTTAGACCCAAAAACAGCAAAAAAAGTTTTAGAATTAACAGAAAAAATAGTAAGTGAAGAAAAGCTTGCAACATTGATGGTAACACACAACATGAAAGATGCAATAAGATACGGAAATAGATTAATTATGATGAATAACGGCAAGATTATTTATGATGTAAAAAATGAAGAGAAGAAAAACTTAACAGTGGCAGATTTGCTGGCAAAATTTGAACAAGCCAGCGGAGGAGATTTTGCCAACGATAGAATGATGTTATCACAATAAACACATCAATATTTGAAAGGCAAAGGTAGATACAGTGAATCAAAAAAATGATTTTAATTTTAGTAACATATCTAAATGGCCAAAACTATTTAAAAAATTGCCTAAAAAGCAAAAAAGTGCAGTGTATATGATTTTTGGCTGTTCGTTAACATTAATTGTGGCAATATTAATAGGAACTATATCTATATTGGGCACAAACGACAATGTTATATCAGGTAATGTTTCATCAAGTGAACTAACTTCGGGCGATAATTTAAAAGAGAATGAAGAAAATGTAATAAACCCTACAGAATATGAGGGAGTTATTTTGCCTTTATCAAGCGATGCAGGGCAAAATTATATAGATGAAACACTTTTTATTGGTGACTCTAACACAGTAGGATTATATGAAGTGTATGGCATAGTGCCACTTGAAAGTTATATGGGTAAAGTTGGAATGACAGTTCAAGGAGCGTCTAGTGTTCCATGCGTGTTTTTTGCAAATGACATGAAAATTTATACAATACCCGATGCTGTTTCTATGGTACAACCAAGAAGAATAGTATTGACTTTTGGAACAAATAATGCCGATGGATCAACATCTGTTACAAATTTTATTAACTATTACGAGGAATTAATTTCTACTTTGGAACAGGCATATGGTTATGCAGACATTATTGTAAATGCCATACCACCTACGGCTCAAGTTAGCGATTACCCAAATGTTAAACAAGATACAATAGATGAATTTAACAAAGCGCTTATTGAAATGTGTGAAGATTTGGAAATTATGTTTTTGAATTCTGCAGAAGCTTTAAAAGCAGAAGGATCTAAATATATAAATCCTTCGTATATTGCAGCCGATGGTTTGCACCTTAACGAAGCTGGTGGAATGGCTTTAATAACTTATGTGCGCACACACGTGTATAGCACTGAAGACGAAAGACCTCAAGTATCGAATGTACCTGATCGTCAAGCACCTCCGGCACCTATTAAAGGTACTGTAGTACCACCTACATGCCTTGAAAAAGGATATACACCATATACATTATGGGATGGCACTATTGAAAAACGTGATTTTGTTGATGAACTTGGACATGAATTTGTAAATGGAGTTTGCACGCGTTGTGGAGTAAAAGACCCTGATTATGTTGAAACAACAACTAGTGCGTCATCTTCTTCAACAACGACTACTACAACTACTACCACAACAACGACGACAACACCGGTATCGTCTACACCACCGGTATCATCTACACCACCGGTATCATCTACACCACCTGTGTCGTCTACACCACCGGTATCGTCTACACCACCTGTATCGTCTACACCACCGGTATCATCTACACCATAAATTAAAAGTTAGCTCAAATATTATTAATGGCATCCTTGTTAATTAACAGGGGTGCCATTTTTGTACCTACTAGGGGTATTTTGCTATATTAAATTGTACAGCCTGCAAAAACAACCTTAAAATTATTGCTAAAAAAATGTAACACTTTTATTTTTGGTGCATATAATGTATTAAGCAAAACTATAAATTGCTCTTAAGGAGGATATATATGCATAATAAAAAAATAGAAAATTACGATACTAATAATGTAAAACAACAAGCAAACTTCAAAAATGAATGGCAATTGGCAAGTAATAGCTATGGATCATGGAACATGTACAAAACTCAAAAGTGTAATTTAAACATGCAAGCAGAGGTAAGTGACTTAAAACCAAAAACAAGTGACACAGAAAAACAAATTACAGAGGTTATACTACCTAAACCGCAAATAACTACAAGCGATGAAACTTGTAGCTATTTAAAGCAAAATGATATGTTAAATATTAATGAAAAAAGCAAACAGGAACAAATTAGTTGTGAATGTTCGAGTATAGAGCTAAATGATTTTGAAAACGAAATAAATGGCGAAGCAGAGATAGAATTGGAAGATATAATAGCTGTTGCTGCTGCTGATGATGAAGATAATAATACATGTAATTGTACAGAAGATGCACAACTAAATTGTTTGGAAAAACATGTATATGATACAATTGACAATATGTCTGGTTATGAAGACGATATTATTGAACTATAATTATTATACAAGTTAATAACTAATAAAAAGTACCCAGTAATGTTGTTTACTACAATTTAAATTGTAAGTAATTACTTGTGGGTGCTTTTTTGTTTTTTGCACTTAATATGGATTTTTAACGCATTTTAGTTGACTTACGTGTTGAAATAGTGGATAATATTATTGTATTTTAAAATAAAGGAAGTGCATAATTTGGCTTTCTATCATTGCTTACTACTAGACGTTGACGGCACAATGCTTAATTTTGATGCTGCTGAAGACAGCGCAATACAAAAAACATTACAGCATTTTAATTTGCCATGCTCGCAAGAAGTATTAGATAACTATAAAGCAATAAACAAAGAATTGTGGGTTGCTTTTGAAAAGGGAGAAATAAAACAAGACAAGCTTGTAACAAAGCGTTTTGAAAAGTTATTAAACTTAATTCAAAAAAAAGCTGATGTTGTACAAATGAATAATTTTTATTTAACAGCATTATCTGATTCGGCACAACTTTTTGAAGGTATTACCGAAACACTTAATGATTTAAAAGAAGTAGCTACACTAGCAATAATTACAAATGGAGTTGAACGTGTACAAAAACTTCGATTAAAAAAATCAGGATTAGACGAGATGTTTGATGATGTGTTTATTTCTGAAAGAATTGGTGCGTCTAAACCACAAAGAAAATTTTTCGATACAGCTTTGAGATCGCTTGGAGTTGAAAACAGAAAAAAAGTGCTTGTTGTTGGAGATTCGTTAAAAGCAGATATTGGTGGCGGAAAAGCGGCAGGCCTTGCAACATGCTGGTGCAATTTTAACAATGCGCCATTACCACCAAATTCTCCAAAACCCGATCATATTATTTATCATTTTGAAGAATTACTTTCTATTGTAATGCAAGAGGAGGAACTTGAAAATGCAAGAAATCCGCAAAAGCGTCATCAAGTTTAATTCATCTAACGACAAAGACACAATAACAGGGTATTTTTACGAAAACCAAGAAATAACTAAAGCGAAAGCTATTATACAAATATCTCACGGTATGAGTGAATATATTGCCAGATATTCAGATTTTGCTACTTTTATGGTTCGAAATGGTTATGTTGTTTGCGGAAATGACCATTTAGGTCACGGGCAAAGCAGTGATACCGATGTTGGAATAGATGGATATTTTTCAAAATCTGACGCTAAGGCTCATATTTTAAACGATTTGCATAAAATGAACGAAATTGCAAAAGGTAAATTTCCTAACGTTCCAATTATATTGTTAGGGCACAGTATGGGTAGTTTTTTTGCAAGAATTTATGCAGCTAAGTTTCCAACTACTATTAACGGCCTAATAATTAGCGGTACAGCAGGGGCAAACCCAATTTCCGGCCTTGGTAGTGCACTAGCAAATGTAATTATGGCATTTAAAGGAGACAAGCATAGGTCTAATTTATTAAACGATATTGCTTTTGGGAGTTATACAAAAAAAATACCAAATGCTAAAACACAATACGATTGGCTTTCAAAAGATGAGAATATAGTTGATATTTATTCGAAAGACCCTAAGTGTACAACTATATTTACAGTTAATGGTTTTATAACGTTAATGCAGGCTTTAAATGAAAGTAATAAAAACGAAACAATACAAAACACACCTAAAAACATGCCTGTGTATATTTTTAGCGGAGATATGGATCCGGTAGGAAATTACTCGGCAGGAGTAAAACAAGTTTATAACCAGTTTAAATTATATAAAATTAATGATGTTACATTAAAATTATATAAAGATGGCCGGCATGAAATGATAAATGAAATTGAAAAAGAAGTTGTTTATAATGATATATTAAAATGGTGTGATGGACATTGTGCTTTAACATAAAATGCACATAGTATTTTTTATATAGCAAAAATAAGTAATATAAATTACAGCTTGAAAAATATTACAAGCTGATTTTATGAGATAAAAATTAATTTAGAGGTGGAATAATGGATATTATAACAAGATTTATTAATGCAATTTTTGGCTCGCTCTCGAGCATGAGCACTGGTGATGTAATTGGTATGCTTGGTATGTGGGCAATAGGCGGATTGCTTGTTTACCTTGCAATTAAAAAAGACATGGAACCAACACTGCTTTTACCAATGGGTTTTGGTGCTATATTGGTTAACTTGCCAATGTCGGGCGCAATAACACAGGGCGAAGAAGAGGGCATACTTGATGTTTTATTTGGTGCAGGTATTGCAAACGAGCTTTTCCCATTGTTACTGTTTATAGGCATAGGCGCTATGATTGATTTCGGACCATTATTATCTAATCCAAAACTGCTATTATTTGGTGCTGCTGCGCAGTTTGGTATTTTCTTTACAATGTTAATGGCCAGTGGCATAAACGTTATGCTACCAGGTACTTTTAGCTTACAAGATGCTGCAAGCATTGGTATAATAGGTTCAGCAGATGGTCCTACTTCAATTTTTGTTGCAAATTATTTTAATACAGATTATCAGGGAGCTATACTTGTTGCCGCGTATAGTTACATGGCTCTTGTACCTATAATTCAGCCACCTGTTATTCTTGCATTAACAACAAAAAAAGAGCGTTTAATAAAAATGCCTTATGTTGAAAAACAAATAGGTCGTTCGGTAAGAATAATGTTCCCTATAGTTGTTATGGTTATTGCAGGTATAGTTGCACCAAAAAGCGTTGCATTAATAGGATTTTTAATGTTTGGTAACTTAATTAGAGAATGTGGTGTTTTAAATAGCTTATCGGAAACAGCACAAAATGCACTTGCAAATTTGGTTACAATATTACTAGGTATTACGGTAGCAACAAAAATGCACTACTCGCTATTTTTAAAGTGGGAAACACTACTTATAATGGCTCTTGGCCTTGTGGCTTTTGCTTTCGATACAGCCGGTGGTGTATTATTTGCTAAATTGTTAAATCTATTTTCTAAAAAGAAAATTAATCCGATGATTGGCGCTTGTGGTATTTCTGCTTTCCCAATGAGCAGCCGTGTTATCCATAAAATGGGTATAAAAGAAGATCCACAAAACTTCTTGTTAATGCATGCTGCCGGTGTTAATGTTGGTGGTCAAATAGCAAGTGTTATTGCAGGTGGTATGATACTAAGTTTTGTTGCAAAATAAACAAAACTTTAAGTTAAATATTTATAATTTAATAATTGCTTTAATAGTTTTAATAAATTAAAATTAAAAAGCAACTCGTCGGAAAGGATAGGTTATATTATGGAACAAGTAATGCAATCGGTTGCTGTAATGGTACAAGGTATGATTGGCATTTTTATAGTAATGGGTGCTATAAGTTTAGTTATAGCCGGTTTAAATAAAATTTTTAGGTAATAATATATGCTTTTA
>CAYJGU010000005.1:8572-47995 GCA_964369925.1 uncultured Bacteroides sp. | reverse complement strand
CTTTTAACAATACAAAACTTAAAAAAAAGCTATGGCGGCAACGTTGTTTTAAACAACGTTGCCGCTGTTGTGGATAAACGAGACAAAATAGGGGTTATAGGTGAAAACGGTGCAGGGAAAACTACACTTATAAAGCTTATTACAGCAGATATATTGCCCGATAGTGGGCAAATTACATTTGCAAAAAACACTAATGTTGGCTATTTACAGCAAAACAGTTTGTTAAACGAAGAATTTACAGTTTATAAACAAATGCAGAGTGTTTATGAAGATGGACTAAATGCATTGAGCGCTATTAAAGAAGTTAACAAACAGCTTGCCGATAACCCAGATGATAAACAGCTATTACAAAGACATAGTGAGCTTACAGCTATAACGGATGCATGTGATATTTATAATATAGATACGCATATAAAAAAAGTGCTAAACGGAATGAACTTTTCAAATGAAGATTATGACAAGAGTGTTAGCGTTTTAAGTGGGGGAGAGTACACCAGGCTTTGCCTTGCAAGCTTGCTTTTGCAAAAACCGGATATATTGCTTTTGGATGAACCTACTAATCATCTTGACTTTAGCAGTATGCAGTGGCTTGAAAATTATTTGCAAAACTATGAAGGTGCCGTTATAGTAATTAGCCATGATAGATATTTTTTAGATGTTGTATGTAACAGAGTATTTGAAATAGAAAATAACGAGATGTATATTTTTAAAGGCAATTATTCTGCATATACAGTACAAAAACAAGAAATGGTTGAGAAGGCACAAAAACAATATGAAGCTGATATTGAAAAACAAGAAAAATTAAAAGATTATATTGCAAGAAATATAGTGAGAGCAAGCACTACAAAAATGGCGCAAAGCAGAAGAAAACAGCTTGAAAAAATGCAAATAACAAATGTTCCCGGCTTAGGGAAAACAGAACTTAAATTTAGTTTTGAATTTAACACTGTACCATATAAAGATGTTTTGACAGCTAAGAATTTAACAGTTGAAATAGCACAAAAGCTGCTTGTTAAAAATTTGGACATAGATGTTAAAAGAGGTGAATGCCTTGTAATTGCAGGACCTAACGGTTCGGGTAAAAGTACACTGCTTAAAGTGCTTTGCGGTAAGTTTAAACAAGTAAGTGGTAGCGTAAAAATAGGCAAAGATAGCAAAATTTCGGTATATGAGCAACAACAACACAGAAGCGGAGATACTGTATTAAGCACATTGTGGAATAAATGGCCTAAGTTTACACAATTAGAGGCGAGGAGCCATTTGGCAAAGCTTAACTTTAGAGGAGAAGACGTATTTAAGCCTTGCAGTGCACTGTCGGGCGGAGAACTTGCGCGTTTGCGCTTTTCTGAAATGTTACTTGAAAATGCTAATTTGCTTTTTATGGATGAGCCCACAAACCATTTGGATATTTATTTAAGAGAAAGTTTAAATGCGGCCCTTTGCGCATATGAAGGCACACTTATTGTTGTTACGCACGACAGATATTTAATGAAGAGCCTTGATTGTAAAATATTATATATTGACGGTGATAACACAACATATTACGACAGCTATGAGCAATTAATGAAATACAAAAGCGAACAAAATGTGAGCGTAAAACCAAAACAAGAAGTAAGGCAAGAAGATAGTGCAAAGTACGGCAAAGAACAGCGTAGAAAAAAGGCAGAATTGCGAGCAACAGTTAAGCAGTGTGAGGCTGAAATGCAAAAGCTGGAAGATGATATTGCAAACCTTGAAGGCGAGTTAAACACGCCACAAGTTGCAAAAGACCACGTTAAGCTAGCACAAATTTGTAGCGAGCTAGACGAGAAGCGAGCAAAAAATGATAAATTGTTTAGCGAGTGGCACATCGCAATAGAACAGCTTGAACAAGTAGATACTTAGTTAAAACTAACCGGTCATAACTTTAATGGTATGATTGGTTAGTTTTTTTGTTAAATATTATTAGTTTTTTATAGACTTTATTAAAAAAATATGTTAAAGTTAATGTTATAACAATGTTTTTAAACTTGTTATGCCACTTAATTATTATTTTTAGGAGGGTTTTATCATGGATAAAAAGCTATTTGATGCCGCAGAAAAGCAAATTAACTCAGAATTGTACAATTCTTACCTTTATCTTTCGATGGCTTTATGGTGCGAAAGTGAAAATTGGCCAGGTTTTGCCAATTGGATGCGAATTCAATCACAAGAAGAGAATGTGCATGCGACAACTTTGATAGACCAATTGCATGAGCGTGGACAAAGCCCTGTTTTATATGCAATAGATGAACCTAAGAAATCTTGGGAAAATTTGTTAGACATGATGGAAGATACGCTGGAAGCTGAAATTGATACAACAGCGGCAATTAATAATATTGCTGATATTAGCATGGATGTTAAGGATCATGCTTTTTATGAGTTTATTATGATGTATGTAAAAGAGCAAGTTGAAGAAGAGGACTCTGCACAAAAAATGATAGTAAAACTTAAAAGAATTATTAACAACGAGGCAATGCTATACGACTTAGACAACGAATCAGCTCAGCGCACATTTGTTAATCCGTTTACCGGTGTGTAACTTGATATAGCAGTTAGTTAAATTTTTGCGCATGGCATAAAAAATGTTTTAATAAAAAGGGCTTTATCGTATTATTTCGATAAAGCCCTTTTTAAAAATATGTATAATTAATATTTTTATTTACTTTATAAACATATAAATAAGTATTTACTTTATACTAAAAATATAGTAAAATATTTAAGAATAATATATATGTGGCGGTGTAAAATGAGTGTAAAATATAAAAAGGTTTTACTTAAGTTAAGCGGCGAGGCGCTTGCGGGAGATAAGGGTTTTGGAATTAACATTGAAGAGATTAAAAATATATGCACAGGCATAAAAAATGCACATGAATTAGGGGTTAAAATTGCCGTAGTTGTTGGTGGCGGAAATTTTTGGCGTGGAAGAGCAGGCGGAGATATGGAGAGAACAAGGGCAGACCATATTGGTATGCTTGCAACTGCTATGAACGCGCTTGCCGTTGCAGATGCACTTGAAAATTTAGGTGTAGATGTAAGGGTGCAAACTGCTTTAAGCATGCAACAAATAGCCGAACCTTATATTCGAAACAGGGCCATTAGACATTTAGAAAAAGGAAGAGTAGTTGTTTTAGCATGTGGCACAGGTAACCCGTATTTTTCTACAGATACTGCGGCGGCTTTACGCGCAGCAGAAATTGATGCAGATATTATATTTAAGGCAACAAATGTAGACGGTGTGTACGATAAAGACCCGAAAAAACACAGCGATGCAAAAAAATATGACACTTTAAGTTTTAGTTTAGTTTTACAAAATCAACTGGCTGTAATGGATAGCACAGCGGCATCTATGTGTAGAGATAATAATTTGCCGATTTTAGTGTTTGATTTAAATGATAGAGATAACATAGTAAGAGCAGTTAAGGGTGAAAAAATAGGAACCATTGTTTGTGAATAATTTTTAGGAGGCATATTATGAGTGACATAACAAAAAAATACGAAGAAAAAATGGAAAAAGCAATTAACCATTTAAGTAAAGAACTTAATAGTATTAGGGCTGGAAGAGCAAACCCATCTGTTTTAGACAAAGTGTCGGTGGATTACTACGGAACACCAACACCTATAAATCAAGTAGCGGCTGTTGCTGTTGCAGAGGCACGAGTTTTAACTATTAGCCCATGGGACGCATCGTTAATGGGTGCAATAGAAAAGGCTATACTAACATCGGACATTGGCATAAACCCAACTAACGATGGAAGAATTATGCGTATTGTTTTTCCCTCTCCAACAGAAGAGAGAAGAAAACAAATTGTTAAAGATGCTTTAAAAATGGGTGAAGAAGCAAAGGTTGCGTTGCGCAATATAAGGCGCGAGGCTACAGATAAGTTTAAGGCTATGAAAAAAGATAATGAGATAACAGAAGACGATAAAAAAGAATACGATGAAGATATTCAAAAAGTTACAGATAAATTTGTAAAAAAAGTAGACGCTGTTTGCTTAGCAAAAACAAACGAAATAATGGAAATTTAATTTGTAAAAAAAATAGGTGTGCCGTGCGCATATTTGCGTGCGGCACACAGTTTAGTGTTAAAATTATATATTTGCCGCATATTAGTTATTAAAGAGGTGTAATAATGCCTGATATTGGTTTTGCAAAAGGGTTAAGTTTAGGAATAATTATGGATGGCAACGGTAGGTGGGCAAAAAAACAAGGATTGCCCAGAACAGCCGGACACAAAAAAGGCGCCGATGTATTTAGAGATATAATAAAATATTGTAACGAAATTGAAATTGCTCATGTTACATTTTATGCATTTTCTACAGAAAATTGGCAGCGCCCAATTAAAGAGGTTAACAGTATAATGCAACTGTTTGGAGAATACCTTGTAATGGCGTACGACTATCAAAAAGAAAATAATAAAGTTGTGTTTTTGGGTGATAGAACTCAGCTTCAACAAAAGCACCAAAACATGATGAATGATATAGAAAATAAAACAAAAGATAATACAGGAACAACATTAAATATTGCAATTAATTACGGTGGAAGACAAGAGATTTTAAGGGCTACAAAAATATTGGCACAACAAGTAAAAAGCGGGCAAATTAATGAAGATGATATTGACGAACAATTATTTTCTGATAACTTGTATACAAAAGGACAAAAAGATCCTGATTTTATATTAAGACCAAGCGGTGAACACAGATTGTCTAACTTTATGCTTTGGCAGGCATCTTATGCCGAATTTGTGGATATGGATGTTTTATGGCCTGATTTTACAAGACAACACTTAGACGAAGCTATAGAAGAGTTTAATAAGCGCTCGCGAAGATTTGGTAATGTGTGAGTGTATGAATGTAAATATTCCGTAGGATTATTTATTGGCATAATTGGCGGATGCTGCATAAGCAGCGAGCCAAAAGCCATAAAATAAACATTATATTTTATATAACATAAGCAGTACAATATAAATATTGAAAAATTATTATTCACGCAGTTTTGCGGAAAGGGTGACTTAAAAAAATGAAAACTCGACTGATTACCGCAGGCGTGAGCTTAGTTGTTTTATTTTTAGTGTTAGGTCTTTACTATACAATAGTTTTTAATGCTATTGCTATGGTTGTTTGTATTTTAGCCTTGTACGAGGTAAATAATGCGTTTAAATTTAAAGGCGGATTTAATATTTTTGTTGGATTAACGCTCTATGCTATAGGTATTTTTGCACTTATATCATTTAATTTAGCTACGCATATATTAATATTAACATATGCGTTAATTGTTTATATTGCAATTATATATATTTTAGTTTATAAAAATATAAGATATGGAGATTTTGCAGGAAATATATTATTTTCTTTATTAGTAATTGTAATGTTTACATCGGCAATTTACCTTAAAGAAATGTTTTTGCAAACACATTTCAGATCAAGCTCTATATATTTTATGCTACTTGTATTTGCGGCGTCTTGGGGCGGAGATGCCAGTGCATATTTTGCCGGAAGGGTTTTTGGAAAGAGAAAACTAGCACCTATAATTAGCCCAAACAAAACAGTAGAGGGCGCTATTGGCGGGGTTATTGGAAGTATTGTAACAGCTATTTTAACATCGCTTGTTTACTTTGCTTTGTTTAAAGACGTTGTATTTTTTAACACACAAAACTTACAAATAGTAGATTTTGCTTTAATTATTGTATTAAGTGGTATAAGTTCGGTACTTGGAATTTTGGGAGATTTGTTTGCCTCGGCCATAAAACGCAATTATGAAATAAAAGATTACGGCACAATATTTCCGGGTCATGGCGGAATAATGGATAGATTTGACAGTGTAATTTTTAACATGCCTTTTATAGTTTTATTTGCCGAATTTATTGGAAAAGCTATGTAAAAAAGCATATATTTTAATTTTTAAAAATAAAAAACATAAAGTATATAATATTTTAACTGTTACAACAATATAAATTAACGGAGTATATATGTGTAAAAATATAACAATACTTGGTAGTACAGGTTCTATTGGAACACAAAGCTTAGACGTTGTGCGTAGCCAAAATTATAAAGTAGCAGCACTGGCTGTACACAGCAATTTAGAACTACTATTAAAACAAATTAATGAATTTAATCCAATAGCTGTTGCAGTAGTAGATGAAAATGCTGCGGTAAAAGCCAAGAGTTTGCTGCAAGGTATAAATAATGCGCCAAAATTATACAAAGGTGAAAACGGACTTGTTCAACTTGCGCAAGAAGTTGATTGTGACATAGTTTTAAACGCTGTAGTTGGCATAGCAGGCCTAGGTGCAACTATGGCTGCATTGCAAACGGGCAAAGATGTTGCGCTTGCAAATAAAGAAAGCCTTGTTACAGGTGGTAAACTTGTTATAGATGCTGCAAAAAAATATGATGCCAAGCTTTTACCTGTAGACAGTGAGCATTCGGCTATTTTTCAATGTTTGCAAGACGAACATAGTGCAAAATCACTTAAAAAAATATACCTTACAGCGTCGGGTGGGCCGTTTTATGGGGCAAGTTATAGCAGTTTGCAAAGTGTAACAAAACAAGATGCCTTAAAACACCCAAACTGGAGCATGGGCGCAAAAATTACAATTGATTCTGCAAGTTTAATGAACAAAGGGCTTGAATTTATTGAGGCAGCATGGTTGTTTGATTTGCAAGCAGAACAAATAGAAGTGTTAATTCAGCGCCAAAGTATTATACATTCTATGGTAGAGTTTGAAGACAACAGTATATTAGCGCAGCTTGGTGTGCCGGATATGCGCATACCAATTCAGTATGCACTTACATGGCCGAAGCGTACAAAAGGCTGTGCACCAAAACTAGATTTTACTAAGCTTAAAAGCATTACATTTGACACACCAAACGAAGAACTTTTTAAGTGCTTGCCTGCATGTAAAACAGCAATAAATATTGGTGGCCTTGCTCCGTGTGCTGTAAATGGTGCAAACGAAGAGGCCGTTAAGTTGTTTTTACAAGACAAGATTAGCTTTTTAAAAATAGGCGAACTTGTAAGTGGTGTGCTAGAAATAGATGATTTTAGCGGTGCGTATACAATTAAAGATGTTTATGATTGCGATAAAAAGGCAAGACAATTTGTTATTGAAAATTATAAATAATTTTTTTACAATTACAAAACAATGTTGTTTTTATTTGTAAAAATAGGAATAAATAAAATTTATTATAAGTAAATTTATAAATATATAAATACTTTGTGATAGGAGAAAAAATGGAAACATTTTTAAGTACTATGGGTTCGTTTTTGCTCACTGCAATATCTTCTGTGCTGGTGTTTGGCACTGTTATATTTGTACACGAACTGGGGCATTTTATAACGGCAAAGCTAAGCAAAATTACAGTACACGAGTTTGCAATAGGCATGGGTCCAGCCATAATAAAACGCAAAAAAAACGGTACACTTTATGCACTAAGGCTTATACCAATTGGTGGATTTGTAAGCATGGAAGGTGAGGACGAGGAAAGTGATAGTCCGGGTTCTTTTTCGCGTGCACCTATTAAAAATCGTATATTAGTTATAACAGCCGGGGCAATTATGAATTTGCTTTTAGGTTTTATTTTAGCTGTAATTATCACTTCTTCAAGTGGTGCAATAACTTCGCGCACAATTGCCGAATTTTACGATGGTGCAACAACACAGCAAACAGGGCTTGAAGTTAATGATGAAATTATAGCGGTAAATGGCAGAAGAGTTTATACAACGTATGATATAAGCTATGAGTTTGCGCGTGCTGAACAGGCAAGCGCCGATATTACAGTTATTAGGGACGGGAAAAATACACAACTTAACGATGTGCAGTTTGAAACTTATATTGCCGAAGATGGCAGCACACAATTTGTTATAGACTTTAAAGTATACGGTATACAAAAAACATTTTTAAACGTAATAGAACAGTCGTTTTTATTTATGCTTTCGTTAATGCGCATGGTAGTTATGAGCTTGCTTGATTTAGTTACAGGGCGTATAGCAATAAATAATTTGTCAGGACCGGTTGGTATAGTAACAGCAATTGGAACAGCAACAAATGCAGGGCTGTCGTCGTTATTAATGCTAACTACGCTTATAACGGTAAACCTTGGCATATTTAATTTATTGCCATTGCCGGCATTAGATGGCGGTAGGCTAGTATTTTTAATACTTGAAGCAATAAGAAAAAAACCGATAAACCCAAAATATGAAATAGCAATTAATGCGGCAGGTTTTATGCTTTTAATAGGTTTAATGCTTTTTGCCACATTTAACGATATTACAAGATTGCTTTAACAAAAAACAAACAACACAGGTAGTTTTAAAATGATTAAAAACAGAAAAACAAAACAAGTTAAAATAGGCAATGTTTATATAGGTGCAAATAATCCTATAGCTGTGCAAAGCATGCTCAATGTTCATGTGTCTAATGTGCAGGGCAACGTGCAGCAAGCACAGCGCCTTTTTAATGCCGGTTGTAATATTTTGCGTGTAACAATACCTACACCAAACAATGCAATACTTATAAAAGAAATAAAAGCTAATGTAAATATTCCGCTTGTTGCAGATATTCACTTTGACTACAGAGCTGCAATAGCTGCTGTAAAAGCTGGAGCAGATAAAATACGTATAAACCCGGGCAATATAGGTGGAGACGAAAATGTAAAAGCTGTTGCAAACATTTGCGAAGAGTATAATGTACCTATTCGTATAGGTGTAAATGCAGGCAGCCTTGAAAAAGAAATACTTGCAAAGCATGGAAGTGCAACAGCTGATGCACTTGTAGAGAGTGCGCTTTACCACGTAAACTTACTTAATAAACACAATTTTAACAACATAGTTATATCTATAAAATCATCTAATGTGCCAACTGTTATAAGTGCATATACAAAACTAAGCACTGTTTGTAATTATCCATTGCATGTGGGTGTTACCGAGGCAGGTACATACGCTATGGGGCTAATAAAATCGGCAATGGGTATAGGTGGGCTGTTAATTAACGGAATAGGCGATACTATTAGGGTGTCGTTAACAGATGAACCTGAAAAGGAAATTAAAGCAGGGTTTGATATATTGAGAGCAGCAGGATATGATGTTGCAGGCCCTGAAATAATTAGTTGCCCTACATGTGGTCGCACTGAAATAGATGTTGCGCAAATAGCAACAGAAGTTGAAGACAGGCTTAAGGATTGTAAAAAAAGCATTAAAGTAGCTGTTATGGGTTGTGTTGTAAATGGCCCGGGAGAGGCAAAAGGTGCCGATATAGGCATAGCTGGCGGTAAAAATAATGCTGTACTTTTTGTTAAAGGCGAAAGAGTAAAAACTATAAAAGGTGATATAGTAGGCGAGTTATGCAAAGAAATAGATAAGTTGGTAAAATAAATGAACACAGAACAATTAGAAAATAAGCCAAAGTTTGCACAGCTTTGGCCAAATTTAATAAAAAACGAAGAATTAATAGAGTTTATTAAAGATGCAGTTGTTGAAAGAGTAGAACTTAGCAGACAGCAAAAAAGTGCTTTAGTATGCTTTTACACAATTAAGCCAATACCTTTAATAATACAACAAAAAATTGCACATGCGTTAACAGCAGAATTTGCGAATTTTAACGTTATTTTGAGCAATTTTTTTTGTTTTGAAAATATTACCACTCAAACAGTATTAGATTTAGTTGAAGAGCTTAAAGCGCAACGTTTACCCATTAATGGTTTTATTATTGGTGCAAACATACAAATTGATATGCAAACAGGTGATGTTGCAACAATAAGTATTACTGTTAAAAATGGATTAAATATTTTATCTCAAATAAAGTTTAGCGAAAAATTGCAAGATATTATTTTGGAAAAAACAAATACAAAAGTACGCGTTAAACTTATTTGTAACGAACAAATATCGGTGGCAGATGTAGAAAAAACTATGCTTAAAAAAGCACCTGTTAAAGTTTTCAAACCTAAAAACTCCGGTGCTGTAATATCTATTAAAGGTGTAGAGCTTACACAAGAACCATCAAAAGTAATGTTTGGGCAATCGTTTACAACAAAAAACAAACAAGTAACAAGTTTGTTTGATATTACAAGTGCAGATGGACAATGTATAGTATGGGGAGATGTATTTTTTACCGATTTAAGAGATAACTGGAAAAAAATTTATACAATATCTATTACAGATTATAAGGGCAGCGTTAATTTAAAAATTATACTTGATGCAGGCTCGAGAACAGAAAATTTAGATAGTATATCGCAAGGAATGACTATTGTAGCACGTGGTAGTTTTGTATACGACAAATACGAAAAAGACTATGTTTTTTACCCTAATGATATTTTGCAAGTTGTAAAAAAAGTGCGTACAGATGATGCACCGCAAAAAAGAGTAGAACTTCATTTGCATACAAAACTTAGCAACATGGATGCTCTGATCGACGTTAAAAAAGCTATAAATACTGCGCATTCTTTAGGGCATAGGGCAATAGCAATTACAGATCATGGAGTTGTTCAAGCTTTTCCGGAGGCTATGGGACTGGCCGATAAAATTAGAAAAGACGACCCCGATTTTAAAGTTATTTATGGTGTAGAAGCTTACTTTGTAGATGATATGATACCTGTGGTTTACGGCAATGCTGATGGAGATGTAAACCAGAGTATGGTTGTTTTTGACTTAGAGACAACAGGCTTTTCGCCGTTTGATGACAGGATGACAGAAATTGGTGCTGTAGTAATAGAAAACGGCCAAGTACTTGAAGAATTTAATACGTTTGTTAACCCTAAAAAACATATTCCGGAAAAAGTAACTAAAATTACAGGCATTACTGATGACATGGTAAAAGATGCGCCGGAAGAGAGACAAGCACTTAGAGAATTTTTAAACTTTGTAAATGGACGAATTTTAATTGCACATAATGCACATAGCTTTGACATGCGCTTTTTACAAGAGTGTGCCAAAAGATGTAAAATAAAATTGCCGCACACATATATTGATACTTTGCCAATGGCACAAACGTTATGTGTTGGACTTAAAAATTATAAATTGGATACAATTACAAAAAGTCTTGGTGTGCCGTCTTTTAATCATCATAGAGCCTCGGACGATGCAAAGGCTCTTGCGCAGGCATTTGTTGCTATGTTAAGTGAACTTAAAAATAAAAAAGTGCAAAAAATTGAAGATATTAACACAGGTCTTGCAAGTGGAAGGGCGCTATCTAAAAAAAATTCTCATATAATTTTGCTTGTTAAAAACCAAGGCGGAATGAAAAATTTATATAAAATTATTTCATCTTCTCATATAGACTACTTTTTAAAAGTGCCAAGGGTGCCAAGAAGTTTATTAAATAAGCATAGGCATGGCCTTATTGTTGGAAGTGCTTGCGAGGCAGGTGAGCTTTACCGTGCCATAGTAGAGGGTAAAAAACACGAAGAACTTAAAAGAATTGCCGCTTATTACGATTACCTTGAAGTGCAGCCGGTAGGAAATAATGAGTATATGGTGCGAGAGGGAATTGTTGATAGCAAAGACAAAATACGCGCATTTAATAAAACAATTATAGATTTGGGTAAGCAGCTTGGAAAACCCGTAGTAGCAACGGGAGACGTGCATTTTTTAAATCCGGAAGACAGTGTTTATCGCGCTATATTACAAGCAGGTATGGGATTTGATGATGCAGATAATCAGGCTCCTTTATATTTTAGAACTACACAGGAAATGCTAGATGAATTTAAATACTTGCCAGATGAAGTGGCGTATGAAATAGTAGTTACAAACCCCGGAAAAATTGCCGACACAATTGAAAGCGATATACGCGTTATTCCAAGGGGATTATATTCGCCAAAAATAGAAGGTGCCGATGAAAGCTTAAGAGAAGATACAATGACGCGTGCAAAGCAAATATATGGAGATCCTCTGCCACAATTAGTGGAAGAAAGGCTAACAAGAGAGCTTGACTCTATTATAAAACATGGGTTTGCTGTTTTGTATGTTATAGCGCAAAAACTGGTAAAAAAAAGTGAAGAATATGGGTATTTAGTTGGCTCTAGGGGTTCTGTTGGGTCATCAGCAGTGGCACATTTTTCGGGTATTTCAGAAGTTAATAGTTTGCCGCCACATTATGTTTGTTCGCAGTGTAAGTGGAGTGAGTTTTTTACAGACGGCAGTGTTGCAGATGGATTTGATCTTGAAAATAAAAAATGCCCTATGTGCAATACAGAACTAATTGTAGATGGTCACGATATACCGTTTGAAACTTTTTTAGGTTTTGATGGGGATAAAGAACCAGATATAGACCTTAACTTCTCGGGTGAAGTACAAGGGCGCATACATAAGTACACCGAGGACTTGTTTGGGAAAGACAATGTGTTTAAAGCAGGTACAATTTCCGGTTTAAAAGATAAAACAGCGTACGGATATGTGAAAAAATATTTGGATGAAAGAGGAAAAATAGTAAATAAGGCTGAAGAAAACCGACTTGTGCTTGGATGTGTTGATGTAAAAAAAACAACAGGACAACATCCGGGTGGAATGGTTGTTGTGCCAGAAAACTATGAAGTGTGTGACTTTTGCCCTGTGCAACATCCATCTGATGACAAAGAAAAAGGTGTTGTAACAACTCATTTTGAATACAAATACTTACACGAAACTATTTTGAAGTTAGATGAGCTTGGACACTTTGTTCCCACCATGTACAAATACCTTGAAGATATGACGGGCATTAAAATGGAAAGCGTGCCTATGAATGATGAAAAGGTACTGTCGCTGTTAATTTCTACAGATGCATTTAATGTTAGCAGTGAGGATATTGATAGCAAGACCGGCACATTTGGCATACCGGAGCTTGGAACAAGCTTTGTGCGCAATATGTTAATTGAAGCACAGCCTAAAAATTTTGGCGATTTAATTCAAATATCTGGTTTGTCTCATGGAACAGACGTGTGGAACGGAAATGCTCAAAATTTAAT
Organism: uncultured Bacteroides sp.; assembly: GCA_964369925.1. Lineage (GTDB taxonomy): Bacteria > Bacillota > Clostridia > Oscillospirales > Ruminococcaceae > Ruthenibacterium. The sequence goes on along the minus strand of CAYJGU010000005.1, from coordinate 35,041 downwards.
AAAGGATAAAATTTGTACTATATCTGAAGTAATTGCAACGCGCGATAGCATAATGACTTACTTGATGCACATGGGTGTTAAGGCAAAAGATGCATTTAAAATTATGGAGATGACAAGAAAAGGTGTAATTGCCAGAGCAGGATTTCCTGAGGGAATGGAAAAAATGCTTAAAGAACACAACGTGCCGCAATGGTACATAGACAGCTGTAAAAAAATACAATATATGTTCCCAAAAGCTCATGCTGTTGCATACTTAATATCTGCAATGCGCATTATGTGGTTTAAGCTTTATTATCCGCTTCAATTTTATGCAGCTTACTTTACAATACACGGCGAAGATATAGACTATGAGGCTGCAATGGGTGGAGCAAAAGTTGCAAAACAAAATATGAAACAAATTAACATACGCATTAAAGAAGAAAAAAAAGCAAAAGACGAAAATTTATTGTCTTCGCTGCAAATTGTAAACGAAATGCTTTGCAGAGGGTATAGCTTTTTACCTATAAAAATTGGCAAAAGCAAAGCCAGCGAATACACAATAGAGGACGATAAAATAAGGCTGCCTTTTATGGCAATAAAAGGTATAGGTGAAACAGCGGCCGAGGCGCTTGAAAGAGCAACAATTAACGGGCAACAGTACTTATCTGCCGAGGAGCTTCAAATAAACAGTGGCATTACAGATAGCGTAATTGATGCGCTAACAAATATTAATGCACTAGGAGATATGCCGCGAAGTAATCAGGTGTCGTTTTTTTAGGTAAAGTGTATTTTGTAATAAAGTTAAATATAAAAAATAAAACAGTAAAAAAGCGAAAAGTGTGTTGTATACACGCTTTTCGCTTTTTTAATTTAATATTACAATAAAAAATGTTATGCCATAGTTAAATACTAAATAGGAAAAATATAAATTAAATGTTGCTATAAATGCTTAAAATGTCTTGTTTATTTGTTGCTATAATTTTCTCTTTTAAATAATAAAGTAAGTTTTCGGGTAAAATATTATTAGAAAACTTAACACAGTAAGCGCTTAGTGCCTGTGTTTTAGTGCCTAATTTGGAGTTTATTGTCCTGTTACCGTATTTTATATCGCCCAAAACAGGTGCGTTTAAATATGCAAGGTGCGCCCTTATTTGGTGTGTTCGCCCTGTAATTAGGTTTATGTCACAAAGGCAAAAAGCACCTTTTTTTTCAATAACTTCAACTCCGGTAATTATTTGCTTATAATTTTCTTTTTCGTATTGTATAACATGAACTTTATTGTTTTTTTCGTTATGGTTTAAATACGCTGTGTGCACTGCGTTTTTTGGTATGCCGAATGTAATGCATAAATAATGTTTTTCTAATAAGCCATTTCTAATAATTTCATTCATATGTTTTAATGCTGTGTAATTTTTTGCAGCTATAACTATTCCGGCTGTACCTCTATCTAGTCTGTTACAAATTGATGGAGCAAATGTTTGCTCTTTATCCGGGTAATATTCACCTTTATTGTGTAAATACGTCCTAAATAAATCAGTTAAATTGTCGTCTTTTGTTCTGTCACTATGGCAAAGCATATGAAAAGGTTTATATATTGCTGCAATATTGTCGTCCTCGTATAAAATATTAAGTTTATTTGCCTTTTCGGCTAGTTTGTCAATTGTTTTTTTATTAGATATTTGTTTTGTATTTCCAGCTGTAAAAAATTCATCATTTATATATAACTCTACTAAATCGCCTTCATGCAATAAGTAATCTGCATTTTGCTTTTTGCCATTAACCTTAATGCGCTTGTTTCTAAAACTTTTATGCAGTAAAGAATTAGGTAAATTTTTTGTTACAGATAGCACAAATCTGGAAAGTCTCATGTTATTTTCGTTCTTACCCGCATTAAATTGTCTCATAAACTTACCATACCCTTTAAAAATATTTTATTTTAGTATATAATAAAACAAGCTAAACGTCAAAGAAAGCGAGGCTGAAGTTATGGGCGAACATGATAATCACAGAAAAAGAGTTTATAAAAGATTTTTAAACGAAGGCCTGGCAGGATTTGAAGAGCATAATGCACTTGAATTTTTACTGTTTTTGGCAAAGTCAAGGGGCGATACAAACATAATTGCGCACAGATTAATAGATAAATTCGGCAGTCTGTCTGAAGTGCTTGAGGCCTCGGTAGAAGAACTGATGGAAGTAGATGGTATTGGAGAAGTTAGCGCTGTTTCGATTAAGCTTATACCGGATATGTGTGCATATTACATGGAAAGCAAAATAAAAAATGTAAAAAAGTTAAATACCACTCAACTTGTAGCAGATTTCTTTTTACCTAAATTTTTTGCAAAAACATCAGAGTTGTTTTATTTTGCAGCAGTAGACGATTGTCAAAGGCTTTTGCGCTGTGTGCTTGTTTCTCAGGGAACTGGTAATTTTACAGCAGTGTCAATAGCTAAAATTGTAGCTGCTGCCACAAGGTGCCAGGCAACCGGAATAATACTTGCACACAACCACCCAAGGGCAACAACATTGCCATCTTCAAGTGACCTTACAAATACAATTAAAATATATAAGGCACTAAAAACAGTAAACATAGAACTTATAGATCACTTAATATTTTCAAATAATGAATATTTATCTTTTGCACAAACAAACTATATGCAGAGCATAAAAGATAGCTAACAACTACACATATTATAAGAGGGAATAATGGACACATTTAAATTAACGGCAGACTATAAGCCAATGGGAGACCAACCCGAAGCGATAAAGCAGCTTGTTTGCGGTATAGAGAGCGGAAATAAAGCGCAAACACTAATGGGGGTTACAGGTAGCGGTAAAACGTTTACAATGGCAAATATAATTGAAAATTTAAATAGGCCAACACTTGTTTTAGCACATAATAAAACACTTGCCGCACAGCTTTGCACAGAGTTTAAGGCTTTTTTTCCAAATAATGCTGTAGAGTATTTTGTAAGCTACTACGATTACTATCAACCGGAGGCGTATATACCGTCTACAGACACATATATAGAAAAAGACAGTGCTATTAACGATGAAATAGACAGACTACGTCACTCGGCTACTGCTGCATTGTCAGAGAGACGAGATGTAATAATAGTTGCAAGTGTATCTTGTATATATTCGCTTGGCGACCCAATAGATTACCGCAGTATGGTTATAAGCCTTAGAACAGGCATGAAAATTAAAAGAGAAGAACTAATGGCAAAGCTTGTTCACTTGCAGTATGAACGAAACGACATTAATTTTGTGCGCAACAAATTTAGGGTGCGCGGAGATGTAGTAGAAATTAACCTTGCATACATTAGCGATGTTGCTATTAGAGTAGAGTTTTTTGGAGATGAGATAGACAAGTTAAGTGAAGTTGTTCCACTAACGGGCGAAAAGCGTACAACTATTAGACATGTTGCAATATTTCCTGCAAGCCACTATATAGTAGATGAAGAGAAAAAAGAAACAGGACTAAGAAAAATACTTGCAGAGTGCGACAAGCAAGTAGAGTATTTTAAAAGCGAAGGCAAACTTATAGAGGCTCAGAGAATAGCACAGCGAACAAATTATGATGTAGAAATGCTTAGAGAAATAGGCGTTTGCAGTGGAATAGAAAACTATTCGGCGGTTTTGTCAGGTCGCAAACCTGGCTCTACGCCGGCAACATTATTAGATTATTTTCCAGATGATTTTGTGCTGTTTGTAGATGAAAGCCACGTTATGTTGCCACAGCTTAGGGCAATGTACGGCGGTGATAGAGCTAGAAAAGAAAGCCTTGTGAATTTTGGTTTTAGATTGCCGTCTGCGTTTGACAACAGACCACTTATGTTTGATGAAGTTGAAAGTAAATGGAGACAAGTAGTATTTGTATCGGCAACGCCTGGGCAATATGAAAAACAAAATAGTGAAAATATTGTTGAGCAAGTAATTAGGCCAACAGGATTAATAGACCCTGTTATTGTGGTAAAACCTGTTGAAGGTCAAATAGAGGACTTGCTTTCGGAAATAAATACAAGGGTAGAAAAAAACGAGAGAGTACTTGTTACTACTCTTACAAAAAAAATGGCAGAGGATTTAACAGAGTTTTTAAGTGAGCATGGCGTAAAAGTAAAGTATATGCATCACGAGGTAGATACTTTTGAGCGTGTAGAATTACTAAGAGACTTAAGAAAAGGTGATATTACCGTAGTAGTTGGAATTAACTTATTGCGTGAGGGTTTAGATTTACCTGAGGTATCGCTTGTAGCTATACTAGATGCAGATAAAGAGGGCTTTTTGCGCAGTGAAACAAGCCTTATACAGACAATAGGTAGGGCAGCGAGAAATGAAAACGGAATTGTAATTATGTATGCCGATAGTGTAACGCCATCTATGGAGCGTGCAATTGTAGAGACAGATAGAAGACGTGCAATTCAAAAAGAATACAATGAAAAACATGGGATAATACCTAAATCTATTGTTAAAGATTTAAGAGATGAAAGCGTACTTGAAATAACAAGCAAGGAAGATGCAAAAAGTGATAGTAAAAAGCGCATGAGTAAAGTGGAAATAGAAATGAAAATTACTCAACTAACAAGAGAGATGAAAGAAGCTGCTAAAATTTTAGAATTTGAGCATGCGGCATATTTAAGAGACCGAATTGATAAACTTCGTAAGCAATCGGAAAGGAAAACAAAACTTTGAGCCACGATAAAATAGTAATAAAGGGTGCAAGAGAGCACAATTTAAAAAATGTAGATATAACACTTCCACGAGATAAATTTATTGTAATGACAGGTCTTTCAGGCAGCGGTAAGTCTAGCCTTGCTTTCGATACAATTTATGCAGATGGTCAGCGCAGATATATGGAGAGTTTATCCAGCTATGCGCGTCAATTTTTAGGCCAAATGGAAAAACCCGATGTAGATGATATACAAGGTCTTTCACCGGCTATATCAATAGATCAAAAAACGACAAGCAGAAACCCACGCTCTACAGTTGGCACAGTTACAGAAATATATGATTATTTGAGATTAATGTACGCCCGAATAGGCGTGCCGCATTGCCCTGTGTGCAATAGGGTAATAAGCCAGCAAACGGTAGATCAAATGGTAGACGATATAATTAAATTAGAACAGGGTGTGCGTTTTCAAGTACTTGCACCTGTTGTTAGGGGACGAAAAGGCACACAGCAAAAAGAACTGCTTGCCGCAAGGAAAGGCGGATTTGCCCGTGCAAGAATTGACGGGAGCATGTATGAGCTTGATGAAGAAATTGAACTTGATAAAAATAAAAAGCATACTGTAGATATTGTAGTAGACAGGCTTGTCATGAATGAAGATATTCAGGCAAGGCTTACAGACAGTATAGAAACAGCACTTAATTTATCGGGTGGGCTAGTAACAATAGACGTTATTGATGGCAAAGAAATGAAATTTAGCCAAAGCTATGCGTGTCCTGATCATGGTGTAAGTATAGAAGAACTTGCACCAAGAATGTTCTCGTTTAATAACCCATTTGGTGCATGCGAGAGATGTACTGGGCTTGGTACATTTATGCAGGTAGACCCAGCGCTTATAATACCAAACAAAAATTTAACTATACGCGAGGGGGCAATTAGGGCAAGTGGTTGGTATTATTCCGAGGGATCTATAAGTGAGATGTATTTAAAAGGCTTGGCAAAACTTTATAATTTTTCTTTAGACGAACCTGTTAAAAATATACCGCCTGAGGCGCTAAATGCCATTTTATTTGGAACAAACGGCAAAAAGCTTAAAATGGTTAGAGAGAGCGAAAGAGGATATGCCGAATATACAAGTGAGTTTGAGGGCATTGCAAATAACCTTGAGCGCAGGTTTAGAGAGACAAGTAGCGAGTGGATGAAAGAGGAAATTCAAAGCGTTATGACAAGCATTGAATGCCCTGATTGCAATGGTGCAAGACTTAAAAAAACAAGCCTTGCTGTTACGGTTGGCGATATTAACATTAGCGAATTTACAAAAATGAGCGTTCGCGGGGCACTTGAATTTATAAATGAAAAATTACAGCTTACAAATAGACAACAACTAATTGCCCAAGGTATTTTAAAAGAAATTAACGAGAGAATGGGCTTTTTACAAAGTGTTGGACTTGACTATTTAACACTGTCAAGAAACGCCTCTACGCTGTCGGGTGGAGAAAGCCAACGAATAAGGCTTGCCACACAAATAGGAAGTGCCCTTGTGGGTGTTCTGTATGTACTTGACGAGCCTAGCATAGGTTTACATCAAAGAGACAACGAAAAGCTTATTAGCACGCTTAAAAGGCTAAGGGATTTGGGCAATACATTAATAGTAGTAGAGCACGACGAAGACACTATGTATGCGGCGGATCATATTGTAGACATAGGGCCTGGTGCAGGTGTGCACGGTGGTGAAATTGTAGCACAAGGCACAATAGAACAAATTTGTAATGAACCTAAAAGTATTACAGGTCAGTATTTAAGTGGTAAAATGCAAATAAAATTGCCCGACAAAAGGCGAGAGTGCAACGGACATTATATTGAGATAATAGGTGCAACACAAAACAACTTAAAAAATGTTAGTGTTAAAATACCTCTTGGCATTATGACAAGCGTTACAGGAATATCGGGCAGCGGTAAATCGTCGCTTATTAACGAAATACTATATAAAAGGCTTGCAAGTGATTTAAATAAAGCAAAAATAAAACCGGGTAAGCACGAAGACATGAAAGGCCTTGAGTATATAGATAAGGTAATAGGCATTGATCAATCGCCAATAGGGCGCACTCCACGAAGTAACCCAGCGACATATACAGGTGTTTTTACAGATATAAGAGCGCTTTTTGCACAAACACAGGCGGCTAAAATGAGAGGATATGCAACAGGGCGTTTTAGCTTTAATGTAAAGGGCGGCAGGTGTGAAGCTTGTGAGGGCGACGGAACAATTAAAATTGAAATGCACTTTTTACCGGATATATACGTACCGTGTGATGTTTGTAAGGGTTCTAGGTACAACAGGGAAACACTGGAAGTTAAGTATAAAGAAAAAAGTATATCTGATGTACTGGCTATGACAGTTGAAGAGGCATGTGTGTTTTTTGAGAACATACCTAAAATTCACAGAAAGCTAAAAACACTGTTGGATGTAGGCCTTGGATATATTAAACTGGGTCAAAGTGCAACTACATTGTCGGGAGGAGAGGCGCAAAGGGTAAAACTTGCGCTGGAGCTTGCTAAAAGAGACACAGGGCAAACAGTTTATATACTTGATGAACCCACAACGGGACTGCACATAGCCGATGTGCATAAGCTTGTAAAAGTTTTAAATAAGCTTGTTAACGCAGGTAACACTGTAATAGTTATAGAGCACAACCTAGAGCTAATTAAATGCGCCGACTATATTATAGACCTTGGACCTGAGGGTGGAAATGCAGGCGGAGAAATTATTGCAGTGGGAACTCCTGAGCAAGTTGCAAAAAATAAAAATTCTTACACAGGCAAATATTTAAAAACAGCACTTTTAAACAGTAAAACATTAAAAGTAAGTAAAAAAAATAATTAAATATTGTAAAGGAAGGTAAATTGTATGAGTGTATTAGTATGCGGAGGAGCCGGATATATAGGAACACACACTTGCGTGGAACTTATTAAAGCCGGACATAAAGTAATTATTGCAGATAACCTTGTTAACTCCAGCAAAACTGCAATTAAAAGAGTTGAGGAAATCACAGGCACAACAATAGATTTTTATGATATTAATTTATGCGATTTAGAAAAAACAGATGAATTGTTCGAAAAGAATAAAGATATTGAGTATATTATTCATTTTGCCGCATTAAAAGCTGTTGGCGAAAGTGTGTCTATACCTATAGAGTATTACGACAATAACTTGCAAAGCCTTATTACTGTTATAAAGTGCATGAAAAAACACGATGTTAAAAATATTGTTTTTTCATCTTCTGCCACAGTGTACGGAGACCCTGCAACAGTGCCTATTACAGAAGATTTTCCACTGTCTTCAACCAGCCCGTACGGGGCAACGAAACTGTTTTCTGAGCGCATTTTAACAGACTTGTGCACAGCCGATAGCAGCTTTAACGTTGCGCTACTTAGATACTTTAACCCGATAGGTGCCCATGAAAGTGGGCTAATAGGAGAAGATCCAAATGGCATACCAAATAACCTTGTGCCATACATAGCAAAAGTAGCTGTTGGCACACTTAAAGAGGTGCATGTTTTTGGCGATGATTACAACACACCTGACGGTACAGGCGTAAGAGATTACATACATGTTGTTGACCTTGCTTTAGGACATGTTGCAGCACTAAAAAAATTAAACGAAAATTGTGGACTTTTTATATGTAACCTTGGAACGGGTAGAGGTTACAGTGTGCTTGAAGTTATAAGCTCGTTTAGTAAAGCTTGTAATAAAACATTGCCTTATGTAATAGATCCACGCAGACCTGGAGATATTGCTCAGTGCTATGCAAACCCTGAAAAAGCACTTAAAGAACTTGGCTGGAGCTCAAAATATGGCATAGATGAAATGTGTCAATCTAGTTGGAACTGGCAGAGTAAAAACCCAAACGGATATAACTAACAAAACTAATATAAAACGCACTTAATACCTAATTGGTATTAAGTGCGTTTTTGTATTAGTTATTACTTCTTTTTGCAATTTAAAATGTTTACTAGCTTTTAAATAAAATTTATTTGTGGTATCCACATTTTTCACAAACACCATCTTTATTTAAAGCTATTCCGCAAAGTGGGCAGCGATCGATGTTATTTTTTGTGCTAAAGTCTGCGCTTGCAGCATTAACGCCACTTGTAAATGTTATTTTAGCAATATTAAGCTTATCCTTTAATAAATCATAAACAATTTTTATCATACCTTCAACAGTCATTGTCTCTTTTGTAACAACAAGTCTGCAATCGGGATATGCACAAGCAAGCTCTGTTTTAAATGCTTCACCTTTCATTGTGTTTTGCGGTGTGCCGTCTTTTACACCGGTATCTTCATATACTTTAAGTATTGCAGGTAAAAGTGGGTCATCTTCACGCAAAACTAATGCATGGTCAAAGTTTTTAAGTAAATCCCAAGCTGTTTTTTGTATTTCATTACATGGAAAAACCATGTTAACGCCATCATTAATTGTATCTTCTACTTCTATTGTTAATATGCCGGTATGGCCGTGTAAATATTGTGCCTCACCTTTAAATCCATAAAATCTATGTGCATATTGTAAATCTAACTTTGCTATACTTCTCATAATAAACCTCCATATTTAATTTGTATTAATACTTCATGTTAACTTCTTTAAGTCAAGGTATAGGTTAACTATAAATATTAAACTTTTGCCATTTATTTTGCTGTAACTTTTCACGCTCCTTCACTTAATTTACGACTAACCTAAATTTAATCTTTATTAGTATTATATACTAGTAAAGAAAACTTGTAAATAGATTATAGAAAACTTTTAATAGCATTTTAAACAAAATTAATTGCAATTAGTTAGAATTAATATATACATTAACCAAATAGTTGTTAATTTAAAACTAATTAGTTTTGTTTTTAATAAAATCTGCTGTAAATTTAAAAACTTTATTACTTAACATAATAACGCCTATTAAATTAGGAATTGCCATTAAACCATTGCATGTGTCGCTTAAGCTCCAAACAATATCTAAATGCATAATACAACCAAATGGCACTGTAAAAATAAAAATTACAGTATATAAGGTTTTAAATTTATAACCAAATAAGTATTCAAAAGCAAGGTTTCCGTTATAGCTCCAGCTAAGTAAAGTAGAAAAAGCAAAAAGTGTTATAGCCACTGTTAAAAAAATGCCGCCAATACTTCCAAGTCCGGATTCAAATGCAGTAACAATAAGCGCTGCTCCATCGTAACCTGAATTAAATGCTCCTGTGCTTAAAATTGTAAGAGCAGTAAGTGTACACATTAATAAAGTATCTACAAATATTTCGCATATACTCCACATACCTTGCTCGGGTGCACTTTTTATGTTTCCCGATGTATGTATAAGTACACTGCTACCCAAACCTGCTTCGTTTGAAAAAACACCCCTTGAAACGCCATATCGCATTGCCGAAAGCACAGTATAGCCGCCAATGCCGCCGGATGCACTTTTAAAGTTAAATGCATTTTGAAATATTTGAGCAAATGAATTAGGTACATTTTCATTAAATTTAAACAATATTATTAAGCAACCTATTATATATATTATTGCCATAGAGGGTATTAACTTTTCTGTTACTTTACCTATACGTTTAATTCCACCGCATAAAACAGCAACAAGGGCAACGCCAACTATAGTTCCTGTAAGTAGCGGAGGTATATTAAAACTACTTTCAAGTGCGGTGGCAATGCTGTTAGTTTGTGTCATGTTACCCATGCCAAAACTTGCAAATGTTGCAAAAAATGCAAAAATAACAGCTAACCACTTTGCATTTAAACCATACTGCAAATAATACATGGGACCACCTTGCCAAGCTCCACTTTCATTTTTTCTTCTATATATAAAACCAAGTACATTTTCGCTGTATCCTGTCATCATTCCAAAAATTGCCGAAATCCACATCCAAAAAATTGCACCCGGACCACCTGCGGCAAGCGCTGTAGCAACACCTACAATATTACCGGTGCCAAGTGTGCCGGCAAGGGCAGCGGTAAAAGTTTGAAATGCGCTTATACTATTGTTATCTGATGTGTTGCTAATATTTTTTTTATTAAATAAAGAGCCAATAGTATATTTAAACCATAGTTTAACATTTGTTATTTGAAAAAATTTTGTGCGCAGTGTTAAATATAAACCACACCCACAAAAGAAAAATAACATTCCTGGGCCCCAAACAAAATTGTGTAAAATACTATTTATATAAAAAAACATATAATACTCCATTTGTAAATGTATATATTGTAAATATATTTTTGACAATATTATTACTACATGTTACACTATTCACTGTATGTAAAGGAGAAGTATAATATGAGAAAAAAATTAATTTTATTTGTTTGCACAGTGTTAGTGTTTTTGTTTGTGCTTACAGGTTGTTCGCAGCAAAATGTACAGCAAGAAGTTCAAACGCAAACATTTACATACGAACAAAATGAAAATGTTACGACAATGTTTTTTGATTTGACTGTAAATTCTGCCCAAAAAGTACAAAGTTACGAAGATTTTATTTTGCAAGATGAAAACTATGAACTTGTACTTATAAATATTACAATAAAAAATAATTTTGCAAGCGATATAATAATGGCTGACAGCGATTTTACTATACAGTATGGTGAACAGCAAAGTGATATAAGCTATGCATTTGATGCACTAAACGAAAAAATGATGCCACTTCAACAAACATTAAGCCCAAGTCAACAACAAGAATATGAACTGCTTTTTCCTGTAATTAAAGGAGAAGAAAATATTAAATTATGTTACACAGATATTTATATTGATGATGAAGGGCAAGAAACAACCGGTGATGCGTACTGTATTTTGCTGAATTTGTGAAAAAAATAAAAAAATTACAAAATTATTAAAAAACCTATTGACAAATAGTTTCAAAAGAGTTACAATTTAATTGCAATAAAGTTACAAGCTGAATTGCCAATACACTTTTTCATCTGGTGTATACCTACTCCTCCTATTGCAGTTAATTAGAGCTGTGATTCTAGGCATACACCACTCCTTAACCTCTATATCATAAAGAAAAAACCTCTTTGATTATCAAAGAGGTTTTTTCTTTATTTTATTTGTAACATACTAAAAAGTTACAAAATGGTAAAATGTTGCTTAATCTAATAAGCTCATAATTTCTTGAGGGTTTTGTGCAAAAAGTCCTTTAACAGGAACAATACTCGTTAAATTTTCTTCGTTCAACATTTTTTCAAGCTCATCAAAAAATATGCCTTTTGAATTTACCATTTTAACACTGTTAAATGTTTCGTTTAAATTATTTCGGTTGCCAAAACTGCCGTACCAGTCGGCACTGCAAGTTAAATTTACGCCGCAAGAGGGGCTACCATCTATTCCAACAATACCTAACACTTCAAATCTGCTAGGGCAAGCTAAATACTCTTTAAGTTCCATAATAAATGGTGATATTATTTTTCGGCAATGACTGCGAAAGAAAGGGTTATTAAATTGATTTGAAACATGGCCCCAGCGATTTGCACCGTATAGTGTAAACTCTGGACATGGCAATTGCACAAGTTGAACCCCAAGTTCGAGCGCTTTGCCTACAAACTTTAATCGTAACTTTTCCTCTTGTTCCATTTCATCTTCTTCATACATAACCACTTTAGAGGCTGTATTTAACACACAATGTGCCACAAATATTATTTTTAACATATAATACAAAATTCCTTTCTAATATTTTATGCGTAATATTATTAAAGTGCACCAAGTGTTTTAAATATGTATTCTTTATATTTATCGGGTTTTAATTTACTGCAAATATAAACATTTTTTTCCTTGCCGCTAAAATGATATTTGTCAACAAGAACACCACCGTAAGACGGGCCTTGTGAAACATCAACTTCACAGTAATAGTCATCGCATACATCAATACAATCGGGGTATAAAATAGCGGCAATAGCACTTGGATCAGCCATATCAAGGCACGGTGCGCCAAATCTTTCAATGTTCATTTCCATAAGCGTACGGTTGCATTCTACCGCAAACTTGCCAAGCTTTCCGCTAGATGTTAACTTATTAAGGTCTTGCTCGTTTAGCATTGCATCATCAATACAAGCGTCCCAACCAACATATAACAAAGGCACGCCAAATTCTGTAACTATTTTTGCAGCTTCTGCATCTTGCCAAATATTAAATTCTGCAACAGGAGAAACATTACCAGTACCAAGGCCCGCTGTTGCCATGGCCGAAATTCTTTTTACACGTTTCATAATATCTGGCTCTAGCATTATTGCAACAGCAATATTTGTTAATGTGCCAAGAGTAATAACTTCTATAGTATTCTCAGGTTCATTTTTCAATATTTCAAGCATTTTTAAAACACCATTGCCGGGGGCAACTTTAAGTCTTTCAGGTTTAAGGCCAATGTCACCCATTCCATCCATTCCGTGTGTTTCATGTGCAAAATGCATTTCTTTTAATAGTGCCCTGTTGCATCCTATATATACAGGGGGTTCATAAGTACCGGCATACTCTATAGTGGTTAGTGTATTAGTAGCTGCCTGATAAGCATTAACGTTTCCGGCAACTGTTGAAAACATTAAAATTTCATAGTTAGGATCGTTTAATGCCATTGCAATGGCCATTGCGTCATCAGAACCACAATCGGTATCAATAATAATTTTTCTTTTTTCCATAATTCTCACTTCTTTATAATTTTTATTTAACAAATTTAGTAAATTTGCTTTTTTGTAATTAGTATTATACACGCACAAATTATAATAATCAATATAGCAAAAATTAATTTTGTTTAAAATGCAAGTTATTTTATATATAAAATGTGCAAATGGTAAATAATTGTGAAATTTGTTGCATAGGTGTTATTTTTTTGATATTATATTAACATTAAGTACACCTTGGTGTACACATTTTGAGGAGGATATTTATGAATAAGAAGAAATACTCTATTAAAGACGATTTTAGTATGCTTGCAATTTTAATAATTCCAATTGCTGTTGCAGTTAACTTCGTTGGCGGTCAATTGGCATCATTATTAAAGTTGCCATTCTATCTTGATACAATGGGTACAATTTTTTCGGCAATGCTTTGTGGTCCATGGGTTGGCGCTGTTGCGGGTACACTAACTAACGTTGTTACTGGTATTGCTAATCCTGTAAACTTTGCATTTATACCTGTTAATCTTATTTTAGGCCTTGTAGTTGGCTTTTTAGCTCGTGGCAACATGTTTAGCACATGGTGGAAATGGGTTATTTCAATGATAATTATGGCTCTTACATCTATAATAACAGCAGCACCAATAGTTGTTATAGTTTTTGGTGGTGTTACAGGCAGTGGCACATCGTTAATAACAGCTGCTGCTATGGCTGCAGGCACAAATATTTGGGCTTCAGTTATAGGCACAGAAGGTGTGTTTACAGTTTTAGACAGAATTATTTCTTACGCTTTGTCGTATTTAGTAATAAAAGTTATTCCAGACAGAACACTTGTTAAGTTTGGTTGCGGAGAAAATTACATAAAACAAAAGCCGCAAGAAGAGGCAAAAGCAGAATAAATTTATTTATTTATTAACCGGCATCGCTTTTTGTGTTGCCGGTTAATATTTGTTATGGCGTATAGTTTATAAAATGACGTAGATAAATAATATTTTTAACAAAAGCTCTTTATTGCAAAGAAAGGTTATCATATGTTTACTGATAAAATTCAAATTACAAAAACAAATAAAATTGCAGCATTATATCCATCGTGTAAATTTTTAATAGTTTGCATGTTTTCTCTTTGTTCAATAGTATTAAGCACAATTGGTGTAGGAGATGGACAATATCCATTATATATTATTCCATTAGTTTTAGTGGTGCCAATTTTATGTGCAGCAACAGGTATATTTAAAAAGTTTTGGAATGCTTATAAAAAAATTATGTTCATAGCAGCGTTTATATTTTTAGTTCAATCACTTTTAATACCAGATAGTGTTGTGGTAGCACAATTTTTATTTTTAAAAGTGTACCAAGCTGGGTTAAAAAGTGCAATAACGCTATCGTTTTCTATATTGAACATAGCAGGTATTTTTGTGTGGCTTTTTCAATCTACCGAGAGCAAAGAGTTTGCAAGAGCTCTTGAGGATTCAGGGCTTAATCACAAGGCAACGTATGTGTTTATATCTACATTGCAAATGATAGATATATTAGGTGAAAATAACAAAACAATAATGAATGCTCAGCGTGCCAGAGGTGTAGAAACAGAAGGCTCGTTGCCTGTTAGGCTTAAAGCATTTTTTCCAAGTGTTGTTCCGCTTATACTGGGAGCTATCACTAGTTCGGAAGAACGTGTTTTAACACTGGAGGCAAAAGGTTTTGATGTTAACGGACCAAAAACACATTTATTTAAACTTGAAAAAACCGGCAATGAAAAATTTGTAAATATAATTACAATTTTGCTAACAGTTGCTGTTATAGTATGGAGGATAATGCTATGGGTGTTGTAATTGAACTTAAAGATGTAACATATACATATCCACTTGCAAGAACTAGCTCTATTAAAAATATGAGTTTTGCATTTGAAGAGGGTAAATTTTACGGTATTGTTGGTGAAAACGGAAGTGGAAAAACAACACTTTGCGCTTTGCTTCGCGGGTTTGCGCCCTCTTTTTACAAAGGTAATTTACAGGGTGACGTTTTAGTAGACGGAAAACCAACTACTGAATATACATCGGGAGAGCTTTCATTGCGTATAGGTTTTGTGTTTCAAAACCCATTTACGCAAATTAGTGGTGTAAAAGATACTGTTTTTGAAGAAATTGCGTACGGGTTAGAAAACTTTGGTGTTCCGGAAGAGGAAATTGAAAAAAGAGTAATTGAAGTAATGGAAAAAACAAATATTACAGCTTTGGCACTAAAGCATCCGTTTGCATTAAGCGGAGGTCAACAACAAAGAATGGCGCTTGCATCTATTATAGTGTTAAAGCCCGATATACTTGTTATTGACGAACCGACAAGCCAATTAGATCCTGAGAGCACTGAAAATGTGTTTAAAATAATAGAAGCGCTTAAGCAAGAAAAGAAAACAATAATTTTGGTTGAGCATAAAATTGATTTAATAGCAGAATTTGCCGATGAAGTTCTTGTTTTAAACAATGGAGAACTTATTAAATCGGGGACAGCACAAGAAGTACTGACAGACATGTCTTTAATGGACAAAGGTGTGCAACTACCTCAAATGTCTATTTTGTGCAATAAGCTTGTAAATGCAGGTTTAAACTTGCCGTATATTCCAACAACAGAAAAGCAAGCTGTAGAGCTTTTGTCGTCCAAAATACAAAGCGGAGGTAATTAAATGTCTTATATAAATGTTAAAGACGTAAGTTTTGAATATCCCGGCGGATTTCTTGCCGTAGATAATATAAATATACAAATTGAGCGTGGAGAAAACGTGGCTATAATTGGCCAAAATGGCGCAGGAAAAACAACAACTGTTAAAATGCTTAACAAGCTTTTGGTACCTACAAGCGGTGATGTTACTATTGGTGATATGAACACTAAAGATTACACAACAGCGCAAGTTTCCAGAACTGTTGGCTATGTATTCCAAAATCCGGATGACCAAATTTTCCACTCTACTGTTTATTCTGAAGTTGCTTTTGGCCCAAAAAAAGCGGGTCTATCGGATAAAGAAATAGAAGAAAAGGTAAATTATGCACTGGCACTAACAAATTTAACAGCAGAAAAAGATGAAAATCCATACAATCTACCTTTAAGTGTTCGCAAATTTGTTACAATTGCAGCAATAGTTGCCATGGATTCGGACGTAATGATTTTTGATGAACCAACTGCAGGGCAAGATTTAAAGGGTAACATTTGCCTAGGAGAAATGTTAAAAACTTTACAAAAAAGCAATAAAACTATAATTACAATTTCACACGACATGGAATTTGTTGCAAATAATTTTGACAGAATAATTGTAATGGCAAACAAAAAAGTAGTTGAAACAGGAAATGCTAAAGATATATTTTGGAACTTTGAAGCACTTGAAAAAGCCATGGTAAAACAACCCTATGTAAGTTCACTGTGCAAACAGTTAAATTTAGGCGGGAATATTATTAATATGGAAGACAGTGTTAATGCAATTATGCAGGCGGTTAAAAAATGATAAAAACATCTAAAATAGTTGCCTTTGAGGCATTTGCACTTTATTTACTTACAGGAGCTGCTTGCCTTGTTGTAGGTACCAGCTTAACGCAACTTACCGAAAGCTATAACGTAAGTATAGCTGCTGTAGCAGGGCTTGGCTCTGCATTTGCATTTGGAAGAATGCTAACTGTTTTTATAACTGGGTATTTAACAAAAAAACTTGGGGTTAAACTTGTTTTTGGCGTTGGCACACTTTTTTTAATGATTTTTTTAATAGGTTTACCACTTAATACAAATTATTATATTGGCCTAGCATTAAGTGCTCTTGGCGGAGTTGGCATGGGTAGCCAAGATGCATGTTGCCCTGTAATACTTAGCGTATCTTTTCCAAAGCATTACTCTAGTGCACTTAGTGCAGGGCAAGCGTTGTTTGGTGCGGGGTGCTTTTTGCCACCACTTTTAATGAGCGTTGCTATTACTTTTAACATGCCGTTTTATTATCCGTACCTTTTTATAGCCGCCATTGCCGCTGTAATGTTAATTTTACTGCCATTTTTGTCTATTCCCTCAGTCGAAGAATCTGCGCAACTACTTGAGGAATCCGGACATGCAATACAAATTGGTAAAAAAGCAAAAATAGTTGGCTTTATAATTTTAGGCGTTGTTTGTTTTACATATTGTGCTATATTAAATACACTTAATTTGTACACAGCTACATATGCCGAAAGTTTAGGTATTCAATCGGCTACGGCTGTAACTTTGCTAACAATATTTAATTTGGGTAGCATGGTTGGTTCGTTTGTGTTTGTAAAAGTATTAACACGTATAAAACCGGTAAACGCCCTTATTATAAATTTAATAGTAGTGTGTGGCACACTTACATTGGCTATTTTTAGTAACAATGTACCATTGCTTTTTGTTAGTGTTTTTGCTACAGGTTTATTTATTGGTGTTTTATTTAGTATACTTGTTTCATTAGCTACGGGGCTAAATCCACAAAACGCAGCATTGGCAGGTGCAATTATTGCAATTGTAGCAGCTTCTTCCGACGGTGTAACACCGTTAATTACAGGATATATTGTAACAAATGCAGGTATAAACCTAGCTTATGTTTACGCACTTTTAAGTGCAGTTGCTTGTTTAGTATTTGCAGTAATATTTAAAGTTA
Organism: uncultured Bacteroides sp.; assembly: GCA_964369925.1. Taxonomy (GTDB): domain Bacteria; phylum Bacillota; class Clostridia; order Oscillospirales; family Ruminococcaceae; genus Ruthenibacterium. Next base: position 17,106 of record CAYJGU010000005.1, on the reverse strand, counting down.
TAATAACAAAAAAACAACCACTAAAAGGAGAAAAATAATGAGCGTACAAAGTAAAGATGTTTTAAATGCTAAGGGTAAACAATACCACATAGCTTGCGATAAAGATGATATTGGGGAATATGTATTATTGCCTGGCGATCCATTTAGAACCGACTTAATTGCGAAGCATTTTGACGATGCAAAACTTGTTGCACACAATCGTGAGCATAAAACATGGACAGGTTATTTAAATGGAGTAAAAGTATCTGTAACAAGCACAGGTATGGGTGGTCCTTCGGCTGCCATTGCAATAGAAGAACTTATACATTGCGGAGCACACACATTTATTCGCATAGGTACTTGTGGCAGGGTATGCGATGCAAGCTATGATGAATCTTTAGAAGGTGTAATAATTACAGGTGCAGTTAGAGATGAGGGTACAGGCACACATTATGTACCTATTGAATACCCGGCAATTGCTGATAGACATATAGTAGAAGCTCTTGCAGAGTCGGCAAAAGAAATGAACTTAAATTTTGCCGAGGGCATTGCACAATCTAAAGACAGCTTTTACGGACAACATGATCCGGACAGTATGCCAGTAGGGCAAAACTTAAAAGCAAGATGGGAAGCATGGAAAAAAAGCAATGTTATGGCTAGCGAAATGGAAGCTGCAGCACTATTTATAGTTTCCAGTGTTAGAGGTGTTCGATGCGGTGCTGTTATGGCGTACGGTTCAATGACAGACAACACAATTCAAATGACTTGTGAAGCACTTAAAAAGATGATTGAAAAAGATAAAAAATAAATTGCGGCGAGGTGAGCAATATGGATTTTTTTGATAAGTATTTAGAACCAATAATTGAAAAAACGTGTGCCGTAATTGAAAAAAGCGATCAAATGCAACATATATTAAATGGCACTATGACAGAAGAAAAATTTAAATTTCAAATAAGGCAAAATTATCAATATTTAATGGAATATACAAAGTGCTGGGCTGTTGGCTTTTCTAAAGCTCAGGGGTTTAACGCAATGAGTGAATGGTACAAAATACTGTCGTCTACAATGGAAGGCACTGTAACATTTAACAGAGAGTTTTGGGCCAAAGAACTTGGTATATCTGTACAAGAACTTGAAAATACAATAATGGCCGAAGGTAAGCGTTCGTATACATCACACCAAATTGCTCGCTCTCACGAGGGTGACCTTGCCGCTTGTATGATGTCTCTTTTTCCATGCAACATACTTTATATGTACTTTGGTAAACATTTGTTGCCAATTTGCAAACTGGAAAAAGACAACAAGTATTACAAGTGGATAGAGTTTTATACACTAGATCCTTATGTGCAAAAATGCCAGAATGAAATAAAAATGGTTAATGAGCTGTGTAAAAGTAAAACAGATAGGGAAATTGAAGTTTTGCTTGAAATATTTGCCGTTAGTTGTAATTATGAAATTTTACAATGGCAAAATATGTACAATAATATGGAAACATGGCCTTTGGTGGAAATTTTTCCAAAAAAAACAATAGGTAATGAACCATAAATAAAATTAATATTATATTTAATTTATATAAATATTTTTGGAGGTAACAAATGACAGCCAGAGAAAGAGTGACGGCAGTATTAAACAGGCAAATGCCAGATAGATGCCCAGTTGATTTTTGGGCGGTAGATGAAGTTATAGAAAAACTTTTAAAGCATTTTAATTTTAAAAGTGAAGATGAAATACTTGATCATTTTGAAGTTGATATGCAGTTTATTTCACCTGATGAAAAAGGCGAGCAACGGGTGATGAGTGATGGAACATATTTTGACAAAATGGGTGTTCACCGTAAAAAAGTTACTAATGAATTTTGCACATATGAGGAATATGCTTCAAGCCCTTTAGGTTATGTTGAAGAGGTAGAGGATTTTGAAAGTTATGAGTACTGGCCAAACCCCAATGATTACGATTGGGAAAACTATGCTGCAAAAATAGGCGATAGACATGAAAAGCGCATGATAAAACTATACATGGGTGGCTTGTTTGAGTTTGCGTGGGCGTTAAGAGGATATGAGCAGTTTATGGTAGACATGGTTTGTGAACCTGAAATTGCCCATTTTATTATGGATAAAATTTGCACATTTTGGTGCGAATACTTTGAGCTTGCAATGAAACATGCCGGAAACTTAATTGATATAGTATATACTTATGATGACATTGCAATGCAAAGCTCACTTTTAATGTCGCAAGATATGCTTGAAGAGTTTATTTTCCCATATCATAGAAAAATGAACAAAGTTATTAAAAGTTATAACAAACCTATAATTTACCACTCTTGTGGTTCTGTTAGGCCTGTTATAAAAAAATTAAGCGAGCTTCCAATTGATATTCTAAATCCGCTTCAACCACTTGCAGCTGACATGAATTTTGAGGAGATTAAAAAAGAACATGGTGATTATTTAATGTTCCATGGTGGTATTTGTATACAATTTACACTACCAAGCGGCACTCCTCAAGATGTACGCGATGCTGTAAAGAGTGCTGTAGCTGTTTTGGGTAAAGGCGGCGGTTATATAATGACATCGGCACACTATATTCAAAACGACACACCAATAGAAAATATTGAAGCACTTTATGAACTAGACTTGAGAGAGTGCAACTAAAATAAAATAATAGTTAAAAAATATGCATGCTTAATTTATATATTACATAATATAATTAGTATGCAATATTTTTTAACTGTTTTTAAACACATCATTTTGCATGTATTTATGCATAAAAAACCTTTAATTAATGCAACAATTATTTAACTAAAACGGCTTATATATTATAAATGTAAAACATAAAAAATATTTTTTCATTCGACAAAAGCAATTAAAATTCATCACAGATAATTTTGTAATATAACAATACTGACAATTTGACGTTGAATTTTAAATAGAATATTGAAAAAACATGTCATTTAGGCATATGTTTTGTGTTATTTTTGCGTTTTTAAAAAAAAATGTAAAAAAAAACGTTTTTTGTTGATATTTTGTGTTATACTGTTGTATAATAAACTTGATAAATTAGAATGAATTATTTTTTGATTATATATCAATATTTTTTTAGATAGTAAATTATTATATAGTTAAAATACATTTTGAAAATTTTAATTAAAATGTATAAAAATAGGTTTTAAAAAATTTGTGCAGTGAGGTGATTTTGTTGAGGAAGTATAATGGTAAAGTTGCGTGCGACGGTGTAGCAATTGGAAAAGTATACGAGTTAAAAAAGTATGAGCATTTTATTGAAAAAATCGTAATTAGCAATATTGTGCAAGAAAAACAACGTTTTTTTAACGCACACAAAATTGCAACAGAAATGCTTGAATCTTTGTACAACAAGACCTTAAAAGACATGGGCGAAAATGAAGCCATGATTTTTAAAGCGCATAAAATGATGATTGAAGATAAAGAGTACATAAACAAAATTGTGCAAATAATTGAACAAGAAAAGGCAAATGCAGAGTATGCAGTTGAATGTGTTAGCCGAATTTATGAAAAGGAATTTGAGCAAATTCAAGATCCTTATTTCAAAGAGCGTATACAAGATATAAATGATGTATCGAATATAATTATAGATTTACTTTTAAGTAAAGACAACAATGATGAAAAACCAAAACAACCTTGTATTATTGTTGCAGATAATTTAACACCTCAAGATGCAGTACAGCTTGATAAGTCAAACGTTATTGCATTTGTAATGCGTAAAGGTTCGGTGCACTCACACACTGCAATACTGGCTCGCACTATGGCAATTCCTTCACTTGTAAATGTGCCGGTATCTACAGGTGTTAGTGGCATGCATGCGCTTGTAAATACTTACGATGGCACTTTTATATTAGAGCCGGATGACAGCCATATTTCACGCGCTGACCAAATGATAAAGTTAGAAAAGAAAGCTAAAAATAATTTAAAAGAATATATTGACAAAAAAGCTGTAACAAAATCGGGAATAGAAATTGAAATTTGCGCCAATGTTTCAGGTGTAGATGATGTGATATTGGCAAAAGAAAATGGTGCTCAAGGCGTTGGCCTTTTTAGAAGCGAATTTTTATACCTTGATGAAAATAATATGCCAAGTGAGCAAGCACAGTTTGAAGTTTATAAAAGAGCAGTTGAGTTAATGGGCAATAATAATGTTGTTATTAGAATACCTGATATTGGCGACGACAAAAAGCTTAACTACATTTTAGAAGATAAAGAAGCGAACCCGGCACTTGGCTATAGAGGTATGAGAGCATTTTTTGAGAGAGAAGATTTACTAAAAACTCACTTAAGGGCAGTTTTACGTGCTTCGGCGTACGGTAATATAAGTATTATGCTACCTATGATTTGCTCTATGTGGGAAGTAAGTAAAACAAAAGATATTATTATAGATATTACAAGAGAGTTGAAAAGCTCAAAAACACCTTATAAAAAAGTTTCTTTAGGGATAATGATAGAAACACCGGCAGCTGTAATGATTGCCGATGAATTAGCAAAAGAAGTAGACTTTTTTAGCATTGGAACAAACGACTTAACGCAATATACACTCGTTGCCGACAGGCAAAATTCATCGGTAGAACGATTTTATAACCCATACCACCCTGCTGTACTTAAAATGGTAGAAATTTCTGTAAAGGCTGCTTTGAAAAATAAAATTGCTGTAAGTGTTTGCGGCGACCTTGCAAGTGATGTTAACGCAGTAAAAACATTGGTGGAATATGGCGTGCAGCAGCTAAGCGTTTCACCAAAAGAAATATTAAATATTAAAAAAGCTGTTTGCGAATTAACATAATATTATTAATGCCACAAAAATGTTTTGTGGCATTTTTTTAGTAAAAAAAAATTGTAATAATTTACAATTAAATATAAAAAAAATTGTAAATTACACTGTTTTATTTTTTAAAAATATGTTTTATAATACTTATAAAGTTACAATTTTGTATTAAATAAGCTGAATTTTTTACTAGTTTGTATATAAATAGCATATTTGATAGTAATGTTATACATATAATTTTACTTGTTGTTGTTAAATATGTATAAAATAATTTAAATTTTAGGAAATTCATGGTTATGCTTACTTATTCTTACTTGCGTTTTTTATATTTCACTTTTAAAATAAAAATAAATAACATTTAAAAAATTAAAAGTAAAAATATGGACGGAGAAAAGAAGGATGAAAAAGCTGTTGGTACAACAAAATACTTTAAACGGAAGAAATAAGCATTTAAAGTATTTAATTGAGCAAGATGAAGAGTTTGAATGTAGTTATAATTTAGAGGTTATAGAGAGTGAAGGTAGTTGCATTATAACTAAAGCAAAAGTTAATATTATATGCAAATATGAATTTGCTATTAAATTGCTTTGTTTAATGTATAAAAATGGTATATATCCCGTTCATGTTAAAGACGTATTGGACGATATTGGTGTGAGATGTGTGAGTATTTACAAAATGGGTATATAATTTATTTTTTAGTACTTATTTAAAGGGATCAAATATGATTAATGAAAAAACAAGAATTTTAATAGTAGATGACAATATAGATTTTTGTTATATTTGTGCAAGCCAGTTAAAAATGTGCAACGAGTTTATTTGCTGTGGATTTGCGCACAATGGAGAACAAGCAATAGAGAAACTAGAGCAAACATTACCTGACATTGTAATACTTGATTTTGCTATGCCAATAATAGATGGGCTAGGGGTACTGGAATTTATAAAAAGCGGACAATTAGATAAAATACCTAAGGTTTTAGCAGTGAGTGCAAGTGGTGTAGACTGCATTGAAAAAATAATGATAGAGAGCGGTGCAGATTATTTTTTGGTAAAACCAATTGCTACAGACATATTAATTAAAAGAATTAAGTATATTGAAACTGTAGGTAATAATAAAGAGATCAAAGATCAGAGTAATGCAAATAGTGTTCAAAGTGCACATGATGACAATGATGTTCGCTTAAATAAAATTATCTCAAAATATTTAATAATACTTGGGTTTTCAACTAAATTGCTGGGATATGAGTATATTCAAAAGATAATATATTTATCGTTAAAACAAACAAATGGAAGATCAACGCTATCAGAACAATATAATGCTATAGCTGAGCAATATGAGAGTGAGCCTAAAAGTGTTGAAAATGCAATTTCAAGTGCAATTAAAACTGCTATTAAATGCAATACCGAAGAAATGAAAAGAATTATTTCTCTAATAAATCATAATGAAAAATCAACTGTATCTAATGGAAAACTACTGACAATTGTTGTACAAACACTAAAGTATGATTTAATGAGCGAAGAATGAGGTGTTTTTATGATATATGATGAATCAGGTAGTTTATCGGCCTTGTCTCACGAGATAAAAACATACATAGGCATTTCGTTAAGTTGCATTGGATTGATAGAAGAAAAAATTGCAAAAGTAGATAATGAACAATTACAAACAGATTTAAACGATTTAATTGATGTTGCAAAAACAAATACATACAAAACATTGTGCATTGCTAATAATTTTATTGATGCAGATAGGTTGCTAAAGGATAAATATTCGTTAAATTTATTAACGCACAATTTAACAGACATTATTAACAAAAATTTAAAAGCAGTAGAAAGTTATATAAAAGTTAGAGGCGCGAAACTTGAATTTATTTGCAATGTACCCGATGTTTTTTTGGTATGTATAGATGAAAATATAATAGATAGAATCCTATTAAATTTACTATCAAATTCAATTAAAAACTTGCCAATTGAAAATGGAAGAATAGTTGTATTACTTGAAATGGAAAATGGAATTATAAATATTAGTGTTCGCGATAACGGTAAAGGTATAACAAAAAGCGAGCTGCCTTTTGTGTTTGACTGCCATTATTCAGATGAAAGTTTGCATAATGCCAATGACAATTTAACCAGAATGGGATTGCATGTATGCAAAATGCTTGCAAATTTGCTAGATGGTGACATTACAGTTGAAAGCCAGCCGTTTATGAGTACAAATTTTACACTTCATATACCTAAAAAACAAATTGTTCTACCTAATGTTGCTGAGTTAAGAAGTGAAAATAAAGAAATTTATAACGAACAGCATAGACATATTGTAAAGTGTATTTTTGCAGGACTATAACAAAACCTAATAACTTAACAAATAAAAAAGATAAGCTTTTAAAAAGCCTATCTTTTTTTGTTTGAGTGTTTATTTTTTTCAAAGACAATTGTAAAATTTAATATAGCTAAGTGCTAATTAAAGTTTCCATATGTCTTCGTTATATTGTTTAATAGTCCTGTCAGAAGAGAAGAAACCGGCCATAGCAGTATTAATAATCATCTTTTTAGCCCACTCTTGTCTGCTTTCATAATCGTTAAAGCATGTTTCTTTAACTTTAATATATTCTTCTAAATCAAGTAATGTCATAAAGTAATCTTTTTGTATAAGCTCTGCGTGTAAGCGCAGTAACATTTTAACATCTCCACTTTTTAACATTAATGGGCTTATTAAAAAGTTTATTAAATCTCTTATTTTTGCATTATTTATATAATAGTCAGCAGCACAATATAGTTCTTCTTTATAAAGTTTAATAACTTCATTACTGCTTTTACCAAATATATAAATATTTTCGCTACCTACATTTTCATGAATTTCAACATTTGCACCATCCATCGTTCCAAGGGTAATAGCACCATTTAACATAAACTTCATATTACCTGTTCCAGAGGCTTCTTTAGAGGCAAGAGAAATTTGTTCTGAAACGTCACATGCTGGTATTAGTTTTTCTGCCGCAGTAACGTTGTAATTTTCTATCATAACAACTTTTAAATGCGGCGATACATCTTTATCGGCTAAAATAATTTGCTGTAAACATAAAATTGCATGAATAATATCTTTGGCTATAGTGTATGCAGGCGCTGCTTTTGCACCGAAAATTGCAGTAATAGGTCTTGCCGGTACATTGCCTTTTTTAATTTCACCATATTTATAAATTAAATACAACAAATTCATTTGTTGGCGCTTGTACTCATGTAAACGCTTAATTTGTATATCATAAATCGAATTTTCATCAATTTCGATATTTAATGACTTTTTAATATAAGTTTTAAGTGCAATTTTATTTTGCATTTTTACACTGAGCATATCATTTTGTAAATTTTTATCATCTTTTAAATTTTTAAGTTGTTGTAAATTTTCAGGGCTATTATAACAAATGTCTTCACTTTTATTACCCAAATATTTCTGCAGTAAATCAACAAGTGGTTTGTTACAGTGTTTAAGCCACCTTCTAAAAGTAATACCGTTTGTTTTGTTATTAAATTTTTCAGGATATATGTCATAAAACGGTTTTAATTCAACATCTTTTAAAATTTCTGTGTGTAAATATGCAACACCATTAATACTGTAGCAATAGTGCATATCCATTCTTGCCATGTGTACAAGATTGTTTTTGTCTATTATTTTAAGTTCTGCTTTTTTAAATTTTTTGTGCGCTTTTTTATCAAGTAATTTTATTATTGGTACAATTTCAGGTGCAACTTTTTGTAAATATTCAAGTGGCCATTTT
>CAYJGU010000005.1:0-8562 GCA_964369925.1 uncultured Bacteroides sp. | reverse complement strand
AAGTGCTTCGGCCAAAATAGTGTGGTTTGTGTAAGCACAAGTTTTGGCAACTTCATTTATTGCACTATCTGTGTCCATTCCTTTTTCAACTAATAAACGTATCATTTCAGGTATAATCATTGAAGGATGAGTATCGTTAATTTGTATTGCTACGTATTTGCCTATTTGCTTAAAGTCTTGTTTTTTCTCTTCAAGCTGCTTTAATATTAATTGAGCACCACAACTAACCATAAAATATTGCTGGTAAATACGCAATAAATGACCATCTTTATCGCTATCGTCAGGGTATAAAAATAAAGTTAGATTTTTCTCAATATCTGTTTTATCAAAAGTTATACCTTGCTGTACAATATTTTCATCTAGCGATACAATGTCGAACAAGTGTAATTTGTTTTGCACATCATTACTACCCAGTACGTCTATATCATACATTTTAGCCTGTGCAGTAAAGTTTTTAAATTTAACTTTACAAGTAAAATTTGTTTCATTTAAAATGCTGTTTTTTTCAATCCAAGGGTTTGGTTTTTCATTTTGTATATTATTTTTAAAAAACTGCTTAAATAAACCAAAATGATAATTTAACCCAACTCCATCGCCATTTAAATTTAAATTTGCAATACTGTCTAAAAAGCATGCTGCAAGCCTACCAAGCCCACCATTGCCAAGTGAGGGCTCAGGTTCAATCTCTTCAATTGCACTAAGAGATTTACCACTTTGCTGTAGTGCATAGCTTACATCGTCGTAAATACCAAGGTTAATAAGGTTGTTGCTTAAAAGCTTACCTATTAGAAACTCTGCCGAAAAATAATAAAGCTTGCGGCCATTTGTTTTTTCTTTGCGCTTTGTAGCCATTTGTTTTGTTAAAATAAGAAGAGCAATATATATTTCTTCATCTGTTGCATTGCTTATTTTTTTGTTTAAAATACTTTCAATTTTATTAACCATGTTTAGCCCCCTTTTTATGTAGTAATTTGTTTAAATTATAGCATAGTTTAATAATGCTGTCTATTTAGCTAGTAAATTTTATGCAAAATAGCATATATTAGTATTTGTATATGGTTGGTAATACAATGTTGACACATATTATAATATTTGATAAAATCAATTAGATTTAAATGTATTTTATATGTTTATTTAATAAAGAATAGGAAGTTTATATGAAAAAAATACTTTTGATTTTTACAGGTGGCACAATTTGCTCTTTTGGAGATAATAATAACGAAAACAGAGACATTGACATAAACAAGAGCAGTGCGCTTTTATTAAAAAATTTTAAAAATTCATGTAGTGAATATAGCAACTCAGAATTTGAAGAGAAAACAGTTCTTAATGTGTTGAGCGAAAATATGACAGTAAATAAGTGGAATGACTTATTAGTGTTTTTGAAAAATATAGATTATAGTAGTTATAAAGGTGTAATTATTGCACATGGAACCGATAATTTAGCATACACATCATGTTTGGTTGCTTTACTTTTATCGTCTGTTAAAGTGCCGGTATTTCTTGTATCTAGTAATTTGCCGCTAAATAACACAAATGCAAATGGTAATGTTAACTTTAAAACGGCGGTAGAACTTATTTGCAATGGAATTAGTAATGGTGTTTTTGTTGTATACAGAAATACCGATAATAACATATATTTGCACAAAGCTAGCCATTTACGTCAGTGCCAAAATTATAGTGACGACTTTGAAAGTGCAGATTCTAAAATAATAACAAACTATAATAAAACCATAGAACAAATAAGAGAAGAAAATAATAATTTGTTTAACCCAATAGAGCTGTGTAATATAAATTTGCTTATAAATAATGTGCTTCAAGTTAGGCCATACGTTGGGCTAGATTATTCTTATATAAACTACGAGATGGATATATATGCAATTGTACATGGGTTATATCACAGTGCAACTGCATGTGTTGAAATAGATAGTGTAGATGAAAACTACACATCGAGTTCAATACTTTATTTACTGGATAAGTGTAGAAAACACGATATAAAACTTATATTAGAACCGAGCAGAGAAGGTGTTAGCTTATATGCTTCGATGTCGCACGTTATGGGTAGTGACGCAATTTCAATATATGGGCTAACATCAGAAATGGTTTATGTTAAAACACTTTTAGCAAGTGCAATGCAATTAAGCAATGAAGATTATATTCAATTTATGAAATCGAATATATGTGGAGAATTCATAGAGGGCGTTTAATTAGTTTAAATAATTTGTTAATTGGCTTTTAAATATAACATAACAGTAAAAATTAATATAACGTACAGCAAAAAACCTTCTGTAGTGGCATAAAAGCTGCTATAGAGGGTATTTTTATGCCAAAAGGCCTGTTACCTAAAAGAAATACCGACACCACTTAAATAGTGATGTCGGTATAAAAATTTATGGTTATATTGCGCTTTAAGTTTTGTATAATTCAATTGTTTTGTATTATAGACAAGTATGTTATAAAAAAACATGTTTGCTATAAATTAGTAGTTACTTGTATTCTGAAAAAATTTCATCCAAATCAGATTGCATTTCTTTATAATTTGCAGGAAAGGTGGTTACAACAATATCATCATAATTAGTGTAATATAATTTAATATAAAACGAGCCATGTACGTCTGTAGCGTATTGTTCTTGTTGAGAATTTTGCTCAAACTCAGTTTTTGCTAAACCTAATATATTGTATTTTTCAATCCATAATAAAATATCTTGCCGTAGCAGCTCAAATTCTTCATCGCCAATATTAATTTCTTTTTCTATTACATCTTCGCTGCCATATCCCCAAAGTTCTATTGTAAGTTTATTTTTTTTAAGGTAATAATAATAACTGTCGCCTCGGCCTTCGTCCATATCGTTTTTGTATGTCTGATTAAAAGAAAAAGCACGAAGTTCAACATTAAAAGTATCGCTTAAATTATTTTGAGCATTTAAAGCAGTAGTTTTTTTTGTTGCTATTAAAATAGAAAATCCTATAAATATAATAGCAATAAGTGTAACAATAAGTAGTGCAATAATTATAAATTTTCTCATACTTCACCTCAAATTTATTTTTGCATATATTTTTTATGGTTGCAAAGTTCTATAATTTTCAACAGCGTAGTCATACGCTTTAAGCAAGTTGTCCCAAGCATCTTGTGTAATTTGTGCATTAGTGGCAACTACATCAAACCCATGATAAGCACCGTTATAAATATCACATACTGCTGTTACACCATCGTCTGATAGTTTATCAATATACTCAAGTGTATCTTCATAAAAAGGGTCCTCTGTGCCCACAAATGTATACGTAGGTGGTAAATTAGTATAATCAACTGCCGTATTAGCCGAGGCGTATATAGGTATGTCGTTTGTATTATATAGCTCTCCAAGATAAACTTCCCAAGCTATTTCATTGCGCTTTAAATCCCAAACAAGCATGTGTTCATCATTGTCAGTAGATACTGTTGTATGGTCTAACATTGGGTAAAGTGGCATTTGAAACGCAATATTAACCTCGGCCTTATCACGTGCATATAATGAAAGTGCTGCTGTAAGCCCGCCGCCCGCACTTCCTCCACCAATAAAAATCTGCTCTTCATCAATGTTTAAAAATTCCGAATTGTCTTTTACCCAAAGTAAAGTGTCATATGCGTCGTTAAGTGCAGCAGGGTAGGGCTCGTCTATTGATAAAGTATAGTCCGGTGAAATTACAACAGCATCATTTCTTAGTACAAATTTTTGCATTAATGATAACTCATCCTCAGGTGTTTTCATTGCATATCCGCCGCCATGAAACCAAATAACTGCATTAGTAAGTTCATATTGAGCTGATGGCTTCATTACTAATAGTCTTAATTCTAAGTTATTATTTGTGTTTATATAAATTTCTTCCAGTGCTACATTTTCATCTATTTTAAATGGTATAGTAGGCGTGTTTTTACTAAGGGCTTTAAGGCTTTCTTTACTGTCAAACCGCACTAAAATGTCAGAGATAAAACCAAGTGTGCGTATATCTTTATTTATATGAGAATATGCTGAGTTAATATAAGTTAAAGTGATTGCAGGTATAACTATAAACACTGAGATAATTGTAATTATTAATATTGTTATTTTTTTTGATTTTTTAATATTATACACCTCTTATATATAAAATTATAGATAATGCTCAATGGTTTGCCTTGCACTTAATCATTTTTAAATAAGTTTAATTGCTATTTTTGCCTTATACTGATAAATAAAGTTTAATTATTGTTTAATGCATTAATAATAACATCAACTGCTTTTTTTATACCTACCTCGGACGTATCAATGCACAAATGATAATTATTTATATCATCCCATCTTTCACCGGTATTAGTATTATAATGCGATTTTCTTTTTTCATCAATTGCTATAATATCTTTCTGTATTTCACTGCGAATTTTTGATTGTAAATTTTCAAAAGACTTTTCAATACAACGGTCAATTCTAAAGTTCATATCGGAGGAATATATAAACACTTTAAATGGATTATAGTCTTGTAATATGTAGTTTGAGCAGCGGCCTACATAAACACCCTTTGTTTTTTGTGCAAGTTCTTTTAATATTTTTTTCTCGCTTAAATTAATTTCGGCTATTGGTAATTGGTTGTATAGCATAAACGAACGGCTGAAAGTGTAGCCAAAATTTTTATAGTCCATTTCATCTAGCTTACTTATTAAATCAGGCGACTGTCCAATATCTTCTGCAAGATAATTAATTATTTCTTTATCATAATAAGCACAATTTAATAAGTTAGCAAGTCTTTTAGATACTTCTCGTCCGCCACTTCCAAACTGCCTATTAACAGTTATGACTCTGCCAAATTGTTGGGTTTTGCTGGTAATTCTAATATTATCATTTGCTTTAATAACAGCTTCATCATAACTTTTAAGTAAATTGCCATTAGTATATGTTCTTTTAGTAAATTTAAGTAAAATTAACCCTATAATTACTGCACAAAATTCTGCAAAAGCTACACTTAACCAAATTCCGTTAGTACCTAAAAACAATGGTAAAACAAATACGCCTATGCTTACAAAAATAAATCCTCTGCTGGCAGCCACCACAACAGACTCAAAGCCTTTTCCTATAAAAGTAAAATACCCCGAATTTAATATATTAAAACCTGCCATTAAAAAGGATATTGCATATAACTTTCCGCCTAACACAGCTATTTCAATTAATGAAGGATTGTTTTTTATAAATAAGCCAACAAGATGCTCGCCAAAATAGAATAAAAGTATAAATAAAATTATACCAAAAATGAAGTTAAAAATATAGGATAGCTTCATTAAATAATTTACTCGTTTAATGTCTTTTGTTCCAAAGTTGTAACTCACAATAGGTCCAACACCGTCAGATACACCAAACAAAAGTAGACTTCCTAAATTGCCGACATAGTTAATGGCTGTAAATGCCGCAACACCGTCGGCCCCAACTAAACGCATTAGTGATGTATTAAATAAAAATGCTATTACAGCAGCAGATATAGAATTAATCCCTTCAGACGAACCATTATACAGTACACTTTTTATGCTTTCGCTTGAAAATTTACCCACAAAAATGTTTATAACATTTTTTTTGTTTAGCATTGGCGTTATAACAACAAAAAGCGCTGAAGAATACGCTGCACCCGTTGCAAGAGCTGCACCCATTACACCCATTTCTAAACGTGCAATTAGTAAATAATCTAAAGATACATTAACTATAACGCTTAATACTGAAGCGAAAAAATATTTTTCAGGTTTGCCTACAATTCTATTTAAAAACCCAAAATAAAGGTAAACACACATAGGTATTGCAAAAACAGATATAAACTTTATATATGTCGAAGAATAGGCAATTAAATTAGAATCTGCACCAAGTAAAGATGCTATTTGTTTATTTAATGTAAGGCCAAAAACAGTAATTAAACCAGCACACACTATTATAATAATTTTAAAAGTGTTAAAACTATTTTGCGCTTTTTCATTTTCTCCTTTGCCAAGTGCAATGCCAACATAACTTTGAGTGCCAATGCTTACAATCATGCTGAGACCAAAAATTAAATGCATGAATGGCATGGCAATATTTACACTGGCAAGTGCGTTGCTATTTATGTAATTGCCAACAAATATCCCGTCAATCATGCCCTGAACACCGGATATAATCATGGCAACAACTGCGGGAATACAATATTTCATAAATAATTTTGGAATGCTAGCTGTGCTTAAAATGTTATTTTTGGCCTTCATATATATTTCCTTCTACTACTAAACTGCTTATTAAATTTAATAGTTCGCATAAATTGTTTATATCGTTATCAGAGTACTTGCCATCTATTTTTTCAATAATTCTCTTTCCAAGATTGTCGCTAGAATATTCGAATTTCTTATTTTTGTTTATAAAAAGATAGTGGATTCGCTTATCGGTACTGCTTTGTTTTCGTGTAACATAACCCTTTTTTATAAGTTCTTTAATTTTTTTTGTAACAGATGGCCTTGAGACATGGAGCATGTCTGCAATTTGAGTAGATGTATATTCGCCCGGGTGTGCAAATATAATGTCAAGATAAAGCACATCGTTATATGTAAGAGTTTTTTCATTTTGTAAGCTGTTTTGAAGCTTTAACTCTGAAATAGATAAGTCGTGATAGAATTTATTAATTGCTTTTACTAATTTAGTCTCCATTATAAGTATCCTTTCAATATAGTTGCACAATAATAGCTATTATAGCGCAACTATATTTCGGCGTCAAGTAGAATTAAATAATAAAATAAAACTCCTGCTTAAAATGGCAGGAGTTTTATTGCTATTTAAGTTATAGTTTATGTTGTTGTAAAGTAAAAATTTTATAAAAAGCATAAAATCAAGCAGTGTAAAGTTATTTTTTATTCTATGTCAGTTTCAAAATTATAATTATCGAGTCATCTTTTTCAAACTCGGAATATAGTATAATATTTTCAAGTTGTATGGTGTTAGGCAAAAGCTTTTTAAGTGTTTTTTCGTCATAATAAACAAAACGTAATGCGCCATTACACTCAA
Organism: uncultured Bacteroides sp.; assembly: GCA_964369925.1. GTDB lineage: Bacteria > Bacillota > Clostridia > Oscillospirales > Ruminococcaceae > Ruthenibacterium. The sequence continues at coordinate 1,543 of CAYJGU010000005.1, read as the reverse complement.
ACTCTTCGCGGTGCTCACCATGCCAAAGTGTAATAAATAGTATACCATTTTTAGTTAAATGCTTACTTTGGTTAACAAGCGAAATAGAAAAGTCATCTATTGATAAGTGTTGAAGAACTTTATTTGAGAAAATGCAATCAAATTTTTTGTTTATATCAATAGTTACCGCATTTAAAACACAAACATTTAAATTGCTTTTTTGCTTAAAATCGCTAATAAAAAGCGGTGAATAGTCACTTCCTATTACAGAATAGTATTGGGATAAAGATATTAAATCTACACCGGTGCCCATGCCAAGCTCAAGTAGTGATGAATTTTGAGGCAATATTTTTTTTACCTCGTTAATAATAAAACTATTGTCATAATTTTGCATCATACTGCTATATAAATCAACGTTTTCTCGTTTATTAAAATAGTCCATAAATTCTCCTGTTATATACTACTAAGTTTAAATAGTTTTTTTGTTGTATTGGCATAAGTGGCGATTGCTGCATAAACGGCGAGCCAATAGCCATAAAATAAAAAGTATATTGTACAACGTACAATATTAATTATCCACAAAATTAGTAAATGTGATATGTATGACTATAACTTAACGGCTCTTGTAGCAATTCTAGAATTTATATGTTTATCCAGCAGTTCATTGTTACAAATATCTTCGTAAAAACCAGTTAAAGCAAACCCTACATTAATTTGTCCGCCTATAAGTGTATCAAGAGTATGGCCAAATTCCAAAGTATCGTTATTTGCAATGCGCTCATTTAGCTGTTCTTTGGGCAATTGCTCTAAGTCCGAATAAGGAATGCTATTTGAAACCTTCAAAATGTTATTATCAAAAGCATCCACATCAAAAATATAAAGCAAAGGGTTAACAAATCCACTAAGTAATGTACCGCCTTTTTTTAACACACGGTAGCACTCTTTCCAAACAATGTTAGGATTAGGTATATAACAGTTTGAAATTGGGTGAAAAATCATGTCAAAGCTTTCATCAGAAAATATTGACAAATCGCACATGTCATTATTAATAATTTTTATAGTAAGGTTTTCTCTTTTAGCAACCATCCTATCACCATTAAGTTGACTTTCACTTATATCTATAACGGTTACATTGGCGCCCATAGCAGAAAAAACAGGTGCTTGTTGGCCACCTCCACAAGCAAGGCATAGTATATTTTTTCCTTTTACAGGCATATACCATTCTTCGGGTACAAATTTTGTGTCTGTAAGCAAAACTTGAGATATTCCGTTTCTAGCATTTTTAATAACTTGTGTGCTAACGGGGTTTGTCCACTGTGCAAGATTTGTTTTACTTGCTTTATCCCAAGCTGTACTATTATGTTTTACTATATCCATAAAGCTTATATGTCCTTTCTTGTTTTTAAGCTTAATTTAAAATCTAAGCCACTAAAAGTATAAATTAATACGTTAACAAAACATTATAAGTGTAACATTTTTTTATAAAATATTATTACCGTGTAACAAAAAAATAAAAAACAACGACAAAGCGTTTAATTGTCATTTTAACTAAAATTTACGCCTT
>CAYJGU010000004.1:0-107461 GCA_964369925.1 uncultured Bacteroides sp. | reverse complement strand
ATTTTTCAAGCACTATTTCATTGCTTTTAAGTGAAGTAGAAAAATAAACAAGGCTTTTTTCAAGTCCAAGCATTTGTATAAGCTCTTTATTCTTCATAGATAGGTGCAGCTCATTTTCAACTCTTTGGCTCTCTTTATCAACCTCTCTTAAGTGGTTTAAAAACAGTGTGGAGTTGCGATGTAAAAATTGCAATGTCATTCTGTTTCGTTTTTTAGTGCTAAAGTTTTTAACAAACCCGCCACTAAACGATAAAGCAAGGGCACTCTCTTTTAGACATACGGTAATAACGTTGTCGGACAATAATATTATGCCAAAAGGTAGTGTAGAGTATACAACACCGTGTTCTTTGTCTTTTTTCTTTTCAACTATTGGTGTGTCTACCAAAATTAACATTTGCTCATCTTCAAAATCTATGCGGCTGCGCTCCTCTTCGTCAAGCGCTGCCCTTAAAAGAGCTATATCGGCGTTGAGCTCGCTGCACACAAAATTTAGCTCCTCTTCCGAGGGTGCAAATAAGTTTATCCATGCACCGGGCACTATTTTGTCTGTTTTGGAAACTTTTCCACTATCGGACTGGTAAATTTTAATCATAATTAACTGCTTTCCGCATTTTTGCGCATAATTATTATTTTAAATATTAAAGCGCTTAAATTACGAATTAGCATTTAAAATAAGAAGTTTAATAAAGTAAATATAATACAAGTGCGCATATATGCATGTTTTTTGTTTTATAGTTTCTACTTTCGGGTAGGGGGCTGTCCATTTATGCTCACTCTCCTTAATTAATTTAAAAATAAACACTATATATATAATTCTATTGCCTTTTAGTAGTATTTGTCAAGAAAAAACAATGTTAAATTTGACAATTAATATTTGTTTGTAATATTATTTAATATATGTATTGCAATTTTATTATAATTTATACATTATAATAAAATTGTTGTATAATTAAATAAACTATATATGTTAAAAAGTGTTTTTTGCAGTAAATAAAGGAGAAGCTACAAGTATGAAAAAAATAGCTATATTAGTTTTGTGCTTAACACTTGTATTTACAGCGTGTGGTTTAATCAACACACAAAACGTGCAAGTGCAAGAAATAGAACTGCCGCAAAGTGTTGTTCAAGAGCAACCACAGCCGGTTACAACAACAGTTACATTTACAGCAACAGGTGATAATTTAATACACGACGGCATTTATTTGCAAGCTGCGGCAAGACACGGTAACGGTGGGTACGATTTTTCGTACTGTTACGACAATGTTAGAGATTATTACAGTAATTTTGATGTTAATTGGTTAAACCAAGAAACACTTGTAAACGATTTATTTCAAGCATCGTCTTATCCCATGTTTTCAACACCGGGGCAAATGGGTAAAGATTTATACGACGTTGGATTTAGGGTGTTCAGCCTTTCAAATAATCACTCGTACGATAAGGGAGAGCAAGGCCTTACAGCTACAATGGACTTTTGGAATAGCATGCCAAACGATACCCTTGTACATGGATTGTTTAAAAGCGAAGATGAATATTACACAAATATAACGTACCAAACAGTAAACGATATTACTATTGCATACTTGGCATACACCGAAACAACAAACGGTTTAAGCGTAAGCGCAAATACACCGTACCATGTAATATATACAAGCCAAACAGATATTATACAAAACCAGATACAAACAGCAAGGCAAAATGCAGATATAGTAGTTGTTAGCAACCACTGGGGTGTGGAAAACAGCCATACATTCACACAGTATCAAGAAAATTTAGCACAGCAAATGGCCGACTGGGGAGCAGATGTAATTATAGGTACTCATCCACACGTAGTACAAAATGCCCAAACGCTTAAATCAGCCGACGGAAGAGATGTTTTTGTAGCATACTCTTTGGGTAATTTTATAAGCACACAGGCTACAACAGATACAATGATAGGTGCAATATTAGAATGTACATTTGAAAAGACAACAGATGTAAATGGTGCTACAGTAAGTAAAGTAATCGAGCCAAAGTTAAGGCCTGTAATTACGCATTACGATGCCAATTATGCCAATGTTCGTGTATATTTGTTTGAGGACTATACAAATGACCTTGCCCTGGCACATGGAATAAGGGCTAGAAATTCGGCTTTTAGCATGGAGTATATACAAAATGTTTTGAGTACATACATAAGTGAAGAATATTTAATTGTGTAAGAAACCCGAGAAAGCACAAAATAAAATAGAAAATTAACATAGGCATATGTAAAACTGTGCCTAAAAAAGTGAAAAGGTGAAAAAATGAGTAAAGTTAAATGGAAAGGCACAACTCTTCTTGCGCCGGTGCCGCCGGTTTTAGTAAGCTGTGGAGATTTAGAAAATCCAAACGTTTTAACGGTTGCATGGACGGGAATATTGAATTCTCAGCCGCCAAAAACGTATATTTCGCTTAGGAAAGAGCGTTACAGCTATGATATTATTAAGCAGAGCAAAGAATTTGTAATTAATTTACCAACAAGCAAAATAGTGCGCGCGGTAGATTATTGCGGTGTAAAAAGCGGTAGAGATGAAAACAAATTTGAAACAGCAAAACTGACACCTTTAGGGGTAGAAGATACAAATTGCCCTATAGTAGAGCAAAGCCCTGTAAGTTTAGTGTGCACTGTTAGTGAAATAGTAGAGCTTGGTACGCACGATATGTTTATTGCCGATATTAAAGCAGTATATGTGAGCGAAGAGCTAATTAACGAAAAAGGCAAACTTTGCCTTGCAAAGGCATCGCTTTGTGCATTTGCACACGGAGAATACTTTGCACTGGGGCGCAAAATAGGCGATTTTGGATTTTCGGTAAAAAAACGCAAAAAAAAGCCGCAGTACGATAAGCGCAAAAACAACAAATAACCATAAAAGGAACATGCATTATGACTGTTATATGGGACTTTAACGGTACTTTACTTGACGACGGGCATATATCGTTTGATCTTACAAATAAACAACTTGTAGGCTGCGGGTACAAGCCAATGAAAGACATGGTAGAGTATAAAAACAAGTTTTGTTTTCCCGTGCAAAATTATTATAAAAATGTAGGGTTTAACTTTGATGACCACCCTTTTGATATTTTAGCGGTAGAGTATCAAGATATGTACACACAAGAGTATAAAAAAAGCGATTTACACCAAAATGTAAAACAAGTATTGCAACAGTTAAATCAAAAAGGTGTAAGGCAAATTATACTTTCGGCAGCAAAAAAAGATATACTTAACGAGCAACTGGAACATTACGGTATAAAGCATTATTTTGATACAATTTTAGGCCTTGATGACGTTTACGCAAACAGCAAGGTGCAAATGGCAAAAAAATGGATGGAACAGACGAATTTTGATGGTTCGAATGCAATTTATGTTGGCGATACAACACACGATTTTGAAGTGGCACAAGAACTAAACGTTAAATGCATACTGTTCACGGGTGGGCACCAAAGCGATGAAATACTTAAAAATACCGGGGCACACGTTATAACAAATTTAACTCAGGTTTTAAATTTAGTTAATATATAAAATATTAAACATGAAAAGCAGCAAAAAAACATAAATAATTGGAGGCTTACTTTGGAATCACTAGAAATGATAGTACTGGTACTGTCGGTAGCAGTGCTTGGCGTTGTATACTACCTTTTAAAACGAGAAAAACCACCTACAAGTCAAGTTGGTAAAAACTTATCTACAAACAGCGCAGTGGCAAAACCGCTGGCAATTGCAAAAAGATTTGCAATGATAAACGAATATAAAGTATTGCAAAATGTAAACATAAAAAATGGCGAGCATACAGCAAATTTTGATTTTGTAGTAGTGGGAAGTTTTGGTGTTTTGTGCGTAAAATGTTATGGATACGGTGGAGATATTTACGGCACAGAAAAAGAAGAACAATGGGTTCAATTACATAAAAAGCAAAAAAATTATTTTTACAACCCAATAATAAAGGCAACTAAAGATACAAGAGCCTTGCGTGAGGCGCTATTTGAAAATAAAATAAAAAACACCTCTGTAACAAATGCAGTTGTGTTTACAAACGACAAGGCAAATATAGCGGTACCTGCAAGTGTGGAGCTTTATACAACAAAAACATTTAAAGAGCATATAAATAAATCTATTTTTATACAAAATAAAAATGTGGAAATAAGTAAAACAATAGCGGCAATAGAAAGCAAAATGTAATAAAGTGCAATAAACATTGCGTTGGCACTATTTACAAATTATTCACAAGTAATTAACACAATATAATTACTAAAGTAGTAAAATATAATTACAGAAAGCGAGAAGCCGCAATCTTGCTTTTTGTACATGATTCCTCCTCACACACAAAAAATACCCCAAGTACACCGCCGTTTTGGTACGGCGGTGTTTCTTATTGCAATTAAATATACTAATAGTATAAAATACAAAAAACATTACGCATATGTGAAATTAATACACATATGCGTAATAAATGTTGTTTTATAATAAAAGTTAATGTGGTTATAACACAAAGTGCTCTAGTGTAAATTTATTGTTTTCGGCATAAAGTATACCATAACCTCGCCCTTTGGGGCCCTGCCTGTTGCCCTCTACTGCACCTGGGTTAAAAAGTGTAATGTCGTTTTTAACCTCGCAAAAAGGGCAGTGGGTGTGTCCAAACATGGCTATGTCGGTGTTTTGCATTTTTGCCTCTTTTATAATTTCGCTTAAGTGGTATTTTACATGGTAGTTGTGGCCATGCGTAATAAGCACTTTTACACCTTCAAACACACATACGGCTTTATAAAGCCCTGTGCGCACAAAGTCGCAGTTGCCATCTACTTTGTAAAATTTTAAATTAGGATACAAAAGCTCGGCATTATTAATGTCTCCAATGCCATCGCCTAAAAAAATTAGTGCATTGGCATCGCTTTCCTTTTCAATAATGTCATAAACGCTATTTGTGTTACCGTGAGTATCCGATATAATCAAAACTTTTTGCATAAATTTAGTACCTACATTTTATTTGGATTTTTGAATTAACTTATAAATATCGCTTTTTGGAAAACCTGTTTCTGCCGCCGCTTTTTTTGCGGCACTGCTTGTACTTTCGTTATTATTAATATAACTTAAAGCAAGCTCTGCTGCTTGTTGCAACGTATATTCTGTTTCTTGCGGTATATTTTCAAGCGCAGAAATAATTATTACAAACTCTCCCTTTGGCTTTTTTTCAGTGTATATATTTAACGCATTTCCTGTGGTGGTAACAAATATTTCTTCGTAAATTTTTGTTAATTCTCGGCAAATTGTAATAGAGCGATCCTCGCCTAAAAACTCGCATAAATCTTTTAGTGTAGTTAATAATTTATGTGGAGATTCGTATAATATTACTGTTTTTTCCTCGGCCTTTAATTGAGCAAGCCGCTGCTTTTTTATGCGTCTGTTTGTTGGTAAAAACCCCAAAAAAACAAAGCTGCCTGTAACTTGCCCGCTGGCACAAAGTGCTGTAATGGCAGCACAAGCACCGGGTATAGGTACTACTTTTATACCAAGCTCGTGTGCTTGTTTAACTATAAGCTCACCGGGGTCTGATATAGCAGGTGTTCCGGCGTCACTGCAAAGAGCACAGCTCTCTCCGTTTATAATTCTGTTTAATATAACCTCGCCGCGCTGTTTAAGGTTGTGCTCGTAATAACTAATTAGTTGTTTTTTTATACCTAAATGGTTTAAAAGCTTTACAGTTACCCTTGTATCTTCGGCTGCTATAAAGTCCACTTCGGTAAACACTTGTTTGGCCCTTAATGTAAAATCCGATAAATTGCCTATGGGTGTTGCAACAATATATAAAGTGCCAAAATTGTTATTACTTTCACTCATAGTATACTCCATTTCTGTGGTTTTTTAATCAATCCTATTTAAAATATGGCATACTATGCCTCGTAAATTTCACGCATTTGCTCGCTTGGGCGTGTTCCATCGCTATTTTCGGTAACAAGCGGCGGTAAAGTATTTAGCCCACTGGCCCTGTTTTTTTGGCCCTCTATAAGCACAAGCCAAGGCTTTTTTTGTGTAGATACACTTACAAACTGTAATCGTTTAGGTTCTATACCGGCTGTTTTCATCTCAAACATAACGTCGGCAAGGCGCTCGGGCCTTTGGCATATGCACAGTTTGCCACCGTCTTTTAACAAAAATGCACTTGCTTTGCACACGTGTGCCATGTTTAAACTTTGTTCGTGCCTTGCACTTGCTCGCTCCGGTACAGGGCTTATATATCCCGATACAAAATAGGGAGGATTGCACGTAATAATATCAAAACTGGTGTTGCTTATATAAGGACTATTAATTTTTTCAAAATTGTTGCTATTTATATTATACTCTTGTAAATATTTATTTGGCATTAAATTTTTTACATCTGCACAAAGTGGTTTAATGTTTTGTATATCGTTTTCTTTTATGCTGTTACAAAGCAAGTCAATTGCATTTTGGGCAATATCTATTGCAACACAAAGGCCTCTGTGTCCTCTGTCGTATAGGCGAAGCGGTATTATGCCGCAACCTGTACCAAAATCACAAATACTTTGCATACGCTTTGCGCCACAAAAATGTGATAGTATAAGTGCATCGGCGCCAAATTTATGCGTTTTGCTTGTGTGTACAATTGTGCCGTGTGTTAGTATTTCATTTTTACAAGGCGTATCTTGCATTAGTAAAACTCGCTTTCAATTATATACAAAAATTTAGGGGGGCGGTTTTAATATAACCGTCCCCCTTAAAATGCATTAATTATGCTACAACGGCACAAATATATGCCACAGCAGCGCTAAAAGCAAAATTAACCTGCACTTATAGCGCTAACGGGACATGCGCCCTCGCAAGAACCGCAATCAATACATGCGCCTGCATCAATTTCATATTTGCTGCTGCCCTCGTTAATAGCAGAAACAGGACATGAACCTGCACATGCACCACAAGAGATACATTCGTCACTAATTACATAAGCCATAATAAACATCCTTTTCTCCGCACAATATATTATTTACTTTGTTGCCACTGCGTGCGGTTTTAGCAACAAAGCGGAAATAATCCTTAATATATTTTAACATATTTCAGCAAAAATTCAATAGATAGATGTTTATTTTAAAGGTAATTATTTGAAATATTGCACACCGGCACTAAAAATAGGCTGGATTTTGTTGCCGCAAACGTTTTTATAAAGATGCGTGCCATACCTTTCGCTGTGGCCCATTTTACCAAATATTCTGCCATCTGGGCTTGTTATACCCTCTATGGCAAGTACACTTCCGTTGGGGTTATAGCGCAAATTCATTGTTGCATTTGCATTTTGATCTACATATTGTGTGGCAATTTGTCCGTTGTCGATAAGCTGCTGTGTTACATCTTTGCTTGCAACAAATCTGCCCTCACCATGAGAAATTGCAACAGTGTGAATATCGTTTACATTTGTTTGCATTAACCAAGGGGATGAATTGTTAACAACCCTTGTATTTACAAGCATGCTTTGGTGCCTACCAATTTTGTTAAAAGTAAGAGTAGGGCATAAATTACTAGTATTAGCAATTCTTCCTTTAGGTAAAAGACCTAACTTTATTAATGCCTGAAAGCCGTTGCAAATACCAAGCATTAAGCCGTCGCGCTTATATAGCATATCATGAACAGCGTGAGTTATTTGCGGGTTTCTGAAAAATGCTGCAATTAGCTTTGCGCTACCCTCGGGTTCGTCTCCACCTGAAAAACCACCAGGTAAAAATATTATTTGACTCTCATTAATTTTATTCAAAATTTGCGCTACGCTGTCTTCAATGTGGCTTTGGGTTAAGTTGTTTATAACAAAAATATCGCTAATGGCACCTGCATTTTGCATAGCTGCGGCCGAATCGTACTCGCAGTTTGTGCCGGGGAACACAGGTATTAAAACACGTGGCTTTGCAATACCGTCATTAAAAATAGCAGGGCCACTGTATTTTGCGGTGTTGTTTGCAACAGCTTTTATATTAATTACCTTGCCATCAAATTCATCGCTGCTGTTGTCATCGCTCATATGCTCATCAAGATACGGCAAAACATTGCTTAGTTTTTGTTCGTATGTTTTTTGTATATCTTTTAAATTTACAGTGTTGCCACAAACGGTAAATTCGTAATTTTTACATGTTTTACCAATAAGCTTACAGCTAATTTTTGCATTAGTATCTTGTGTGCATTTTGTAAATTCTTCATATGTAAAGTCGCTGTTTAACTCCAATATAAATCCGCCGTAGCAAGATGTAAATATGTCATCAAATTCTGTGTTTTCACTGGCGGTAAAGCCAATTTCGTTGCCAAAACACATTTTAACAAGTCCCTCGGCAATGCCTCCCATAGTTGGGGTGTAGGCACTTAAAATTTTATTGCTTTGTATTAAATTTTGCACAACTTCAAAAACATCCAGCTGAATTTTTGCATCCGGCAAGCTTTCGGTATTGCTACTAAGCTTTGTAGGGGAAATAAAAACAATTTCGCTGTTTGTGTTTTTAAATTCTGGCGATATTACGTTTTGTGCCTTGCCGTGAGACACAGCAAAACTTACAAGTGTAGGTGCTACGTCCATGTCCTCGAACGTACCGCTCATACTGTCTTTACCGCCAATTGCACCAACACCAAAATCAAGTTGTGCATCCAGTGCGCCAAGAAGTGCGCCAACAGGTTTTCCCCATCGCGTTGGATCTGCTTTTAGGCGTTCAAAATATTCTTGGAAAGTTAAATATGTGTTTTTTAGGCTAAAGCCGCTTGCAACAATTTTACTTATGCTTTCAAGCACTGCTAAATATGCGCCCACGTATGTGTTTTGCTGTGCAATATTAGGGTTATAACCAAACGCCATTGCGCTGCATGTGTGTGTTTGTGCGTTTAATACAGGTAACATTGCAACCATTGATTGTGTAGGTGTTAACTGTGTTTTGCCGCCAAACGGCATTAAAACACTGCCGCTGCCAATTGTGGAGTCAAAGCGCTCGCTAAGGCCTTTTTGGCTGCAAATATTTAAGTTACCCATTAAGTTTGTAAGGTTTTGTAAAAGTGTGTTATTGCTGTTTGCGTTAACATAATCTACAATTTCACTGCCGGCTATTGTGTTGTCGTAAATGTCGCCGTAGTTAGAAAGTGTATTGATTGATGTATTTATATTTTGCATGTTTGTAACATGTACACTCATGTATTTTTTTGCACCGTTAGAATTTAAAAAGTTTCGGTCTATATCGCAAATTTTATTACCACACCAATTCATAACAAGCCTTTTTTCGCTTGTAATGGTTGCAACTTGTGTAGCTTGTAAGTTTTCGCTGTTTGCTATTTCTATAAACTTTTTGGCGTCTTTGCTCTCTACAACAACAGCCATACGCTCTTGGCTTTCGCTTATCGCAAGCTCTGTGCCATCAAGTCCGTCGTACTTTTTAGGTACGTTGTCCAGTTCTATTATAAGTCCGTCGGCAAGTTCTCCTATTGCAACACTAACGCCGCCTGCACCAAAATCGTTGCATCGTTTAATTAAAAGTGTTGCATTTTGGTTTCTAAACAAACGCTGTAATTTGCGCTCTTCTGGCGCATTGCCTTTTTGTACTTCTGCCCCGCAAGTCGCCAAACTGTCGCTACTGTGTGCTTTAGATGAACCCGTAGCACCTCCACAACCGTCGCGCCCTGTTTTACCACCTAAAAGAATAACAACATCGCCCTCGCAAGGCTCTTGCCTGCGCACAGCTTTTTTTGGCACAGCACCAACTACCGCACCTATTTCCATACGCTTTGCAATGTAGCTTTTGTGGTAAATTTCTTGTACTAAACCTGTTGCAAGGCCTATTTGGTTACCGTAACTTGAATACCCAGCAGCAGCTGTTTGCACAAGTTTGCGCTGAGGTAACTTTGAAGGTGTTGTGTTTTTTACACTTACAAGTGGGTTGCCACCACCAGTTACGCGCATAGCTTGGTACACATAACCCCTGTTTGCAAGCGGGTCTCTTATAGCGCCGCCAATACAAGTTGCGGCACCGCCAAACGGTTCAATTTCGGTTGGGTGGTTGTGAGTTTCGTTTTTAAACAGTAATAGCCATTCCTCATCTTTACCGTTTACATCTACATTTATTTCAACACTGCAAGCGTTTATTTCATCGCTCTCATCTAAATTTTTAAGTATACCCTGTTGTTTTAAGTATTTTGCACCAATTGTGCCCATGTCCATAAGACAAATAGGTTTTTGGCTTAGCCTGTCTTTATGCACTTGTTTGCGCAATTCTAAATATCGCTCGTAACTATTTTTAATAGCTTCATTATCTATTTGTACATCTGTTAGTATTGTGCCAAATGTTGTATGCCTACAGTGGTCACTCCAGTATGTATCTATCATTCTAATTTCTGTAATAGTGGGGTTTCTGTTTTCGCTTTTAAAATATTCTTTGCAAAATATAATATCGCCCTCGTCCATAGCAAGGCCGTATTCTTTAGCAAACTTGCAAAGCTCATCGTCTGTCATATCAATAAACCCATGTAGCGTTTCAACAGTTGTAGGAATATCGTAATTTACATTTAATGTATCACGCTTATCAAGTTTTGCTTGCCTTGCCTCTACAGGGTTTATTGTATAGTCAATTATTTGGTTAAGCTCGCTTTGGCTAACATTGCCGTAAATTAAATATACACGTGCACTTACAACGTTTGGCAATTGCTGCTGGCTTATTAATTGTATACACTGTGCAGCACTTGCTGCGCGTAAATCAAATTGGCCGGGCAAGTACTCTGTTGCAAAAACACTGTACTTTTCACTGCTTGTTTTGTTGCTTTCTGCTTGTTCTAATGTGCTGTAAACTTCATCAAGCGGAGGTTCACTAAAAACGGTGTTAACGCAATCTTTAAAAAGATGCTCGCTAATTCCCTCAACATCGTACCTATTTAATATGCGCACGTCAACAACACTTTTTATGCGAAGCATATGGCGTATTTCGTGCAAAATTCCCTTTGCTTCAACTGCAAATTCTTGTTTCTTTTCAACATAAATGCGATAAACCATTTGTAATCTCCTCTTTATTATAATGCGTTTAATGCCTTTTGTCCTATATCGGTACGTTTATGGCAATTTTCAAAATTTATATTTTGGCAAGCTTTGTAGGCTGTATTTACAGCATTTTGTAAATTGTCTTCAACTGCTGTAACTCCAAGCACACGTCCACCGGCAGTAACTATAGTACTGTGCTCACCCTCGCCGTTAAAAGCTGTACCGGCATGAAACACCTGTACATTAACACAAGTGTCATCGCATACCGGTTGGCCGTTTTCAAGCCCATAAATTTGTTTGCCTTTTTCGTAATTTTGTGGGTAACCTCCACTGGCAAGTACAACACAAGCCGCGCTTTTTTGCTCAAATTCCACACTTGTATCGGCAAGAGTTCCGTTAGTACATGATATCATTACATCAAGCAAATCGCTTTTTAAAAGTGGCAACACTACTTGTGTTTCTGGGTCGCCAAAGCGGCAGTTATACTCTATAACTTTTGCGCCGTTTTTTGTAAGCATTAGGCCAAAATACAAACAACCTTTAAAAGTTCTGCCCTCGCTTTGCATGGCATTTATTGTGGGAATAAATATTGTTTCCATGCACTTTTGTGCAATGGCTTGTGTATAAAACGGGTTTGGTGCAATAGTACCCATACCGCCTGTATTAAGCCCTTTATCGTCGTTATACGCACGTTTATGGTCCATACTACTAACCATAGGTACTACTGTTTTGCCGTCGGTAAATGCAAGAACGCTAACCTCAGGCCCTTGTAAAAATTCCTCTATAACTATATTGTTGCCGGCACTGCCAAATTTTTTATCTGTCATAATTTCGTTTACTGCATCTATGGCGCTGTTTTTATCATCGCAAATTAAAACACCCTTGCCAAGCGCAAGCCCATCGGCCTTAACAACAACTGGATAGGTGTTGTTTGTATTTAAAAAATTTACAGCAGCCTTTGCGTTGTCAAATACATTGTAATCTGCTGTGGGAATATTATACTTTTTCATTAAGTTTTTGCTAAAAACCTTACTGCCCTCTATAATTGCAGCGGCTTTATTTGGGCCAAAACAAGGTATGCCTTTCTCGTTAAAGGCATCTACCATACCTAAAACAAGAGGGTCATCCGGAGCAACAACTGCGTATTTTATGCTGTTTTCAACAGCCCAACTCACCATTTTTTCAATATCTGTTGCGGCAATATTAACACACTGTGCATCGTAAGATATACCAGCATTGCCAGGAGCGCAATAAAGCACAGGTTTTTGCTTGCAAAGTGCAAGTTTTCTAATAATGGCGTGTTCTCTGCCACCGCTTCCAACTACTAAAACATTCATATGTATAATTATTCCTTTCCAAATACACCGTATGGGATATAGCGTTTAACCAACAAAATATATTTTATCATATTTTGCTGGTTTTTGTCTAAAAAATATTATCTACTCAATTTCAAAATCGCACGAGGCACGCTGCTCTACAATACTGCGTATAAATGTTGCAACTTCTAAATGCGCAGGGTGTTTTTGGTAAACCTCAACAGCTTGCTTGTCATCGTGCTCGCTAATAAGGCAAGCGTCGTACCCGCTAAACCCTTTGCCAAAACTAACGCTTTTTAAGCCCGGTATTGTACCAACAAGGCCTTTTAAACCCTGCTGCATCTTGTTTAAATTCTCTTGCGATTTAAATTCGTCTTTTAAATTCCACATTACTACGTGTTTTACCATAATAATCTCCATTCTGCCAATATGCTTGGCTGTAAATTTAAGTGCATGTAAACAACACATGCATATTTTTGCTGTTAATCGCCTGCGTTATCATCATCTGCGTTTTGCTCGGTTATTGTTTGCTTATTAAAGCTTAAATTGCGTAAGCCCATGTCGTTTTTTACTGCCCGCAAAGAGCTAATAGATCGTTTGCCGTACTTGTTGCGTATAATATCAAGGCTGCGTTCAAGGCTCTCTCTTTTATGGTTTGTTTCATCTTCTTGTGTGTAAAGAGAAAGCTGCTGTACACTTAAATCATCTGTTAAGTTTTGCGCCGTTAAAGTTAACATGCGCACAGGCTTTGAAAAATCCCAATTATCTCTCATAATTTCAAGTGCCGTATCGGCCAAATGTTTTGCTGTGCAAGTGGGACTTATTAACTGCTTTTGCCTAGACAAACTTTTTAAGTTTGTGTCTTTAATTTGCAGTTGAACACAAAACGCAAAAAGGTTGTTTTTACGAAGCCTGCTAGCTACTTCATCGGCTAAATTATACAAGGCTGCTTTATAATCATCGTACCCAATAAGGTTGCGGCTAAATGTTAAACCGTTGCCAATACTTTTTATCTCTTGCTTTTTATTGTAAGGCTGTACTAAACTCTCGTCAAGTCCTCTTGCGTAATTGTTTAAGTCGGGGCCAAGCTTTCCTAGTTTATTTTTAAGCTCAACCGTGCTTGCACCTGCAAGCTGGCCTATATTTGTTATGCCCATTGCATGCAACTGTTTTTGCGTGCTTTTACCCACATAAAGTAAATTTCCAACATGTAAAGGCCATATTTTCTTTTTATAGTTTTGTTTATCAAATACAGTTACAGCGTTTGGCTTTTCAAAGTCCGAGCCAAGTTTTGCAAATATTTTGTTAAAACTAACGCCAACAGATATTGTAAGACCTGTTTTATTAAATACAGTATCTTTTATTTTATGTGCTACTTCTTGCGGGTTTTTACCAAACAAATGCCACGAACCGGTTATGTCAAGCCAGCTCTCATCTATACCAAAAGGCTCTACAAGATCGGTAAACTGCACATATATATTGTTAATTATTTTGCTATAATGTGAATAAAGGTCGTGGTGGGGTGCAAGCAACTGTAAACTTGGGCAAAGTTTAAGTGCGTTGTGAACAGTTTGAGCTGTTTTAATGCCGTACTTTTTAGCATGCTCATTTTTTGCAAGTATAATGCCATGGCGTGTTTTTGGGTTACCGCAAACGGCAACAGGTAAATTTACAAGTTCGGGGTGGCTTAAAAGCTCTACCGAAGCATAAAAACTGTTGCAATCACAATGTAAAATTACTCTTTCCAACAAAACACCTGCCCTTTTTAACAATTACTATAAATTAGTAATATATTAAAATATAATATAGCTATTATTATAACATAATTTAAGCATAATTGCTTTTATGTATTTAAATTTTGTGGTATAATATATAACAATTATGTATTTAATTAGTCAAAAATTTCGTAACATCGCTTAAAGGGGACATTTGTAAATGAAAATTCAACCATTAAAAGGAACAAAAGACTTTTTGCCTGAGGAAATGCAAATAAGAGATTTTGTTCAAAATAAAATAATTTCTGTGTATAAATCAAGTGGGTTTGTGCGCATATCTACGCCAATTATAGAGGATATGGAAAACCTTGATAAGAGTGAAGGCGGGGATAATTTAAATTTAATTTTTAAAATATTAAAACGAGGCGATAAGCTGCAAAAGGCAATTACCGGTGAAAATGTAACCGAAAGCGATATGTCGGACATGGGCCTTAGGTACGATTTAACATTGCCGCTTTCTAGGTATTATGCAGCAAACAAAGACAAATTGCCACAACCGTTTAAAGTAATACAAACAGATAGAGTGTACAGAGCTGAACGCCCGCAAAAGGGAAGAATGAGGGAATTTGTTCAGTGCGATATAGACATAGTGGGCGATAAAAGCATAAATGCCGAAACAGAGCTAATACATACAACAGCAATGGCGCTTTGTGAGGTGGGCTTTAGCAATTTAACAATTGTTATAAACGATAGACGAATTTTAAAAGGCATGCTATTGGGTTTTGGGTTTAAAAGCGATGATATACAAAGTGCATGTGTAACGTTTGACAAGCTTGAGAAAATTGGAATTGACGGAATAAAGCAAGAATTTGAACAAAAGCAAATGAGTGAGCAAGCGGTAAATGCACTATGTAACTTTTTAAACGAGGCAGATTTTTCTCTTGAAAAGGTTAAAAGCCTTTTAAGTGATGAAGATGTAAAATATGCGCACGATTTGCAAAGTATTATTGAAACTACAGAAAAAATTGGCATGGGAAAATATAAAACACAGTATAGCCCGCAACTTGTAAGGGGGCAAGGGTACTACACAGGCGTTGTATTTGAAGTTACAAGCCCCGAATTTAAAGGCGCAATAGGCGGCGGCGGAAGATACGATGATATGATTGGAAAGTTTTTAAAAACACAGGTGCCTGCTGTAGGTTTTTCTATAGGATTTGAACGCATAATAAGTATTTTGCTAGATAATAAATATAAAGTACCAAATGCAAAACAGCGTATAGCACTGCTTTATAATAGCACCGAGCAATTTACAAGCGTTATGCAAAAGGCCGAAGAATTGCGACAAAACAGCGATGTAACAATACTTAGCCAATCTAAAAAAGTTGGCAAACAAATACAAAGCCTAGCCGATTTTGGTTACGACGGTGTTTGTTTTAGCGAGAAGTATCCGCAAATAAAAATGATAGCAGGTGAAACGTGTGAATGATAAAGCCGTAAGCGCAGATGCGCGTGAAATGCTCGAGAGTGAGATTGCAGATGAAAAATCACGCTTACACTTTGAAAAAATGACACAGACGCCTGTGCCAAAGCTTGTTTTAACACTTGCAGCGCCTGCTATTGCAAGCATGCTCGTTGTATCTATATACAACACAGCCGATACATTTTTTGTATCTCAACTCGGCACAAGTGCAACGGGTGCTGTTAGCGTTGTATTTTCGCTTATGGGAATATTGCAATCTATAGGTTTTATGATAAGCATGGGTTGCGGATTACTTGTAGCAAGATTACTTGGTGCAAAGCAAACAGAAAAAGCATCGCAAGTAGCATCTACCGGATTTTTTATGGCTGTTGTTTTTGGTGCTGTATTTGGCGCAACATGCATGATATTTACAAGGCCTATAGTGCAAATATTAGGTAGCACGCCAACTATAGAGCCCTATGCAATGCAGTACACATTTTATGTAATGATGGCCGCCCCGTTTATGTGCTCAAGCTTTGTTATGAACAATACACTAAGGGGTATTGGTAAGGCTTCGCTAAGCATGATAGGCATAATGTTTGGCGGTATTTTAAACATTATTTTAGATCCGATTTTTATTTATACATTAAATATGGGTATAAAAGGTGCAGCTATTGCAACTGCTATAAGCCAGTTTGTAAGTTTTACCATTTTGCTTTTTATGTTCTTATCAGGAAAAAGTGATATTAAACTTCATATAAAGCATATATCATTTAAAATTGGCATTTATTTCGAAATACTAAAAACAGGCTTTCCGTCTTTTTGCAGGCAGGTTACATCTAGTTTAGCTGCAATGTGTGTTAACTGGCAAGCTAAAGCTTACGGCGATGTAGCACTGGCGGGAATGGGTGTAAACTCAAGAATATTTATTTTGCTTTACAGTGTTCTTGTAGGTTTAGGCCAGGGATTGCAACCTGTGGTAAGCTATAGTTACGGAGCAAAAATATATAGCAGGGCAAAAGAAACACTTGTGTTTGCAATTAAACTTGGAACTTTAATTATGGTTGCCGTTGGCATATTGGGTTTTGTTTTTGCCGAAAACATTATAGGTATATTTATATCCGACGATGTTGCCGTTATGACAATAGGTGCTTTTGCATTTAGGGCTCAGTGCATAGTATTGCCAACATTTGGTGTTACCTTAATGTTTACAATGGCATCTCAATGTACTGGCAAAACAAAAATGGCAACATTTTTAAGTCTTTCACGTCAGCTAATATTTTTTATACCTGCAATTTTTGTGTTGCCACTTGCAATGGGTATTACAGGTGTACAAATTGCACAGCCGGTTGCCGATATTATTACTTTTTTAGTTAGTATTCCGCTTTTAATTTCGTATTATAAAGAACTTAATAAACTTCAAAGTGATGCTATAAAAAAAACATAGGTATATAAAAAACAGGGGGCAGTTATATGAATAAAATTTTTAAAAGAGCGCAAATTTTACTACCAAATAAAAATGTGGATATGCAATATTGGCCAACACTTGCTTGCGACCAATTTACAAGTATGCCGCAGTATTGGCAACAAGTGCAAACATTGTGCAATAATAAAAAAAGCACAATACACATTACGTTACCCGAAGTATACCTTGAAAATAGTGATGTAAAAGAGCGTATTTGTAAAATAAACGAAACAATGGCACAATATATAAATGATACTTTGAAACAAACTATATGCGGTTTTGTTTATAAAAAACGTTATTTCCCGGGTAAAACACACCCGCTTTGCGGTATAGTAGGTATGGTAGACCTAGAGCATTATAGCTATGAAGCAGGTGATTTGCCGGCAATAAGGCCAAGTGAAAACACCGTTGTGTCGCGCATACCGCCGCGCCTTGAAATAAGAAAAAATGCACCGCTTGAAACACCACATATATTAATGCTTGTAGATGATATTGACAAAACCGTTATAGAGCCAATTGAAGATAAAATAAACGAGCTTGAATGTGTGTATGACACAGAGTTAATGCTTGAAGGTGGCAGTGTAAAGGGATATGCCATTACAGACGAAAATTTGCTTGATGCAATAGAAAATGCTGTGCAAAACATTGGAAGCGAGCAAATGTTTGAGAGTAAATACCCTGCGGCTAAAGGTAAAACACCACTTACTATGGCAGTGGGAGATGGCAATCATTCTTTGGCAACAGCAAAGGCACACTGGCAAAATATTAAGGCGAATTTAAGCAAAAGTGAGGCAGAAAACCACCCGGCAAGGTACTGCCTTGTAGAGCTTATAAATATACACAGTACCGCAATAGAAATAGAGCCTATTCACCGGGCAATATTTAATGCAAATTATGTTGATTTTATTAGCGAGTTTAAAAACTTTGTGCATGAAAAAGGTGCAAAGCTTACAGTAAGAAGCAGCGAAAAAACAAGCGAAAATATGCAGTGTGTAAAAGTGCTTTACAAAAATAATATAGAGTATATTTGTATAGAAAACTCACCGTATCCGCTGGCAGTGGGAACGGTAGAGGCGTTTATAGACAATTACTGTGGAAACAAAAACACCGATATAAGCGTAGACTATATACATGGGCAAGATGAAGTGTTGCAACTTGCAAAACAAGGGGCTGTGGGTATAATTTTACCCGAATTTGAGAAGAGTGATATTTTTAAAGGTGTTGTACTTGGTGGTGTATTGCCACGTAAAACATTTAGCATGGGCAGTGCAAAGCAAAAAAGATATTACCTTGAATGTAGAAAAATTGTTGAATAACAGTTGAAAAAAATTGATTTTTATGTAAAAATATGTAGTAAAGCAAATTTAAACAGTAGCCTATAATGGCATAGTTAAAAGAACGGGGAATTTTTATGGAGTTTTTACAAAATATGCGTGCAACTCACTATTGCAATGATGTGCGCTTGCAACATGCAAAAAGTGAAATAACAGTAGCCGGCAGTATTGCAAAATGCAGAGACAAAGGCGGGGTTATTTTTGCCGATTTAAGAGATAATAGTGGGATTTTGCAGTTAATTTTTAACGATACATCTGAAAAAAGCGTGTTTGAAAAAGCGCAAGAATTAAAAAGTGAATACGTTGTTATTGCAAAGGGTATTTTACAAGAGAGAAGTGCAAAAACAGATAAGATAGCAACGGGGGATATAGAGCTTTTTGTAACAGAAATGCAAATTTTAAGTGCTGCACAAAACACACCATTTGAAATAAGAGATGAAATTAAGGTTAAAGATGAATTAAAATTAAAATACAGATACCTGGATTTGAGAAGGCCAGAGGTGCACAAACCAATTGTAATGCGCAGCAAAATTGCAAAAATAGTTAGAGATTACTATGACGAAAATAATTTTGTTGAAATAGAAACACCAATGCTTATTAAATCTACGCCGGAAGGCGCAAGAGATTACCTTGTGCCAAGTAGGGTGCTACCCGGTAAGTTTTTTGCATTACCGCAGTCTCCACAGTTATATAAGCAAATATTAATGCTTTCGGGTTTTGATAGATACTATCAAATTGCGCGTTGCTTTAGGGATGAAGATTTACGTGCAGACAGACAGCCTGAATTTACACAGATAGATATGGAAATGGCGTTTGTAAATGAAGACGACATTATGCAAACAAACGAGGGATTAATAAAACGAATATTTAAGCAAATATTAAATATAGAAGTTAAAACACCATTTTTGCGCTTGCCGTATAGTGAGGCTATGGAGCGCTTTGGTAGTGATAAGCCGGATATGCGATTTTGTATGGAGCTTATTAATGTTAGCGATATATTTAAAAGTAGCGAGTTTGTAGTGTTTAAAACAGCACTTGAGGGCGGCGGTAGTGTGCGTTGTATAAACGCAAAAGGCCTTTTTAACACGCTTACAAGAAAAGAAATAGACAAACTTACAGAAGTTGCAAAAACATACGGTGCAAAGGGCCTTGCCTTTACAAGAATAGGCGAAGACAGCACATCAAGCAGTTTTGAGAAGTTTTTGTCGGATAAAGAGAAAAGCGATTTTTACGAGAAAACAAACGCACAAACAGGCGAT
The DNA here is from genome assembly GCA_964369925.1 of uncultured Bacteroides sp. Taxonomy (GTDB): domain Bacteria; phylum Bacillota; class Clostridia; order Oscillospirales; family Ruminococcaceae; genus Ruthenibacterium. The sequence continues at coordinate 87,901 of CAYJGU010000004.1, read as the reverse complement.
GTATTGCTTATTGTGGCAGACACAGACAATGAAAGAGCATTAACAGCGCTTGGCCAAGTAAGGCTAGCTGTTGCACAAAAGTGCAACTTAATAAACGAAGATGACTTCTCGTTTTTATGGGTTACACAATTCCCGTTATTTGAAAAAGACGAGGAAAATAACAGGCTTGTTGCAAAACATCACCCATTTACAATGCCAATGGAAGAGGACATTGAAAAACTTGAAACTCAGCCCGAAAATATGTGTGCAAGGGCATATGATATGATTTTAAACGGCTGTGAAATTGGCGGAGGTAGCATACGTATAAACAACCCCGAATTACAACAGCGCATGTTTAATGCGCTTGGCCTGGACGAAGAGTATGCGCAAGAGAGTTTTGGGTTTTTAACAGAGGCGTACCAATATGGCGCACCACCACATGGCGGCATGGCTTTTGGCTTTGATAGGCTGTGTATGATAATATGTAAAAAGCCGTCTATAAGAGACGTTATAGCTTTCCCTAAAGTGCAAAATTCGGGCGAGATTATGAGCAATGCACCGCAACAAGTAGATGAAAAACAACTGAGTGAGCTTTTTATTAAGTGCATAGAACCGATGACTAGCGAAGACAAAAATTTATAATTGTAATGTTTTATTTTATATATAAGCTTTTGCTTTAATGGAGGTTAAATTATGGCTGCTCTTTTTTCTAAAAAAAATGAAAATACAAATTTACCGGAGAAAAAAACTGAAAAGTATATAAGAAAACCAAAATTTGCACTATTGGGACCTTATAGCGAGAGAACAGATGCTTGTGCAAAAAATGTAAAACTTGCAATGGAAGAATTAAAAATTAGAGATGAACTTGTTAGAGTTACAAACATTAAAGATATTGCAAGTTACGGCACAATGCAGCATCCCTCTTTAGCAATACAGGGCCGAGTGGTTAGCGAGGGCGTTTTAATTACAGCAGAAACAGCAAAAAATATTATTATGAAATCGGGCATATTATTTTAAAATAAAAAACGGTAAACCGCCTGCCTTTTTATAGGTAGCCATTAAAGCGGAGAAAGGATATTTAAATGGAAATTAAACGTATTAACACAGAAAAAGCGCCGGCAGCAATAGGCCCTTATTCTCAAGCAATGTGCTATAACCAAACTTTATATACATCGGGGCAAATACCAATTGACCCAAAAACAGGAGAAATTGTAGAAAACACAATAGAGGCACAGGCTTTGCAATGCATTTTAAATGCAGAGCAAATTTTGCTAGAGGCAGGAACAAATTTTGACAAAGTTATTAAAACAACATGCTTTTTGGCAGATATGGGAGATTTTGCAAAATTTAATGCTGTATATGAAAAATATTTTGTATCTAAACCGGCAAGAAGCTGCGTAGCGGTTAAAACATTGCCAAAAAATGTGTTGTGTGAAATAGAAGTAATTGCGGCACTATAAAAAACACAAAATATTAAGCAAAGAATTATGGAGTAAACTTGTATGCGAATAGTTGTAAAAGTGGGAACGTCTACACTTACACATAAAACAGGAAATTTAAATATAAGGCTTGTAAATAGGCTTTGTACGGTATTGTCCGACATAAAAAACGCTGGGCACGAAGTACTGCTTGTTACGTCGGGCGCAATTGGTATGGGTGTAGGCAAACTTAACATGAGCGAGCGCCCAACAGATATACCTACAAAACAAGCGGCGGCAGCAGTAGGTCAGTGCGAGCTTATGTATAGGTACGATAAACTTTTTCAAGAGGACAATCACACAGTAGCGCAAATATTGCTAACGGGTGAAGACCTACAGCACGAACAGCGAAGTGTAAATGTTCAAAACACATTGTGCAGGCTTTTAGAACTTGGAGTTTTGCCAATAATTAACGAAAACGACACAGTTGCAACACAGGAAATAGCCGTTGGAGATAACGACACACTTAGTGCAATAGTTGCAGTAAGTGTTAAAGCCGATTTGCTTATTTTGCTTACAGATATTGATGGCGTTTATACAAAAGACCCACGTGTGCACAAAGATGCACAGTTAATTGAAGAGATAAGCGACATATCTCAAGATATAATTGACGGTGCAATGGGGGCAGGAAGTGCACTTGGCACAGGTGGAATGAAAACAAAAATAGATGCCGCAAAAATAGCAACTCAGGCAAAAATAGCAACAATAATAACTAACGGTGCAAACCCAAAAAGCCTTTACGATATATTAGAGGGAAAAAGCATAGGTACAAAATTTAGTGTGTAAATAACACGTTTTAAAACGTATATTTTACAATAACTAAAGTGTATTTAAAATTAAGTTAAATAAAAATGGTAAACGGTGGTTTATTAATATGACAACAATGCAAATATTGGAAAACGCAAAAAGCGCAAAAATACTTGCGGCTACATTGAGCGAAAAAGAAAAAAACGATATATTAATGCAAATGGCAAACAGCCTTTGCAAGTACGAGCAACAAATTATAAATGCAAATAATATAGATGTAAAAGCTGCAAGTGAGCATATATCTGAAGTGATGATTGACAGACTTAAATTAACGCCACAGCGAATAAACGATATGGCAAACGCACTGCGCCATGTTGCAAAGCTTAAAGATCCAATAGGTGAAGTGCTTAGCGAGTCGACACACGAAAATGGCATGGTAATTACTAAAAAGCGCGTGCCAATGGGTGTAATAGCAATTATATACGAAAGCAGGCCAAACGTAACTGCAGACGCTGCTGCGCTGTGTTTAAAAAGTGGCAATGTGTGCGTATTAAGGGGCGGAAAAGAGGCCATTAACACAAATGTTGCTATTACAAACGCGCTTCAAATAGCATTAGAAGAATGCGGAAAATCGAAATATTTAGTTAACCTAATACAGGATACAAATAGGCAAAGCGCTTTTGAACTTATGCAGGCTAGGGGCTTTGTAGATTTGCTTATTCCAAGAGGCGGTGCTGGGCTTATACGGTCTTGTATTGAAAATGCAAAAGTGCCTTGTATTGAAACAGGTACAGGAATTTGCCATATATATGTAGACAAAAGTGCAGACCTTGATAAAGCTGTAAATATTATAGCAAATGCAAAATTAAGCAGGCCGTCTGTATGCAATTCAGCCGAGGTATGCCTTGTGCATAAAGATATAGCACAAAAATTTTTGCCAATGTTACAGGAGTTTATGCTTAAAACGCACGATGTTGAATTTAGGCTTTGCGAGGAGAGCGCAAAAATTATTGCAGGTAAAAATGCTGTGCAGCAAGACTTTGATACAGAGTTTTTGGATTATATATTGGCTGTTAAAATTGTAAATGACGATAAACAGGCCGTGGCACATATTAATGCACACTCTACAAACCATAGCGAGACTATAATTACACAAGACGAAGAAACAGCTGACAACTTTTTAAAAGTTGTAGACAGTTCATGTGTGTATGTAAATGCATCTACAAGGTTTACCGATGGTGGTGAGTTTGGCCTTGGCTGCGAAATAGGTATTAGCACACAAAAATTAGGAGCAAGAGGGCCAATGGGCCTTTGTGAAATGACAAGTTATAAATATTGTATTAAAGGCAATGGACAAATAAGATAATTTTTTTATAAAGGAGAAATCAAAATGAAAAAATGCACAAATTGCGGTACTGAAAATAAGGACGGCGCAGGATTTTGCGGTGCATGTGGTACACCTGTTGAGCCAGCTATGAGGCAAGAAATGCATGGCGCAAATTCATACCAAAATAACCAAGGCATGGGCAGTGTGCCACCTATGGGCAACGACCAACCATACCAAAACAACCAAGGTATGGGCGGTGTGCCACCTATGGGCAACGGCCAACCATACCAAAATAGCCAAGGCATGGGCGGTATGCCACCTATGGGCAACGGCCAACCATACCAAAATAGCCAAGGCATGGGCGGTATGCCACCTATGGGCAACGGCCAACCATACCAAAATTATAATGGCCAATACACAAATCAAGGATATGGCGCACCTGGCATGGGTGGTGCAATGCCAAATATGGGCCCGGTTAACAATTGCATAAGGCAAGCGGGTTCTAGCACACTATTTTTAGTAGCTTGTATTTTATCAACATTAGGAGCTGCATTCACTATAATATTTTCGGGTTTAGCTGCAACAAGTGCTATTGGGCTTTTACCAAGTATACTTTTTATAATAGGCGTTTGGATGTTCTACACAGCTAGCAAAAATGGAACAAGTTCACTTACAAAGGGTATTACGTTAATAAAATCGTCTACAATTATTACAATAGTTGCTTTGTTTTTAGCAGTTGCAGTTACACTTATTATTCTTTTAATTATAAATGCCGCAGTTGGAAGTATAGCAGGCTCAAACGAAGCAACATCAATTATTTTGGCTGTTATTATTGCTTTATGTATTGTTTTGGCTTTTCCTATAGTTGCATATTTTATTATATTAAAAGCCTTAAACAGCATTAAAAAAACAATAGAAACAAACACAGTAGTTCTTAATGGTGTTTCTTTTTTAACTGTAATGCTATACATAACAAGTATTTTAGGCATTTTAGGTTCTTTGTCAAATATAGCAATGATTGGCACAATAAACACTAGTGCTTACGAGGCCTTATATATGCTGTCAAATTCACTTGATATGCCTATTGACCAATTGATGACATCGTTGCAAGTAAGCTGGATGACAGTAATTGGCGGGTTGTTAACAAGTTCATCTCTTTTATTGTTTGGCATAGTATTGTCTAAAGCAAAAAAAGCACTTAAAGGAAATATGCAATTTTAATATATATTTAATATAATAAAAATACACCTGTGATAAAAAACACAGGTGTATTTTGTTTTTTTAGTTTATTTTTTTAAAAAAATACCGATATATAATATATAACTTGTATTTTTGTTTATACAAATATAATATTTGAAAGGACAAAATTATGAAAATTGCTATTGAAAAAAGTGCATTTAATGGAACAAAGTACTCTCAAAATAATTCTCAGTTAAAACATGGGCAAAAGCACTCTCAGGGCTTAATAATAAATAATAAAGATGAATTTATCCATAAAGCCGATGATTTGAGAGAAGAACTTAATGTATACAGTAAGTACAAAAATAATCCACTTAACATGCCCAAAAATAATAAAGTAAAGCTAAAAGAATTACTTGATCTTTTAAAAGAATCTCAAAAACAAAATATCTACCTTAGCACAGATGCTGCAAAACAGCGTGATATTTTAATAGATAAAATTGAAGATATGTTTAAACATGAAGAATTACAGGAAAATTTAAATGTAAGCGAAACAGTTATAGAAAATACACGTGAAGTTGCACAACAAAATAAAAGGCAAATGGAAATGTTAGCCGAACAAATGGAGATACTGAAATCTTGCCTTGAAATAGTATCTAAAATATTAAAAGGCACGGCCTCAATAGCCGAAAAGCGCTTTTTAATGAAAACATCACCTGAAATGTATTCTATGGCAATAGCCGGAATAAAACACAGTGCCGATAATAATGACAATAAAACAACAGTTAAAATTGACTTTGAGGACAAAACAACAAGCGGTGAAGAGCAACTGCAAAATATAATGCCGGCAAGTAAAATTAACGCCGAAATTATTAATAACAGTTTAAAAAATACAAATTAAATAAAATGCAAATTGCTAATTTTTAATAAGTATTATGTGGTTAAAGTAAGCAATGTTAATAAAATCATCGTTTTCGCACAGTTGTGTTTCCATTTCTAACATATTACTTAACCAGTGCTCGTTTTGCATTGTTTGTGCATTGTGCAAACTTGCTAAAGTGCGCACTCCGTATATATTTTTTACAATATAGTTGTTTTTTGTTAAGTTAAACAAATATTTATTTGTATAATATTTTATATCACCAAATGCACCGGAAAACGAATTTGCCCCACTAAGCAACTTTTTTGCATCTTCCAAATCATAATCTAACACAACGGCCTGCGTTATGCGGCCGTTTTTGTTATGCCGTATTACAGACAATAAACCGCCTTTTTTTAAAACTCTGGTAAATTCGCTTAAAAAGTTTTCAATTGGCTCGTCTATAAACTCAAATACCAAATGACATATAATTACATCAAAAGTTTCATCTTCAAAACTTTTTAACGCAGTTAAATTTCCCTCAATTTGGTTAAATCTATGCGTGTTTTCAGCGTTGTCAATCATAACTTTGTTTAGCTCTATTGCTGTAACATCGTTGTTTTCTGCCAAAAAATTACTTGTAAAAGCAAAGCCGCTTCCAAAATCTAGCACTTTTTTATTTTTTATATTACTAAGCTGGTTAAAAACAGTTTTGTAAAAAAGTTTGCCAAGTGGCGATACTGTATAATCGTAATATAGTTTCATATTGTTATCCATTTTAATGCTCCTTATGTGCTTAGTTTATATACAATACAGTAATTATAACACATCTATGTGCAAATTTTAAATGCTTGATTATAAAAAATGAACCATTTTGCATAATTTTTAATAAAAATGCTTTATTATGTATTAAATTTTGTTTAATATAATGAATTTATTAAATATTTGATATAACAGTTGACTTGTTATGAAATTTTAGTTATAATTAATTCAAAATAAATCAAAATAGTTCATAAAGAGTTAATGATTTTTTTTAAGCGGTAACATTTTTAGGTAAAACAATTGTTTGCCGCAAAACAAATGTAGCAAAAAAATTATATAAAGCCTGTATAAGGTAAAAAGGAGAATTTATGTTTAACTTCGATGAAAAGCGTTACGAAAAAGTGGTAAATGATGCAATAGCACTTCGCGGGCAAATAGACAACATTGTAGATGAGATTTGCGAAGATGGGTTTTCTAACATATTTTTTATAGGTTGTGGCGGCACGTATGCACATGCAATACCTATGATGTATTGGTTAGAAACTAGCAGCAAAAAAGTAAAAGCATATAACGTAATAGCGGCTGAATTTATGCTAATGGGGCATACAGCATTTACTAAAGATTCCATTTGCGTGTTCTCTTCACGTTCGGGCAACACTAAAGAAATAGTAGCGGCAGCAAAATTTTGCCAAGAGGCAGGCGCACGCACTGTTGTTTATGTGTCTAACGACAACACACCGGTGTGCGATTATGCAAATTATAAAGTGTTTAGCTTTGCCGAAGACGATTGCTTATGCGAGGCCATTTATACATACATGATAACATTCCTTTCGCGCATGTTAAATAAAATGGGCGAGTTTGATGAGTACGAAACATTTATGCAACAATATAAAGAATTGGCAAAATACTTAATTAAAGGTAAAGAAAAATATGACGATAGATGCGCGAAAATGGCTGCAAAGCACAAAGATACAGATTACCATATGGTAATAGGTTCGGGTATGCTTTGGGGCGAGGCATACGACTATGCAATGTGCATTTTAGAAGAAATGCAATGGATAAAAACAAAAAGTATACATGCAGCAGAGTATTTTCATGGTACGCTAGAACTTGTTGAGGAAGATACAAGCCTTATTATGCTATACGGAGAAGATGAAACTCGTGTACTTATGGACAGAGTTATGAATTTCTCTAAAAATGTTACAAAAGAAATTAATGTGTTTGACACATCGGAAATAGAATTGCCATTTACAGATAAGAAAATGCGCAAAATAGTATCTCCGCTTGTTGTATATGCAATACTAGAGCGTCTAAGCTGCCATTTAGAGCACGAGCGCAACCACCCTCTAACAACGAGAAGATATTACAGACAAATGGAATATTAATACATTTTAATTACATTACTCTGCGAGCTATTGCTGTCAATAGCTCGCAGTAGTGTTTAATTAATATTTGTATAAAAAGTGTTTTTGTTGCTATATATCAATAAAAAACACTTTAATTTTTACATTGTTTTTGATAAAATAAATATACAGTAAATACATTAGTAAAAAAACTATAATAAAACGGAGGCATTTATGATTAAAGTAATAGGCGTTGGAGACAATTATGTAGATAAATACATTGATGATAATATGCAATATCCTGGAGGTAACAGTGTAAATTTTGCGGTATACAGCAAAATGTTGGGTCACGAAAGTGCATATTGCGGTGTGCTTGCTAACGATGAACATGCAGCACTTATTTGCCGTGCACTAGATACATTTAATATAGACTATAGCAAATGCCCAAGAGTAATGGATGGCCAAACGGGTAGAGGAAGCATTAGCCATATAAGTGGCGACAGGGTAATTAAAGATGAAAATAGTGGGGGAAGTGTAAAATCTACACCGCTAAAGTTAACGCCGGAACTAATAGATTACATTTCAGGGTTTGACGTGGCACATAGTGTTGCTTACGCATATATGGACGATGAACTTGAAAAAATTAAAAATGCAGGCGTTGCGCTTGTTTATGATTTCTCAGACACGTGGAACGATGAAAGGCTAAAATTAATTTGCAAAAGTGCCGAAATAGTGTTTTTATCGGGGGCAGGTTGCAACGCCGATGAGCTTAGTGAAGTGTTGCGTAAAGCTGTAAGCTATGGAAGTAAAATTGCAATAGTTACACAGGGCAAAAATGGGGCAATGCTTTTTGACGGCAAAACAATGTATAATAAAAAACCATACGGCCAAAACGATAAAATTGTAGATTCTATGGGTGCAGGAGACAGCTTTTTAACAGGCTTTGCCACGGCGTATTATGACGGGCTAAAAACGCTGAAAAAGCTAAAGGGCAAAGATTGTGATTATGACTTAAACAGCGAAGATTACGACGATTATTACAGAAATTTAATACAATACAGCATGAGTGTTGCAAACTCAATAGCTATAAGAAATTGTATGGTTAAAGGTGCGTTTGGACATGGTGAATATTTTGGAAAATAAGTAGCCTTGTTAATAATAAAATGTTCACCGCTAAAAATATGAAATGAGGGCTTGAATTTGATAAAAGAAGAGCGGTTAATGCTGCTTAGCGAATACGTAAAGGCTAAACATTATTCAAGTTTTGATGAGTTAATTGACAATTTTAAAGTGAGCAAAGCCACAGTTCGCCGAGATTTGATAGAACTTGAAAATATGGGTGAAGTTGTTTTAACAAGAGGCGGAGTGAGCACTGCAAATAAAAGTTTGGGCCTTGAGTCGGACTACGAAATAAAAAAACTTGAATGCGTAGAGCAAAAACAAAGAATAGGCTTGGCGGCATTGCAATTTTTAAACCCAAAAGATACAGTGTTTTTAAGTGCGGGAACAACGTGTAAATGCTTGGCAAAAAATTTAAATAAGCTTAAAAATATTAATTTAATAACAAACGATATTGCAATTGCAAGCGAGCTTAATAATTTAGAAAATTTGAATGTACACGTTACAGGTGGAGAATTAAGAAAAAATTATTACACACTTAGGGGTTATGCGGCAGAAAACTATTTAAATAACATAAAAGTAGATGTAGCAGTATTAAGTTGTGATTCTGTAAATATTTCTACAGGGTGCTATGTGGCAAATGCCGATGAAGTGGGCGTTTTAAAAAGTGCAATAAAAATGGCCAACCGCATAATTATGCTTGCTGACCATACAAAATTTTTATCAAATTCATTTGTGCAATTTTGCACTTTAAGCGAAATAGATATATTAATTTCAGACAATGAGCTACCTGCACAATTTACTAGTGCCTTTAAAAACAATAATCCAAAACTAATACTTGCATAGGTGTGTAACTGCTATTTGTTTTTATAGCCTGTGTAAATGCACATTATCATAGCAAAAACGGCCAAATACGACCAAAATTTATGTTGTTTCATCTTCTTTAACCTCCAAAAATTTTACAGCATCGCTTTTTTTTATAATTGGCTTAGCCGAAGTTAGTGTAAGGGCAATTGTAGAAGCATTGTGAAGCCATGCAGAAGTGCTTGCCATAATTGTGCCAAATATGCCAAGAATAATTAAAGCGGTGTTAAATGTAACTATTATACCATATTGCTTATAAATTTTTTGCATAAGTTTTTTCGATAATATCCTAGCTTCAACTATTTTTGTAAGCTCATGAGAAAGTAATGAAATATCGGCAACTTCCCTGGCAATGTCAGAAGAGCCGTTAAGAGTAAGCGACACACTGGCAACACTAAGGGCCGGTGTGTCGTTTATTCCGTCACCAACCATAAGTATAGTTCGACCCTCTAACTTTAATCTCTCTACAATAGATGCCTTTTCATCGGGCAATACAGAAGCGTAGTATTTATTAATGCCTAAAACTTCGCTAATGTATTTTGCGTTGCTCTCGCTGTCACCTGTAATCATAATAATATCTTTTATGCCTTCATTACGAAGCATGTCTATTGTAAATTTTGCATCTACCCTTGGTGGGTCGTTTACACAAATTATCCCAATAAGTTCGCCATCTACAGCGAGGTAAACAGCACTGTCGCTGCCAATTTCGTTTGTAATCCATTCTTCTTTATCGGCGGGATACGGTACTTGTTCATCCTCGAAAACAAAATGTTTACTACCTATTACCGAGTGCTTACCGTTGTACAAAGTGGCAATACCGTGTGCTACAATATATTCTACCTTGCCGTGATGTTCAGGATGGTGAATACCTTGTAACTTTGCCTCGGCAACTATAGAAGTCGCAACGCTGTGAGGAAAATGTTCTTCAAGGCATGCGGCTATTTTTAATACATCATCTTGAGAGTAATTGCTATTTATAGCAATTACTTTTGCAACTTTTGGTACTGCATTAGTAAGTGTACCTGTTTTATCAAAAACAACTGTATCTACTTTAGACAATACCTCAAGATATTTGCCACCCTTAACTAAAATGTCATTATTAACGCTCTCTTTAAGAGCCGAAATAATTGTAATTGGTGTTGTAAGTTTTATTGCGCATGAGAAATCTACCATAAGTACAGATAGCGCTCTAGTAACACTTCCTGTAAGAACTAAAGTTGTTAAAAACAATCCAAAACTTACCGGAACAATATCATCGGCCAGTCTTTCTGCTCTGCCTTGTACTGAAGCTTTTTCTTTTTCGCCTGTGTCTATAAGGTTAATTATTTTTGCAATTCGAGAGTCGCTTTGTAAGCTTAATATTTTTACATCAACTTCTCCGTCTTCTAAAACAGTTCCTGCAAAAACAGTGCCACCTATAGTTTTGTGTACAGCAAGCGGCTCGCCTGTCATAGTGGCCTCGTTTATAAGTGCGTTTCCACTAACAACGGTGCCATCAATAGGTACAAGGCTTCCTTTTCTTATGCGTATTACATCGCCAATTACTAAATCACTTTGATGCACTTCAGTTTCAATGCCATCTTTTACAAGCCATACTCTATCTACATTAATAGTAAGGCTGCTTGCAAGGGCGTGTTTTGCCCTTAAATTTGAATACCTAAGCAATAAGTCGCAAAGGCCAAGCAAAAATATAGTTGAAGAAGCCGTTTTGTAATTTCTTGACAGTAAAGATGAGCCTATAGCGGTTGCGTCTAAAACCTCTACATTAATTTTTTTATTGCATAAAGATTTAATACCGCTAATAATGTAAGGAATTGCGCGATATATAGTGTAAATTCGATGTGGCAAAACAGGCAAAAATAAATGCCGCGCAAGATGAAACGCACAATGCCTTACTATTTTATGCTTTATGTCGTTTTCTAAAATAGTGGCTCTCTCTTGCTTGCATGGTTCACAATTTTCTATTTGAGAAAGCTTTAATGAACATAGTTTTTCTAAAATATCGTCTCTTGTTTTTTTATGTTCATATTCAATAAGCACCGAGCCGTTAACTTCATTTGCTTTTACATTTTTAACACCTGAAAAAGAAAGGAGCAGTTCGGATATTCCGTAAGCCTGCTCCTTTGTTATAACGTATTTGCCAAATCTTATTCTAAGTCTTGCAGGCTTATCACAAACTATGTGATATTTCATAAGTTTCTCCTTTTGTAATAACTACTTGCAGGCGCAGTCGTCGCCACAGTCGCAGTTATCATCACAAGAACATTCTTGCGACGCAACAGCTTTTGCCTCGCAAACAATATCGTCTGCCTCTTCTTTAATATTAGCTGCTGTTTCTAAAACTTTATCTTTAAACATAATGCTGCCAGCAACGCTTTTAACAGCTAGCTCTCGTGCTGTTTTAGTTTTTAAAAAACCTAAAACGGCAACACCAACGGCCGCTCCGGCTACAAAAATAAGCTTATGTTGTTTTGTAATAAAATTAAACATTTTTTAGTTCCTCCTATATATTTAGTTTACTTATTGTAACACAGTACAACATTTTATACTACTCTAAAACCGCAAATTTGACATTTTTTTTGTAAGAAGATGGAGTTAATTTGAAAGTGTTTTTAAATGCCTCTGTAAACTTACTTGTATTAACATAACCTATATTGTACGCAATTTCGCTAACAGTTTTATTCGTAATTCTTAGTAAAGTTTTAGCTTTGTGTAGCTTTACATATCTAATATATCTTTTAGGAGGCATACCAAAATTTTCTAAATACAAATGCCTTAAAGTAGTTTCAGATATGTATAACATTTTAGCTATTTGCTTTTCTGTTTTATCTGTATCCAGCAATAAACGCCTAGACACATTTAAAATCATTTTTGTCTCTTTGCGCATTTATACCCCCAAAACACAAAAACCTAAGATAAAATTCTTAGGTTTTAAATGATTGTTTTTTACTTACTATGCAAGTTTTTCTCCACATTCTTTGCAAGCTGCTTCAGCGTCTGCATCGGGTGCTTCGTTACACATATATGTTTGTAAAGTTTTAGCAGTAGTTTCTTGTTCCCAATTTCTAAGCCATTCGCCGTCACCCCAACCATAAGAACCAAACAGCAATACATTTTTATCAGCTAAACTGTCTTTTACATCGTCCCACATTGGTTGAAATTCTGTTTCTTCCAAAACTTCTGCTCCCATTGAAGGGCATCCAAAAGCAATGCTGTCGTATCCACTTACCATATCTTTTGTAAAGCTGCCCGATGTTATAACATCAACTTGCGCGCCTTTGCCTTTAGCGCCTTCAGCAATAAAATTTGCCATAGCCTCAGTGTTTCCTGTTCCGCTCCAATACACTACTGCCACTTTGCTCATAGTTAAAATCTCCTTTAAAGTTGTTTATTGTTTATTATTAAGCAGCTACCTGTCTTTTTACAGTTAGTTGCAAAATATCTCGTCCATTTTGCCATAATTTTTTATATACAGCTTGGCATTTGTCGTACCTTAAAAATATTTTTAATGCTTTATCTTTATCTTTATACACTTTCCAGTATTTGCAAAGCGTACAGTTTTTTCCTTCATTACAAATAAAACCCTCAACATCTTTAGGTGGGTACCCCAAAAACAAACCTATTTCATGAGGGAATTCCTCACATAAATAAAGCCGACTTGAAAGTGTTTTAATTGCATTTTCTACACTTAAATCGCAATAACCGTATTGCAAAAGTACATTTTTACATAAAAAATTATTTAAATCTCTTTTAAGCATATCTTCTCTATAAAGGTAAATAAGCGCAAAATTATTGTGGGCTTTTAAAAGCTTTAGCTGTAGCCCTTTCTCAAAAAAGCTGTCGTTCCAAAATTTAATACTGTTATTTAAACTGTTAATATTAATAAATTTTACAGTAAACAAGCTTGCCGTTTTTAATGAAGACAGAGTAAGAGAGCAATGATCTATTAATAATTTTTCGGTTATCATATAAAAATTACATGGCCTCCAATATATTTTTAAGTGCAGATATAGAACTTGAGTGACAGCGTTCAATTCTTGCTTTGCAGCGTTTTGCCTCGCAATTTGCGCATGCCACAAGTTTGTGAGAAACTGTATTTGTAAAAAGAATTATCATGTCAGGCGAACCTATTTTACTTCTAACATCGCCTTTCATTTTTGTAAAAACTTTTGCCTTACAACCATATTCCTTGCATAGGTCAATGTATCTTCTCTCCATACATTCGTTTCCACCCACTATTACAACGCTCATAAGTTTTCTCTCTTTCTTAAGGTTAGCTATAGCTAACCTGTTTTGCCATAAAACTGCCGCATGTTTATAGTACGACAGTGAAGTAAGTTAGCGAATACTAACTTATACCTATAATATAACATATAATATTTTTTGTCAACAGTTTTTTGGCTATTGACAAAGAACAAAAATAATGATAACATAGTTATTAAAAATAATTGCGTTATGCGAGGTGGTATCTTTGAGCTATTCATCTGAGCAGACAAAAGAAAGAATATTAAAGTGTGCCAAAGAAGAATTTTTAAAAAATGGTTTTGTAAATGCAAATTTAAGAGATATTGCTACAAAATCTAAGGCCACTACTGGTGCAATATACAACCATTTTAAAGGAAAAGATGGGCTTTTTAATGCTATTGTAGAAAACTTTGCAAACGAGCTACTTAACCTTTTTATTAAACTTCACAATGAAGTGGCAGATACTTATGACTTTGAAAGTGCCCAGACATTTAATGACGTTGGGCAGGGAACATTTACTGTTTTAGATATGATATACAATAATTTCGAGTTATCTAAACTGCTTTTTTGTTGCTCTACAGGAACAAAGTTTGAAAAATTTGTAGATGAGATGATATTGATAGAAGAGAAATCTAGCTTAAAAGCAATACAAAACACCAACTTTAATAAAAGTAAAATTAATTTATTTTTTTTACATGTTATATCTACATCGGGCATAAATAATATGCTAGAGGCCATACGCCACGACTTAACAAGACAAGAAGCTTTTGAGTATATGGCAAAAGTACAAAAATTTTATTATGCAGGAAGTAAAGAAATATTGGGAAATTAGTTCCCAATATTTTTTAGGTATAAAGTTAGTAATTGCTAACTAACCGACCAACTAACTATCTATCAATAAACATTTTAAAAATTAATATATAAGGAGAACAATAAAAATGCAAAAAGAAAAAAAAGCATCGCTTTTGCAAAGGCTGTTTGTATTTGCAAAAAATTACAAACACTTAACTACCATTGGTATGGCGTTGTCGGGAATAAGTGCTATAGTTACTATATTTCCAATTATTTTTATTTACTTGGGAGTAAAAGAAATAATAGAAACTTACCCTAACGTAACGCTTACACAAAGTATAATAACAAACGCATGGCTTGCTGTAGCAAGTGCCATAGGTGCAATGGTAATTTATTTGGTAGCTTTAATGTGCACACACATTGCAGCATTTAGAATTGCAAAAAACATGCGAAAAACGGCACTTAACCATATTATGACACTTCCACTTGGTTTTTTTGACAATATGGGTAGCGGCAAGTTGCGCCGCATTATTAACGAAAGTGCAGCTGCAACAGAAACATACCTAGCACATCAGTTGCCCGATTTAGTAGGGGCGTATATTACACCTTTTGCGGTTATAGTAGTTTTGTTTATTTTTGATTGGCGCCTGGGATTAGTTAGCTTAATTCCTTTGGTTTTGGCAGCTATTTCAATGATGTCGGGAATGGGTAAAGACCAGCCCGAAAGAATAAAGCTATATCAAACTTCTCTTGAAAATATGAATAATGAGGCCACAGAATATGTTCGTGGTGTGCCTGTTGTAAAAACATTTAATCAAAGTGTTTTTTCATTCGAACGTTTTCACTCTGTAATACAAAATTATAAAAAATATGTTTCGCAATATTCTTACCGCATGAGAATGCCGATGACATTGTTCCAAGTTTTTCTGGCAAGTACTCCTATTTTTCTGGTGCTGTCATCAATTTTACTTATTAGCGGCCAAAGCGACATGGTTAATTTCTTTTTGAATTTTTTCTTTTATCTAATTTTTACACCTATGTCTTCGCTTATGCTTATGAAAATAATGTGGGTAATGCAACACTCTATGCTTGCAAATGACGCATTAGATAGAATAGAAAACTTGTTAAAAGAAAAGCCTTTAGAAAAACCTAAAAGCCCAAAAGTTCCACAAAACACAGAAATTGTAATGGTCAATGTTTCGTTTACATACCCGGGCGCAAAGGTTAAAGCGGTAGATAACGTAACAATAAACATAAAGCAAGGGCAAACTGTAGCGTTTGTGGGGCCATCCGGTGGCGGCAAAACTACACTTGCAACACTTATACCGCGCTTTTGGGACGTACAGAGCGGCAGCGTTAAAATTGGCGGTGTAGATGTGAAAGATATAGACAGCACACAGCTTATGAATAACATTTCGTTTGTATTTCAAAACACAAATTTGTATAAGGCAAGCATATTAGATAATTTGCGTGAGGGTAAGCCAAATGCAACAGTACAAGAAGTAGACAAGGCGCTTAAAGCTGCAAGGTGTGAGGATATAATTGCAAAATTGCCAAATGGTATAAATACAGTTTATGGTACAAAGGGCGTTTATCTTTCTGGCGGCGAGGCACAAAGAATAGCACTTGCCAGGGCTATATTGCGCGATTCGCCCATTATTTTGCTAGATGAGGCCACAGCATTTGCCGATCCGGAAAATGAGCATCAAATTCAACTTGCAATGAGTGAACTTATTAAAGGCAAAACAGTGCTTATGATAGCTCATAGGCTTTCTACAATTAAAAATGTAGATGTAATTTATGTTATTGAAAACGGAAAAATAGCACAGCAAGGCACACATGAAGAGCTTGTTAATAAAAGCGGACTGTACAGTGATATGTATAAAGAATACAACAATGCCTTTAAATGGAATGAAAGCGAGGTAATGGCATAATGAAGAAAGTTTTACAAAATACTTTTGCACTTACAGACAAAGGCGCAAGCGAACTTTTAAAAGCTAGTGTAATTACTGTTTTTATTAATATTGTAATTATGGCAGTAAGTGCTATTTCGTATAATTATATTAACGAAACTTTGTTGCCCGTTTTACAGGGACAAAACCCAACATACACAATTTTAACCTACATTGGCTATGCAGTTTTTATTTTTGCATTACTTACTGTTTTGTACTATTTTCAGTATAATTTTTGTTTTATTTCAGCATACGAAGAAAGTGCAAATATGCGAATATCTCTTGCGGAAACGCTTCGCAAATTACCACTTTCTTTCTTTGGTAAAAAAGATTTAGCAGATGTAACAAATACTGTTATGAATGATGTTACGATGATGGAAAATGCTTTTTCACATTTTATACCTAACTTTTTAGGTTCAATAATATCCACAACAATAATGGGTATTTTTATGTTTGTGTTTGATTGGCGACTTGCGCTTTCGTTAACTTGGGTAATACCTGTTTCGTTTATGCTTTGTGTTGCAAGTAAAAAATTACAAACATATTTTGTTGTTAAAACAAAAGAAATACAAGTTACATACCTTGATAAAATTCAAGAATGCTTAGAAAATATTAAAGACATTAAGGCAAATAACAGAGAAGATACACACCTTAAAATAATGAACAACCACTTTGATAACTACGAAAAAACAAATATTAAAGCCGAATTTATTATGGGTACTTTTGTAAACTTATCACAAATGATATTAAAAGTGGGTATTGCAACAACTATGATTGTAGGTGTTACACTTTTAGCTACGGCCCAAGTAAACCTACTAACATTTTTAGTATTTTTAATGATAGCCTCTAGAATTTACGACCCACTTGCAGGGGCGCTTGTAAACTTAGCAGGAATATTTATTTCGCTAAAAAGTGTAGATAGGATGAAAGAGTTTCAAAATACAAAAGTGCAAACAGGTAAAGATACAATGAATGCAAACGGATACAACATTAATTTTGACAATGTTAATTTTGCTTACGGCACAAGCGAAACTGTGTTAAATGGTATTAGCTTTACTGCAAATCAAGGCGAGGTTACAGCACTTGTTGGGCCGTCGGGAGGTGGCAAATCTACCGCAATGAAACTTGCAGCGCGCTTTTGGGACGTTACAAACGGTAAAATAACAATAGGCGGTGAAGATGTAAATACAATAGAACCCGAAACACTGCTAAAAGAAATTTCAATAGTATTTCAAGATGTAACTTTGTTTAACAACACCGTTATGGAAAACATTAGAATTGGCAGAAAAGGCTCGACAGATGAGCAAGTTATTGAAGCGGCAAAAAATGCTATGTGCCACGATTTTATTATGAGCATGCCCGATGGATATAACACACTTATTGGAGAAAACGGATCTAAACTTTCCGGCGGTGAAAGGCAAAGAATTTCTATAGCAAGGGCTTTATTAAAAGATGCACCTATAGTGTTATTAGACGAGGCAACATCATCGCTAGACATTCAAAACGAAAGTGCGGTTCAAAAAGCAATTTCTAAACTGACAAAAAACAAAACAGTAATTGTTATTGCGCATAGAATGAGAACAATTGCAGGTGCAAATAAAATTGTGCTTTTAAAAGATGGCAAAGTAGCGGCAGAGGGCGTGCATAGTGACATGCTTAAAAAATCAAGCGACTACGCTAATATGATAAGACTACAAACAGAGAGTGCTAACTGGTCATTAGCATAAGTAAATAGTAAAAAAAACAATATTTAAGTTTTTTACAGTTAAATATTAGTTTGTAAGAAGGTGTAAAATGGCAAAGAATCAATTTTTAAAGCAAGCAAAAAATTGTTTAATTAAAACTTACGGACAAGAAAAAGGTGCAAAAATAGCTAATGCTTCTTTAGAAAAATTTGCGAATTTGTGTAAAGAAAATATAAATGAGCCAAAAGAAATGCATCCGCATACTCATGCTAAAATTTACCCATGCATAGCTGTTTTAGATGCACAAATACAAAACGGTATAAGCCGGGAAAAAGCACTTGAATTTATGTTTGCTTTTATTAAGCACAGAAGCGAAACTATGGCTTTAATGATTAAAAAGTTTTTAAAAGTACCTTTTGTTTATAAAAAAATGCCTGTTTTTTTTATAAACATGACAAAGAAAAATTTTGGTAAAAAACAAAATTTCGATGCAGTGTTTCATGAAATTTCTAATAAAGAAATGCGATTTGACATGACAAAATGCCCATATAGCGAAATTTGCACAGCATATGGCTACCCAGAAATAACAAAAGCTTTTTGTAGAGGCGATGATATTGTATATGGGAACATGCATTCAAAACTTGTATGGGGACGAACAAAAACAATAGGCGATGGAGATAGTGTTTGCAATTTTAAATTAACGGTGGTAGAATAATGAAGGATAAAATTAAATCGTCATACAGCGCTTCTCGTAATTTTTACGATGATGTAATTACTCACAGAAAATGGTGGAGTAAAATATATTCGAGAGTTGTTTGGAACGGAGTTAACGATCCTAAAATTGCAGATTTCGTCGCAAAAAATGTTTTGTCGAAAAAAGGATGGTTTACACCGCCTTTTGACACAGAGCAAAGTATAAAACAAAGACTAAAAAGTAATTTTGCATTTGATTTTTTTGCAAGTGATGGTGCTATAATTTACTTTGGTGCATATAAAAAATAAAAATGGAAACGGAGACTTATTAATGTCACACAATCACACACATCATCATGGCCACAACTGTTCTTGCTCACATAATCACGAACATGCCGGTAACTGCTGTAAAAAGCACAAAAAAGCAAGTGTTAGCGAGCTTACAACACAGCAACAACAATTTTTGCAAGACCTTACAAAACATCGTTTTTTGCCCGTTACACAGTTTGTAATTAAAAGCTCAAAGCAAAGTAGTTTTGAATGTGTGGCACTTGCGCCTGTTTATATTTTAGGTGAGGCACATACCATAGATGAAATTAAACAAACTGGAAAACAGCTAAAAGAGTTGGAAGACATGGGGTACATAACGCTTGATTACGACATTCCCATTAAAAACTTTAATTACGATGTTTACTATAATAGCGATGCTTTTAAATTTTTTAAAGACACTGTTGACGAAGGCAAGGATAAACAGGGATATTTAGGAGATATGGCTATAATACAAACGGGTAGTATTGCATTTGCAGAACATGAATAATATTTATTAATATAATATGATTTTGTGCACATTATGTTTGTTATAAAAAAGGCTTCCGATATAATCGGAAGCCTTTTTATTTTAAGCAGTGCTATATGTTTAATTGTCATTATTCGCCTCTACTTTTTTTAACATAATTTCATACATTAAAAACATTGTTGCCAAAATAATACTAATAAAAACAGGGTATAAATTAAAGCTAATTTCTCGCCCTATTACACCAAATAAAGCGGGCATTATTAGTGTGCCCGAATAGGCCGAGGCCATTTGAACGCCGGTAATGGCTTGTGAGTTTTTAACACCAAAGTTATAAGGAGTAGAATGAATAATGCAAGGAAAAACAGGAGCAGAGCCAAAACCTATTAGTGCAAGGCCTATAAATGGCGTGTATTGCCCTACAGGTATAAACAATATACACATACCTATGGCCATTATAATGCTTCCGGCTCTTATCATTTGTTTGTCGTTGTACTTCATTGCAATAAAACCACAAATGCCGCGGCCAATAGTTATGCCTAAATAAAATAAAGCTGAAAATCCCGCTGCAATTTCGGGTGAAATTCCACGATTGTACACAAGGTAACTGCTTGCCCATAAACCTGTTGTTTGCTCAATTGCACAAAAGCAAAAAAACGCCAGTGAAAGTTGCTTTACGCCTTGAATTTTAAAAATTTGCTTTAAAGAAAGCGTTTTATACTTTGTTTCTGTAAGCGCTTTATTGTCAGCTTTTACTTTCCATACAGGACTGCTAATAAATATAACTATAGATAAAATTGCTTGTATTATAAACAACACAGTATAGCCTGTTCTAAAGCTATAACCACCTGTTAATGCCATGCCCATAATATATGGCCCTAACGTAGCGCCAACGCCCCACATACAGTGTAGCCAACTCATATGTTTGCTTTCAAAATTAACAGAAACATAGTTGTTAAGAGCTGTATCTACACTTCCTGCGCCTAAACCGTATGGTATTGCCCAAAAACATAGCACTAAAAAAGAAGGGCTAGTGGCAAAGCCTAATAATGAAACGGCAGTTAACAGTATGCTAAATGTAGTTACTTTATGTACTTTAAACTTGTTTATTAACATATTGCTGTTAAGGCTGGAAATAATTGTGCCTGCAGAAATAATAATTGTTACAATACCCATATTGGATATAGGAACAAAAAACTGATCGCTTATTAGCGGCCATGCAGAACCCAAAACAGCATCGGGTAAACCAAGGCTAATAAAAGATATATAAATAAGCGCTAAAAGTAAACTAATCATATTGCACCCCTTTTTAGTTTGTAGTATAATTATATCATCAATAATTTATAATTACTATTATAATATCGCATTTTAATAGTAATATTTCGCCAAAAGGAGGGCGCTGTGAAAAAAACTACATGTAATGCATTAACAGATATTAACAATAAAGAACTTAATGATAAAGGCACACATGAATTTCCTGTAGCTATATTTAACAACCATTTAAAAGAAAGTGCTGTGCCTTACCATTGGCACGATGAAATGGAACTTATAGTTGTTACTACAGGCGAAATGGAGCTTGTAGTTGAACTTGAAAAATACATAATAAAATGTGGAGAAGGAGTATTTATTAACTCCGGCAGGCTACACTCTTGCACCAATTATAACAATTCAAATTGTACACTAAAATCATTTGTGTTCCATTCAAAATTTTTGTATGGAGACTTAAGTAGCATATTATACGAAAAGTACTTTTATTTTTTGCATAAAGAAACATCCATTAGCACATGCGTTTTAAGCGCCGATACTTGTTTGATTTTGTTAAGTGCATATAACACTTTTATGCAGCAAGCGTTTGCATACGAATTTTTAGTTAGAGATAATTTAACCCAAATATTGTTGACCATTGTAAAAAACACTGAAAACACAGAAAATGTTACCGATTTGAAAACTATAAAGCAATTAAACAGATGCAAAAGTATGATGAAGTTTATTCATGACAACTATGGTGAGGCAATAACACTTCTTGATATTGCAAAAAGTGCAAATGTAAAAGAGAGCGAAGCTTTAAGGTGCTTTAAAAATGTATTAAATACTTCGCCAATTAAATATTTAAAAATGTACCGTATAGAAAAATCGGCTTTTTTACTTAAAACAACAACAAATCCTATTATTGATATAGGTTTTACATGTGGTTTTACTGAGATGAGTTATTTTGCCAAAAGCTTTAAAGAGGTTCATGGCATTTCACCTAAAGAATATAGGAAAATAAAAAATTGAATATCTTATTTTAGCAAGAACTTGAAGTTAGCGTGTGATATAATAAATAACAAAAATAGCGTGGGAGATTTTATGTACTTTAAATATGGGCAAGAGGAAATAGATTATTTAAAAAAGAGAGATAAAAAGCTATGTGAGGCAATAGATAAAATTGGGTTGATAAACAGAAAACTTGATGATGATTTATTTTCATCTGTTATTCACCATATAATAGGTCAGCAAATATCGGTAGCGGCGCAGGCAACTGTATGGAAACGAATGAAAGAGAGATTAAATACAGTTACGGCAGAAACTATTGCCAAAACTGATACTGAAACGCTACAAAAATGCGGAATGACATTTAGAAAAGCTGAATATATAAAGTGCTTTTGTGAAAGTGTGCTTAGAAAAGATATTGTTTTAGACGAACTACATAATAAAAGTGATGATGAAATTATAAAAACGCTTTCGTCTATTAAAGGAATAGGTGTATGGACTGCCGAAATGATAATGACGTTTTGTATGCAACGGCCTAACGTATTAAGCTATGGTGATTTAGCAATTATTAGGGGGCTGCGCATGCTTTATAGGCACAGAAAAATAACGCCTAAACTTTTTGCAAAGTATAAAAAGCGCTATTCGCCTTATGCCACAACGGCAGCAATATACCTTTGGGCAATTGCTGGCGGTGCTATTCCGGGCCTTACAGACCCTGCTCCTGTATCAAAAAAGGTGAAAAAATGATTAATATAAATGATGATGAAAAGTATTTAGCTGTTATTAATAACGATACAAATTTTGATGGAGTTTTCTATTATGCTGTAAAATCCACAAAAATATATTGTAAGCCTTCTTGCAAATCTAAGGCACCTAAAAGGCAAAACACACTTTTTTTTGAAACGGCTGTGCAGGCACAAAATGCAGGATATAGACATTGCAAGCGGTGCAGAAGCGACCTTTTAAATTATGAGCCGATGAAAGAAATATCAAGCAAAGTAAAGAATTTAATAGATAATATGTTTAAAGAAGATACTTTAGTTAATGACGAACTTTTGAAAATGGGTTTATCGTATAGGCAGCTTGTAGAAATTTTTAAAAACGAATATAATAAAACGCCAAAAGCATATATAGATGAGCTGAGAATAAAAGAGGCTAAAAGGCAGCTTCTTAATACAAATAATGCAATAGTAGATATATCTATGAGCATAGGATTTAGCAGTTTATCTGCGTTTTATCGCTTTTTTAAAGAAAACACACATAATACACCAAGCGCCTTTAGAAAGGAAAATAAAAATAATGAATTATGCAATTTATAAAAGTATAGTTGGTAATATACGTATAGAGTATGAAGATAATGTTGTAACTTTTTTAAAAAAAGTTGATGATGGCTGCGATAATATTGACTACAAAACAGATTTTACACAAAAAGTATTTGACGAGGTTTTAGAGTACTTTGAGGGCAAGCGAAAAACATTTACATTTAAATATAAGTTAAATGGTACAGAGTTTCAAAAAAAAGTTTGGCTTGCACTTTGCAATATCCCTTACGGCGAAACGCGCACATATAAAGAAATTGCCAAAGCGGTTGGTAATGAAAAGGCGAGTAGGGCAGTAGGGATGGCAAATAATAAAAACCCTGTTACTATAGTGGTACCATGCCATAGGGTTATAGGTACCGGCGGTAAAATGGTAGGTTATGCAGGTGGCATTGGTATGAAAGAATTTTTGCTGAAAACAGAAAGAGAGAATAAATGAGTAAAGTAATAGTGTTATTTGAAGTGACCCCAACAAAACAGGGTACAGAAAAATATTTAGAGCTTGCAGCGGGGCTTAAAAAGCTACTTGTTAGTGCAGAAGGATTTATTAGTGCGGAGAGGTTTAGTAGTTTAAATACCGAGGGCAAGCTGCTTTCTATGAACGTATGGGAAAGCGAACAAGCTGTTGAAATTTGGCGCAATAACTTAGAGCACAGAATGAGCCAAGCACAAGGGAAAAACAGCTTGTTTGAGAGCTATAAAATAACAGTTTGCAATGTTGTTCGTGAGTACAGCGATAAAGACAGGCGATATGCACCGAAGGACTCGAACAATTATTTTTTGTAACATACTATATTATTAAAAATAAAAACCCTGCATTAAAAGTTAGTTATAACTTTTAATGCAGGGTTTTTGGTAAAACAATTTATATAAATTTATTTTATAACAATTATATCTTTTTGACGTCCGTCAAAATAGCAAACGTCTCCGTTGCTAAAATATATATCTTCTTCAAGATACATAAATACGTTTTGATCGTCCCAGCATTTAATATTGTCGCATATATTTAGTTCTAAAGCATATGCGGTATCGGCTTGAATTGGTCGCTCTCCGCTGTGTTTTAAAAATACCTGATTACCGTATTGTCCTATGCGTGGGCCGGCACCATGGCCAAAAGTACCTATTGGGTGTGTATATACCATAGGTTTTAATCCGGCCTCTTTTGCCTGGTCTAAACTTGTTAAAAATACGTCGTTGCCCGTTTGTTGGCACTTAATATTTTCACAAACTATATCTTGCATTTTATTGCCTTTAACTAAAAGCTGTTTAATATCTTGCGGTATATCGCTCTCGTCTTCTTTTAGCGCATATGTAATCCACTGCATGTCTGTATGTAATTGTACATATACACCATTTATGCCAATATCACAATGAATTAAATCTCCAGGTTTAATTGTCTCATCAAACATGCGCGTAACATCACTGCCCTTGCGCTGCAAATCTACATCAGGCCCAAACCAATACTTAAAGCCTATTCTGTTAATAATGTCGCGCATAGCCCATTCAATGTCGGTTGTAGTAGTTTCGTTTACCTTTATAAAATCGTTAGACATAGTGTAATTTACTATGTCGTGTGTAACGTTTACAAGTGTTTTCATCACTTGTATTTCAGTTGCACAAAGGCGCTCTAACCACATTGTAGATACTTTTTCGCCGTCTGTAATTCTATTTTTATATTCTGCTAATGTCTCGCAAAGTTTTTCATAAATAGTGCTGGAAATACCATCACAAAAACCGTCTATATTGCTGCGGTTAACAGCAATAACTGTTGGGTTTGTTTCTTTTACAATTCGAAGTATTGTGTCCCAAATAGTTTCATCTTTTAATGTAGGGTTTTCGTAAATACCTTCCATTTCGGCACTTCTGGCACCAAAAGCCATTTTGCGTATTTCGTTTGTTTGTGTGTTTTTATAAAAAGCAACAACACTTATACGTCTTGCAACCGGTAAATCCCAAGGGTGAAGTGTTGGAATTAAAGGCTCATTTGCGTCTTCTCGGCCAATGGTAAGCCATAAGTCAACGTTAGAGTTTTCCATTGCCCAAGGAAGTACACACTCAAGCTTTTCTTTTAATATTTTTGTGCTTAACAATGCTTGGTTTTTCATTGGCAATAGGTTTGCTGCTACTAATTTTTTTTCTATTTTTTCAATAATTTTTTCGTACATTATCTCAACCTCAAACATTTATTTCTATTAATTTTTTATCTATATTAGTTAAATTTTCACAACCGTTTTCGGTTATTACTATGTTATCTTCTATTCTTACACCGCCAAAATCAGGTATATATATACCGGGTTCAACTGTCATTACCATGCCGGGCAAAAGCTCTATGTCGCCGGCTTCGTTCTGTGCAAACCTTGGGTTTTCGTGCACATCAAGACCCATGCTATGGCCAAGTCCGTGGCCAAAAAATTCTCCGTATCCCGCTTGTTTTATAACTTGCCTTGCAACACTGTCTACTTGCCTTCCGGTAATTCCGCTTTTAACATATTTAAGTGCACTTTCCTGCGCATTTAGCACTATATTGTAAATTTCGTGTTGCTTGTCGCTTGCTTTTCCCATGCAAAATGTTCTGGTTATGTCCGACCAATATCCGTTATAGTTGCACCCAAAATCAATAGTAACTAAATCGCCTTTTTCTATTATTTTGTCTGTTGCAACACCGTGTGGCAATACTCCGTTAACTCCACTTGCCACTATAAACTTTTCGGCCATTCGCTCTACGCCCTCATGTTGGCGCATTTCATTTTGTAAAATTGCATCTACTTGTGTTTCGCTCATTCCAACTTTTACTTTATTAAGTAAATTTTCGTATGCTATGCCTGTTATTTTAAGTGCCTGTTTAATATTGTCTATTTCAAGTTTAGTTTTAATCATTCTTACTTGCCTAAGTATTGTATCTATGGCAACATATTGCTTTATGCTTGCTTTGTTCAATAGTTTTTCATTAAATGTTATAGAAACAAAATCTGTTTCTATTGCAAGTGTTTGCAAATTATTGTTTTTTAAATATGCAAACAAATCATCTTCGCCTTTTATAGAAACTACATTAAATAAAGGGCACTGAATTTTTGCCTGCTCAACATATCTGAAATCGGTTAAAAAAAGGCATAATTCATTTGTAATAAGTACAAAGCCGGTGCTGCCTTTAAAACCCGAAATATAACGTCTGTTTGTAGAACTTGTAATAAGTGCCGCATCAACATTGTTTTCTTTAATAAACTTGCGAATCACATTAATATTATCCATTAATTTATCACCTGTATAAACCGTAATTAACGGTTTTATTTTAATATGCTTAGGGCTGTATCAAATAAATGATACAGCCCTGATAACTTTTATTAGAATGAAAGCTCGTTAACTTTAATTTGGCCGTTAAATGCAACTGCAAAGTTTTGTACTTCATTTGAGTAAACAATTACATCTTCTGGGCTTTGCGTAAATATTGCAGGAACTTCTTCCCAAACAATTTCTTGAGCTTCTAAGTAAGCTGCTTCACGCTCTGCTGCATCTGTAGATGTACGTCCGATTTCAAGAAGTTCGTCAACTCTTTCGTTAGTGTAGAAAGACATGTTGCCGCCTGCACCGTGCATTGAAGAGTGGAATGATGCATAAAGAGCATAGTCTGGGTCACCTGTGTCAGAAGACCAGCCAAGACCGAACATTTCAAGCTCGCCAGCAATAACTTTATCAATAAATGCGCCGCGCTCTAATGTTTCAATGCTTACTGTAACACCAATTTCACCTAGTTGAGCTTGAACCATTTCAGCCATGTCTAGGTTAGTTTGGTTTTGGTCACAAGTAATTGTAAGCTCTAAACCATCTGCAAAACCTGCGTCTGCAAGTAGTTCTTTTGCTGTTTCAGGGTCGTAAGCAGGCTCAGACAATTCGTCGTTATAAGCCCAAACAACATCGCTCATAGGAGCAGTTGCAATTTTGCCTTCGCCGTGGTAAACAACAGCATGAATAGCTTCTTTGTTTATTGCCATGTTAATTGCTTGTCTAACTTCAACAATGTCGAAAGGAGCAATTGTTGTGTTAAAGCATAAGAAGTTAACTTGTGAAGCTGCGCGACTAAATACTTGAAGTTCTGGGTTTTCTCTTAATCTTTCAATTTCAGAAACTTGAGGATCAAAAGTAATGTCTACACCGCCTGTTTCAACTTCAATTGCACGGCTTGATGCTTCAGGGATATTACGGAATACTAGGTTAGTAACAGTAGGTACTGTTCCCCAGTAATCTTCGTTAGCTACTAAGTCAACTCTGTCGCCTGTTGCCCAAGATACAAATTTGTAAGGGCCTGTACCAACTGGCATTGTGCCAACATCGTCGCCTGCCTCTGTGTAAGCTTCTTCGTTAACAATGCTCATAACAGTATGGCTTAAGTGGTTTAAAATAGGAGCAAAAGGCTCTGATAATTTCATCTCGTATGTGTACTCGTCAATAACTTTTGAGTTCTCAAAGTCAATTGTTGCTCTTATTGAGCTTGCGTGTGGTGATTCTGCTATTTTTGAGAAAGAGAAATGTACATCATCTGCAGTAAACTCTTCTCCGTTGTGGAATGTTACACCTTGTCTTAGTGTGAATACATAAGTAAGGTCATCTACAATTTCCCAGCTCTCTGCTAGGCAAGGTGAAGCAACACCATCATCGTCAAGCTCTACAAGAGTCTCGAAAATTGTGTTTGCCACACGACCTGCAGGTGAGTCAGTAGTGCCATATGGGTCTAGTGATGTGGGGTCTGCACCTTGTGCAATAATAATTGTGTCTTTTACTTCTGTGTCGGAAGAGCCTTCTGAGCCCTCGCCGCCCGAACCGCCGCAGGCTGTCATCATAAATGCCAACACTGCAACTAGTGCTAATGCTAATAAACGTTTTAACATCTTTTTCTCTCCTTTTTTATACTAAAAGCTTTTACACTTTTGTTAACTAATTATGTGTTATAGTAATGGCAAGCCACATAGTGCCCGGCCTCTGCCTGAGTAAGTTGTGGTTGCTCTGCAAAACATTTGTCTTGTGCTTTAGGGCATCTCGGTGCAAATCTGCAACAAGGTGCCGGTTCTATTGGCGATGTTATTTCGCCTTTAAGTAAAATACGCTCTTTTTTCTGGCCTACTTTTGCAACAGGTATTGCAGAAAGCAATGCTTTTGTATAAGGGTGAAGCGGTTTTACGAATAATTTTTTAGATTCGCACTTTTCAACAAGCATACCCAAATACATAACACAAATGTTATCGGATATATGCCTAACAACTGATAAATCGTGTGTGATAAACACATATGTAAGGCCTTTTTCTTTTTGCAAATCTTGCATAAGGTTTAAAATTTGTGCTTGTATACTAACATCAAGTGCCGAAACAGGCTCATCGCAAACAATAAATTTTGGGTTTAGTGCAAGTGCCCTTGCAATACCAATTCTTTGTCTGCGCCCGCCGTCAAGCTCATGAGGATACGAATCAGCAAGTCTTTCGGCAAGGCCAACAGTCTCCATCATTTCTAAAACAGCTTTTTCTTGCTCTTGCATGTTGTTATTATACATTTTATGTACAATAAGTGGTTCCATTATAATATCTTTAACGCTCATTCTGGGGTTTAAAGAAGAAAATGGATCTTGAAATATCATTTGCATATCTTGCTTTAGCGCTTTTCTTTTAGCCTTATCTGCATTTGTTATTTCTTCAGAATCGAAAAATATTTTTCCGCCATTGGGAGTAAGAAGATTAACTAATGTCCTTCCCAAAGTAGATTTACCACAACCGCTCTCGCCAACTACGCCAAGAGTTTCGCCTTTTTCAATGCTAAAAGAAACATCATCTACAGCATGTAACATGCCTTTAGGCGTTTTAAAGTACTTTTTAAGATTTTCAGCCCTAAGTAATTCAGACATTATTTTCTCCTTTACTTAATTTTTTGCAGTTAAAGCATTTAACAAAATGTCCCGGTGAAACTTCTGTGTCCTGCGGTGAGCTTTCAAGACATTTGTCGGTTGAAAAATCGCATCTAGGTGAAAAGCTACAACCTTTAGGCAAGTTTGCCGGGTCTGGCATTAGGCCTTTAATAGGTTTTAAACGCTCTTCAGTAGAGTCTAAGTCTGGTATAGAGCCAAAAAGCCCTTGAGTATATGGATGCGATGTATTGTTATAAATTTCTTCAAGTGGGCCGTATTCTACTATTTCACCGGCATACATAATTGCAACTTTATCACAAACTTCGGCAACAACACCAAGATCGTGTGTTATTAATAACATAGAAGTGTTTCGCTCTTTGCGTAAATTTGCTATAAGGTCAAGTACCTGAGCTTGTATTGTAACATCAAGTGCTGTTGTAGGTTCGTCTGCAAGTAAAAGCTCGGGGTTACATGAAAGTGCAATTGCAATAATAACACGTTGCTTCATTCCACCCGAAAACTGGTGAGGATACTCAGAATACCTATCGCCAGGAATACCTACCATCTCTAGCATTTCTTTTGCTTTTTTAGCAGCTGCATCTTTGTTTAGCTTGTCGTGTATACGAAAACTTTCAGCAATTTGGTCTCCAACAGTAACTACAGGATTTAAAGAAGTCATAGGGTCTTGGAAAATCATACTAACCTTATTGCCTCTTATTTTACGCATTTCACGTTTGTTCTTTTTTAATAAGTCTTCTCCATTTAAAATAATTTCTCCGGAAACTATTTTACCCGGTGGGTTTGGTATAAGGCCCATTATTCCAAGTGCTGTAGTAGTTTTGCCTGCACCTGTTTCGCCAACAAGTCCAAGGCTTTCGCCTTTTTCAAGTGTTAAAGTAAAATTATTAACAGCTTGTACAACTCTATCGTCGGCAACATATTGTATAGTTAAATTTTTAATACTTAAAATATCATTCATCAATTGTGCCTCCGCTAATTTTTAAGTCGTGGGTCAAGCGTGTCGCGTAAGCCGTCGCCCAATACATTTAAAGAAAATATTGTTATCATAATTGCAAGTCCGGGGAAAGCTGTCATATGCCAGTGGCTACGAATGTACTCCCTTGCACCTGCAAGCATTGTACCCCATTCTGGGTTAGGAGGTTGAATACCAAGGCCAAGGAAACTTAGTGACGAAGCACTTAATATTGCACCGGCCATACCTAATGTAGCTTGTACAATAATAGGTGCAAGACAGTTTGGAATAATATGTTTAAATATAATTCTAAAGTCAGATGTTCCTATACATTGTGCGGCCTCAATAAACTCTTGCTCTTTTACTGTTAAAACAGAAGAACGTACTACCCTAGCATAACCTGGAATGTCGGCTATTGCAATAGCTATAACAATGTTAACAAGTCCGGGTTCCATGGCAGCAGCCAAAGAAATAGCAAGTAGCATACCGGGTATTGCCATTAAAACATCCATAATGCGCATTAAAGTATTGTCTATTTTTCCACCGTAGTAGCCGGAAACAGCACCAATTATGCCTCCAAATATTATAGCTGCAACTATAGAAGAAAAACCAACAAAAAGTGAAATTCGACTACCATAAATAATGCGGCTTAAAATGTCACGGCCAAAATTGTCTGTTCCTAGCAAAAATTGTGAGCTAGGACCTTCAAATACATGTTCTATATTTTGTTGGTCATACGGATAAGGAGCAATAAAATCGGCAAAAATTGCACTTAAAATAATACTAATTAAAATTATAAGTGCAAGCATAGCACTTTTGTTTTTTCTAAATCTTCTCCAAGCGTCGCGCCAATAGCCGCTTTTTTTAGGCGCCTTGTGCTTGCTTATTGTTTTGCTGCTCATTCTTTTTTGCCCCCCTTCTTTTACCAAAATTATACTGAGACTTAATTCTAGGATCAATAAATCCATATAAAATATCTACAAGTAGGTTAACAAGGCTAAAAGATATAGCTAGCATTAATACGCCACCTTGAACAACCATGTTGTCTCTTGAATTTATACTGTCTATTATATATTTTCCAAGGCCGGGAATTGCAAAAACGCTTTCGATTAAAACACTGCCGCCAAGCAATGCACCAAAACGCAAACCAATAACAGTAACAACAGGTATTAACGCATTTTTTAATGCATGATAAACTATAACGATGTTTTCGTTTTGTCCTTTTGCACGTGCTGTTCTAATGTAATCTTGTCTAACAACTTCCATCATACTAGAGCGTGTCATACGCATAATACTTGCAGAGCTGGATAACCCAAGAGTAAATGACGGAAGAATCCAGTATTCGGGGCCGTAAGAACCCGAGGCGGGTAACCAACCTAAATGTACCGAAAAAAGTATAACTGCCATAAGTCCGGCCCAAAATGTTGGCATTGAAACGCCTGTCAGTGCAATTGTAGTTGCGATATTGTCGAAAATAGAATATGGTTTAGTTGCTGAAATAATACCCATGGACACACCGACAATAACAGATATTGCCACGCTTAAAAGGCCTAATGTTATTGTAGTTGGAAAGCGTTCTAATATTTCGTTAATAACAGGCTTACCGGAAACATACGAGTCGCCCAAATCAAACCTAAATATTAAATTGCCAAGATATCTGCCAAGTTGTACAATGTAAGAATCGTTAAGTCCAAGTTCTTCACGTAATTCATGTACAGCTTCGGGTGTTGCACCGTCGCCCAATATTAGCCTTGCAGGGTCGCCCGGTGTAAAATACATTATTGTAAAAACAACAATAATAACGCCCAGTAAAACCGGTATCATCATCAATAGTCTTTTTCCTATGTATCTTATCAAACTTTCTCCTCCTCTTTTTGCTTGTTTTTATATTAAATTATTAAGTAAGGCCTTTTTCACCGGCCAAGTCAATTAAAGCTTTTCGCATACGCACAAGTGTATTTTCAAGTTCTTTTTCTGTTGCAAAAACACCATGTACTATACGTATATAGCCTTTGCCTTGTTGGCCATATGGGTTGCCCGAGTTAATTGTAACTTGAGCCTTGTCGCTTAAGTAATTCATTATTTCACTGTTAGTACCAAGCTTTTCAATATTTACCCAAGATAAAAATCCCGACTCTGAAAGTCTCATTGAAACGCCCGGGATATCGTGTAAATATTTATAAGTAAGCTGCCTTCTGTTATTAAATGTATTATAATAAGCGCTCATAAACTCGGGGTTTTTAAGTGCTGCAATGGCACCGTGCTGAGCAACAGTGTTAGTAGCACCAAGAACTGTAACAGTTGCGCCAATCATTTTGTCTATTACTCTGTCGTCGGCAACTATGTAACCAACTCTTAATCCGCTAAGGCCCATACCTTTAGACAATGAGCAAACAGTAACTGTGCGCTCCCACATATCCGGCAATGTTGCAATGCTAACCATTTCAATATCATCAAAGCAAAAATCTTCAAATGCTTGATCAACAACTACTATTAAATCGTGTTTTACAGCAAATTTTGCAAGTTCAACAAGCTTTTCTTTTCTGTAAACGGTTGTTGTAGGGTTGTTTGGGTTAGATAAAACTATCATTTTTGTTTTGTCACTAACACGTTTTTCAAACTCTTCAATATTAAATTGATATGCATCTTTTTCATAAACGGGAACAGTTACGCAAACACCACCCATAATTTCGGTATTTTGAAAGTTGTTTGGGTAACTGGGATCAATAATCATTACTTCGTCGCCTTTATTAATAAATGGCAACATTGCAAAGTACAAGCCCGAGTCCGATCCGGGAGTTACAAGTATATTTCTTTGCGGGTCGGCCTTAATGCCGTTTGTTTTTAGCAGTTTAGTTGCAATTTCTTTTTTTAGTTCAAAATTGCCCATAGGAATTGTATAATGGCTTGCAAATCCGCTGTTTATAGTTTCTATCATAGCTTGTTGTACATGCTGTGGTACCGAAGGTGCGGGGTAAAAGGGGTCTGCCCATGCCATGTTCTCTATACCAAGTGCAGCATTTTTTTCAACAGCATCGCCAACATCGGCTTTTTCTACCTTGCTAAACAATCCTCCTTCACATTTTTGAAAAGCAGGTGTCATCTTATCACAAATCATTTGCCGATTCCTTTCAAGTTGTCTTTATACGTAATAAATTTAGTTGCAACAATAAATTTGCAAAGTTGTTTATATAATCTGTGCAATCAATACCCGTTTGGCAAAGAATATTATTGCAAATATTACTTATGCTATTTTTACCATTAAACTCATAAATAATTAAATCGTCAATTCCGTTATAGTCGGGCATATTACTGTGCACAGTTTGCCATTTAAGCAAATTGTCATTGCTGGTATTTTCAAGCAAGCTTTTAAAACATAAAGGAGCCTTAAATGCCCGTTCAAATATTAAATCATCATTATTTTCTTCACAATCACAGCTGTCAAAGTTATTATAAAAAAGCTCTGTCTCATTTTGTATAAGCGGAAGAATTTTATCCTCATCGCCTTTTTGCAATAACTGCATCCCTTTTGAAAGTGTATTAGAATATAGCTTTTTAATGTATCTCATTTTTGCAATTTGAAAATTTGTGTTCTCAAATCTTACATCGTTTAGCCTGCTAATAAAGCGTTGCGATATGCGTGGAAGTAATATTTTAAAGATATCGGCGTTGAAAATAGCGCTTACATATGCATAAACAGCGGCAAGTGTAGTAGCATTGGCAAGCATATTAATGTCTATATGCTCTAAGTTATCAACACTGGTGTGGTATGTTTTGTCGGGCCACTGTGTAAGTGCCACACAAGGTATATCTATACTTGGATCGGACAAAATATAATGATCGCTTCCAAAAACAAATGGAACTTTAGTTCCCATAAAAACGGGTACAAATAATCCCTTGCGGCCAAATTCGCATTTATTTGTCAATTGCTCCATTATATAATAGGCAAGATCGCCCATAAACGACATTGCGCAATCAGGTGTGTCTACAATAATAAGTGCACCGGCATTGCCATCTTGTTTGCCTGCAAGCATATCTAAATTTATACCGGCCTTAATTTTATGCAGCCTATTTTCGTTTTCGTGCAAATAGGCATATGTGCCTGTAAATTCAGGAATAAGTAATAGTTTTATTGTTCTTTGAGGCTTATCTATAACGTTAAGTTTAATTAGTTTGTTCAATATGTTCATTGCCTCTATGCCGGCCGCCACACCTGTAACGTTATCGTTAACACTGCTGCGAGGATGGCACAAATGGGCAGTTATAAGTACTTCTTCATCTGTTTTGCCTTCTATTTCAATTTCAACGTTTTCAATTGTGCCGTCTTGTAAGCTGCTATCTACTTCAAATGTAGCAAATACATCTGTGTTGTTGTTTTGTGCATTTATGCAAAGCTGTTCAAGCTTTTCTCCAATAAGTGGGGTTAATGCAAAACCGCAAAGTTTATTTTCGGTTTTTTGAGAGTAGTGATAAAAACTTAAGTTTGCATGAGAATTTTTCATTTGTTCATCGTTTGCCATATTTGTTCTAACAGGGTAAATTTCCGGCATTGAAACAGTAATTATGCCAAGTGCACCTTTTTCAATTGCCATATCAATACATTTATCGTACCCGTTTTTAACATAAATTAATGCGCCATTTACGTTGTGATCGCACTGTTCAATTCCATTTTGTATATAAACTATACGCGCCTTTGTTTTATTAAAATTTCCGCTGCGCTGTATTATAGACATCTCTTGTTGCGTATAGTTGCAAACACGCCCAAGTCCCTCTATATCAAGCCATGCGTCTTTGCAATTCCACTCTTTAAACATTTTTTTAGTAAAAAAATGTGTTTGGCTATTTGCTGCATATGTTTTTAAACTAGCGTTTAAACCAAATTGTTTTGCAAGATTTAAAACCTTGTTTGCCGAATTACGATATCCTTGTGAAGCCTGAATACGATGATGATTTGAAACCTCTTGCATAACTTGCATAGCAGCATCGTTATTAAAATTAAACAGTACATCGTTAATATATTGTTTTATACAGTTAATATTATTGTTCAAAGAAGTACCGCCTTATAAATTTGAAATTGAAATAATGTTTAAATGTACATAATTTTTATAGTGCACAATTTAAACTAAATTAATAAAATATTAATAATTATAGCACAAATAAGCTTGTAAAATCAGTAAAATAAAAGAATTCAGAATTCTTAGCTGAATTTTTGTGTAATTTAATATATTGAGGAAAATACAAAATTATGGTAATATTATACATATATTTAGGGAGGTGGCTAAAATCACTGTTGTAGACAAAATTCATAAAATTAATACTATATTCGGAAGATCATCATCAACAGTTATTCCGCTTTCAACTTTATGCGATGAGCTGTGTGAAATTGTTGGTTGTAATATTTATATTTTTGATAAAGAGGGGTATATATTTGCTCACTCTATTTTTAAAGATTACGCCTGCCCTTATATTTTTGATTCTTTAACAGATAAACAATTACCCGGTTATTATGTAGAAAGATTTACAGATAAAAAGTCTACAAATATATTCGAGCCATGCCCATCTTGCACATTAGATGATGTTGACAAATGCGAGTTTGAAAATAGGTATTATTCAATATATCCTGTTTTTTCGAACTTTGAAAAAGTAGCTGGAATATTGTTTTTAAGGTATAACGATGCGTTTACTTCGTCGGATGAAGTGCTTTGCGAATATACAACAGCTATTGTAACAATAGAAATGACAAGACAGCAACATGAAAAAATACACCAAACTGCATTTGAAACAGCGCAGGCAGAATTAGCTGTAAACTCTTTAACAAGCAGCGAAAAAAATGCTGTTGAATGTATTTTAAATGTTTTGAAAACGAATGACGGGAACGCAGAAATATTTTTAAATGCAATTGCAGCTCAAACTTATGTAACACATTCAACAGTTACATCGGCATTAAAAAAAATAGAGGCTGCCGGCGTAATTAAAACAAAATCTATGGGGGTTAAGGGTAAATTTGTGCAATTGGTTAATAAGCATATTTATAACTGCATAAATGGCGAAGATATTGTTAAAAAAAGGCGACTTAAAGAGTAATATTAAAAGTTTAGGCATTAATATAAAAAAAGCATGCTTAAAAAACATAAAGCATGATTTAAAGGAGAAAAAAATGGTAATAAAAAAAGAAAATGTAATTACAGAACAAAAACCTGCTCCATTTAATGGTAATGGCGAAATAGTTGTTCGCCATTTATTAAACGGTGAGCAACAAATGAAAAAAAGTGGTAGGGTGTTTGCACATACCACAGTATTTCCGGGCAGTAAAATAGGGTTTCATAACCACAGCCAGGAAAGCGAAACGTACTATATACTAAGTGGCACTGCACTACTAAGCGATAACGGTAAAGAGGTAAAACTTACAAAAGGCGATGTTGCATATACACCGCCAGGTGAGGGGCACAGTATAGAAGCAATAGGTGATGAGCCTGTTGAGATGATTGCTTTAATTATATATAACGATAATTAAAAATAAAAAAGCAACTAAAAGTTGTGCATTTTAATTGTATTAAAAATAAAAACCTTTAAAAGTTAGCCATTGAAACTAACTTTTAAAGGTTTTTTTGTTAAAAAAAATGTTAAATATTTTGCTTATGTAATAATGCTTAATATAGCTTTTTAAATATCAAATTAGGTTAAAATGTTACGCCAAGTAACTGCCAACAATAAAGACAATTTAATTGTATACGGTAATACAATTAAATAGCCTATGCTGCCTTAAATAATAGCAGATTTGCCAAATAAGAAAATAGTGTTGAAAAAAGACTTTGAACAAGCTACAATAATGGAGTGCATTAATTATTGTAACGAGCACTTTAATATAAGCAATAGCGATGATGTTATTTTAAGTGAATATACACCAAAGGAAAATGCAGAATTGGAAAACCATTATATAAATTGGAAAGCTGCAAAAAGTGGTATTAACAATTTAAAAATTATGTTTTAAATATTTACCAAGAACAAAAAGGAGAGTTTTATTATGATTATGGAAGCAGCTCGCAAAGAAATTGCGGATTTTGGTAGAAAAATGAGTTCATCTGGTTTATCTAAGGGTACAAGCGGTAACATTAGTATTTATGACCCACAATTAGGTTATATGGCTATAAGCCCGTCGGGAGTAGGCTACTTTGAAACAGAACCAGAAGATGTAGTTGTTATGGACCTTGAAGGCAATGTAATTGAAGGCACACGTAAACCTTCTAGCGAATACGGTTTACATATTGTTATGTATAAAGCAAAACCTGAGGCAAGAGGTGTTGTACATGCACACTCAACATACTGCACAACTTTTGCTTGTTTAAACGAGCCATTAACAGCTGTTCATTACGCTATTGCCAGCAGCGGTGTAGCAACTGTGCCTGTTGTGCCTTATGCTACATTCGGTACACCGGAACTTGCAAAAAACGTTGAAAATACATTAAAAAATAACGACAGCAAAGCAGTATTACTTCAAAATCATGGTGTTGTAACAAGTGGTCCATCTTTAGCAACAGCATTTGGACTTGCCACAAGCCTTGAGTTTGTTGGAGAAATATTATGGAGAGCAAAAAGCGTAGGCGCACCTGTTATTATAGATGATGAAGAAATAGCACGTGTTGTTGAAGAATTTAGAGCTTATGGCCAACCGAAAAAAGACACAGAGAAAAAAGATGGCATTGGATATTAGTAAATAGCCTTTTTAGCTATTTACTGTTTGCTAAGATATGCAAATAAACAAAGCCTGTGGAATTTGCTTATTTAAAAAGCAAATTCCATTTTTTATAGTATTAAACTACCAAGCTGTATTTTCACTTGAGGTGCATTTTTTATAAATTAAGCTAAAAGAAAAACAGGCGAAAAACAATGTAAATAAAATTACTGCCTAGTAATTTTATCCATAGTTTTCCCCTTTGCCAGTTCATCAACTAACTTATCAAGATATCGTATTTCTTTCATTAATCCATCTTCTAGTTCGGCAATTTTTATACCGCAAATAGAACCTTTTATTAAAGTTCTTTTTGGATTAGGTAAGGGTGCTTCATTAAAAAATGTTTGCATATCAACGCTGTTGCTAATTTTTTGCAACAGCTCTTTTTTTGTATAGCCGGTTAACCAACATACAACTTCAACCAATTCTGTTTCAGTTCTACCTTTTTTTTCAATTTTAGCTAAATATAAACTATACATTTCATCAAATTTAAATGTAAATATATTATGTTTGCTCACAATAACCTCCAATATTAAGTTTTGGGTAAACAAATTACCTAATAAAGTTTGTATGATGCTCTTTTGTGGTATTTGGCAAACTAATACCGTCTGATTTACCGCTTTCAATACATTTTAAAAGCCACGCCATATTTTTTGCACCATTGCGCATTGTCTCTAGCCCTTCTAAATCTTTTTCTACATGTTGTGCGTTCATTCCGTGTACCATATTCCAATAAGTAGACGATACAACAGGCATTTGTGCAATAGTAAAATATTTATTTAAAACATCAAAAGAAGCAGTTGTGCCGGCCCTTCTAGCAGATAAAACAGACATACCGGGCTTGTGCGAAAAAGCGTGAGTGCCGGCAAAAAACGCTCTGTCTAATACAGATAAAATTCTTCCGCTTGGGTGTGCGTAGTATACAGGTGAACCAAATACAAATCCATCGGATTTTTCAGCCTTTTCAATTATTGTGTTTACTATATCGTCGTTAAAAACACATGTTTTTGTATTTTTTCGACATGCCAAACATGCAATACAATCTCTTATTGCGCCTTTGCCTGTTTGTACAATTTCTGTACCAATGCCTTGGCTTTCTAGTTCGTTTGATACTTCACTTAAAGCGCGAAATGTACATCCGTTTGCGTTTGGGCTACCGTTTATTAAAAGTACGTTCATTTTGTTTCCTCCCAGAATTATAAGTTGAAATTAATGTATTATTATATAAAATTATAGTAATTTTATTATACATTACATTAATAACTATAGCAAATGCAATAAAAATATATAATTTTAGTGTAAATTTAATTAATGCAATATTTTTAAATAATTAAAGTGTGTTATAAAAAAATACTATTTAGCGATATTAATATTATACAAAACTAAAAAACTAAAAAAATGCACATAAAACACGTTGTAATTACAAACAATTATGTTCTTATACTATTGTACAAAAACACAAAGTTTACGCAACCGCTTGCGCAACATTTTTTAATATGATAATCTGTTTTTACAGCACAATATTATTAAGTTTAAGGTTAGTTTTACTTGTTTTTTTACGCATAAATTTATAAGTTTATAACACACTTAAAATTAGGATAATAATTATGAAGAGTAATAAAATTACAATTTATGACATTGCTAAAGAAGCACAAACGTCAACTACTACGATATCTAGGGTAATAAGTGGCAAAGGTAAGTTTAAACCCGAAACGGTAGAGCGCATTAACAAAGTGCTTAAAAAGTACGACTTTGCACCCGACTATAATGCGCAAGGCCTTGTAAACGGCGGAAGCAAGCTTATTGGAATTTTAACCGAAGACATTAGGAATCAACATTTTAATTCTATAACACATAATATTGAAAATGAGCTTACAGAAAATGGTTATTGCTCGGTAATAATGAATACAAGCAGAGATTTGTCAAAAATAGATACATGTATAAATATATTATCTAAGCGAAAAGCTGAGGCAATAGTTTTGGTTGGTTCTATATACGAAAACAAAAGTGTTACAAACAGTATAGTAAAGCACTTTGCAAAAGGTCCGGTAATAATGGTAAACGGCAAAAGCAAACTAGATAACGTTTGGAGTATTATTGCCAACGAGTTTGAAGGCCTTTCGAAATGCGTTGAACTTTGCCATGAAAAAGGTAAAAAACATATAGCATACATACATAGATTGGGAACCGCCAGTGGTAGAAGAAAAAAAG
Organism: uncultured Bacteroides sp.; assembly: GCA_964369925.1. GTDB lineage: Bacteria > Bacillota > Clostridia > Oscillospirales > Ruminococcaceae > Ruthenibacterium. Next base: position 47,709 of record CAYJGU010000004.1, on the reverse strand, counting down.
AAGGTTTTGTTTCTAAAATGCTAATGCTAGGCCATGAAGAAAGTGACTTAGTTATTTTAAAATGTGAATTTACTATGGAAAGTGCTTATAAAACAACGTGTGAGCTTATGAATAAGCACCCAAATACCGATGCAATAATTTACTCTAGCGACTTATTGGCTTTTGCGGGTGTAAAGGCGTTGTTGCATTTAAAAAAGCAAATACCTAAAGACGTTGCCGTTATAGGCGTTAATAATTCAGATTATGCAAATTTGTCAACACCTGCTATAACATCTTTAAACACAAGAATAGATTTACTTGGGAAAATATCTACAACATTAATAAAAAACATTTTAAGCGGAAAAACCCCTAAAAAGCAACATGTAGTAGATTTAAATATTGCAATAAAACAAACAACCTAAAGGAGCAACTAATGATTTTTTCTTCTATAAACTTAAACTATAACAATAAAAACTACTCTAAAGCAATAATTACTGCGTTAGACTTTTTAAAAAACACAGATTTTTCAACAATAGAAGATGGTATTTACGACATACAAGGCAAAGATGTTTATGCGCAAATATTTCATAAAACAACTCATCTTATACAAGACACAAGGGCTGAAACACATGAAAAGTATGTTGATTTACAATATTTAATAGACGGACAAGAGCTTATAGGTGTAAGTATACTAAGTGAGAATTATGTTGTAGATGAAATAATAAAAGAGCGAGATTTAATTTTTTACAAAGGTGAAGACAACGAAACGTTTATTAAAATGAAACCGGGTTTATTTTGCGTATTTTTCATAGATGATGTTCATAGGCCGGCTGTTGCGGTAAAAGACCCTATTAACATAAGAAAAGCGGTTATAAAAATAAACAGTGAGTTACTGTAAGGAGATATAAATGAATATAGCTGTTATTGGCGCAGGTGTTATGGGTTCTATTTATGGTGGTAAGCTAAGTAAAAACAACAATGTTTATATGATAGATGTAAACAAACCTTTATTAGAGCATATTAAACTTAACGGTGTTTGTTTGCATGAAAATGGTGAAATGAATAGCTATTACCCAAAAGTAGAACATAAAATTGATGAAAAAATAGATTTGATAATTTTATTTGTTAAAGCAATGTACTCAAGGCAAGCATTGCAGTTAAACGCACATTTAATAACCGAAAACACATATGTAATGACATTGCAAAATGGTGCAGGGCACGAATGTATTTTAAAAGAGTTTGTTAGCGAAGATAAAATAATAATTGGAACAACGCAAGACAACGGAGCTTTAATAGAAACAGGTGTTGTAAAGCGCGGGGGAAAAGGCATTACAAATATAGGAATGATTTGTAACGATGAAAACGACTTTTTAAATAAAATGAAAACTGCATTTGACAGTTGTGGATTTAACACATTAATACATAGCAATATAAAGCAACTTATTTGGGATAAATTAATAATGAACGTTTCTTTAAGCGCTACAACAGGATTGCTAAAATGCAAAATAGGTTTTTTAAAAGAAAACGAATATGCAAAAAATATGGTTGTGGCTTTAATGGATGAAGCTTGTGCCGTTGCACATGCTTTAGGCTTAAAAGCAGACAGACAAGAATTTTTAAATAAAATTGAATTTACAACGACTAATTCAAAAGATGGCATAACATCAATATGTGCCGATTTGCAAAATAATAGAAAAACAGAAGTAGACACAATAACAGGGGCGGTTGTAAAACAGGCAAATAAATTAGGTGTTGGCGCACCAACTCATAAGTTCGTACTGGATGCAATTCATGCAATGGAATCCATTAACGATAAATACAATTTAAATTAAACATTGAGGAGTAAAAATTCATGAAAAAGTTATTGGCAGTTATTTTAACAACAATTATAGTTTTTTCTTTTGTAGGATGTTCTAATGCACCTGCAAACACACAAAACCAAGAGTCACAAGCACAAGCAGAAAGTGCAACAGAACAAACAGGAGATGCACTTGATTTTCCAACAAAAAATATAAGCTGGATAGTATCTGCAGATGCAGGAGCACCGCTTGATATTCCAACAAGAGCTATTATAGACAATATGGATATAGACGGAAACGTTATAGTAGAAAACATTGCAGGTGCTTCTAACACAATAGGAACACTTGAAGCCGTTAACAGAGATGCCGACGGACATACACTTGTTACAACATCATCAAGTGCAATGTTGTTGCAACCTCTTATGACAGATCTTGCATATGACCCTCAAGAGGACTTGAGAGTTATTACTTTAATTAAACCTTTAATGACATACGCTGTTGTTGTAGGCCCAGATTCACCTTACAACTCAGCTGAAGAAATTATGGACTTGATTAATTCTGGCGAAAGATTTACATATACAGTATCTAATGCCGGTGCGGCTTCTCACCTTGCAATTGTAGATGCACTTGCACAACTTGAAAATGAGACAGGCGTATTTGTTCCTTATAACGGTGGCGCAGAAGTTACAGCCGCACTTTTAAACAACGAAATTGACTTTGCAGTTTTAGATACACCTGTAAATGTTACAGCAGCAGCAAAAGGCGAAGTTAAAGTTTTAATGATAATGGGCGACGAGCCGGATCCACTAGCACCTGAGATTCCATATATAGGCGAATTTGGCGTTGAGGGAATGAATGCATATTTTGGATTGCAATGTGTTGCAATAAGAAAAGATACTCCTGATGAGATAGTTGAATTTCTAAAAGAGAAAATAAACACAGCAATAATGAGCGATGAGTATCAACAATATTTAGTTGACAGCGGAATTGGTGCAATGGAAATTATGGACGAAGCTGATATTGAAGCAGAGCTTGCAAATGCAATGGACGTATACGCTGTACTACTTGAAGAACTAGGTATGATTAAATAGCAAAAAAATTAATTATAAAATGCCTTGTATTTCATATACAAGGCATTTTATAAAAATAAGCATATACGCACGCCTCTTGGCAGATTGGAGATAGCGATGGACAAAATTAAAAAAGATATTTTTATGTATTGTATATTAGTTATTATAAGTATTTTATTTTACTTTGTAATTATACCTCAGCAAATACAGTTAAGAGACTCATGGAGCGGCGACATTACATTTACAAGCAGAACATTTCCAAACTTGTTATTTATAACACTTGGAATTACATCTGTTGTAGGTGTTATTTCTTCTTTATTTAAAATAAGTAAACTTACCGATAAATCTTCGACCCCAATTTTTAAAAACATTAAAAATATAAGTACACCGTTATATTTCTTTGTATTGTTAGCAGTTTATGCAGCTATGTTTCATTATTTAGGCTATTTAATATCTACCGCTGTAATTATTCCGCTTTATCTTGTATCTTTAAGATGCAAAAACATTAAATATTATGTTATTACTTATATTATTGGCATTGCTGTATATATAGTATTTAAATTTTTGCTTAACATTGCGTTATAGGAGGGTTAGTTTATGATAGATATTTTAATGGAAATAATTATGCCTTTAAATTTACTTATGATGGCAGTGGGAGTGGCTGCAGGTATAATTATTGGTTCGCTACCGGGGTTAAATGTTGTTTTTGCAATTGCGGTTTTACTTCCCTTTACTTTTAGCATGGACTCTTATGCGTCTATGTACTTACTGCTTGGCACATACTGTGGTGGTACGTTTGGTGGTTCTATTGCGGCAATTTTAATTAACACACCGGGCACACCTGCTGCGTGCGCAACAGTATTCGACGGTTATACGATGTCTCAAAAAGGCAAAGCGGGAGATGCTTTAAAAATAGCATTAGTAAGCAGTTTTGTTGGCGGTATAACAAGCTGTATAGCACTATTGTTTTTTGCACCGCAAATTGCAAGTGTTGCAACAAAATTTGGCGCACCAGAGTTTTTTGCGCTTTGCATTTTTGGCATGGCAGCGGCTATTGGTATTGCAGGCGACAAACCGATAAAAGGAATTATAATGGCTTGTTTGGGCTTAGCTGTTTCCACTGTAGGTATAGACAGCAGTGAAGGCGTAGAGCGTTTTATGTTTGGCAATATGTACTTACTTGCAGGTATATCTTCTGTTGCAATTATGCTTGGCGTTTTTGCAGTTACAGAGGTATTAGACAAAAGTGTAACTTTAACAAACGATAAAAATTCTCAATCGGTACAAGTTGGATACTCTAAAGCTACAATAAAGCTAAAAGAAATATTTAAGTACTGGAAAACAATGATACGTTCGTCTTTAATAGGTATTGGCCTTGGTGCACTTCCTGGTACTGGCGGTGCTATTGCAGCTATGCTATCTTACAACGAAGCTCGTCGCGCATCTAAAAAACAAGATGAGTTTGGCCAAGGCTGTGTAGAGGGAATAGTAGCACCGGAGTGTGGAAACAATGCAACAACAGGCGCTACATTAATACCTTTGCTAACTTTAGGTATTCCGGGCGATGCATCTGTAGCTGTATTAATAGGCGCGTTAACAATGCAAGGAATTATACCGGGTCCATCACTTTTCGAGCAAGGAAGTTCTTGGGTATATGCAATAATGGGTGGATTGCTACTTGTTAATGTATTTATGTTTTTAGAAGGTATGACATTTACAAGATTGTTTGCAAATTTAATAAAAGTGCCAATTCAAATATTAACACCATCTATTTTAATGTTCTGCGTTGTGGGTGCTTTTAGTATTTCAAGTACTTCGTTTAACATAATACTTATGATGGTTTTTGGTATAATTGGTTACATACTAAGAAAGTTCGACTTTCCAATAGCTCCGTTTATTATTGCACTTGTTTTAGGCAAACTTATGGAGTCAAACTTAAGGCGCTCGCTTATTCTTTCACAAGGAGATATAACTGTATTTTTTACAAGGCCAATTTCACTTATAATAATGGTATTAGCAATTTTATCTCTTGCATACCCACTAATTAGAAGTTTTATGGGAAACAAAAAGAAGAAAGCATAGGTTGAGAAATGAAAAAAAATATAATTTTACTGCTTGTGGATCAACAGCAAAAAGCATGCTTAACAGATAATAATATTTGCAAAACACCCAATTTAGACAAATTAATGTCAGAAAGCATACGCTTTAACAAAACACATACAATTAACGCCATATGCTCTCCATCAAGGGCTTCGTTAATAACAGGTATGTTGCCACACAACCACGGTATTATAGATTGCACACACACCGTGCCGGAGTATCGCTCTAAGTACGACCGCTCGTTAGATAATATATACAGCATATTTAAAAAGGCCAATTACAACACAGCTTATTACGGCAAATGGCATATAGAAAGAAGCTTTAAATTAAACGAGTTTGGCATAGATGATTATATGACAGAAAGAGATTTGCCAAAAGCAGAATTAACACCTATTGACAGAGTGATAATAAAAACACCAGGATACCTAAATAAAACAATAAGCGGTGTATTTAAAGAGGCAAGCGATTGCACAGAAGAACATTTTATTTATGACAAAGCTATAGATTTTATTGAAAAGAACAAAAATAGTGGAAAACCGTTTTTTACAACTTTATCTACATATGCCCCGCACGACCCATATGCGGTGCCAAAAGAAATATATGATTTATACAATTTAGATGATATACAGTTGCCTTTAAATTTTGATGATGATTTAGAAAACAGACCGAATGTATATAAAAGAATAAAAAGTGTATATAATAACATGACAAGAGAGGAATACAAAAAAACTATTGCGTGCTATTATGCCTACACAACACTTGTAGACATGCAGCTTGGTAGGCTTGTAAAATACTTAAAAGAAAACAACTTGTATGACGATACAATGATAGTGTTTACAACCGACCACGGCGATATGCTTGGCGCACATGGTATGTTTTGCAAGGGCGTTACAAGCTTTGAAGAAGTGTATCACATACCATTTACAATAAAACCACCTAAGGGTATAAAAGGTAATATAGATTGTGATGTGCATACAAGTACAATTGACATGGCGCCAACAATGCTTGAAATGATGGATCTTCCACAACTAAAAGGTACAATAGATGGAACGTCTATGGTGGAGTACGTAAACGGCAAAGACGGCAAAGACAAATTTACATTTAGCGAATTTCAAGGTCAACGCTATGCATATACGCAAAGAATAGTATGGAAAGATAATTACAAATATGTTTTTAACGGTTTTGACTTTGATGAATTTTACGATTTAGCAAAAGACCCACACGAGCTTAAAAATGAAATTGACAACCCGTTATACAGTGATAAAGTGGTAGAGCTTGCAAAACAAATGTGGGAAAAAATTAAGCAAAGCAACGATGAGTGCTTGTTAAATGCAGAATATGTAATGTTGCGTTTTGCACCTATTGGCCCTGAAAAAACAAAAGCAATTGGTGATTTTAATACTTACAATAAAGAATTTTAATGCAAGTTTAACAGCTAACGGCTAAAGCTTTATTACTAAAAGCACTATGCTTTTTAATAGTCGCAACATAATAAAATGTAATAAAGCACACATATTTATAAATAAAAGCACCCTGCAATTTTTAAAGCAAATTGTAGGGTGCTTTTTATACGTTTTTAGTGTTTGCAATATTAGTTATGCTTTAAGTGCAAATATATAAGTGTTAGTAGTAAAATTATAAGTGTAATTCAAATTTATTTTTATGATAACTTAATATTCCTTCTTTTTTCATTTTAGATAATTCGAAAGATAAAGCGCTTCTATCTGCACATAAAAAATTTGCAAGCTCTTGTCTGTTAAGCGAAATGCAAAACTTGTTTTGCCCATTGCTCTCATAATGAAAATATGTCAAAACTTTATCTCTTAAAGTTCGCTTTGAAATTATATCTATTCTTCTATTCAAATAAAGGCTTTTATTTGCTAAAATTTTTAACATGTTAAAAATTAATTTTTGATGAAAGACACAGGAAGTATTACATGCTGAAATAATTTTTCGGTAATTAAAGTACATTATAGTGCATGGGGTTAATGCAACTATAAGTACAGGGCTTTTAGATATTTCAGCACAAGCAAAAACCTCTGCAAATATATCCCCCTGCATTACCTCGGCTATAATATTTTCGTTGCCGTTATAATCTGTTTTTATTATTTTTACACAGCCTTCCATTACAGCACCTATAAAATTAACACTATCGCCTTCGTGCAAAATTATATCGTTTTTATTATATTTTTTTTGTGTAGTTCCAATACATTCCAATAGCGGTGTTATATTTTCGCTAGATATACCGAAAAAGAGTTTGTTTTCTAATAGTTTATTGTTATCCATAAATTTCTCGTTTCGTTGTTTATACAACATAAATTTTAATTTGATTATAGTACAATTATTACAAATTAGTCAAGATTTTAATACAGAAATACGTTTAGGAGAAAAATTATGAGTAAAAAAATTATTAAAATAGATGAGGACAAATGCATAGGTTGTGGAATTTGTGCAAAAACATGTAAGCAAAGTGCAATTGAAATGGTAAATGGAAAGGCAAAAGTAGTGCACGATAATTACTGTGATGGCATAGGTAATTGCTTGCCGGTATGTCCTGTTAACGCAATTAGCTTTTCCGATAAAGATGTGGTTAACAAAGAGGTAAACACAAAGCCTGTGCCCGGTGGTTGCCCAGGGCGCAACGTAAAAGAGCTAAAACCAATAAGTGCTAACAACAGCAAAAGCAATGTTGAAAGTAGCTCTGCTTTAAGGCAATGGCCTGTGCAAATTAAACTAGTACCAGAAAATGCCGCATATTTTGATAATGCAAACCTGTTGGTTGCCGCAGATTGTTCTGCTTATGCTTTTGCAAATTTTCACAGCAAATTTATGCATAATAAAATTACTATTATTGGATGCCCTAAATTGGACGAGGGCGATTACACCGAAAAGCTTACAAACATTATAGCGCAAAATAATATTAAAAGTTTAACAGTTGTGCGAATGGAAGTGCCATGCTGTGCAGGCATAGAAAACGCAGCTGTAAACGCACTTAAAGCTAGCGGTAAGTTTATACCTTGGCAAGTAGTTGTAATATCTATAAACGGTGAAATATTAGACAATTAAAAGTTAAACAACATAAAAAAACACCCCATTTATACGGGGTGTTTTTTTACTATTTTAAAATAATAATACAACTAAATAAAAAAATGAGCCGGTGGCGTAAAGTGCGGCAACATACCAGGAAACAGTTAAAAATGTTTTGGTCATTACATTTTTTTCTTTTGTATGCTTGCGAAATGAAATAGCCTGTATCCAAAAACAAACGCTAAGTACTATTACACAAATAATATCTACTAATGGCGACACTCTAAATGTAAAAGTAATTAAACCAGCAAGCATTGCCACAAGCACAAAGCCTTTAATTTTTTCATAGTTCATGTAATTTCCTCGCTATTTTCTAAAAAATTTAATGTTAATTAATAATTATAAGCTAGCTCTAATAGTTTACCATATCAATAGTATTTAAATCAACTTTAAGTGTGTGTGTTTGTACAGGCCTACAAGCATATAAATAAACAAGTTATTTAAGGTGCTTTAAAGAGCTTTTCCTCCACATAAACAACGATACAACACAAGAAGCCAGTGCCGCAATAGTTTGAGCTAAAAACATTCCCATTACACCCATAGTTTGTGAGAGCAAAACAAAAAATATAATGGGAAAAACAATTGAATCAAGGCTCATTAATATAACAGATTCTTTTGCTTTTTCAAATGCGGTTAAAAAGGTGCCAACTAATATATTAAACCAAGCAAATAAGTAAGATGGGGCGTAAAGAAGTAACCCTGTAACAGCAATTTCTACCATGGCTGTGTCGTTTTCGCTTGCAAATAGCGATACTAAATAACTTGGGAACAAAAGCATTATTGCAAGTGCAATAGCTGAAATTATTGCAGAAATAATAGAAACTTTTTTAAAAGTTTCTGTAACCCTGCCATATTTTTTTGCGCCGTAGTTATAACTTACTATTGATTGAACTGACCCAATAACTCCTGCCAAAATAGGCATTAATAGCATTTCTATATAAGATATTACAGACATAGCTGCAACGCCGCTTGCACCTGCTACAGAAAGCATAATACCGTTTGTAAGAATTGTCATAAACGAACCTGATATATTTTCGAAAAACTCGGAACTGCCGTTATATATTATCATTTTAAGGTCTTTAAAAGAAATTTTAGGGTTAACAAATTTAAGTTCTAGCTTATTGCTTATAAAAGGCACTATTGAAAAAACAGAGCCAACTACCATGCTAATAACAGTTGCAAGCGCGGCATAAAAAATACCAAGCCTTAAAAATACAATAAAATACCAGTTTAAAAAAATATTTAATATAGATGTGAATACGTTTATCCATGTGCTTTTATTTACTTTGCCACATATCCATAAAAAGTTATCAAATGCAAAAAGCGGAGCAATAAAAGGCACGGCCAGTATATACACTTTAGCGTAGTCGTAAGCAAGTGTTGCAAGTGTTGTATCTTTTATAAATGCAAATATTAAAGGTTTTGTAAAAAATAATGCGAAAAGTGTAATAATACAGCCAAGGCCAAAAATAATAGCAGTGCTTGCAGAAAATATTTGTGATGCCTTTATTTTTTCGTTTTTACCAAGTAATATGCCTATACGAATACTTGCACCACTTGATATTAAATCGACAAGTCCAAAAACTATCATTGTAACGGGCATTATAAGGTTAACCGCCGCAAGAGCATCGCTTCCAAGAAAGTTGCCCATAAACGCGCCATCAATAACCATGTTAAGTGATGCAATAACCATTGTAATAATTCCGGGTATTGCAAGTTTTGCTATTAATTTTCCTATTGGCATAGTACCATAATCTATGTTGTTCATTAACTCTCCTAATATTTAATAAATTATATTTTTACAAAAAAATGCACTTAATAACGCAAATTAGTATACTACAATTAACACTGGGGGTTAATTATCTCAAACTTTCCACTATTATTTTTTACTCCCCATTCACACATAAGCTCAAGTATAGGTAATAACGAATTTCCCTTTTCTGTTGCAGAATATTCAACTCTTGGAGGTATTTCGCTATAAGCTACTCGAGAAATTAATCCATCTGCTTCAAGTTCTCTTAGCTGGTTAGTTAATGTTTTTTGAGAAATTTGTGTGACAAGGCGCATTAAATCTTTAAAGCGTAAGCTGCCGCTATTTATTAATAAATATAAAATTAACGGTTTGCATTTGCCGCCAATTATTTTTAATGTAATTTCTATTTCCGAATTAACCTGTATCTTTTCCATTAGTTACCTCTTTTTCTGTAAGTGAAATAAATGTGCCATATTGACCGAATATTAATACAATATTATAATAAAAATACTTATTATAGTATTTTATACTATAACGCAAATAGAGTCAATAAGGAGAATTAAATGAAAAAATTAATAGTAATAACAGGTGCAAGCTCAGGCTTTGGAAAAGAATTGGCAAGGATGTTTAGTAAAGACGGATATCCTTTGCTTTTATTAGCAAGAAGAGTTGAGCTTTTGCAAGAAATGAATTTGCCAAATACTATTTGTAAAAAAGTTGATGTTACAAATAGAAAAGAATTTGAAGAAGCAGTTAGATTTGCTGAAGAAACGTTTGGCAAAACAGATTTAATTATAAACAATGCAGGCATTATGTTGCTTGGAAATATAGAAAATCAAGATGCTGAAGAATGGCAAAAAATGCTTAATGTGAATGTTATGGGTGTAATGAATGGCATGCAAATAGTAATGAATGATATGAAAGAGCGCAAGTGTGGTACAATAATTAATATTTCATCTATAGCGGGGGTAAAGCCTTTTGGAAATCATGCTGCATACTGTGCTACAAAGTATGGCGTAGTAGGGCTTTCTGAGGTGGCAAGAGGTGAGTTGGCACCATATAACGTAAGGGTAATGCGCATTTGCCCCGGTGCAGTTGCAACAGAACTTTTAAGCCATACTACAAGTGAAGATATTAAAGATGGATACAACGAATGGCGCGATAGTTTGGGAGCAAACAGCATTACAGTACAGCACGTTGCACAAACTATAAAATTTGCATACGAATTGCCACAAGGCGTAAATTTAAGGGAAATTCAAATTGCAGATACAAAACAAGACGGCTAATTTATATAAACAATTATTATTATGCATTAGAATATAATGCAAGTGATTGTATTATGTGTGGAAAATGCGAACCAAATTGTACTTTTGGCGTAAAAGTACGTTAAAACATGGCTAAAGCGAAAACAGTTTTTAAACAATAAAGTAGTATATAAAATAAATTAAAAATCCTCCTTAAATTGTAAGGAGGATTTTTTTTGCTAAACTTAGGATGTGCAAAATAATTATTATTTATTTGTATTTTAATATCACAAACTTAAAACAATATCTACAAGGTAATTAAGCCCAGACGAACTATATAAAAACATATCTATTTGTTCGTTTTTAAAAGCTAAGCTTGCAAAAGATGCAGATTCAGGAAAACTTTCTTCATCAACAACAAGAACAATTTTGCACATTGGTACAGCGTGTTTTATTTTTTCTGCTCGTGCCAACCAATTATCTAAAGAAAGGGGAGAGTAATCTCGAAGCTCGGCGAGGAACACATTAGCACTGCTGCTTCTGCATACAGATACACAGCTTCCAATTTCGGGTACAATTTCTATTGCTGTTGTCGGCTTTTTTGCTGCAAGGGCAGAAATTATACCGGACAATAATAATTTATTTTGAACATAAACCGCTATTGTGTTCATTTAAATACCTCCTTTTGTGGTTTATGCATGTGTTTAAAAAAATATAGCATAATTTATTTTATTAGGTATCGTGTATTTTCGCTGTTTTTAATGTAAGTAAAATAAAACCCTAATAAATTTGTTAAGCAGTAAATTTATTAGGGTTTGGGCTAAATATTATTCATTTAAGGTTTCGCCGGTTATAATAAATTTTTTCGAGGCAACATCTGCTACAAGTTTAAGCAAGTTATTATAGCCTGTTTTGTTTTTTATATTGCTAAGGTGTGTATCAAGTGTTCGGCTTTTAATATTAAGCATTTCACACACTTTTTCGTTCGAGCAGCCGTTTACTTTTGCCTGAATTATCTCTAGCTCCTTTGGTGTAAAATCTTGTATTTTTGCCATACCTATTGTAACAACAGGTTGCGATTCAGGGTAGTAAGTTTTGCCTTCCATTACGTTGTCCATAACCAAAAGTAAATCCATATCGGCATGATCTTTATACCAAAAGCCCTCGCACCCGGCTTTTTTTGCCTCATCTATATGCTTTTTTTGCAATACAAAGGTTAAAATAATAATTTTAATTTTAGGGTAAAGCTTTTTTATCTCACTTGCAACTTTAATTCCGTTTTCTTTGCCGGCAGTGTGTATATCCATAAGTATTAAATCCGTATGTTCGTATTTTAGTTCACACAAAACTCTGTCAGCATCAAAAAAAGTTTTTGTTAGTTTATATCTTCCATCGCTTCTCATTATAGCGTATTTCATAAGTGCCTGAGAACTACTTTGGTCATCTATAATCATTACCTTATACATATAAAAAATACCTCCACTGCTTTTAATTGTATATTAACAATGTTTATAAAGTGTAACAAACATTGTTACACCATTATAGCTATCTATCTTCATTTTGCCACCTAAATGTTCAATGCGTTGCCGTAGTCCTGTAAGGCCACCGCCCTCTACTATTTTTTCAATTTTATTTTTTGTTTCATTATGTATAGTAAAATTAATTTCGCTATCTGTTTGTATTATGTTAACTGTAATTTTATTGGCGCCTGCATGTATATATGCATTTTTAAGCATTTCATTAATACATAAAAGTATTGTTGTGCTGTTATTATGCTCTGTTGGCATATCACCTGTAATTATTATGTTGCAACCCAATTTGTGCGAAAAAAGCATAATTTGCTCTAATGTTAAACTTTGCTTTTCGCCGTTTGAAAGTTCGGTTATAACATTGTTTAAATTTTCCCAATAATTTATAAGTGTTTTAGCATCGTCAATATTTTCTTTTTCTCTAAGTGCTTTTTTTGTTAAAGTTAGTAAATTACCAAAATTATCGTGAAAATTTATTTTCATATTAACAGCAACCTGCTCTTTAGCATTTTCATTTACAATATTAGAGAGCTTTTTTAATGTTTGTTGTTGCTGTAATAATTTTTCGTTAACACTCTTTGTATTTTCGCTTAAATTGTAAAATTCTGTAATATTTGTAGCTTTAATTTGGTAATAGTCATCGTTATTATAATTACATAAAATTTTAGAAAAATGCCATACTTCTCCATTTGCCAAAGCAAATGCAGGCGCTTTGCCTGATATAACACAATTGCTTTCGCTTTGTAAATTTAATAAATCACTCCAAAACGTTACACAACTTTGTAATGTTTTTCCTGTAAGTTCTTTACAAAGGGCATGTATAATATGGTTTGAAAGTAAAAGTTCTGAACTGCTTGACATGAAAGCAATACCTGTTGGTAAATTTTCAAGAGCTTCTTTTACAGAAAAAGCACTAATTTTATTTTTATTGTTTATATATAGGGTAAATATTGAATATAAGGCAAAAATAATATTGCAACTACCAAAAATAATTTGTAAAAAATAAGGTATTTGGTTTACTGTAATTGAAATAGGATGCATGGAAAAATCAAATATATCTCTGTAACATTTATTAAGCTCAGACAATGCCGATAAATCTAATATTATAATAATTAATAAAAAAAAGAGCAGTATTGTGTGAAAACTTTTTTTCTTTTCTAGTAAATAAATAATAAGAGCAATAAGTAAAATTATCATGCTAATTATTAATAATGCTATTAAATATCCTTTAAATGTATCGCTTAAATATAAAAATGTTGTCATATAAAACTCCTTTCTTAACATTATTATAATTACAAGATATATATTATTTGGACATTACAAGAGAAATATAATAGCTGTCGCTCTCATCTTTAACTTCAACTATACAATTTTGAAAGCTAACCTTATAAATATCTAAATCGCTATAACTTATTTTTATATCACCGCAAATTTGTATTGCAAATATCATTTTACTGTCATCAAAATTATATGTAACATAAATAGCATCAAAATTACTTTGCGTTTTTTCAATAACACTCTGATATAAATCAAAGCTGTTCATAGCCATATCTAGGTTCATATCATAATCGTTTATTATATTTATTACACACGTTTTATTGTATAACCTAAGCAATTGAAATGATTCTAAAAAGCAATATTTTATTTCTTGAGTAGAAATGCACTTTTCTGTTTGCTCTGTTAAAATTAAGTTAACCTTTCTTTTTATATATGTTGATGTCATGCTTGTTTCAAAAAGTAAACGCTTTAATTCATTTGCTTGAGTTTTAGAGCTATTTGTAATTTTTGTTTTTATTTTTTCGCTTAAAGGCAATATCTCTTTTAACATAATACTGTTTAAATCGTTTAATTTTTGTAGCCTTGCAGCTTCACCTTTTTGCTCGTTTTCTAACGACAAAACGCTTACCTCTTTATACAGCTTATCATTTAGCAACTTAAAAGCATTAATCATATTATTAATTTGAGATATATCGCTGTTCCATGCAACATACCCACCTTTAATTTTTGTAATATGAGTAAGCGTGTTACTGTCAAGCAATATTGTTTTTTTATGTTTCAATTCTTCTAAACGTTCTTTTTTAACCTGTAAAGAATCTTTAGATTTGTAAATAATATCACCATCGCTGCTTATAATTTGAGCTTTAATATCTGACATTTCAAAGCACTCCATGTGCTTAAAATTAGAAGGAATAAGCCCGGTTTTTATAAATGATTCAAGTATGGCAATTGCTACAGTACACCCAAAAATAGTTAAATCTAGGTAATAACCTATACCATAAAGCGGCTTAATAATATATGCAATACAGTATATTAACGCTATAATAACTATTACTAAAGGCCATGTGGCATATTTTCTAGCCATTTTAGAAGAATTAAATTTGCGTAATATTATAAATGATGACAGTAAAACCATGCTAAGAATGTATATAAACACAAGAAAATATACAATACCATGGCTATAATCTTGAGTAGCTGCATGTAAACTAATATCTATGTTAAAAGCAAGGCCATGTAAGTCGTTTGTTAAAACTGATATAATTAGTAAAATAGATGGAATGTAAAGTAAGTTCCACTTTTTATTAATGCGATATTCCTCGTTTTGTCCAACGCAAAGCGAAGTAAAAAAGAAAAATAAAGCAAGCAAAATCATTGGTATATAATACATATACCATAAAAACCTATCTTCAAAAATAACAAATATAAAGGAAAACCACTTTACAGCACGAAGAGAAACCCAAAAAAGAATGTTAACGCCTATAAGCATAAGATATGTGCGCACATGGCTTTGCATAATTCTCCTATAAATGCTTATTATCCAGTAAGAATACAAACCTATATAAATACAAATAGATAGTAAAAACCCTATAGAGCTGACAAATAAACTATAAAATGGTAAGAAGATTTGCACACTATATAGGAATGAGGCAAAAAACAACCAGGCTGCAAAAACTGCAACCATTAACACTGTTTTTTGCGTCAATTTTTTCATAGTAAGCTAATTCCTTTTCGCTTTTTGTAAAATGTGTTTGTTTAAAACATTGTATATAACGGTGCTACTATATATTTTACTAGTTTAAATATGTAGTTAATTATAAAATTATTAAACGGTTAAGCTAACATAGTTTTATACTAGCTTAACAGTTTAATGTTGTCAATAGATAAACTATATAAAGAATTTGACTATTATTTTATATTGATTGTTTGCTTATAGCTATAAACATTTTTATAGTATAACATTATATTTTTTACTGTTAGTAAACTAATTAGCAGCAAAAGTATAAACTATTTGTTTTTAATAAAATGTGCACGGCAATTATGGATGTGTAGCCTTTAAGTTAGCTGCAAAATTGCTATTTTAGCTTTAGGAATTTTTCATGTAATAACGTTCTATTGATTTTGGATATAATTAGGGTTATAATATTCTTAGCAAATTTAAGTAATGCCAAAATATTAAAATATATTTTGTGTCAAGAAAAGGAGCTAACTTGTTATTTTCTAGCTTAACATTTTTTTTAATATTCTTACCGCTTGTATTTTTGCTTTACAGGGTTTTGCCATTTAAAGGGCAAAATGCTTTACTGCTTATTGCAAGCTTGCTTTTTTATGCATGGGGAGAGCCAAAATATATTTTTTTAATGCTGCTTTCTATAACTATAAATTATGCAAGCGGGCTAGCTATTGCTCGTTGCCAAAAAAGAAGCACTAATGCAAAAATTGTGCTTGGTGCAAGCGTTATTATTAACTTATTACTATTAGGTTATTTTAAATATTACAATTTTATTGCCGATACACTGCAAAGTGTATTTAATAATGAAGTTTTGCCACATTTAAATATATTGTTACCTATAGGTATTAGCTTTTACACTTTTCAAGCTATGAGCTATATTATAGAACTTTATCGCTCAAAAATATCTGTGCAAAAATCTTGGTTTCGCCTTGCGCTTTATATAAGTTTTTTTCCTCAATTAATTGCAGGTCCAATTGTTCAATATTCTGTTGTAGAGCAAAATTTATCTCATCGTGATTTAACACAAAACAAAACAGTTTATGGCATAAAAAGGTTTATATACGGTTTTGCAAAAAAAGTTATATTAGCAAATGCATTTGCAGCTAAAGCCGATGAAGTTTTTGCTTTGTTACCTACAGATATGTCAACTGCTTTAGCGTGGCTTGCTGCAGTTTATTATGCATTGCAAATATATTACGATTTTTCCGGCTATTCCGATATGGCAATAGGTCTTGGATATATGTTTGGGTTTAGCTTTCCGGAAAACTTTAACTACCCATATATATCAAAAAGCATAACAGAATTTTGGAGACGCTGGCATATAAGTTTGTCTACTTGGTTTAAAGAATATTTATATATACCGCTAGGTGGCAACAGAAAAGGGAAAGCGAGAACGCTAATTAACCTTTTTGTTGTGTTTTTAGCTACGGGTATATGGCATGGCGCTAGTTTGCAGTTTTTATTTTGGGGCATTTATTACGGCTGTATATTGCTTTTTGAAAGACTGTTTTTTAAAAAAGTGCTTAATAATATTCCTGCTTTTTTCGGGCATTTATATTCTTTAATAGCAATTATGGTGGGCTGGGTAATATTTAGGGCTCCCGGTTTAGGTGCCGGGCTTTCAATTATTAAAAATATGTTTATATTTACAAAGGGCAACATGGCCTACCCTGTTTTAAGATATATAGACTTGCGAACTGTAATTTTAATTATCGTGGGTGTATTACTTTCAGGTATAGTGCAAAGTATATTCACAAAATATAAAAATGCTCTTTTTTCAAAAGAAGAAAATTCAATTTTGCAAGTAGTTACATTATTAGTTTTGTGCTTTGCTTGCTTAATGCTTTTAGTTTCAAATACTTATAATCCATTTATTTATTTCCGTTTTTAAAAGGTAGGTGATATTAATATGAAAAAAAATGCTAATAACCTGCTTTTATGGGGTTTTTTAAGCCTGATGATTTTACCCATTTTGCTTTTTGCCGTTTTTAAAAATTATGTTGATACAGAAAATTATGAAAATCGAACTTTGGCACAATTCCCAAGCCCTTTAAGCACTCCTATTCAAGACTTTCCCTCTCAATTTGAAAGTTATTTGGGAGATAACGCACCATTTAGAAACCAGTTTATGACTTTAAACGCAGCAATAAACATGGGGCTTTTAGTTATTGATTCTACAGACGTTTTAAAGGGTAAAGAAAATTGGCTGTTTTTAAAAGATGTATCAGATAGCAAAAGTATTTCGGATTATCAAGGTTTAACATATTATACACAGCAACAACAGCAAGAAATAATTGATGAAATAAATAATTTGCAAAAAAGCTTAAGCGAAACGCAAAGCGAGCTTGTCATTGTTTTTGCTCCCGCTAAAGAGGGCGTTTACTCAAATTATATGCCGAATTTTATACCTGTATTAAACGAGCAAACTCGCGTTGAGTTGCTTGTAAAGGCAATTGAAGAAAACACAGAGGTTAATGTTGTTTTTCCAAGAGATGCTTTAATTGACGCTAGTGAAAGTGCAGTTACTTATTACAAGTATGATACTCACTGGAATGAGATTGGTGCTTTTGTGGCAGCGCAAGAAATTTATAAGCAAATTGGATTTGATTATACTCAAAATCTTCCGAGCTATGAACAAAGTGCCGAGGAAAGCGCTCCTACAGACCTTGCAAATATTAGCGCAACATGGGCAATGTTTAACGATGATGTTTATTACTCTGTTTTGGAGCAAAAGGGAAAACTGGTAAATGAGAGTGATGATGGGTATATAACACAATACAGCGGCTATGGGCAAAGCGCATGCATTGTTGTAACAGATAGCTTTGGAGAAGCTCTTATGCCGTTTACAAGTGCACAATTTCACAGTAGTATTTCAATTCACGGTAATGCACTAAACTACAACAATTTAGAAATGGCACAAAATGAGCTGCAACAAAATTCTTTATTGCAAAATTACGTTATTATTGAAGTAGCTGAACGCTTTAGCGACACTTTGTTGCCGAAACTAAAAATTTTAAACGAATATTATTAACTTTATTTAATAGTGTAGCAAAGTAATATGGCTGCACTATTATTTTGCAATAAAATGTGTATAAGTACTTAATTAACCGTAATAAAAAAAGTTTAATATTTATAAATGTTTTAAAGCAAGTATTTTTTTAAAAAACATAAAAAAAGAAAGTAGCAAATTACATGACGAGTGAAAATATTTTATCGCAGAAATTTAACACAAAAACGCTTATGATATTTGCTGTTCCCAGCATTATTATGATGGTTTTTGTATCTATATACTCTATGGTGGGAAGTGTATTTGCAGCAAATTATGTAAGCGAGAATGCCATGTCGGCAATTAATATTGTGTTTCCGTTTATATCGCTTGTTTTAGCCGTTGCAATTATGTTTGCAACAGGCGCTAATGCAATAATTGCTAAAAATTTAGGAGAACATGATGAAAAAAAGGCAAGAGAAAATTTTACAGTAATGTCGATTTTGGGAACGTTAGCAGCACTTTTTTTTACAGCTATATGGTTTTTATTTAGCAATAATATTTTAAGTTTTTTAGGTTCTACCCCAGCATTGCACCAGTACGCCACTATATACGGTAACATTTATGCAATTACTTTTCCGTTGTTGTTTTGGCAAATTTTTGCTCAGTTCTTTTTTGTAACAATTGGAAAACCGGGCTTTGGCATGGCAATAGTAGTTGTGGGTGGCTTTTTGTGCATTGTTGTAAACTATATAATTACTGCAATTTTAAATTTTGGTATTGCGGGGTCTGCTATAGGTATTGCGGTTGCAAACGGTATACCGGGTATAATATTTATAATTTATTTTTTGGTAAAAAAAAGCTGTGTGCTACATTTTGTTAAACCTAAAATGCATAAAGGGTTTATATTAAACACATGTACAAATGGTTCATCGGAAATGGTAACAAACCTTGCTGTTGCGGTTATAACAGCGGTAATGAATGTAATTATGGTGCGCCTTGCAGGTGAAGATGGAATTGCAGCAGTAAGTGTAATTGTTCAAGTTCAGTTTTTACTAAGTTCAATGTATATTGGCTATGGTGCAGGTGTTGCTCCAATTTTTGCATACGCACAGGGCGAAGATAACAGAGAACAGACAAAGAAAGTATTTAATATATCTATAAAATTTATTATTATATCTTCAATTATATTGGTTGCACTATGCTTGCTTATGAGAAACCAAATAGTTGGTATGTTTATTAACCCCACAAGCACTGCTTTTGAGCTGGCACAGGGCGGATTTACAATATTTTCATTTGGCTACTTATTTGCCGGATTTAACATATTTTCTTCGGTATTTTTTACCTCGGTTTCTAACGGAAAAATTTCTGCATTTATTTCTTTTCTTAGAACATTTGCATTTATATTAGGAATGTTGTTAATTTTACCTGTGTTTTTTGGTACAACAGGCGTTTGGTTTGCCACACCAATGGCAGAATGTTTAACCGTTTTTGTTGGGTTACTTATGTTTATAAAATATAAAAATGTATATAATTATTAAAATAGTTTTGCCAAAATAAACAGCGGTATTTCGTTGACTGTTTAAACCAGGTTTGATATAATTTTACATATAATAAAAATATTGTTTTAACTTTTTACCGATGAATTTTAAATATGAAAGCGGTGGATTTTATGAGAACTGCAGGAATTTTAATGCCTATATCTTCGCTTGATAGTGCATATGGTATTGGCAGCATTGGCAAAGCGGCATACAATTTTGTAGATTTTTTGGCAAAAGCAAAGCAAACCTATTGGCAAATTTTACCCCTTGGTCCAACAGGCTATGGCGATAGTCCTTATCAAAGTTTTTCGGCATTTGCGGCAAATTTTTATTTTATAGATTTAGACATACTTATTAAAGAAAAGCTGCTTTTACAAAAAGAAGTTGATTTTTATGACTTTGGCGATAATGAGCAGGGCATTGATTACAACAAGCTTTTTAATAACAGAAAACCGCTGTTAAAATTGGCAGTTAAGCGTTTTAATTTTAACAGTAAAAAATATAAATTGTTTTTAAAACAAAACGAGCATTGGCTTTTAGACTATGCCGTTTTTATGGCACTTAAAGAAAAAAATAACCACTGTGCGTTTAGCAAGTGGAGCGACGACATTAGGAAAAGAGATGAAACGGCACTTAAACAGGCAAAAGTACAACTTAAAGATGATATTGCTTTTTGGCAAACAGTGCAGTATTTTTTCTACAAGCAATGGTCGGCTTTAAAAACTTATGCAAATAAAAAAGGTGTAAAATTAATTGGGGATATTCCAATATATGTATCGCCTGATTCGTCGGATTTGTGGGCGAGCCCACAACTGTTTCAGGTAGATGATAACAGTAAAATGACACATGTTGCAGGATGCCCACCTGATGCTTTTTCAGATGATGGGCAGCTATGGGGAAATCCCCTTTACGACTGGGATTATCACTTTCAAACAAATTACGAGTGGTGGATAAGCCGTATGCGACATGCCTTAAGTATATTCGATGTTGTTCGAATAGATCACTTTAGGGGATTTGCAGGATACTACTCTATAAATGTAAATGAAACAACTGCAAAAAACGGAAATTGGCGCATAGGCCCTGCAAATACATTTATAGATGCACTAAAAGCAAACATACCAAATATGCAAATAATAGCAGAGGATTTAGGCTTTTTAACACCTGATGTTTATGCACTTTTGAAGTATAGTAAATTTCCGGGTACAAAAGTTTTGCAATTTGCATTTGGGTCTAATGCAAGTAACAATTATTTGCCACATAATTACAATAAAAATTGTGTTGTTTATACAGGCACACACGACAATACAACAATGGCAGATTGGAAAAACACTGCAACAAAAAATGAATTAAAACTTTGTGAAAAATACTTGTGTATAAAACAAAGCGACGACTTTACAAGAAAATGTATAATTGCGTGTCTTTCCAGCGTGGCAAACACATGTATTATACCAATGGCAGATTGGCTTAATTTAGGTAAACAAGCGCGCATAAACACACCGTCTACAGTTGGTGGCAATTGGCAATGGCGTGTTAACGGCAATGTATTTACAAAACAGTTTGCAAAAGAAATAGCAGAGCTTACAAAAATATACGGTAGGACAAAATAATTTTAAAATTGTGCGTAGCACATTATAGGAGCAATTATGACAAAAACAATTAGAACAGCGAAAGATTTAATTTTAGCAATTGAAGAGAATAATAAAACAGGAAATTTGAAACTTGAATTTGAGTTAAACTCAACAATAAGTTATAACGACAATGTGTTAGAAATTAAAAAACCTATTGTAATTGAAGGAAATGGCAGTACAATTGTAGGAAATGGCGGCAACATGTTTTTTGTGACGAGTTGCGATGTGAAAATACAAAATTTGACAATGAAAAATTTTGTGGAAAACATATACATAGATGCAAAAGGCAAGTGTATACAAAACATAGCAATACACAATTGTGTGTTTAAGGAAATTGGAAGATATGCAATAAACGCAGTATCTACAGAGTCAAACTCAAAAATGAGCAATATAAGTATTACCGACAATACGTTTGTTGGAGATGTAAAAAACATAACCGAAGGCGGAAACGAAGGCTTTAAAATGTTTATTACCATGGCCGCAGGTAAAGCCAGAGAAAATGATATAGAAAACGTAGAACTTAGTGATGTAGTTATAAGCAATAACAAGATGAGCGGGGGACACAGGGCGAGCATAAATTTAGTTGGTTCTACACTTGATAGCCTAGGTATGGACTTTAGTTTGGCAAAAAAAGTTATAAACCCTACCGTAAAAAACGTAAAAATAAGTAATAATATAATTAACGGTGCATGGGATGTTGCAGTTAACATAGTTGGTGGCTTTTTACAACAAGAAAATGCAATTATAAGCGACGTGCAGGTATTAAATAATGAAATAGTGTTTGGTGTGTGGGGCGTAGTAGTTGTGTGCTGTGAACCACTGGGTGGATATGCAAAATCTGGCAAAGTTGAAGACGTTATAATAAAAGCAAACAAATTAACAGCAGACCCAAATGCCTGTGGTGAAATTCAGTATGCAATAGCCTGTTTTGGCGCAAGAACAGATTATTTCCCAAATGTGCACTGTGAGAACATAGGAATAGAAAATATTATGATAGAGAAAAATACAATTGAACATACTGATAGAGCTTTTATTGTATCGGGATCGGATGTATTTTTAGATGGACAAAACACCAGCATAAAAAATTGCTATGTTAAAAATATAAATATAAAAGACAACACACTTATAGATGTAATTGATGCGTTTATTTTTGCCGGTGGTTATGCAGAGGGAAGAATGTTTGACTATAAAATAGGTGTTCCGCCGCACAACCAAATTTGGGGAGCACTTGCTAAAAACGAAGATGAAACTTATGTGTGCGAAAATAATTATATTGAAAATATAACTTGTATGAATAACACAGTTAAAGGCAACAGATACAAATATAAAATTTACGGTGCTTTAGCACGTGGACATGGCGGTATAAAGGGCAATAAAATAATTAATGCTAAAATAAATAACAACACATTTGAGGATACAGAGGGCCATATTCACTTTGCCGATTTTATGGCAGACGGCTGGTGCAAAGACCTTGGAGGAAACACTGTAGACAAAAAACTTAAAAACTATTTATAATAAAATGGCGTGCTTTTAAGTAGGCTGTTTATAACGAAAACAATCTGACGCTTCCTTTTTAATGAAGTGTCAGATTGTTTTTTTAGCACAGTTTATTAATTTTAAATATTTGCGAAAAGTAACTATTTATTATGCAAGCAAACAAGCAATTTTTGCTGCAAGTGCCGCATTGTTGTAAACAAGCTGAATATTAGCATCAAGGCTTGTTCCTTTAGTAATTTGTTTAATTTTATCAAGTAAAAACGGTGTGGTATCTTTGCCTTTAATTCCAAGCTCATCTGCTTGTTTAACAGCGTCTTCAATAGTTTTTGTAATGTAATCGTAGTCCATAGCATACTGCTCAGGTATTGGGTTTGTTACTAGCATACCGCCATGTAAACCAAGCTCGCTTTTTGCATTATATGCACTTGCTATTTCATCGGGTGTTTGCATGTTATAATCTACTTTAAATCCACTTTTTGTAGTGTAAAAAGCAGGTAGTTCATCAGTTTTATAACCTATAACAGGCACTCCTTTAGTTTCAAGGTATTCCAGTGTAAGGCCTATGTCTAAAATGCTTTTTGCACCGGCACAAACAACCATAACATTAGTTTGCGCAAGTTCCTCTAAGTCTGCCGATATATCCATAGTAGTTTGTGCACCTCTATGTACACCACCAATACCACCTGTTGCAAAAACTTGTACTTTTGCAAGATTGGCAATTATCATTGTTGCGGCAACGGTTGTTGCTCCATCTTGTCCTTTGCTTACAATTATAGGTATATCTCTGCGGCTTGCCTTTGTAACATCAAGGCCTTTTTTGCCAAGGTATTCTATTTCATCGGTGCTTAAGCCAACTTTTAATTTGCCACCTATAATAGCTATAGTTGCAGGCACAGCTCCGTTTTCACGCACAATTTTTTCTACTTCAAGTGCAGTTTCTACATTTTTTGGGTAAGGCATGCCATGAGATATAATAGTGCTTTCAAGTGCAACAACGGGTTTTCCGTTTTCCAATGCATTTTGTACTTCACTGCTTGCTACTAAATGTTCTTTATTTATATTCATAATAAACTCCATTCTTCCGCGTTTTGCGGTATATATTTTTAATTATTGTTCACATATTGCTAAATTTAGTTTGGTAATTTTATTAACAGCCTCAGCGCTAATACTTTCGCTTACAGTATTATTGTCGCCGGCGCAAATACTTGCTGCGGCTAATCCGCAAAGGGCTTGGTGCTCTATGTTTGCTCCTTGAGTATACCCCCAAGTTATTCCTGCCATAAGTGCGTCACCACAACCGGTGGTATTTACAATATCTCCGGAATAACAGTCAATTACTTTTGCATAATTTTCGCTTGCGGCAAATAGGCCTTTGCTACCCATAGAAATAAAAACTTGCTTAACTCCAAGAGATAATAATTTTAATGCGGCGTCTTTTACATGTTCTGTATTTGAAATTTTAACACCGCTTAAAATTTCTGCCTCTAAAATATTTGGCTTTAATGTGTGCACCTTATTAAGCAACCCGTGCAACTTTACAGCTTTAGCTGTAGAAACAGTATCTATAAACACAGGACAAGTTGCGTTATTAAGTAAAAATTCAATACTTTGCTGTGGTATATTAGTATCGCATACACAAACATTTTGCCTATTTATAGTTTGCATGCGCTGCTGCAAAAATTGTGGTGTAAGCTTATTGTAAATATCCATGTCCGATACAGCATAAAGCATTTCGCCGTTTTCATCGGTAATAAATAGGTAAGTAGAAGTTGACATGTTTTCAACATGCATGCAGTCAGTTGTGTCTATGCCAAGCTTTTTGCAACTTGATACTATGCTTTTGCTCCATATATCGTCGCCTAAAAATGTAATTAGCTTAACGTTGTCTGTTAATAGGCTAAGGTTGTGAGCTATATTTCGCCCTACTCCTCCAAGCGTATAGTTAACTTTGCCCGGGCTTGAGTCTTTAGGTGATATTACGCCGTTTGGCTTGCCAAAAATATCAATATTAGCCCCGCCAATAACAACTATAGAATCGGACGAGCCTAAAACATAACTTTTGCCCTTTATAAATCCCTTTTTCATTAAATTAGATATATGAACCGCAACGGAAGAGCGCGTAATTCCTGCTTTTTTTGCAATTTCATTTTGCGAAATAAGTGGGTTTTCTTTAATAAAGTTTAAAATTTGCTTTTCTCTCTCTGTCAAAAATTCACCTTCTTTATAAAAGTTATATAAAATAAACTTTAGTTTAGTTTATGTTATCACAGCAACATGTCAAAGTCAAGCATAAAATTGCTAACAATTTATTTTTTTTATTTGTGTTTTATAGACAAAAATAATTATTGCTTTTTAAGCTTTTTTTGTAGTAAAATATAATATTATATGTTTTAAAAAGTATATAAATATAATAGAGAGAGAAATTATTATGAATTTAAGTGAATACGAGCAAAATTACAGCATAGAAATTGATTTTTCGCAGTTTGATGAGAAGGGGTATTTAAAACCATCAGGTTACCAAAGTATAGCAAATTCGATAGCCGAAAGACACTTATTGAAGTACAATTTAAATTTTGAAAAACTTATAGAAACCGGTTTATCTTGGGTATTGCTGTCTTTAACGTTCGATATTGTTAATCCAATTAAGGGACGTGATGCAAAACTTATAGGTAAAACGTGGTATTCTTCTCGCAAGGGTATATTGCACCGAAGAGAGATAACAGTGCAAAGCGAAGATGGAACTACTATGTTTAACTGTGCAACTATATCTACATTATTAGATTTGGAAAAAAGAAGTATTTTTAAAGGCAGGACGTTTCCGTTTGAGCTTATGGAGCCAAGTGAAAATTTGCTGCTTGAGGCTGTTTCGTCTTACAAACAAAAGCACGAGTTTGAAAAAGGTGATAGGCGATTAGTAAGAAGAAGTTATATAGATGGACTTGGACATGTGAACAATTCAAGATACAGTGAGTTTTGCTTTGATACATTTGATGATGACGAGGCTAACTTAGAAAACTTGCATAGAGTAGAGCTTTATTTTGCATCTGAAATGCGCCTTGGCCAGGAATTTACGACAAATAGAATAAAAAATGAAAATAGCTTAATTATACAAGGATATAACGAAAGTGAACAAAAAGTTACATTCTACGGTGTATTTAGCTATAAGTAATTTGTTGCAAATTTTGCAAAAAGTTCATTTTTTATTAATTTATAACGTAAAGCAATGTGCTATAGTTGTTAACATAGTATTTTAGTATTAATACATTTATAATACAAAATATTTGTATTATAAATGTAGCATGCAAAAAGGGGTATATTAATGAGCAAAGTTAAAAGTTTTATAAAGCGAAAAAAAGTTATGATTATTGTACTGTCAATATTATTAATATTGGCTATTTTAATTTATAATTTTATATCAGGTATGGCTAGTGCGGTGTCGGCTGTTATGTCTACACCGTCAATTTCTGCACTTGTAAAGCAAGATTTGTCAAACGTTATAATGGCAAGTGGCAACACTTCGGCTGTAGACAGTAGAGAAGTACAGGCAAGCACAAGTGCGGCGCAGTCTAATTTAGAAGTTGTAAGTTTGAATGTGCAAGTAGGTGACACTGTACAGCAAGGGCAAGTACTTGCAACGCTTGACAGTACAGATGCACAAGAGAGCCTAGAAAGCGCACAAGAAGATTTAGCCGATGCATATGTGGGTGTTGACGACGCTGCAACACAAGCCAATTTTGATTTAGCGGTGGCACAAAGAAGCTTAACAGATGCACAAAACCAGTATAATATAGACAAAGCAAATTTTGAGCAAACTGTTATTGACTTGGAAGCAGACATTAGCAATGCACAAAAAGCATACGACAATGCCTTAATTGCTCAAGATGCAATAATTCAAGCGTGGCTTAATACTCAATCTCCGGCTATTACAAATCCAACAACAGAAATTGTAGATAAATACAACAATTTAACAGAGGCAGAAAAGTTAGACCCTGCACATGCGGCAACTGTTGCATTATATAACGAATATATGAAGCTTATTAACGATAAAAACACAGTAATTAATCCACTTAGTTCATCACTTAACAGTTTAAAAACATCGCTTGATAATGAAAAAGCAGCATACGAGACAAAAGAGCGCTCTAACAGCTTGTCTATAGAGAGCATGAGAGATAAAGTAGTGCAAACAACTATGAGCGACCAAACAGTGGATTCGGCACAAACAGAGTATGAGAACTCTCAAGATAGGCTTGAAGATGCCACACAAAATTTAGATGATATGCAAATACGCTCACCAATTTCTGGTGTTGTTACACATATAAATGTTTCTCAGGGAGATAAACTGACAGGTGCGCTTTGCACAGTGCAAAATTTAAACGAAATGGAAATAGTAACTACAGTTGCAAGTTATGACGTTGTGAAATTGCAAACGGGTATGAAAGCAGAAATTACAACAGATTCTACTGCAGATGAAGTTCTTGATGGTGTTATACATTCTATTTCACCAATAGCAACAGACACAAGTGGAAATTTTGAAGTAATTGTAAGAATAAATGAATCTCATGCAAACTTAAGAGCAGGAGTGCCAAGCAAAATAACATTTTTAATACAAGAGAGTGCAGACGTTTTTGCAGTACCTATTGATGCAGTGCTTGAGGAAAACGGAGAACAATTTGTTTATGTGTATGATACACAGCCAACTGCCGAGCAACTTATGCTTGGAGAGGAAGATTCAAGAAGAAAATTAGTTGTTACTACGGGAATGGAATCGGACTATTTAGTGCAAATTATTAGCGATGAGCTTGTAGAGGGAATGTACGTTATGGATGACCCTAGAGGGCTTAATGTATCGTCACCGGAAGATATGTTGTTGCAAATGACAACAGGAGCACAACCTGAAGGTGGTCCGCCGGCAGGCGGAGGTGGCCCACGTGGGTAATGCTATGCAGATTGGAGATTACAATTGCAAATGACCGATAATGTTATTAATTTAAACGGCATTTTTAAAAAGTATTTTATAGGCAAAGAAAACGAAATATGTGCCCTAGACGATGTTACATTAGACATTAAAAGAGGAAGTTTTACAGCTATTGTTGGCGCTTCGGGCAGTGGTAAATCTACGCTTATGAACATTATAGGTGCACTAGATAAGCCAACACAGGGCAGCTATTTTTTAGATGATGTTGATATAATGTCCACGCACGACAGTGAACTTTCGGGCATTAGAAATAAAAAAATAGGTTTTATTTTTCAAAACTTTAACTTAATACCACGTATAAACGCACAAAAAAATGTAGAGCTTTCTATGCTGTATGCCGGAATGAGCAAAAAAGCAAGGGCAAAACGCAGTGCAGAACTTTTAGAAATGGTTGGAATGTACGAGAGGCGAAAACATAAGCCAAACGAGCTTTCGGGAGGACAAAAGCAGCGTGTTGCAATAGCGCGTGCAGTTGCAAACGACCCTGCAATATTGCTTGCCGATGAGCCCACAGGTGCGCTCGATTCTAAAACTGGGCGCCTTGTTATGGATATATTTCATGATTTACATAAAAATCATGGCAAAACTATTTTGCTTATTACTCACTCTCCTGAACTTGCAGAGGAAACACAGCGTGTAATTACGCTTGTAGATGGTAAGGTTGTTACAGACCGCCCGGGGAGGGATGGCTGATGAGTTTTAGTGAAAATATTTCTCTTGCATTTATAGCACTTTTAAGCAATAAAATGCGTGCACTTTTAACAATGCTTGGAATTATAATAGGTATAGGCTCTGTTATTACAATTTTTACTATAGGCAACTCGCTTAACGGATATATTATGGACCAGATGGCGGGTATGGGTGCTAACAATGTAACTGTGGGTATACAACAGCGCTCCGACAGCTCCTCTAACAGAAGCGGGCCGGGTGTGCAAATAAATGAGAGCGACTTGCTGACAGATGAAATGTTAGATGATATTAAAGAGCAATTTTCTGATATTGTTTATGCTATAGACAAAAGAATGCAAGTTGGATCTGGAACGGCAACAAATGGAGAATTATATGCCAATTTTGATTTGACAGGTGCACAAGAAACGAGCGATGACGTAGATGGCATTGAAATTGTTCAGGGCAGATTTTTGCTAGAACGTGAAATTGAAGATGAGAAGCATGTAGTTGTAATATCTGATTTATTTGCTGAAAATTTAGGAATAGATAGCGACCCTATAGGTAAACAAATAATGCTAGAGGCAAATAATTACACACCCGCCCTTTATACTGTTGTGGGTGTTTACGAGTACGAGGCTTCGGCGTTTTCAATGGGAGGCACAAGTAGCGAGCAAGATACAAGCACAACAGCTTATGTGCCTTATTCGGTTGCAAAACAAATTACAAATGCAAGCGACGGTTACTCCAGTGTAACAGTAGTTACAACGCAAGGCGCAGACAGTGCAACTTTTGCAACAGATGTGCAGAACTTTTTAAATACACGCTACTATTCGCAAAATAACGATTTTGAAGCATTTGGTTTTGCAATTGAAAGCATAATAGAATCTATGCAAAGCATGCTCAGCACACTACAGCTTGCAATATCGGCAGTAGCTGCAATATCACTACTCGTTGGCGGTATAGGCGTTATGAACATTATGCTTGTAAGCATTACAGAGCGCACAAAAGAAATAGGAACTAGAAAAGCACTTGGTGCTACTAATTTTTCTATTAGAATGCAGTTTATTACCGAGAGCAGTATTATTTGCCTTATTGGCGGAATTATTGGTGTGGCCTTGGGTGTTGCGCTTGGTTCTTTTGCATCTTCATTGTTGCAATTCCCTGCAAGCCCCGATATTTTAAGTATAGCAATTGCTGTTGGTTTTTCGGTTGCTATAGGTGTGTTTTTTGGATACTACCCTGCAAACAAGGCTGCAAAGTTAGACCCAATAGAGGCTTTAAGATACGAGTAAATTTTAAAGTAGCATATTGCGATGTGTGTATAA
Organism: uncultured Bacteroides sp.; assembly: GCA_964369925.1. Classification (GTDB taxonomy): domain Bacteria; phylum Bacillota; class Clostridia; order Oscillospirales; family Ruminococcaceae; genus Ruthenibacterium. The sequence continues at coordinate 17,520 of CAYJGU010000004.1, read as the reverse complement.
ACAAGTGGCTATTTTATGTTTTAGCACGTTTTTGCAGTTTTAATTTAAAAGGCAAAGTAAAAACAATATAACAAACACATAAAAAACACCCTAGTAAAGCCAATATAATTTGCTTTACTAGGGTGTTTTAATATAATTTAACTAAAATAATGCTTATGTATTTTTTAACTTTACTGCATTTGCAGGACAAACTAAGTAGCAATCTCCACATTCATCGCAGCGGTATTTATTTATGCAATACTTGCCCTCGTGTTCATCTATAGCTAAAAAGGAACATTTCATCTTACATTTGCCGCAACCAATACATAGACCTTTGTCTATGCTTAGGCCACTATATTTTATTTTGTCATTGTTGTAAGAAATGTAAATTCTTTCAAGTTTATTTTCTCTTGTTTCTTTAGCAAAATCATAATCAAAAATATCGCCGTGTGCCTTTGTAATACAAAGAACAACCATTGCATTGTATTTTTTTTGATCTTCAATACAAAAATTAAAAGCAGGGTTGTTTTTTGCCTTTATTTCTTCCATGCTCACTTCTTTTACATCGCCTGTCATTCTAATTGCATAGCCACCCTCAAATATAGGTGCACCTTTGTCATCGTGCTCTACCTTTGTGCTTGCACATAGCCCGCAAACACTAACTTTTCCGGTGCTTTTTATTTGGTTGTAAAAAGATTTTGTATGCATTGTCATAAAATAAATTCCATCATCATCGTAAGCTCTAAGGTGTGCAATTCTGGTTTCGGGCTCGCCTATGTCGTTAACAGTTGCAAAAGTTAAACAGCCAACGTTGTCAAATTTTTCGTATATTTCTTTTATGTTTGTTATCTCCATTTTTTTACCCTCCAAAAAATTAAATTATATAATAAATATTACATGTTTTATAACTAAAGTGCAATAAAAGTAAATGTGAATTTTGGGTTTAGCGTACAAAATAAGTTTGTTTTAAATATATTATAAACGAAAAAATTAGATAGTAAGGGATTTTATTATTAAAAAGACGTAAGATATTACTACACAAGCACAAAGTGGTATACGTGTGCCATTGCCTAATATTATTGATATTGCCACATAAGTGTTGCAACTTACGTACTTTATGATATAATAATATTAACAAAAAAACAAGTACGATATTTTATGGTACTGTAAGCGAGGTAAAAATGGAAAATAATTTATTTGGTAAATGCCCATTTGTAACAAGCCAAAAACTGTTGTCGGGTAAATGGTCTATTTATATTTTGCACTTACTTTCAGATGGTGCTGTGCGATTTAATGAACTTAGACGTCGTATGCCTGAGGACATTACACATACAAGTCTGTCTAGGCAGTTAAAGCTACTTGAACAAGAAGGGCTTATTGTTAGAAAAGAGTACAATCAGGTTCCGCCAAAAGTAGAGTATTATCTTAGCGATATTGGGCAAGAGTTTAAAAAAGTGCTTGTTGCTTTGGAGCTTTGGGGTGTGAAATATATTGCCAATTTAAAACTAAATGAATCGGATGAAATTTAAATTTTAAATAATAAAACAGTATTCGTACTTATGTACATTTAAATTCGTATAATAATATATGTAAAGCTTAAAAGCAAACATCAAAAAATATTAATGTTTATATTTAATGGTATTCGTGTTATAATATATACCTACAAGGTAGCAAAAAATCAACGTTTGCAATAATGGCAAGGAGAAAACAATGAAAAAAATAGCAGCAGTTATGTTAATATTATCTATAATATTAACAGCTTGTTCGAGCACTACAAATGACAATAGCAATACCGGTAGCAGCCAACAACCCATTGAAAATAGCAATTATACAAATGAGCAAAGCCAACAGCAAAGCACAAGTGAAGAAGCACCTACAGAAGGTGTAGATATAGATTTAACTGAAATGACAACAACAATGATATATTCTCAAGTGTTTGATATGGTTATGAATGCCCAAAACTATGAGGGGAAAGTAATAAAAATGCAGGGGCTGTATAATCCTCTTTATTTCGAGCCGACAGACTCGACGTATCACCTTATGGTTATTACCGATGCAACAGGCTGTTGCCCTCAGGGTGTGGAGTTTGTTATTACAAATCAAGGGCAAGAGTATCCTGAGCTTAACACAGAAATACAAGTAACAGGTGTTTTTGAGATTTATCAAGAAGGTGAAAATTTATATTTTAGAATAGTAAGTGATGAGCTAGTTATTATAAGTTAAAAATGCAAAAATTGTAATGCCTAATTAGTAGCAATAGTGCTGCTAATTAGGCATTACTTATATTAAAACAAATTTATTTGCTGCTTTGAAACAGCACATTAATATTAAACACTAATATATAATTACAAAAGCAAATATTATTTACTATTTAATAAAAAAACTTGTATTAGCGGTATTTATTTTGTATAATAAACTAAATATGTAATTTATTAATTTTTCAAAAATGTGTTAATTTATATATAGATACAAACGTAAGAGGAGATGATTTCATGAACATGCAAAAAGGTTTATCTAATGAGATATGCAATGACGGTAAAGTGAAAAATGAGCTAAACAATGCTCCCGTATTAAAATCCATGTTAAATGCAGCTCCTATTGCTATGAATTTATGGTCTGAAAATATGGCAAATATTGTGTGCAATAAATATATGTTAAATTTATTTAATGTTAAAAGCGAGCAAGAATATTTAGAGAATTTTTATAAATTTTCGCCTGAATTTCAACCTAATGGCATAACGTCTGTAGAAATGTCGCAGTTAAATTTTGAAAAAGCCGTAAAAGATGGCATGAATGTGTTTCATTGGCTTCATGTATTGCCGAATGGTGAGGAGATACCATGTGAAATTAGCCTGGTAAGAATAGACGGCTATGATAAAGATAAATATATTATTGGCTTTATAAGAGATTTGAGGCCTGAGTTTTTGCAAGTTAATGATGAAAAATATGATTACTATTTTAAAGATATTGTCCCTACAAATATATTACTTAATAAAATTTCCGATCTTTCAAAAGAGTGGTTTTTTAGTATTGACTTAAGAACGGGAAATATGAAACAGTATAAACAAACGGGTAAAAAAAATGCAGGGCAAGATGGCGAAACATATGCTATAGATGAACTTATTAAAACCGGAATTATACATAAGGATGACGTAAAAATTTATAAAAATATTATAGATAACCTTAAAGCAGGTGTTTATAAGTCTTACGACATTAGAGTATTAAACGATAATAATGAGTACCGCTATACACGAATGGTGTATCATGTTGTAAAAGCTAAAAAAGATGAGCCAATTTTTGTTATAGGAAAAGGCATAGACGTACACGAGCAAAAAGTATTTGAAGAGCGCTCTCAAAAAGATTTGCTTACAAATTGTTATAATAAAATAAGCTCAGAGCAAATTATAGAATTGAAATTAAAAAGCGCGCCTAACGGTGAACATGCGCTATTTATGATTGACATTGATAATTTTAAAGGGATAAATGATAACTTAGGCCACTTTTTTGGCGATGAAGTATTAAAAGAAATTGCCGAAGGATTGCGCAGTGTATTTAGAGGTGCAGATATAATTGCCAGGGTTGGCGGTGATGAATTTTCCGTATTTATTGAAAATGTTCAAGATATAAATATTTTGAAGAAAAAAGCTGAAAAAATACTTAATATATATAATAAAACATACTCGGGAGAATATAACAGTTATTCTATTTCGGGTAGCGTGGGCGTTGCTGTGTACCCAACAAGTGGAAGTACATTTGAAGAGCTTTACCAAAACGCCGATAAAGCGCTGTATAGAGCAAAAGCAATGGGTAAAAACAGATATGTTTTTTACTCGGATACTTTGCGAGACGGCACAATGCGAAGCACAACTAAAATAGATAATGCCGACAGATTAGCAGGTACTTATTTCGATTACGACCTAATTTCTTCAGTGTTTAATATACTTTACGAAAGAAACGGCGATAATGTGTCTATAGACTTTGCTCTTAAGTATATTTGCCAAAAATATGGTGCCGACAGAAGTTATGTTTTTGAAACACTTGACAATGGCGCAACATTTACAAATACATTTGAATACTGTAAAGAAGGAATTAGCAGTGAAATAAATAACCTTCAAGAATTGCCTGCAGATATATTTGTGGATTTTGTGGAAAAAGCTCATAACGGAATAATATACTCTAATAATTTAAGAGAGACATTGGAACTTGATAGAGCATTTGAAACAATGGCAAATCAGGGCATATTGTCTTTTATTCATGCGCAAATAAAAAAAGACGATAAAATGACATTTTTTATTGGCCTGGACGACTGCACAAAAACAAGAGTGTGGAGCGAAAGAGAAATTAACAGCTTGCAATATGTAGGCAAACTTTTGTCTGTTATACTTCAAGGCACTCATTTGCGAGAAGAAGTTAATAAACTGGCAGAGTCTAATAAAAATTCTACGCATATATTAGACAGTACAGATTCTGTAATTTATATATCTGACATAGATACATATGAGCTTTTATACTTAAATAGCGCCTGTATAGAAGCGGTTGGAAACCCAACAGAAGACCAGTGGAGAAATGGTAAATGTTACAAAGTTTTACAAGGACTTGATAAGCCGTGTGAATTTTGCACAAACCATTTGCTTAAAGAAGATGAATTTTACGAGTGGTCGTACTACAACCCAATGATAGATGGTACATTTTTATTAAAAGATAAATTAATTCCTTTTGATGGCAGGCTTGCAAGACTTGAAATAGCAACAAATATATCTAAAATTACAACACTTGAAAGAGAACTGCAAGAAAAGCTTGAAGATGAAAGATTTTTGGCAAATTGTGTTGAAATGCTGCATACGGGAAAAGAACCAACTGTATCAATTTATAAACTTCTTGAAAGCGTAGCAAATTATTATAACGGCGAGAGAAGCTATATATTTGAGGTGTCTTCGTGCGGTAAATATATAAGAAATACGTTTGAATGGTGCAAAGATGGCGCAAGCTCGTACAAAGGAAGTTTGCAAGATTTTGAAGTTTCACAATTTACTTATATATTTGAAAAATGCAAACAAGAAGCAGCATTTTTTATGAATGCTAAAGAATTAGATGAAAATAAAAACGAAATTGAATATAACCTAATGGCAATGCATAACTTAGAAAATTTAATTGTTGGGCCAATATTATCTCAAAATCATACACAGCTAACAGGGTTTGTAGGTGTAGATAACCCACAAAGCAACAATGAAAAACCATTTATTATACAGTCGGTGGCAAAGTTTATAGCTAACTTTTTAGATGAAACAGAGCTTGTAACAAAACTGAATAAACTTAGTTATTACGACACGCTAACAGGCATTAAAAATAGGCAAAGCTATAACGATTTTATTAAACAACTTGATAAAAAGCATATAGATAGCTTAGGTGTTATATATATAGATATTAAGGGTTTAAGTACTATAAACGATTCTAAAGGTGTTTTGTTTGGAGATAGTGTACTTAAAAAACTTGCAAAAATTTTAAGTAATATTTTTGACAGTGATGTATACCGTGTGGGCGGAGATGAGTTTATTGTTTTAAAGCAAAACATGGTAGAGAATGTTTTTGAAGAGAAGATTGATGCATTGAGGCAAGAACTTAATAAAGAAAATGATTTTAATGTGACTATAGGTTATACATGGAACCCAAACTATGACAAAGCTATAGAAAAAACGGAACATTACGAAAACGCTGATAAATATAAACGTATACTAAATAACAACTTAGAAATGGAAATAAAAAACAACAAGTTTGTTGTATTTTTACAGCCTCAATTAGACTTTGCAACAGGTAAAGTTTTAAGTGCAGAAGCCCTTGTAAGAAGAAAAGGTGCTAAAGGAGTTTTTCAACCACCAATAGCATTTATACCGTTTTACGAAAAAGAGGGAATTATTTCTAAAATAGATACATTTGTACTTGAAACGGTATGTAAAACTTTAAAAGAATGGAAAGAAGATGGTAAAACACACATAGAGTCCGTGGCAGTTAACTGCTCAAGAATGACAATTGCAGAAGAAGGAATTGTAGAAAAATTTTCAGGCATTTGTAGTAAATATGGCATTAATAAATCTCAAATTGTAATAGAAATTACAGAAACTACAAATGAAATTAGCGAAAGCGTTTTGATGGAGATTATACAAAGCTTTAACGATGCAGGATTTTCGGTGTCTCTTGATGACTTTGGTTGCGGTTACTCTAACTTAACCTCTTTTGTTATATCAGATTTTGACGAAGTTAAAATAGATATGAAATTGATTAATGATATACATGAAAATGAAAAATCCAAGGCTTTAACCGAAGTGGTGCTTGTGCTTTGTAATAAGCTTAACGGGTTAATATCGGTGGCAGAGGGTGTGGAGTGTAAAGAACAAAGCGAAATATTAAAAGAAATGGGTTGCACAAAAGGGCAGGGATATTATTTTGACAAACCTATGCAGATTGATGAATTTACCAAAAAATATATTTTAAACAAATAACAAAAAACAGGCTACATTTATATGTAGCCTGTTTTTTTAATAATTAGCTTATTTTGCTTATATCATACTCAAGTGTAAAGGTTTCGCCTTCATAGTTGTAATCATAAGATGCATATAAATTTCCACTGAAGTTTTGAGGGGCATACCATGTATTGTCTTCCTCTTTTAATGGTGCATAATTATATGTCCATGCATCTTCGTTTACTATTGGGAAGAATGTATAGTCGTGCAATTCAATATAAAACGACATTACTATTATAGAGTTCTCATCATCGTAAGGGCCATCGGCAAACATTTCAAAATAATAGCCGTTTTCATTTTCATCTATGTAAGCCCATACATCATATGTGCCGGTAAGGTCGTTGTCGCCAGAATAATTGCTTATTGTCATTGTTCCAAACCAATCCGATGGCGATGTAAGTTTTACTTCCATGAGCTCTTGGTCTGTATCAACTTCGGGTGTCGGTGCGGTACCGTTTGTGTTGTCATTTTCACTTGGTATGGTCTCGTCAGGAGTTGGCATAGCCTCGTCTGGGTTGTTATCTACTGCATTATCATTTATGCTTGCGCCGTCTCTTACAAATACTATATCAAGTCCCATGTCCAATAAATTTGTTATTTCAAGAACATCACCATCTAGTGTGCCTGTAAATTCATCGCCGCTATCCGACAAAATAAAAGTTGTGCCGTCTAGTTCCCATTTTGCATTATATTCTTCTTCGTCAATTTTTAAAGTGCAATTGCCGCCCGATTTTAATTCCAAAGTCATACCATTTGAATAAAGGTCATTAACATCTATAGACATTCCCATCATATTAACTTCAGAAGCATTCCATACTCCTATATTAGGGTCGTTTGAAGAGCCACCCAATAAGAAAACAGCTATAAGTATAACAGCTATAACTGCAATGGCTATACCTCCAAATATAAAAACTTTGTTGTTATTTGATTTGGTTGCAGTATTAACATTGTTGTAACCAGGCATTGTGTTGCCACTTAAAGGCATATTACCATAACCTTGTTGGTTTGGCATTTGCTGCATGTTAGGCTGTTGGTACATGTTAGATTGCTGATGCATGTTAGGTTGTTGGTACATGTTATGCTGTTGCATATTAGGGGTTGATTGGCTATACATATTTGGTTGTTGTTGAATATTGTTTTGCATGGGTGGTTGGCCGTTTGCATTGCCATAGCCTTGCATATTATGCTGCGGTGTAGGTTGTTGCTCTACATTTTGTTTTGGTGTAGCAGTTGATACAGGTGTTCCACAGTTGTCACAAAATTTTGCCTCGTTAGGAACTTCGCTGCCACATTTAGTGCAATTAGTCATAAAAAAATCCTCCTAATTTATGTTTACTAATAGTAATTTAATTTTACAATTAAGGTTACAGCAATTTTAAAAATTGCAATATACTTTAATATTATAATAAAGTGCGGTAATTTGTCAATTAATACATATTAAAGTGGGAAGTAGCATTATTAATATCCAAGTTGTTGCAATACTTCAAACATTAAATCCGGCCTGTCGGTAATTATGCCGTCACAGCCTAGCAGAATTAGCTTTTCCATTTCATCTTTATCATTTATAGTCCAGTAATGCAAAAACATATTGTTGTTATTTATCATTTTTAATATTATATTGTTGTCTAAATTAATAGATTTCATTGAAGTAGGTAGTTGTAAACCTGCATGTTCAAAATTAAAAAAGGCCTCTAAACCTAAAAAGTTAGATACAATAAATTTTGTGCTCGTGTCATAATCGGCAGAAATATTAACATCTTTGTGTTTTATTTCCGTAAAATGCTCCATAACTTCGCTGTTAAAAGAGGCCACACAAACATGCTGCTGTAAAGAAAATTTATTTATAAGCCTATTAAGCTCTATAGCCGCTTTAATTCCATCTTCGCCGCTATCCTTAATTTCCATTACATATAATGTATCAGACCCAAACTGCAAAAACATTTCTTCAACTGTCATAGGTACAAGTCTACTTAAAACCTCTGTAGACTGCTCGTTTTTATAAGGTGTATTGCCATTAATATCAACAAAATTGTAGCCAAAGTTTAGCTGTTTAATTTGCTCTAGTGTAAAATCTTTAACTGCGCCACTATCGTTAGAGGTTGCGTCTATTGTTAAATTATGGTGTGTTATAAGTACTCCGTCTTTTGTAATGCACAAATCTGTTTCCAAAACGTCTACACCCATATTGTAACTTTCCTCAAAAGCCATTGCGGTGTTTTCGGGAAACAAATGTTTTGAACCACCGTGTGCGATAACCAAAGGCACGCCATTTTGAGCTTTAACAAATTTACTATTGCCGCTAAAGCCTGCAGTAGGTATTAATTGAAGTATTACATAAAACAGTATAACAAAAAATAAAAATACCAATATAATTTTTTTATTAAATTTGTGTCCGCCTTTTTTAATTTTATTTTCTTTCATAACACATATCCTTTACTGTTAAATTATTAAACACCAATAATACTTTGCGCAATAAGTTTAATTATTTTACAAAAAAAAGTCGTTACAAACTTAGCAAAGTTTGTAACGACTTGGAGCTGGTGGACGGACTTGAACCCCCGACCTGCTGATTACAAATCAGCTGCTCTACCAACTGAGCTACACCAGCGAATTGATTATTTAACAATCAAGTGCCTAATTATTATATCAAATAAAAAAACAAAAATCAATAGTTTTTTTGTTTTTTTTACTTTTTTTATAAAAACATATGCAAATAAAAGTTTAAAATACTAAAAAAGGCTTATTTAAGGCCTTTTTTAGTATTTTAAATTAGCAAATATTAGTGGTCTATCCAATTTAAGCTACGTCCAACAGCCTTAGACCAGCCTTTTAAAAGAGAATCACGCTTGTCGCTATCCATATTAGGAGTAAATTGAACATCGTGTGTCCATAAAGCTTTAAGTTCATCTAAGTCTTTCCATACACCTGTTGCAAGTCCTGCAAGGTACGCTGCGCCAAGGCCAGTAGTTTCTCTAATCATAGGTCTTCTAACAGTTTTGTTAAGTATATCACTTTGGAATTGCATTAAAAACTTATCTCTGCTTGCGCCGCCGTCAACTTTTAGCTCGGTAATTGTAATGTCGGTATCTTTTTCCATTGCCATTACAAGGTCGGCACTTTGAAATGCTATAGATTCCTGTGCCGCACGTATTAAGTGGTCTCTTTTAGTTCCGCGGGTAATACCAACAATTGTGCCACGGGCATACATATCCCAGTGTGGGGCACCAAGGCCTGTAAATGCAGGAACAATATATACACCGCCGGTGTCATCTACTTTTTGCGCATAGTATTCGGCGTCTCTGCTCTCGGCAATAAACATTAGCTCGTCACGTATCCATTGTATAACGGCTCCGCCAACAAAAACACTGCCCTCAAGCGCGTACTGAACGTCTTGCCCAACACTTGCAGCGATTGTAGTAATTAAACCGTTACTGCTTTTAAACGGTTTGTTGCCTGTGTTCATAAGTAAAAAGCAACCTGTGCCGTATGTGTTTTTTGCTTCGCCTGCGGTAAAGCAACATTGGCCAAATAATGCGGCTTGTTGGTCTCCGGCTATGCCTGCAACAGGTATTGCTGTGCCGCTTATACTTGTTGTGCCATATATTTCGCTGGATGAACGAACGTCTGGAAGCATTTGTCTTGGAATATCAAGAGCTTTTAATAATGTATCGTCCCAATCAAGTTTGTGAATATCATAAAGCATCGTTCTGCTTGCATTAGTGCGGTCTGTAACGTGAACAGTGCCATTTGTAAGTTTCCACAAAAGCCATGTATCTACAGTGCCAAATAATATTTCTCCATTTTGTGCTCTTTCACGTGTGCCGGGTACGTTGTCTAGTATCCACTTTATTTTGGTGCCCGAAAAATATGCATCTGGTACAAGGCCGGTTGTATTTTTTATATGGTCACTAAGTCCGTCACTAACAAGCTTATCTACAATAGAAGCGGTACGCCTACATTGCCATACAATAGCATTGTATATTGGGCGGCCTGTTGATTTATCCCATACAATTGTAGTTTCGCGCTGGTTTGTAATGCCTATTGCAGCTATATCTTTGGGGTTTATGCCGCTTTTTGCAACTACTTCCATCATTACAGCATATTGAGAAGACCATATCTCCATTGGGTCGTGCTCTACCCAACCCTCGTTTGGGTAAAGTTGCGGAAATTCTCTTTGAGAAATCTCTACAATATTTTGCTCATCATCAAATAAAATTGCACGTGAGCTTGTTGTTCCTTGATCAAGCGACATTATATATTTCGGCATTATTTTTCCTCCTAAATAATTTTAACTTATTTTAATTTTGCACAATATCCATATTTCTTGTAGCAACAATGTTCACACCTGTGTTTAAAATATCTTTTATTATAACATCACCAAGTTTCACAGGTGCTATAAGTTCTACATTATCCAACTCTTTAACAATATTAAAAACTAGTTCTTTAGGTATATTGCCATCTGTTTTTACGCTTATTCTTGGGTATATACCGCCCTTTACCTTAACTGTAGAAGTTACAACTCTTTTTGGGGCAGTGCACTCTTCTTTGCCGTATTTAACGCCTCTTACACATTCGTTTCCTGTAACTGTAAAGTCGTTGTCTTCATCTACATTTAAGTGGCAACCTTTAGGGCAAACTATACATATAAGTTCTTTCATATAATAAAATCCTTTCGGTTATATCTGTTTAATTAACTTTAATTGACCTCGTGTACGCTTATTACAAGAGGCAAGTTAACGTTTGCTTTGTTTAATAAAACTTTTGCAAGCACTACGTTTTCCATTTCTCCCGGTGCCATATGTGGGCGCTTAATATTTGCTATAACTTCATCTCCGCTAGTTATGCGCACAGTTGCATTTTTATACACGTTTCTTACTCTAAAAAATGCTTTTACAAAGCTTGCTTCATCTATATTTTCAAGCCTAATTTTTTGAGGGACAATATAACCTAAACCGTCGCCGGGGCGCAGCGCAAGCTCGCTTAAATTCTCAGACAATTTTTCTTGTGTATTGTCTGAAAATTTGGCGGCGTAAGCCGCCGCGCTGCGCCCGGCAAGCCTACTCTCTTCTGTAACAAAATCAACAAGGTCGTGTACATGTAAAGCATTTCCGCATGCAAATACACCGGGCATAGATGTCTGCATGTCCTCAAAAACAACAGCACCTTTTGTTCGTGTATCAATTTCTATTCCGGCGCTAACGGCAAGTTCGTTTTCAGGTATAAGTCCAACAGAAAGAAGTACAGTATCACATTCTATATCGAAAGAAGTCCCCTCGATAGGCCTTCTATCGTTTCCAACCTCGGCAACAGTAACTTTAGTAACTCTCTTATCGCCTTGAATATCTGTAATGGTATGTGATAAGTATAAAGGAATGTCGTAATCTTGTAAACACTGAACAATATTTCTGTTTAAGCCGCCCGAATAAGGCATAACCTCTACGCAAGCTAAAACTTTTGCACCCTCTAGCGTCATACGTCTTGCCATAATAAGGCCTATATCACCGCTGCCAAGAATAACAACACGCTTACCTACCATGTAGCCTTCCATGTTAACGTAACGCTGAGCAGTGCCGGCTGTAAATACGCCTGCAGGTCTTGTACCGGGTATGGCAATAGCACCTCTTGTGCGTTCACGGCAACCCATTGCCATAATACAAGACTTTGCACGTAAAACTTTGTATCCCTCGTTTGTATTAACAGTATGAACAAGCTTGTATCCATTTTCGTCTTCATCTAAGTGCAACACCATTGTGTCAAGTGCAAGTTCAATGTCTGTTTGCTCAAGCATTTCAACAAACCTACCGGCATACTCAGGTCCTGTAAGTTCTTGCTTAAAGTAATGCAGCCCAAACCCGTTATGTATACACTGGTTTAAAATACCACCGGCCTCTTTATCTCTTTCAACAAGTAAAATGCGGTTTAAACCGTTTTCTTTAGCGCTTAATGCTGCGGCAAGTCCCGCGGGTCCGGCGCCTATAACTATTAAATCGTACATTACTTTTCACCGCCTTTTGTTTTATGAGTTAATATAAATGTGCCATCTTTATCTTGTAGCACCTCTTCAGGTTTAATGTTAAGCTCTCTTGAAAGTATTTCCATAACTCTTGGGCCGCAAAATCCTCCCTGACAGCGTCCCATGCCTGCACCTACTCTTCTTTTTACACCATCAAGCGAACAAGGTGGAATTTCGCTGTTAATCGCTTCAACTATTTCGCCCTCTGTAACTGTTTCACATCTACAAACAACTCTGCCAAATTGAGGATTATCACTTATTAATTCTGCTTTTTTATCTATAGAAAGCTCTTTAAACATTGTACGATTACGTGTAGCAACGTAATTATTTTTTTTCTCACAAGTTAAACCGCACTCGCACATCATTTTAACAGCAAGCTCGCCAATAGCAGCAGCTGCCGAAAGACCGGGGGATTTCATACCCGCTAAATCTAAAAAGTTAGGCCTGCCAAAAGAAATAATAAACTCTTTAGCATTTTTTGCAATGGCACGTATACCTGCAAAGTTGCGAATAGACGCCGATAAATCTATGGATGGTACACTTTTTTTTGCAGTTTGCGCAACAAAATCAAGGCCGTGCAAAGACGTAGATACATCGCTGTCAGAACAATCTTGTGCATCGGGGCCAACAATTAAATTGCCGTGCACAGTTGGAGCTACAAGCACACCCTTGCCAACTTTAGTAGGGCATTGAAACACTACGGTATTAACTCTTGCACCTTCGCTTTTGTCAAGCAAATAATATTCTCCCTTAGAAGGTTCAATATCAAAGCTGTGAGGGCAAATCATGTCGTGTACGGTATCGCTGTTAACGCCTGCAGCATTAACAACAAAATTTGATGTTATTTCTCCATTGTTAGTATTTAAAACAAAACCGCCTTTTTCATCGTTCTCATCAATAAGTTTAATACTACTAACATCTGTATTAAGGCGTAGTTCAACACCGTTTTTTACGCTGTTTTGCGCCATTGCAAGCGTATATTCCCATGGGCTAACAATTGCAGCACTTGGCGCATACAATGCGGCTTTAACTTTAACATCTACATTAGGTTCCATTTTTTTAACTTGCTGAGAGTCAAGTATTTGCATGTTTGGCACGCCGTTTGCAACGCCATTATTGTAAAGCTTTTTAATATGATCGATTTCATCTTGGTTAAACGCCAATACAAGAGATCCTGTTTGCCTGTAAGGTACTTTAAGGTCTGTGCAAATTTGCTTTGCAAGCTTTACGCCCAAAACGTTTAACCTGCCCATCTCGGTACCGGGTTCTGGGTCATAACCCGCGTGCAATATTGCGCTGTTTGCCTTAGAAGTTCCGTTTGCAACATCATTTTCTCGCTCTAGCACAACTACTTTTAAATTGTACTTTGCAAGGTTGTAGGCTACTGCTGCACCTATTACACCACATCCAACTATTGCCACATCGTATTTCATAATTCGTCTCCATTCATAAAAAAAGAGCAAAACAAACATACATGCATGAAAAACATACATTATATATCTGTTTCGCTCATAAATCTCTGAAACAATTTTATTTAGTTTTTATACTATCTCTTAGTAATATATCATAAAATTTGTTAAAAATCAATAAGAAATAGTAAAAAAATAAATTTTGTTGCAAATTATGGCTATACATAACTCATTGGCAAAATATAAAGGTAAATGCAAAAAAACTGTAGTATGCTGCCGGCTAAAACAAATAAATGCCAAATGCCATGCATATACTTAATTGATTTTTGCGCATAAAACAGTATACCACCCGTGTAACAAATTCCGCCTGCAAGCAAAAGCCAAAAAGCAGCCGGCTCAAGCGTTGCAATAATATCTGAAAAAGCAAATACAACTGTCCAACCCATTAACACATATAGCGACATTGTTATTGCCTTAAATTTACTTAAACTTATACAGCTTAGCACAATGCCTAAAATTGCCATTATCCATACAGCTATACAAAGCATAGCTCCCTTTGGTGTATAGCTTAGTGCAATTACAGCAATAGGAGTGTAAGAGCCGGCAATTAAAACGTAAATAGAAGTATGATCAAATATTCTAAATACTTTTTTTAACTGTGGATTTGTAAATGCATGGTAAAGTGTGCTCATTGTGTATAAAATAAATAATGATACACCATAAATTAAACTTACAACAACAGAAGTTGTGTTTGCAAACATTAAGCTGTTAATAACTAATAGCGTTGTGCCAATAATAGCGGCAAAACTGCCAAGCCCATGTGTTATGCTATTAAATATTTCTTCGCTTGTAGTATAAAACTTAGTGGGGTCACCACTTTTAAAAACACTTTTATCTTTCTTTAGGCAAAAAAAAGGTCGTTTTCTCTTAATAACTTTTTCCATAAATAAATCACCTCTATTAATTATATGTATAGTATACACGATGTGTTATAATATTTCAAGAGGTTATATAAACTATTTTATCTAGTTTTGTAAACTATTTGTTAAATTATTCTTAAATAATAAAGAGCTGCCAATAAAAGGCAGCCCTTTACAATAGTTATTCTGTGCAAAATAAACGTATTTTAATCATCTTCGTCATCGTAGTCATCATCATCGTCGCCATCGTCATCATAGTCATCGTCATCATAGTCATCGTCGTCATAGTCATCGTCGTCATAGTCATCGTCGTCATAGTCATCGTCATCATAGTCATCGTCATCATAGTCATCGTTGTCATAGTCATCGTTGTCATCATCGTCATTGTCATCTAAGTCGTCTAAATCATCGTTATCATCATCGTCATCACCATTGTCGCTTTCAAGCTCGCTTTTAATCTCAATTATTTCGCCGGTAAGTGCATCAACTGTAATATCGTATTCTGTACCTTCGGTATTAAACTCTACTTCATATACCATTTTGCCGTTTTCGTAATCATAGTCAATATCGGCTTCTGTTAAAGTTACATTTAATAATCCGGCTCCATTTAAAGCGGAGTCAATAACTTGCTCAACACTAATAAAACCGGCATTGCTAACGTTTCCGTTAATGTCTAAATCGTTTTCATCTTCGTTTAATAAAAGCATTAATTGTGTTATTGTAAGGCCAGACAAAGCATCGGCTGTGTAAGTAGTGTTGTTTTTTAGTAGGCTATTTATTAAAGTGGCCTTACCTGTGCTAATTTGCTCGTTTGTTTTAATTTCGCTTACTTCTGTGTTATTTTCTACTACATTTTGGCTTGCAATAGTAACACCAATGTTGTTTTGCTCAGCTACAGTTTTTGCGCTGGCACTAACTGTGCTTTTAATATCTTCTGCTCTTTGCGCATTATCAGATTCTACACTTATAAGCACCGAGTTAGTAGTGTCGGTTAAGTAACCATTTTGAACCATAGAACCGAATATTGCGGCAGTGGCAACTTCTAAACTGCTGCCTTTAAAATCCATATCGCCAATAACTTTTTGCGCATCGCTGTCCATAGCGGTTAAGCTTATTACTTTATTGCTTTTCGAAACTTGCATTTCAAGACCTGGATTTACATCTATGCCTACAATGGCATTAGCAATAAAATTGTTGCTGTAATAAATAAAACCAAAGGCTCCAACTAAAATTACTACCGCTAAAGATGCGGCAAAACCAAGCCATTTTTTATTGTTTTTCTTAGGGGCATAAGCAGTTGTGTTATTGCTGTTAAAATTTGTATTAGACATATTATTCACTGTACCTTTCATGTTTTCACAATCAGACAGTATTTTATCAAGCATATCGGGAGTTGCATTTGAAAAAGCATTTTTAATTTTATTTTCCAAATTTTTATCTGTCATGATTGTTCATCTCCTTTTGTTAGAAGAATTTTTAATTTTTTTAATGAGCGATTATATTTTGAAAGAACGGTGGATAAATTAATACCTAATATTTGGGCTATTTCACGATGCTTGAAACCACTAACAGCGTAAAGAACAATAATTTGTCTTTCCTCATCTGTAAGCTGTGCCATACATGCGCAAAGCACATGCCTGTCATCTTCGCTAACAAGTGGGTTATGGGTAAAATAAGCATCCCAATCCTCTAAGGGTACTTGTGCGTGGTTTTTTTTATTGCGAAGTTTTTGCAAACACAAATTTTTTGCAATAGTAATAATCCACGCCATGGGTTTATTGTTACTTTTATATTTTGCCGCATGCATAAATATTTTAATGTAGCAGTCGTGCAAAACATCTTGTGCATCGTGTGTGTTCTTCAAAATAGAAAGGGCAAGAGCATAAACACCAGAGCTTGTTTTTTCATATAGTTTGCTTAAGGCCTCGCTGTCCTTGCAATTAGCAATTTTACTTAAACAATTATCTAAAAAAATATTTTCTTGTTCATCTCTTTGTTCTTGTGCCGACGTCAAGCTTAGAACTATCATTTATTTGCTCCCTTCATACTGTTAATGCACACACGTGCCGTTTTATTGCATAGTTTTAAAATTTTTTATAAATTAAATTAAAAAGGGGCGCACAATTAAATGCGCCCCTAAATATTTTACTAATACTTTAAAATTATTTTAAAGCTGCTTGTGCTGCTGCAAGGCGTGCAATAGGCACACGGAAAGGTGAGCAGCTAACATAATCTAAACCAAGTTTGTGGCAGAACTCAATTGAAGAAGGATCTCCACCATGTTCGCCGCAAATGCCAACGTGTAAGTTTTTATTTGTGCTTTTGCCAAGTTTAACACTCATTTCCATTAATTGGCCAACACCTGTTTGGTCAAGTCTTGCAAATGGGTCGTTTTCATAAACTTTGTTTTCGTAATATGAATCTAAGAATTTACCTGCATCATCACGGCTAAATCCAAATGTCATTTGTGTTAAGTCGTTAGTACCAAAGCAGAAGAAGTCTGCCTCTTTAGCAATTTCGTCTGATGTCATTGCCGCACGAGGAATTTCAATCATTGTGCCAACTTCATATTTTAGATCAATGCCTGCATTTGCAATTTCTTCGTTAGCAACTGCAACAACAAATTCTTTAACAAATGTAAGTTCTTTAACATCGCCAATAAGCGGTATCATAATTTCAGG